>NZ_JAAVJR010000001.1:0-706122 GCF_012037645.1 Salinimicrobium oceani
TCCACTTTCATAGTCGGCAACGATCTGCCTCTTAAACTCATCAGAATACCGACGATGCTTCTTTAGTAATTTGAAATTAGATCTCATATAAGTTGATTTAGTGGTCAACCTATATCAGGGACGTACACAGATTCAAGAGTCAAGAGACAAGAATCAAGACTGTTTTAAAGAGAGGTCAGCCTGAATTAATTTCACAATCTCACGCGGATTCTCAAATGCTGTTGGCGCGGATTTGCAATCCGTGCCGAGTCTCCCTTCCCCACCCCGGCCTTCGGCCACCCCTCCGCCGGAGGGGACTGCTCAAAAGAAATTATTATTACAATAAGAAGAAGCGTCATCCTGAACTTGTTTCAGGATCTACGAGAAGCTGAAACAAGTCAGCTTGACGTAAAGAAAAACCCAGTAACAAAAAAAGCGCTGCCAATCGGCAGCGCTCTATATTCTCTCAAAGTTCCTCCCCTTGTTAAGGGAAGGCCGGGAGGGGTTTATTTCACTTCTTCAAAGTCAACGTCTTCTACATCGTCACCTTGCTTAGAGTCACCTCCGGCTTGCCCGCCTGCAGGTCCTCCCTCGGCTCCGGCTCCAGATCCACCCTGTGGCCCTCCGGCAGCTCCGCCTTGCTCGGCTTGTGCTTTGTACATTTCTTCTGAAGCTACTTTCCATGCCTCATTGATCTTGTCTAAAGCAGGTTGAATAGTTTCTACTTCTTTAGTTTCATAAGCTTTCTTCAATTCTTCCAAAGCATCTTCGATTGGCTTCTTCTTATCATCAGAAAGTTTATCACCAAATTCTTTCAGCTGCTTTTCAGTCTGGAAGATCATAGCATCAGCTTCATTCAGCTTATCTACTTTTTCTTTGGCTTTCTTATCAGTTTCAGCATTCGCTTCAGCTTCCTGCTTCATCTTTTGGATTTCTTCTTCAGTAAGACCTGAAGAGGCTTCGATACGAATATCCTGAGATTTACCTGTAGCTTTATCTGTCGCGCTTACTTTGATGATACCGTTGGCATCGATGTCAAAAGTTACTTCAATTTGAGGTGTTCCTCTTGGCGCTGGTGGAATTCCATCAAGGTGGAATCTACCAATGGTCTTGTTATCGGCTGCCATTGGACGCTCTCCCTGTAACACGTGGATCTCAACAGAAGGCTGATTATCGGCCGCAGTAGAGAATACCTGTGACTTCTTGGTAGGAATAGTCGTGTTAGACTCGATCAACTTGGTCAACACACCACCCATGGTTTCAATACCAAGAGAAAGCGGAGTAACATCAAGAAGCAATACGTCTTTTACGTCTCCTGTAAGTACACCACCCTGGATCGCAGCACCAATCGCCACAACTTCATCAGGATTCACACCTTTAGATGGTTTCTTTCCGAAGAACTTCTCAACTTCTTCCTGGATCTTAGGAATACGTGTTGATCCACCAACAAGGATTACCTCGTCAATATCACTTTTTGAAAGTCCGGCATCGCTAAGTGCTTTCTGTACAGGATCCATAGAACGCTTCACCAAAGTATCGGCAAGTTGCTCGAACTTAGATCTTGTAAGTGTCTCTACAAGGTGCTTAGGTCCACTAGCAGTAGCAGTTACATATGGCAGGTTAATTTCTGTCTGAGAAGAAGAGGAAAGCTCGATTTTAGCTTTTTCAGCAGCTTCCTTCAAACGCTGAAGTGCCATCGGGTCTTTTCTAAGGTCAATGTCTTCCGCTTTTTGGAAAGTATCTGCAAGCCAGTCGATGATCACTTCATCAAAGTCATCTCCACCAAGGTGAGTATCACCATTTGTAGAAAGCACCTCAAATACTCCGTCTCCTAATTCAAGGATAGAGATATCAAATGTACCACCACCAAGGTCATAAACAGCAATCTTCTGATCCTGAGATTTTTTATCAAGTCCGTAAGCCAGTGCAGCTGCAGTCGGCTCGTTAATGATCCTTCTCACTTTAAGACCTGCAATCTCCCCGGCTTCTTTTGTAGCCTGACGCTGAGAGTCATTAAAGTATGCAGGTACGGTAATAACGGCTTCAGTTACATCCTGTCCAAGATAATCCTCGGCAGTTTTCTTCATTTTCTGAAGTACCATTGCAGAAAGTTCCTGCGGAGTATATTTACGGCCATCGATCTCCACACGCGGAGTATCGTTATCACCTTTTACTACTTTATAAGGAACCCTTCCGGCTTCTTTAGAAACTTCGGAATATTTGTTTCCCATGAACCTCTTAATAGAGGAAATGGTTTTTTGCGGGTTGGTTACAGCCTGACGCTTTGCAGGATCCCCTACTTTTATTTCGCCTCCTTCTACAAAAGCAATCACAGAAGGAGTAGTTCTTTTTCCTTCGGCATTAGGTATCACCGTTGGCTCGTTACCTTCCATTACGGCAACACAGGAGTTGGTAGTACCTAAGTCGATTCCAATTATTTTACTCATAATTCTATAGGTTGTTATTTATTATTTCTGATTTTTTTTGAACAACCTCTTAAAGTCAATCATTATGCCAGCAGAAATTATATGACAGGATGTCATTTTTGACACCTAATTGCCGTCATTTTCTACAATTTTTGGCAAGGATTTTTATTCTGAAATTGCTGAAGGGATTATTACCTTTGCCCGATAAAGATTAAGAATGGAGAGTATCAGCGTTTTTGACATGCTTAAAATAGGAGTTGGTCCTTCCAGCTCCCACACCCTTGGTCCATGGCGGGCTGCCGAAAGATGGATTGCAGAACTTAAAGAAGCCGGAAGGTTTGATCAGGTCGAAAAAGTGACCATCAACCTGTATGGTTCCCTTTCCCTTACCGGAAAAGGACACGCCACAGATTTGGCGTCGGTGCTTGGGCTTTTGGGCTATGATCCTGTTACTGTACCTGTTGAAAATATCGATCCCGAAATAAATAATATAAAGACCTTTAATCGTCTTAATATTAACGGCGAGCGCAGTATTGACTTCAACCTCGAAAACGATATCGTTTTTAATAAGAAGTTCCTGCCATTCCATCCAAATGGGATGAAGTTTACCGCGCTCCTTTCCTCCGGAAAAACCACCTCATCCACCTTCTACTCCATCGGCGGCGGATTCGTGGTAAAGGAAGAGAGAAAGAATGCAAAAAAACAGCTGAAGAAGTTCAAGGAATTCCCTTTTCCAATCGTAAAAGGAACAGACCTGGCTGCATTTTGTAAGCGAGAGAATAAGAAGATCTCCGAAATAGTTTACGAGAACGAAAAATCTCTTCGTACTGAAGAAGAGATCGACGCCGGACTCAAAGCTGTGTGGGACGTAATGCTGGAGTCCATGTACCTGGGTTGCCATACAGAAGGCACCCTGCCGGGCGGACTGAACGTGCGACGCCGTGCTCCCGATTCTCATAAGAAGCTTATCGGAGATTCAAAGTATGACAACAAGGAAGAATGGATAGAAGCCATTCGTAATACTGAAGTAAAATTCCGCTCCATCCTGAAGTGGGTGAGCTGTTTTGCTTTAGGTGTAAATGAAGT
Organism: Salinimicrobium oceani; assembly: GCF_012037645.1. Classification (NCBI taxonomy): domain Bacteria; kingdom Pseudomonadati; phylum Bacteroidota; class Flavobacteriia; order Flavobacteriales; family Flavobacteriaceae; genus Salinimicrobium; species Salinimicrobium oceani. The sequence goes on from NZ_JAAVJR010000001.1 coordinate 3,492, forward strand.
GAACGCTTCTTTAGGAAGAGTGGTAACAGCCCCCACCAATGGTAGCGCCGGAGTTATCCCCGCAGTTCTTATGTACTACCTCACAATAGAAAATCACGATGCAGGATTTGAAAAGATCAAGCAGTTCCTCTTAGTAGCCGGGGAAATTGGAAGCTTATTTAAAAAAGGAGCAACAATTTCAGCTGCAATGGGTGGCTGTCAGGCAGAAATCGGAGTTTCTTCCTCTATGGCCGCCGGAGCCTTGACAGAAGTTATGGGCGGCACACCCGAACAGGTGATGATGGCAGCAGAAATCGCCATGGAACATCACCTCGGCCTCACCTGCGATCCCATCGCCGGACTCGTTCAAATTCCCTGTATCGAAAGAAACTCAATGGGCGCCATAAAAGCCATTAACGCCGCAGAAATGGCCATGGATGCAGATTCCATCCACGCCAAAGTTCCGCTTGACAAAGTGATCGAAACCATGTGGGAAACTGCTAAGGATATGAATTCAAAATACAAGGAAACATCAGAAGGCGGATTGGCGGTAAGGGTGAGTTTGAGTGACTGTTAGGTTAGTATTGAGATATTAGATATTAGATATTAGATATTAGATCTGAGTTTTGAGACTCGGACCACCACGCCCTGCGGGCACCCCTCCTTGAAAAAAGGAGGGGAACACTTTGGAGTCGCATGCGACTCCCCCTCACGGGATGCACATTTCATCTTTAAACTAAACTCCTGCCTTAGGCAGGATAAACGCGAAGCGGAAATAAAACTATGCCTCTCCTCTCAAAGAGAGTGAACGCGAAGCGGAAAAAGAATTTGAAACCTCTCTCCTCTCGAAGAGAGTGAACGCGAAGCGGAATTATCAGTCTAAACTCCCTCCTCCCGAGGAGGTTTTCGCGAAGCGAAATGTCTTAAACAGCTCCCCTCCTTTTTTCAAGGAGGGGTGGCAGGCGAGAGCCTGACGGGGTGGTCAGGCACTACACCCGCGAAGCGGAAGTTATCTCGAACCTAATACTCCAACTTCGACAACAACACGATCTGCCCCAAATGATAAGCATCATGCTGAATGGTCCCTTGAATCAAATAATAGTAAGACTGTCCATTACCCGAATATGTTTTTTCAAGATCTTCATCTTGTAAACCATCAAGAAAAGAAAGCCAATCCTGCTGTGTCTCCTCAAGCTCTGCCAGCGTATGTCTCCAGGATACTTCAGAGGTGTCGGGAACTTCACGAATAAAGTTATCTTCCGGAACGGCAATAATGTTTCCAGACATGCGCTTCAGCAGCATACGTCTCCATTCGATTAAATGATTCAGGATCTCCCAGATCGAATTTCGGTCCCTGGCAATTCTTTGAGCAGCCTTTTCAGCAGAAATTCCTTGCAGCGTCTGCTTCAGGGTGACATCCAGCCAGGGATCGCCATTGTAAAGATTTGAGAATTCATTTCTTAGTCTCTTTATTTCCATATTAATTGACCCTTTTTTCATCACAACCCTCTCTCCTCCTGGTGTCTATAAGATAAATGATCTTCCATTCATCTTTTTGCTTCAGAAGCTGGAAGTTATTCACCCCGCAATGGCTAAAGCTGTCATTGAGATAAAAAGAATAAGGAGTCCAGGCATTGGCCATGTCTCCGTCTATTTTGATCACATAATCATGCAGCACCTCCTTAAATGTCTTCTCAGGTGGGATAGAAACTATTCCCTTCAGCACTTTTGCCAGTTCTTCGTGGACCAGCCTGGTATCACCTTCCTTAGTTCTAGCTATGGTCTGCACCACAGGATCTTCATGAAAAACAGATTTCATGATAATAGAATCTCTGGCGTGGAACCCATCAAAAAAGGTATTTACAGCTTTCTTTATTTTATCTTCTTCAGAAGTATCCTGCGCAAATGCAAGGCTGCCAAAAATTAGAAAAATGGCGCAGGTTATAAGTCTTTTCATCTGATTATGGTTTTGCAGGTAATTTAGTACTTTTACCTGAATTTTAATTCCACCCCTATGTCGGTCGCTAAAAAACAATACAAACGAATTACTACAAAGTCGCTGGTAGAAATGAAAGCTTTGGGGGAAAAGATCTCCATGCTAACTGCTTATGATTTTTCAATGGCTAAGATCATAGATGGGGCTGGTATTGATGTGATCCTTGTAGGGGATTCGGCCAGTAATGTAATGGCAGGACACGAAACCACGTTACCAATCACACTTGATCAAATGATCTATCATGCAGCAAGTGTAGTTCGCGCTGTAGATCGTGCGCTTGTCGTGGTTGACCTTCCCTTCGGAAGTTATCAAAGTGATCCTAAGGAAGCTTTGCGTTCTGCGATCAGGATCATGAAAGAAAGCGGCGGACATGCAGTAAAGCTCGAAGGCGGAAAGGAAATAAAAGACTCGGTAAAGCGAATTCTGAATGCCGGAATTCCGGTTATGGGTCACCTCGGATTAACTCCGCAGTCCATCTATAAATTCGGAACCTATACCGTTCGTGCCAAGGAAGACGCAGAAGCAGAAAAGCTGAAGGCTGATGCCCTTATGCTTGAAAAAGCCGGATGTTTTGCTTTGGTGCTGGAAAAAGTACCCGCCAAACTGGCAAAAGAAGTGGCAGAAAGCCTTACCATACCAGTGATTGGTATTGGCGCCGGAAACGGAGTTGACGGACAGGTACTCGTTGTTCACGACATGATCGGGATGACCCATGAGTTTAATCCGAGGTTTTTGAGAAGATATCTGGATCTTTATTCTGAAATGACCAAGGCTTTTGAGCAGTACCGGGATGATGTGAAGAGCAGGGATTTCCCTTCAGATGAAGAACAATATTAGAAGGTAGATTTTAGAAGAAGAAGGATAAAGTTGACTTTTATGAAGATAAGGTATTCAAAAAGCAGAATTTTCTTAAATGGGGCTTTGGGAGCGACATTTGCCATTTTTGGAGCCTTAAAAGTCTTCGAAGGAACAGCAGATTATTTTCATTACGTTCAACTATTATTAGGCGTATTGATGGTTTTTAGTTTCTTTTTTGAGCGCAAATTTGGTTATCTGACTATTGAAGATGGAATTCTTACGAAATATTCGCTGAGAAAAAAATCAATTTCCCTTACCAGTATCCATCAAATTCAATCCCTGCCAGGGAGAATTAAATTGGTGACGGCCGGAACAAACCTCAGTATCAATACCTCGGTCATTGATAAAGAGTCAATAAATGATCTATACCCGATTTTAGGCTCACTTGAACTCAAATCTCATAACAATCCATTTTCAGGATGGTCAAGGACAAGAACTGCTAAAGAATGATAATAAGGTACACGAGGAGGCATTTGATGGCAGATTTTATCGTTGGCTCGTTATATCTGCTCGCAGGAATAACAGGAATTATTTTTGGTTCTGGTCTATTCATTAAATATGGATTTGTCGCTGTTGGTCTCTGGTATTTGGGATCAGCCTTTTATAAACTGAAGTTTCAGTATATAAGTATAGAAGGTCATAGCCTTACTTGTTTTGTACCTGGAAGAAAAAAGAAGATTGATCTAAGGGAGGTCACTCGAATTAAAAAATTTACTGACGAAATCACCTTTTTGACACCTCATACTGAGCTGACTGTCAGCACGAAATTGATCAACAAAAAAGACTTTCCTGCATTTAAAGGATTTCTATGTTCATTAGATCTCGAATACGAAAAAAATCCTTTTACTCATGGTGTCCAAATTTAAAAGATGACGATCAGGTATTCAAAAAAGGCATTTCGGAGAGATCTCATACTTGGATCTGTATTTTTGATCTTCGGGATCTTCTTTATTGCGGAAGAACCAGATAATGTGATCCGTTATGGTTTCCTCGTGGTAAGTTTGCTGCACCTTATTTCGGGACTTTATCAGTTGAAAATGCCTTACCTGAAGCTCGAAAATGGGAAAATTACAAAAGGCGGATTAATATCGAAATCAATTCCTCTTTCGGAAGTGGTAAGGATCAGAAAATTTGCAGGAGATTATACACTTTATACTTCTGATAAAAAACTGAAGATCAATTCAGAATTAGTAAACAAAACCGAATTGAACAGGCTTGACGAGCTAATGCGATCTATAGATGTTCCTTTAGATGAAACTCCTCCCAAAGACTATAAACACAGTTAAATTTCCCTTTTTTGACAGATAAAATAATTTCTACACCGCAAAACCTGCAAGTCCTTTACGAGGACAATCACTTGATCGTCGTGAACAAACGTCCCGGTGATATTGTGCAAGGCGATAAAACGGGAGACGTGCCACTAAGTAAGGTGGTAAAGGAGTATATAAAGATCAAATACGGTAAACCGGGAAACGTTTATCTGGGAGTGGTTCACCGCCTGGATCGCCCCACCAGCGGAATAGTACTATTTGCTAAGACTTCAAAAGCATTACCCCGACTCAACAAGCTGTTCAAGGAAAAGGACGCGAAGAAAACCTACTGGGCAATAGTAAAAAATGCACCGCCACAGCAGCAGGACACGCTTGTGCATTACATGAAACGGATTCCAAAACAAAACAAATCTTACGCCCACAACAAAGAAGTACCAGATTCCAAAAAAGCCATTTTAGAGTATCGTGTAATTAAGTCCTTAAATAATTACTTCCTCCTGGAAATAGATCTTCAAACGGGAAGACATCACCAAATAAGAAGTCAGCTGTCGGCAATTGGCTGCCCAATTAAAGGAGATCTAAAATACGGCTTCGACCGCAGCAATAAAGACGGCAGCATCCACCTCCATGCTAGAAAGCTCATTTTTGAGCATCCGGTGAAAAAGGAGAACATCAGAATAACTGCAGAACTACCCCGGGATCCTTTATGGGACGCTAGTTTATAATTAAATTAATTTGATCATGAAATTCATTTTTACCTTTGGTCTCCTTTTGTGTTATTCAATTATCAATGCTCAGGACACACTTTTTCTGAATAAGGACTATAAAAAAGTTTCTCGCGACAATGCATTTTATATTGAAACTAATCAGCGAAATCCTTCGGCAGAAAATGAAATAATTCGGCGTACCTATTGGATCAACGGGCAGATTAAATCTGAAAGATCTTTTGTAGAAAAGGATAAAGATTTGATTCGCAATGGTATCAGCAAATATTGGTACGACAACGGACAGCTTTTTTATCAGGAGACCTACAGGAAAGGCGAACGCCATGGGGAATTGATTGGATATTGGGAGGATGGCAGCAAACGGCGACATGATATCTTCAGTAAAGGCAAACTTAAATCAGGTAAGGTTTGGGATAGGAATGGAGACGAAAGAGAGCACTTTCCAATTATGGAAAAAGCCAGTTTCCCGGGAGGAGAAAAAGCATTGGCAGCTTATCTTAAGCATAGTCTTCCGGTGCCGGAAACTCAGGCTAAAAACACATTGGTCAAAGTAGTAGTGAAGTTCGTGATCAACAAGGAAGGTTACGTAGGCAAAATTGATATAATTGAAGGTGCACCTCACTGGTACAATACCGTGACTGTAAATGCTTTGAGCAAGATGCCAAAGTGGAATCCGGCAAAACAGTTTGGAGAACCTGTGAACGTTAGTTACACGTTGCCAGTCATTTTCCGAAAGTAACGCCTTCGGAAGAGTCTCCCGATGCTCCGTAAATTATTATCTGAAGTTCATAATAAAAACTCTGAAGAATGTGGCCCCCGCAAAAGTTTCCAGCGCCTGGCTGAGTTTTCCTTCTTCAGATTATATTTTTTCGCAGAAGTTCGGTATCACGCTTGTGCTTGCGCTCTAGAATCACCCTTTCCAGCTCAGTGTTTCATCGGCACTTGGCTATACAATCAAAACTTGTAATACTTGATAGGAAGCCCTAAGAGGGGCATGAAAAAAAGTTTACAGCTCCTTTTTCACATCAAAACATTATTTGTTGTACCTTTTTATCTCCTTTTATTAAGGAATTTTTACCGCCAGCTATCGAATTGATTTTCGACGAAAGATCCACCTACTGCAGGATCGTTAAAATTACACTTCCCCTTTAATTCTTGAAACTCCCCTTTCCAAGAGATGCATTGAATATTTGAATCTTTTTAAAATGTAAATTATGGAAAACGAAGCTGAAATGAGATCCTTTCGCGAAGGTTTGAGAGGTGAAATTCTGGAACCCCACGATCCAGATTATGAAGAAACACGAAAAGTGTACAATGGGATGATCGATAAAAAGCCAAAGATGATCGTGAAATGTACAGACGTTGCAGATGTAAAACTGGCAGTAAATTTTGCCAGAGATCAAAAAATGACGCTGTCCATTCGGGGAGGAGGTCATAATGCAGGAGGTCTGGGGATATGTGACGATGGTCTTGTGATTGACCTTTCTCAAATGAGATTTACCCGTGTTGATCCTCAAATGAAAACAATAACGGTTGGTGGAGGCACTACCTGGGGGGAGGTTGATCATGCCAGTAAGGCCTTTGGAATGGTCACTCCAAGTGGAATTATCTCCACTACCGGAGTTGGCGGATTAACAACTGGTGGTGGCTTAGGTCATCTTTCAAGAAAATTTGGGTTGAGTATAGATAATCTATTGTCGGTAGATATGGTGCTGGCAGACGGTAGTTTCGTCACTGCCAATGAAAGTGAGAACAGGGATCTTTTCTGGGCCGTACGAGGAGGTGGTGGAAATTTTGGAGTTATCACAGCCTTTACTTTTCATTTACACAAGCTCGATCAGGTCTACGCAGGGCCTATGCTCTACGATCTCAAGGATGCCAGAGAAGTGCTTAAGTGGTACAGGAAATTCATAAAATATGCTCCCGATGACCTTAGCGGGTTTTTCGCTTTTATGACTGTACCGCCTGCGCCACCTTTTCCTGAACATCTCCATATGAAAAAAGTTTGCGGTATCGTGTGGAATTATACCGGGCCTAAAGAAGAGGCCGAGAAAACTTTCCAGGCAGTGAGAGAATTCAAAGCCCCCATCTTAGACCTGGTAGGTTTCATGCCGTACCCAACCTTGCAGTCCATGTTCGACGGTCTTTATCCAAAGGGGCTTCAATGGTTCTGGAAAGCAGATTTTGTAAATGAAATTCCCGATGAAGCTATCGGAAAGCACCTGGAATTCGCAGAACAACTTCCAAGCATGCATTCTACCATGCACCTGTACCCAATTAATGGGCAGGCCTCTCGTGTAAATGCCACAGATACTGCCTGGAACTTTAGAGATGCCACCTGGGCAATGGTCATTGTAGGAGTTGATCCCGATCCTGCTAATAGGGAAAAGATCACTAAATGGGCACAGGATTATTTTACCGCCCTGCATCCATATTCTGCAGGAGGCGCCTATGTGAATTTTATGATGGAAGAAGGAGAAGAAAGGATCAAAGCTACCTACGGAAAGAATTACGACCGGCTGGTACAGATAAAAACAGAATATGATCCCGACAACCTGTTTTGTATCAATCAAAATATTAAACCACGGCGGCGTTCTAAATCTGAAGAATCAGTTCCTGCTGAATAAGAATAAAAAAGCCGGATCAACAGAAGTTCTGCTGATCCGGCTTTTTCAGTCATATCTGATAGCTACTTCTTAAATTTTAGGGAGTAGAGATCCTTTCTACGGTCCTTGAGGTTACGTACACTTCCGAAGTTATGTAATTCCTTTAACAAGTCGAGATCTACATCTACGAGCAGAGTGCTCTCTGTATTTGGGGTAGCTTCTGCTTTGATCCCGTTCACCGGGAAAGAAAAGTCTGACGGGGTGAAAACCGCACTTTGAGCATACTGTATATCCATGTTATTTACCTTAGGTAAATTTCCAACAGATCCTGCAATCGCTACGTAACACTCATTCTCAATGGCCCGACTCATGGCGCACAACCGAACCCTGGAGTAGCCATTTTGAGTATCGGTCATGAAAGGCACAAAAAGAATGTTCATCCCCTGCTCTGCCAACAATCTGCCTAATTCAGGAAACTCTACGTCATAGCAAATAAGAACGCCAATTTTTCCGCAGTCGGTTTCAAGAGTTTTGAGCTGGCTTCCGCCTTTCATTCCCCAGGCCGATCCTTCTGCCGGTGTGATGTGCAGCTTCTCGTAACGTTCATAACTTCCGTCGCGACGACATAAATACCCAACGTTGTACATGTGCTCGCCAATGATCTGCGGCATACTACCGGTGATAATATTGATATTATAGGTAATAGCGAAATCTACAAAGGTCTCCAGTAGCCTGTCGGTATAAGAAGCGAGCGAACGAATGGCCTCGGCCTCATTAAGATGGTTATAATCTGCCATCAACGGCGCATTAAACAGCTCCGGAAACAATATAAAATCTGACTGGTAATCACTTACGGCATCAACAAAAAATTCGATTTGAGAGACCAGAGCCTCAAAATCCTTGAACAGGCGCATTTGCCATTGTACGAGGCCCAGGCGCACTACTTTCTTTGGAGTGTCTATCAATTTTTCCGGCTTGGTATAATAGATATTATTCCACTCCATAAGTGTAGCGAACTCCTTGCTCTCGTGATCTCCCGGCAGGTAACCTTTGATCACCTTTTTCACGTGGAAATCATTCGAAAGCTGAAACGAAAGCACGGGATCATGGATCTCCTTCACCTTTACTTTTTCGATATACTGTTTTGGAGTTAGCTCTTCGGCATATTCGGCGTAATTTGGGATGCGACCTCCAAATACAATAGACTTCAGGTTCAGCTGCTCACACAGCTCCTTTCTCGCCTCGTAAAGACGTCTTCCCAGGCGCATTCCTCTGAATTCAGGATGTATAAAGACATCTATACCATAAAGCACATCGCCAGATTTTGTGTGGGTAGAAAAATTCTCGCCTCCTGTGATCTGTTCATAGGTATGATTATCCTCAAATTTTTGATAATCTACAATGATAGAAAGGGCACACCCGGCAATCTTTTCATTGATCACAATACAAAACTGGCCATCGGGAAATTTTTTGATAAGGTTCTTGATCTCCTGCTCACTCCAGTATTCATTCGGCATGGCGTCGTAGCTCTCGATCATTGAGATCTTTAACTCCTTGTAATCCTTTACACTAAGGTTACGTAATTCTATTTTTGCTGAATCTATCACTTACAATTTTTTTACAAAGGTATTCGTTTTCCTGCTGCTTTTAAAATATAACCCATTGAAGGAATTTACGTTAATACATGAATCGTTCCATGATAAATTCCGCAGGAAAGCCTGGGATTCTTTTCTCTGATCATTTCTGACAGCCGTAAGACTTATGAATCTGGGCACCTTGGAAAAATCACTTGAAACCCAGCAGTTTAAATTGGAGCTCTTCTCCCGGAAGTTTTTGAGCCAATGTATTGATCCCCATTTCGCTCAGTTGAAAAATCCGGGGATACCCACCAGTAGTTTGGCCGTCTCTCATTAAAGCTATCAAGGTGCCCGAAGGAGTTAGCTGTACAGTTCCCGGCAGTATCGGCCCGGTAAGAATAGGCTCGAGCGAATTCTCAAGTTTTTCCTGAAACTGAATTCCCATACGGTTGCTCTCCATAGCTGCTGAAAAATGCCATTTTTGAAGCGCTTCTTTTTCTGAAGTTTTTAATAGCTGAAATTCTGGTCCCGGAAATGCTTCTATTATTGCTGAAGTAAGATAGCTATCAGCTTTTACAGCCGAAAAGGAGGAAGCGGAAGAAAGCTCAGCTTCCAAAAATGGCAATTTCATGCCATTTTCTAAACGGCGGAATTCTGTTATTCCCGGAGACCAGCTTCTGCTGCCCATCACTTGTTTGGTTTGGAATCCTCCTTTAATGGCTAAATAAGCCCTGTAGCCGGACTTTCTTTTCCCAAATGACAACACCTGCCCTGCCTCAACATTGTAGAGCCTGTAATTGTCTAATGGTCGTTGGTCCAGTTCCGGAGAGAGGTTTGCTCCTGTGACTGCGATTTGAACGGGAGCTGAAAACTTCATTTTTGGCCCCTGTAGCGTGATCTCCAGCACTGCAGCGTCGGGATGATTCCGGAGTAAAAGATTTGCCATGCCGGCCGCCTGCTGGTCCATGGCGCCACTGGCTGGAACACCAAATTCCCGGAAGCCAAATCTCCCCCGGTCCTGAATGCTGCTGAACAACCCTGCCTGTAAGATCTCTACCTCAGCCATTGTACTTCTCTTCATTAAACCGAAAGAGTCCATTTTCGACCTCGCTACTAATCCTCCTGTGCTCTTCCAGACTCACAGAATAAAACCTGATCCTGTCACCCGGACGAAATTTACATGGAGGATCCATTGCAGGATCAAAAAGCGGAACAGGAGAATTCCCTATAATATTCCACCCGCCCGGACTCTCCTGCGGATAAATTCCTGTCTGTTTTTCACCTATTCCAACTGTCCCTTTTTGAACCTGTGAACGGGGATGTTTTCGACGTGAAAAATGCAGTTCTGGAGGAAGACCCCCGAGGTATAAAAATCCGGGTAAAAATCCTGTAAAATAAACCAGGTAATCGGCAGAAGAATGCAGCTCGACAATTTGCTTTTTTGACAGGTTTTTTGACTCAGCCATCTCAGCCAGATCCAGTGCAAAAACTTCATCATAACACACCGGAATCTGAAACAACCGACTTTCAATTCTAAAGCTTATATTCGCCGTAGAAATACTGTCTCTAAGGTCTGAAACATCACCATAGACATCTTCTATAGCCTCAGGGTAACTTATTAATAATGAATTGTATGTATTCGTTATCTCAATCTTTTCTTTAAATAGGTTTTTCTGAAGATAATTTTTAACTCCGAGCACTTTTTTGAGAGTCTCCGGAGAAATTTCGTGTTCAAATTCAAGCAGGATCGCTCTCTCCCCCAGCCGTTTTATCTTCGGAAAATTATCCATTATGCTTTGTAGATTTCAACATTTCTGGAAGCTAATTCTCGTTGCAAATATTGCAAAATTTCCACCGAATTTGGAGTGTCACTGTGCACGCAAAAAGTGGTGGCAAAAGTGTCAAATTTTTGCCCTTTTTGAGGGGTTATTTTTCCTTCAGAAATCATAGAAAAAAGGTGGTCTAATACCTGCTCTTTTTGGGTGATCACTGCAGCTGTTTCTTTTCGGCTTACCAGGGTCCCATCTGCATTGTAATTCCTATCGGCAAAGGCTTCATATCGCACCTTTAGTTTTCCTTTTGCTAATTCGCTTATGACTGATCCTTCCGCAGCATAAAGTACAAGCTCATCTCCAAATTCCAGAACAGCATCAATAATCGACTGGGCGACTTCAGCATTTATGTATGCATCATTATAAAGAGCGCCATGAGGTTTGACGTGGGTAAGAACAGCACCTTCAGCTTCGGTGATCTGCTTAAGGCTCAAGATCTGCGCCACAAGTGTCCGCCGTAGTTCCTTCGGGTTCATTTGAAGAGAAATTCTTCCGAAGTTATTCTTATCTGGATAAGAAGGATGGGCGCCAATTTCAACAGCATTTGCCATAGCCAGGTCTACTGTATGCTGCATGCTCTCAACTGTACCTGCATGACCGCCACAAGCGATATTGCAGGCCGAAATGAGCGGCATGAGCTGTTTATCGTAGTCGCCTCCTTCCCCAAGATCACAGTTGATATGAATGGTTTTCATAGATTATAAGCTTTGAAGAACTCCAAAAATAGATTTTGCGCCAAGAAAAATAGTCACTCCTATAATGATTATTCCCAGAACGTTGACTCGTAGCGAATTCACAGAACTCCCCATGACCGACTTTCTGTTTACGATCCATAACAGGAACATAGCAATCACCGGCAGCAAGATGCCATTCGCAACCTGCGCGAATTTAATAATTTCAATAGGCTTGAATCCAAGTGAAGAAAAGATCATACCCACAAGAATCACGGCAGCCCATACGGATTTAAACCTTCTTGAAGTTAAGGTTTTTCCCCAGCCCATGCAACCGCTTACTACATATGCTGCAGCCAGAGGGGCAGTAATGGCAGATGAAATTCCCGCTGCAAATAGTCCGAGCGCCAGGAACCAGGTAGCATATTTCCCAAAAAGCGGCTCCAAACCTGCAGCAAGATCGGCCGCTGTGGCCACATTTACCACACCAGAGGCGGCTGCGGTAACTACAATAGCTATAGAAACGATGCCACCCAGGCTAATGCTCCAAAAAAGCTCTTTTTGAGCAGTCTTTAGAAAAGATCTGTTCTTCCATTTTTCACTTACCAGCGATGCATGGAGAAAAAGATTATACGGTACCACAGTTGTGCCTATTAACGCCATTACTGTTAATATACCGGCCGCGCCTTTAGTAGGAATGAACATTCCTTTAAAAAGCGCTCCTAACTCTGGTCTGGTCATGGCTGCGGTAATGAGAAATGATATGCTCATCACCACGACAAGACCAATGAAGATTTTCTCAAGAACCTTGTAATTCCCTATTGCGAGAATTATAAAAGCAATTATTCCAATAATCAGGCTCCAGAGGTTAAGAGAGAGCATGCCAGTATTAAAGGTATAGGAAGGAATTACCGCCGAAATACCAAGTACCGCCCCCGAAATATTTCCCGCCTCATAAGCCGCATTTCCCACTACAATAGCCGAAAAGATAAGACCGATAGAGAGGTGTCGAAAAAGGGGATTTTTGATCTCGGTCCTTATTACATCACTTAGTCCACTTTGTGTAATGATCCCAACGCGTGCGGCCATTTCCTGTAAGATCATACAGGCAATTACAGATAATAATAGCGCCCAAAGAAGAGAAAATCCAAAATCAACTCCCGCCAGGGTACAGACCGTCACCGTCCCTGGGCCAATAAAGGCGGCAGATACTAGTATTCCAGGTCCTAATTCCTTAAACCAGTTCTTCAATCCTTATCACTACTTTCCTGAATGGCATATAATGCGAATGTTCCCAGCCAATGGCCTCCTTCATAGGTATCTCCAACAAGATTGGGAAAGGAATGGGCCACATGTTCATCGGCCAGCGCGCGTAAATGTCCGTATTGCTGTGGATATTGTGCAGACAACCCGTAAAGTACCCAGGCCCTGCTAAAATTGAGTCCGTCCAGGTGAACGAGTTTACCATCTGTACGGTCAGAAACTTCAGCAACTTCGAGTGTAAAATTATTATTCTTTAGCTGCGGCATAAAGTCTTCCATCCACAGGCGGAAAGCATTTTTTGCAAGCACACGCCGCATTAAATCGATTTCAGATAAACATGGAGAAAGAAAATCAAATCCTCCCGGCTCCCATGCTATTGGACAATGATCATCATTAAGATAATAATCGCGTGCTCTTTTATCTATTAAGGATTTTAGTTCTTCTTGGTTGTTGGCAACGGCATAATCACGCGCCAGCACAAGTGCAAAGGCTGTATTGGTATGCTCCCCCACGCGGATTGGATAATTGAGCTTTGGCAGGAATTCTCTGAACTTCTGTACCATAAGATCTGTAAGTGGCTGCAGGTTCTGGCTAAGCTCCGTTCCCAGGGGATCTTCCCACGACTGCAGCTCCTGTGCAAGCTTTAGCACCCACGCCCAGCCATAAGTACGCTCAAAAGAACTCTCCTGTTCATTGCTGAAGTAATTCACTTCGGCTCTGATATTTTCTTCGGAAAGAGAAGCTTTCAGCAATTCACGTATTTCATCGGCTCTTTTTAGTTCCGGAAATTGCTTTAACAGACTCACAAGAGCCCAGTGGCCATGAACGGAAGAATGCCAGTCAAAACAACCGTAAAATGCCGGATGCAGCTCCCTTGGCTCGCCCAGCTCATCGGCTCCCGAAAGGGTCTGGTTCAACTTGTTAGGATATTCCACAGTAATACAATCCAGTGGAAGTTGAGCAAGTTTGTTTGCTTCTTCAAGACTAAGAACCACAGTTTTCGGTTTTTCAAGCATGGCGACGGCTTCATCTACGAGAGTTGAATCCCGGTCCACTCCACCTTCAGAGTTTGTACCGTTGTCTCCCTTGCAACTTACCAGTGCCAGTGCGGCAATACATATGATCGTTCGTTTCATAAATTTATAATTATCCAAGCCAGCCTTCCCTGTCAAGGCTGCGGTATTGAATGGCTTCGCTTATATGAGCACCTTTGATATCTTTTTCTCCTTCAAGATCGGCTATTGTGCGGGAGACCTTTAGTATCCGGTCATAGGCACGAGCCGAAAGATTCAGTCTTTCCATGGCTATTTTTAAAAGGTTCATGGAAGAGGCATCAAGGGCGCAATGTTCTCGTATTTGTTTAACGCTCATCTGGGCGTTGTAATGCACCTTTTCATTTTCGGCAAATCTTTCTGTTTGTTTCTGGCGGGCAGTAGTTACTCTTTTTCTTATCTCCTTGCTGCTTTCTCCTCTTCTGTCTTCACTTAACTTCTCGAAAGGTACAGGAGTAACTTCAATATGAATATCAATCCTGTCTAATAAAGGACCGCTTATTTTGCCCATATACCGCTGCATTTCTGAAGGAGAGGAAGTCATTGGAGAACCGGGATCATTGAAGTAGCCACTGGGGCTTGGGTTCATACTGGCCACCAGCATAAAGCTGGAAGGATATGTAACAGTAAATTTAGCCCTTGAAATGGTCACCTCCCTATCTTCCAGGGGCTGTCGCATAACTTCAAGTACGCTCCTTTTAAATTCCGGAAGTTCATCCAGGAATAACACCCCATTATGGGAAAGCGAGATTTCTCCCGGTTGTGGATACGCCCCTCCTCCTACCAGTGCCACATCGCTTATCGTGTGATGAGGACTGCGAAAAGGTCTGTGTGCCATTAATCCGACATTTTCCTTTACTCTCCCAACCACACTGTGAATTTTTGTAGTTTCAAGGGCTTCGTGCAGGGTCATGGGTGGCAAGATGCTTGGTAATCGCTTTGCCAGCATGGTTTTTCCAGAACCTGGCGGACCAATTAAAATTATATTATGTCCCCCGGCGGCAGCAATTTCCATGCAGCGCTTAATCGATTCCTGACCTTTGACATCGGCGAAATCATGTTCCGGATTTTCCAATTCATGATAAAATTCCTTTCTGGTGTCAATAATGGTCTTTTCCAGAGGTTCGCCTTTATCGAAAAACCTGATAATTTCGTCTATATTCTCAATACCATAAACATCAATACCACTTACAATCGCAGCTTCCTTGACGTTCTGTTTTGGCAGGATAAAACCCTTAAAACCTTCCTCTTTTGCCTTGATAGCTATAGGTAAGGCTCCTTTTATTGGCTGAAGACTACCATCAAGGGAAAGTTCTCCCATAATGATAAAATCTCCAATGTTTGTAGCCTTGATCTGTCCTGATGCCATTAGAATTCCCATGGCAAAAGTAAGATCGTAAGCTGAACCTTCCTTTCTAAGGTCGGCAGGAGCCATATTTATCGTGATCTTTTTTCCCGGAAGACTGCGGCCAACATTTTTAAGGGCGGCAGCTATTCTAAAGCTGCTTTCTTTTACGGCAATATCTGGTAAACCTACTAAATGATATCCAATCCCGGTATCTACGTTTACTTCCACAGTTATGGTTGTGGCTTCTACTCCAAAAACTGCACTTCCGTAAACTTTTACCAGCATTTATGAATCTTTGATCTAAAAATAGTAAAAATTTTGAGGA
This sequence comes from Salinimicrobium oceani, assembly GCF_012037645.1. Classification (NCBI taxonomy): domain Bacteria; kingdom Pseudomonadati; phylum Bacteroidota; class Flavobacteriia; order Flavobacteriales; family Flavobacteriaceae; genus Salinimicrobium; species Salinimicrobium oceani. Next base: position 18,995 of record NZ_JAAVJR010000001.1, read on the forward strand.
AAGGTTTTTTGTTGTCGGCTATAATAGAATATTAGAATTTATTTGTAATTAAGGAAGGAAAAGAAGAGCATTCAAAAAAGGCCTTTTTGGAAGGTATTAAAGAACAACGGCTACCAATACTGGCAGCCGCTATTAAAAATTGAAAGGTAAAATCTTATTACTTACCTACTATATGTTTGCGGTAGTAGTCGATTATTCCATCTATAGGACGCTGCACAAAATTACCAGGTTCCAGGCGGTAAGGTTGTAAAGAATCTTTTATAATATCCTGAGAAAAATAAGCTATCGATCCCACAAAGTGGATTGGCACATTTTGAGCTTCTTTGAAACAAAGGACTCTGTGCTCCACAAAGTTTTGAATCCCTTCAGCAATTAACTGGTAGAAATATCCATTTCTCTCATTTTTGAAAATGAATTCTGCGAAGTGAGCGAGATAGGTATTGGGATTTTCCTTTTTGTAGATATTCTCCTTAATAGTATCGGATGTAAGATCATACTCTTTTTCAAACCTGTCGGCAAGCTGCTTTGGCATCTTTTTGTAGTAATAATCTCTAATCAGGCGTTTTCCGAAGTAATTTCCACTAGCTTCATCCATTAAGATGTAACCAAGGGAATCCATTGCTGTCTTGATTTTCTTGCCATCAAAATAGCAACTGTTCGAACCTGTACCGAGTATGCATACAATTCCGGGTTTATCTGTCACAGCATATACGGCTGCAACCATGTCTTCCTGAACTTTTACTTCGCTTGCAGCCGAAAAGAAAGCCGTAAGAATAGATTTAAGTAAGGCGGTTGGCTTTGCAGTACCGCAACCGGCACCGTAAAAATGGACCATATCCACCTTATCCTGAACTTGTTTTAGATCGAGGTTCTCTTCCAGCCTCGCCTGAAGCACCTCCGTTTTAAACACCGCCGGATTCAAGCCTTTAGTGCGCGTTTTCATTATTTGATCTCCTTTTGTGTCTAGTAGTATCCAGTCACATTTTGTGGAGCCACCATCTGCTATTAAAATCATAATAGTAAAGTATAAAAAAGCCCCGCCAGGGCAGGGCCTTTTATTAATTTATTTTAGTGAAGCTACGTAAGCAGACAGGTCAATTAGTTTAGATGAATAACCATATTCATTATCATACCATGCTACCAGTTTAAAGAAGTTATCGTTTAGAGCGATCCCTGCTTCAGCATCAAAATTACATACAAAATCATTAGAAACGAAGTCTTGAGAAACTACCTGCTCCTCAGTATAGGAAAGTACTCCTTTATAAGCTCCTTCAGATGCTTTTTTGAAAGCGGCTTTTACCTCTTCATAGGTAGCTGCCTTCTCTGTTCTTACCGTTAGGTCAACTACAGAAACATCGGCGGTAGGTACTCTGAATGCCATTCCGGTTAATTTTCCGTCTAATTTTGGGATTACTTTTCCTACAGCTTTAGCTGCACCTGTTGAAGAAGGAATGATATTGAGTAAAGCACTTCTTCCTCCTCTCCAGTCTTTCTTGGACGGCCCGTCAACTGTCATTTGAGTTGCTGTTGTTGCATGGATGGTAGTCATTAATCCTTCAACAAGACCAAATTCATCATCTACAATCTTTGCTAATGGAGCAAGACAGTTGGTAGTACATGAAGCATTAGATACAATAGTATCTTCTGGTTTGATCTCTTTATGGTTCACTCCCATTACAAACATTGGAGCATCTTTGGAAGGCGCAGAAATAACAACTTTCTTCGCTCCTGCCGTAAGGTGTTTTGCAGCAGTCTCTTTGGTAGTGAAAATTCCGGTACAATCCAGAACGATCTCTGCTCCTATTTCATCCCACTTAAGGTCTTCAGGATTTCTTTCGGCAGTAATGCGGATTGGTTTTCCATTAACTACCAGGTTACCTTCTTCGATCTCAACAGAACCATTAAATTTTCCGTGAACTGAATCATATTTTAGAAGATAAGCCAGGTGGTCTACATCAAGCAGGTCATTAATTGCCACAATTTCCACATCTTCCCTCTCACTTGCGATCCTAAAGGCAATTCTTCCAATTCGCCCAAATCCGTTTATTCCTATTTTAGTACTCATAACTATTGATTTAATTAAAATTATACGGTTGTTATAGTCAACACCCGTCTTAGTTCTTTATCCATGGGCTTAGAGCCCTGTATTGCAGTGGCAAAATCCACCGATGTTACAATCTTATTGGTAATTCCAACCATTACCCGGTTTTCTCCTCGTAAAATAGCTTCTACCGCGCCTACTCCCAATTTGCTGGCCAAAACCCGGTCATAGCAACTTGGAGCGCCTCCTCTTTGAATATGTCCTAATACTGAAACGCGAATGTCATAACCTTCCAGGTTTTCTCCAATGAATTCGGCTAGTTCAAAAATGTTCTTCCCGCTCTTTTCACCTTCAGCTACTACGATGATACTGGAAGTCTTACCTGTTTTTCGGCTTTTTTCAAGGGAATCCATCATTCGCTCTATTCCCATATCTTCTTCAGGAATAAGGATCTCTTCTGCACCTGCACCAATACCTGCATTGAGCGCAATATCTCCGGCATCACGCCCCATTACCTCTACAAGAAAAAGGCGGTCGTGTGAACTTGCCGTATCACGTATTTTATCTATTGCATCAACAACAGTATTCAGGGCCGTATCATACCCAATGGTATAATCTGTGCCATTGATATCATTATCAATGGTACCGGGAATTCCAACCACGGGAATTCCATGCTCTTTTTCCAGAAAGATCGCTCCCGTAAAAGTACCATCCCCTCCTATGACAATAAGAGCATCTACAGCAGCTTCTTTAAGCTTTAGCGCTGCTTTTGCACGCCCCTCGGGAGTGCGGAATTCTTTTGATCGGGCAGATTTAAGGAAAGTACCTCCTTTATTTATAATGTTCCTCACAGAACGGGCATTCAGGACTTCAAAATCCCCTTCTATAAGCCCTTGATATCCTCTGTAGACACCAAGACATTCGATGTCATAATATGCACAACTTCGGACTACAGCTCGAATTGCTGCATTCATTCCGGGAGCGTCTCCTCCCGAAGTTAGTACTCCGATTCTTTTAATTTTCTCTAACATTAATGTAAAGCTATTCGAATTCCATAAGATAACCTAATCCGGTAAGATTCTCAAACGTTTTCGGTTGATAAAAAACAAAAAAGCCTCATTTTAGAGGCTTTTTATAATTTTTTTAGGGCATTTTTTAATTATCTGATAAAATTACATACTCCCACGGATTGAACTGGTACTTCCCGTCTTCCTGAATTTTGAAATCTGTTTTTCCATGATATACAGGAAGATTTCCGTCGAGCTTGAGATCAAAAGTCACTGGCTCGTTGGTCATGTTGGCAATATAAACCACTCTTGCGCCATTTTTTGATCTTTCAAAAGCAAGCACCTTCTCATTTGCTGTTGTTTCTAACCTCTTGTAGCTCGCAGCTTCCTTACCTCCGTGCAATGCAGGATTGCTGTTCTTTAATTTTCCAAGCTTTTCCAGCAATGGCCACATCACCCCTTTAGTTCTGGGAATACTGTCTTTTTCGAAGAATTTAAGCCTGTGATCAAGATCGTACTCCTGCCCACTATAGATAAGGGGCATTCCCGGAATAGTGTAACTCAATGCTACCATGGTCTCAGCTGCACTTCCCATTCTTTCCTTAACTGTACCGCTCCATGAATTCTCATCATGATTGGTCACGAAATTCATAAGATAATCATCCTGTTGATAGGTAGTGTCGATCTTCTTCATATAGTCATCCCAGGCCTCTACAGTGGCTTTCCCCTGTGCAATCTGGTTCTTGAGGTGATGACCTTCCCAGTTATATCCCATTTGAAAGGCTTTATGGAACAGCTCCTTCTCTTCAGACTCAGCCAACATGAACAACGGCTTGGTTGCTTCGAGTTTGGGAACAGCCTGCTCCCAGAATTCGGTTGGCACTTCTCCTGCCACATCGGCTCTAAATCCATCAATATCATGTTCATCTACCCAATATTTCATTTCGGCAGTCATGGCTTCCCATAGTTCCTTATTGTCATAGTTAAGATCGGCTACGTCTGTCCAGCCCCATGATTCTCCGGTTTCGGGATTAAGAGGGTCTACTGGCTCTCCTTTGTCATTCTGGGTATAGAATTCCGGATGTTCCTTTAACCAGGCGTGATCCCAGCCAGTGTGGTTAGCGACCCAGTCAAGGATGACATAGATCCCGTTGTCATGAGCAGTTTGCACAAGGTCATCGAAATCTTCTTTAGTGCCAAATTCAGGATTTACTTTGGTATAGTCTCCAATTGCATAATAGCTGCCCAGGTATTTTTTTCTTTCTTCCGCATCTTCAATATCTTCAATACTCTTATCTCCCGTAGCCTTTCTACGAACTTCAGAAATTGGATAAACAGGCATTAACCAGATCACCTTCACTCCCAGCTCCTTTAACTGCGGAATATCTTTAGTGAAAGCAGCAAATGTTCCTTCAGGAGAATACTGCCGAATGTTCGCCTCGTAGATCACTGCCGATTCCAGGACGTCGTTGTTCACGGGTTCAATGCTTATCTCATCCTGCACCTCTGCAGTTTCCTTCTGTTCAGGTTCATTTTTACAGGATGCGAAAACCAGCAGTCCCAATAATAAAATGGATATTCTTCTCATGGTGTTGTGTTTAATTGGTAATTTTTATAGTTGTTAAATCGTCAATAAGTTTCAATGGAATGGTGAGTTTCTTCGACTTTTCATCAAATTGCACTGCGACCGAATTTTCTCCGGATCTTACTCTTTTTGGCGCCTTCGGCATGTGATGAACAATAAGTTCAATAGCGGTAATTTCTGAATTTCTTTTCGATCTCCCACGCTCTTTCCTCATCTTAAAAGTTATTTCATTTTTTTCTAAATGGCTTTCAAAAATTAAAAGCTCAAAATCCCCTTTTTGAAAGGTATCGGGCGTTTCTCCATCATCATGATAATATAATCCTTTGCTATTTTTCACTTCCAAATCAAGATAGTAATGGATCTCAAGGTCTTCCGTGGAAAAATTCTGTAAACTTTGAACGGGTTTGGCCATTGGGATTATAGCTCCGGCTCTAACAAATGTGGGTATTGATTCTTCTTTCAGGTCTATACTGACATTATTGCCTCCCAGATATTTTTCACCCGAATAAAAGTCGTACCAGTTCGATGTCTTCGGAAAATACACTTCCTGTTGTACCGCATTTTCCTGAAGCACAGGAGCGATGAGGAAATCCTTGCCCCACAAATAAGTTCCTGCCACAGAGTAAAGCTTAAAATTATCTGGCTCCTCAAAGAACAGAGGTCGCATTAAAGGAAGACCTTCAGTAGAATTTTTAAAAGCCAGGGTATAATTATATGGGAATAGTTTGTAACGGAGTTCGACAGCCTGCTTACTGAGTTGTTTAGTTCGCGCCTCACGATAGACAGGCTCCGACGGAACTGCTTCCTGGGCATGAGGACGAAAAACGGGTTGAAAAACTCCGTATTGAAGCCATCTTACATAAAGTTCGTCATTGAGATGGTCACCGGCAAAACCCCCGAGATCTGAATGCATATAAGCCAGGCCCTGCATTCCCATTTGAAGCGAGATCTCCGGCTGAGCCTTTAAACCTCCCCAGCTGCGGCTTACATCACCCGACCAGGGAATAAGCCCAAAGCGTTGTGAACCCGCAGCTCCTGCCCTCATTAAAATGAACGGTCGCTGCTCCGGAAAATCTTCCAGGTAACCCTCGTAGATCATTTTAGCCCAGTAATGTCCGTAAATGTTATGCACCTCGTTGGCAGTCCCTGTTACATGAAGTAAACCTTCAGGATGCACTTCTGGCTCTCCCAGGTCTCCCCACCAGCCTCCTACTCCCATTTTTGTCAGGTCAGAATAAATATTCCAAAACCAGTTTTGTGCCTGGGCATCAAAAATGTCCACCAATCCAGTATTTCCAAAATAGAAATCGAAAGTAAAAGGATTTCCTATTGAATCTTTGGCCAGTACATTTTCATAAACTGCTTCCTGCCATCGGTTTGAAGAGGTAAGAATAAAAGGCTCAGTGACTAGAATTGTTTGCACTCCCTCTTTCTTCAGGTTCTGGATCATCTCCTTTGGCTTCGGAAAAGAATCTCGAACAAATTCCAGGTTTCCCATAGTGCCCATGATCTCATGACCAAACCAGTAAAGGTCGATAATAACTGCGTCAACAGGAATTTCCTCCTCTCTGAATTTGTCAATTGTATTCTCCACTTCTTCCCGGGAATGATACCCAAACCTGCTGGAAAAATTACCCAGGGCCCACTTTGGGGGCATGGGTTGCCTTCCGGTGAGAAGGGTGTAATTCCCAACAATAGCTTCCCAGGTTCTGCCAGCGATCAACTGGTAGGTCTTCCTGCCACCAATGGTTCCGTAGGTAAGTGTATTATTATGCTCACTATCCAGATCCAGATAACCTATAGGAGCATTATCGAAATGAATGAGAAATTTTTCAGAAGAGATAACCACGGGGAGGCTGTAGTTGAGAAGTTCACTTTTGGAGCCATAGCCGTAATGTGCCCTGTTATAAAGTTCAAGCCTGTTGCCGCGCCGGTTCATTCCCAGCGCTCTTGCGCCGCCACCCATTAATACTTCAGATTCTGAAATATTGAAATCCAGCTTTTCGTACTTTCCCTCTCTTGAGAAACCAGTTTTTTCGGAGATCAGCTTTTCTCCGTCGTAAAAATAAGTGACCTGAAATGGCATTTTTGACACCACTACATCCACCCCATCTGAATCTATGACTACTGAAGTCTTATCTTCAGAAATAGAATAATTCACAACCAGAGGTTGCAGGACAACAGCGTGAGAAGCGGGATCAAAAGCTTCGCCTGCAGGTATAAAAGAAGTCTCAATGATCTCGGGGGTGAAAAAGCGGATAAGGTAATTTCCATCACTAGTCCTTATTTCAATATTTTCATCTGCCCGATGGACCGCAAGGAATTGCCTTTCCGGATTCTGTGCGAATCCCTGAAAGGAGAGCAAAAGAAGGATGCTCAAAAATGTCATTTTTGACACCTCTTTAAAATCTGCGGCCATTCAAATTTATTTTAATTCTACAACCAGAGATGTTTTACCTGCTATTTCCAGGGAATTTTCCAGTTGCAGTTCCTCCCCAGATAATATATCCCTTCCTGAGGTTGCACCATTCAAGCCTTCAGCAAATCGCTGTAGATCTAGAGTTTGGGGTTCAGGATTATTATTGATCACCACCATTACTCTTGCTTCCGGATTATAGCGGAAATAGACGTAAACGTTATTCTCGGGAATGTACTGCAACAGCTTTCCGGTTTGAAGCACCTCGTTTTCCTGTCTATAATTCAGCAGTTTTTTTGTAAAAGCGTGAAATTCATTTTGCTCCGGGGTGCGTCCTTCTGCAGTAAAAGCAGACTGGGAATCATTACTCCAGCCTCCGGGAAAGTCCCTGCGAATATCAGCGTCTCCTTTGGCAGGTTTGTCGCCACGCATTCCTATTTCATCTCCGTAATATAACTGTGGTGTTCCTCTGGTGGTAAGAACCAAAGTGAGCGCTAATTTGTATTTTTTAAGATCTCCCTGGTACTGCTCATTGATTCGATTAGTATCATGATTACCCGCAAATACCAGTAAATTATCGGTGTCTGCATATAGAAAATCATTGGCGAAATTATCGTAAGCACGCACCATTCCACGATCCCAGCCCATATCATCTTCGTTGAACATGGTCATCAGAGCATCATGCAGCGTGAAATCCATGACCGACGGTAAGTTGCTGTTATAGCTTTGAATTGCCCCCACCGGGGAATCTTTTTGCCAGTAGGAGATCTGTGCCTGGTCATGCATCCAAACTTCACCCACAATGTTGAAGTCGGGATATTCCTCCATGATCGCCTGGGTCCACTCGGCAATTCCTGTTTTGTCATTGTAGGAATAGGTATCCACTCTAAAACCATCCAAACCGGCATATTCAATCCACCAAATGGCATTCTGAATAAGATAATTGAGTACAAGAGGGTTACTTTGATTTAGATCGGGCATGGTAGAAACAAACCAGCCATCTTCATTTAGTTTCCTATCGATATCTGCACGATTTGGATCAAACTGGGTAGTCATCCGATAATTGGAATTCTTATACCCGGGGAATTGATGTACCCAATCATAAGTGGGCAGGTCCTTGATCATCCAATGTTCTCCTCCCCAGTGATTCGTCACATAATCCATGATCAATTTCATATCGCGCTTGTGCATTTCATTAGCGAGGCGGCGATAATCTTCGTTAGTTCCATAACGGGGGTCGATCCTGTACACATCGCTTTGCGCATAGGTATGGTAAGAGTAACGTGGGTCATCGTCTTCCAGCAAAGGAGTGCTCCAAATGGCTGTCACACCCAAATCTTCCAGGTAATCAAGGTTATTGATGATCCCTTCAATATCCCCACCATGTCTGCCTCCGGGATTATTTCTATCTGCCTTTTCCTGAAGTTCGGGATGAGAATCATTAGCAGGATTTCCATTAGCAAACCTGTCGGGCATGATTAGGTAGATAGCGTCTGATGAATTAAATCCTACTCTGTGGGCAGAGCCTTCTTCCCGTTGTTTTAGTTCGTATTTATAAGAGAAGCCTTTTTTCCCCTTTTTGGAAAACCTGATTTCATAACTTCCGGAAGCTAATCCTTCAGTTTGCAGGCTAACAAAAACGTAGTTTGGATTTTCAGTCTTTCGGATGTTGGTGATGATCATTTCTTTTGGAGTTGACACATCAAATTCGGAGATATTCTTTCCGTAGAACATTACCTGCACTTCAGAAAGATTCATATTACTCCACCAGAAGGGCGGTTCTACCCGGTCAATCTGTGCAGTAAGCGTAGCACTTACCAGCAGCAACAAGAGGAAAAAAAACTTCTTCATTTTTAAAAATTTAAACAGTTAAAAGTACGCTTGGCATCACCGCTACAGGTTTTCCGTTTACAAGGATCTCGAGAGGCTCAGTTCCTTCAAGGGAGAAACTTGTCTTTTGTGGCGCGACACTGATCTTTAAGATCTGGTTTCGGAAATTAAGCTTAAAAGAGTAGCTATCCCAGCCTTCAGGAATTCTTGGATTGAAAGAAAGTTTTCCATCGATCACTCTCATTCCGCCGAAACCTTCAACAATACTCATCCATGTTCCTGCCATGCTGGTTATGTGACAACCTTCTTTCACTTCATTATTGTAGTCATCCAAATCCAGGCGCGAGGTGCGCAAATAGAACTGGTAAGCCTGGTCCATCCTGCCCAGAGCGGCAGCCTGGATACTGTGCACACATGGGGAGAGCGAAGATTCATGAACCGTTAATGGTTCATAAAAATCGAAATGCTTCTCGAGCTCTTCTTTTGAAAAATGCTCCTCAAAGAAGTAGAACCCCTGTAATACATCGGCTTGTTTAATATAACAGGAGCGAAGGATCCTGTCCCAACTCCATTTTTGATTAATAGGTCTTTGTGCTCGTGAAAGCTCACTTACCGGAATGATCTCCTTATCCAGGAAACTATCCTGTTGCAGGAAAACTTTATATTCTTCTGAATAAGGAAAGTACATCTTTTCAGAAACTTCTTTCCATCTCGCTAATTCCTCCTCCTTGAGATCTGTCTTCTCAATGATCCTCTTAAAATCTGAATCATATTCTCGTTCAACCTTTTCAAGGGACGCCAGGCAATAGTCAATACACCATTTTGCTATGTAATTGGTGTACCAGTTATTATTCACATTATTCTCATATTCGTTGGGCCCTGTTACTCCGAGGATCACGAATTTGTCTTTTTTGGTACTGTAATTTGCACGCTGTTGCCAAAATCGAGCAATAGCGATCATTACCTCCAGCCCTTTTTCGGGCACATAACTAAAATCGCCGGTATACTCCACATATCTTTTAATGGCAACCACCATAGCTCCATTTCTATGGATCTCTTCAAAAGTGATCTCCCATTCATTATGGCTTTCCTCTCCATTCATAGTAACCATGGGATAAAGAGCGGCACCATTAGAAAAGCCTAGTTTTTTCGCATTTTCGATAGCCTTGTCCAGATGGTTGTACCTATAGGTTAAAAGGTTTCTCGCCACCTCATGGTTCTTTGTCGCCATGTAGAAAGGAATGCAGTAAGCTTCGGTATCCCAGTAAGTACTGCCACCGTACTTTTCACCTGTAAAACCTTTAGGCCCTATGTTCAATCTCGCATCTTCCCCTAGATATGTCTGGTTAAGCTGAAAAATATTAAACCTGATTCCCTGCTGAGCCTTTACATCACCTTCAATTGCAATGTCTGCCATTTCCCATATGCCCGCCCAGGCATCCTTTTGCTCCTGAAGTAAAGTTTCAAACCCGGCTGAAACGGCACCTTCCAAGACAGCCTGAGCAGCGGCTATCAGGTTTTCACGCTTATGATTCATGTCGGTCACATAACCTCCGAACTTATGAAGCGCTATCTTGTCGCCTTTCTTCACTTCTGAAGAATAGGTAAAGCTTATCTTATCTTCATGAACTTTCTCCTCAAAAGCAGCATTGAGCACTTTTCCGTTTTTGAACAAAGAGGACTGCATGAAGGCAGTTGCATGAAATTCTGTCTTTAACGTCTTGGCGGTAACAAATGCCTGCTCTTCTACAGATTTCACGCTAAGGGTTTCCCAGAACTTCTCCTCCCAGTTTGCATCTTCATTGGTAATACCGCTGTCCAGATAGGGCTCAAAAATGACATTTGCGTCGGTATTTTTTAGCTCGATCTCGAAATTGATTGCTCCCAGTTCATTTCTTTTAAGGGATAGAAATCTTATCACTTTTACCGCAACCTCCACTTCGTTGGGCAGGATAGCTGTAAAACTGCGTTCGTACCAGCCTTCTTTCATGTTGAGCTCTCGCCTGAAATACCGAATCTCCTTACAGGTATTGAGATCAAGCTCTTCTCCATTGATATAAACATTCACCCCTATCCAGTTGGGTGCATTCAATACTTTGGCAAAATATTCGGGATATCCATTTTTCCACCAGCCCACTTTTGTCTTGTCTGGATAGTAAACTCCCGCGATGTAACTTCCCTGAAAGCTGCTACCCGAATAGTTTTCTTCAAAATTGGCTCGCTGTCCCATTGCTCCATTTCCCAGGCTAAACAGGCTTTCGGAAGCCTCTACTCTTGCTGCATCAAATCCTTCTTCCAGAATTGACCAATTATCTGGTATGATATAATCCTGATTCATTTATTTCTTAATTATTTGCTTTATAAAATCTATATATATTTCTGTGAAATCATTAAAATTATGATCTGCTTCTTTTAAAATCTCTTTGTCACCTATTCCAATACTTGTCATTCCGGCACGATTTGCTGCCTCCACTCCTGCTACAGAGTCTTCAAAAACAACACAATCCTCAGGTTGCATGTCTAGCTTTTGGGCGGCAATAAGAAAAACTTCTGGATCGGGTTTAGCTTTTGTCACATCGTTCCCGTCCACAATGGCTTTGAATCGCTTCTCTATTTTCAATCCTTTGAGAATTGGCCGGGCATTCTTACTTGCTGAACCCAATGCAAATGGAATATGGTTTTCTGTTAAAAAATCAAGGATCGTTTTCACTCCCGGAAGAAGATCCTCGTCATTCATGTGGGCAATCCTACTCAAGTAGTCTTCGTTCTTGGAGCTCATGAGCTGTGCAAATTCTGTGCTGCTCACAGTTCTGTTTCCCCATCCCAGGATCTGTTCAAGAGAGTGAACTCTGCTCACTCCTTTGAGTTGTTCATTTTGTTCTAATGTAATATCGAAGCCAAGGTCGTTCGCCATTTTTCTCCAGGCCAAATAGTGAAATTTAGCAGTATCTACAATGACTCCGTCCAGGTCGAAGATGATTCCTTTTGTATTATTCATGTATGTCTAATTTCCTGTTTGTTTTCACGCGAAGGGTTAGCAATCCGGAGAGGATCATTGCAAATCCTCCAATAATTAATGCGTAAACAGGTTCATTTGAAAAAAATTCTTTGATTAAATATCCTAAAATCGTAGCAGCGACAATTTGAGGGATCACGATGAAAAAATTGAAAACTCCCATGTAATATCCCATTTTTGCTGAAGGCAGGGAACCAGAGAGCATGGCATAAGGCAAGGATAAAATACTTGCCCATGCTACTCCAACTCCCACCATAGATAAGAGCAAACCCGCTTTACTGGAAAGGAAATAAATTGAGATCAACCCTATTCCTCCTACACATAGGGCTAAAAGATGAGTGACTTTATTGCTGGTTCTTCTTGCGAGCACAGGTAATAAAAAGGCTACTGCTGCAGCCACACCGTTATAAACAGTAAACATTACCGGCACCCAATCTGCAGCATCGTTATACAATTCTGAAGTGGGATCGGAAGTGCCAAAGACATGTCCTGTAACAGCAGCTGTGGTATAGATCCACATAGAAAAAAGCGCAAACCAGGAGAAAAACTGCACCCATGCCAGTTGCTTCATGGTTTCGGGCATGTTCAACATATCGGTTATGATCGTAGTAAATCCGTTCTTTACTTTTTGCTTCCGAAGCACCGAGGTGACCATAAAGAGTAATCCAGCTACTATAAGGCCAACAAAGAGAATGTACAATTCTTTGGTCAGGCTGTTGGCGTAAACGTACCAGCTTACTCCAGCGCCAATGACAAACATTCCTATCCCATAGTAAAGCTGGTTCCTGATATTCCTTACTCTTTCTTCCTCAGTTTCTTTGACAGGGGTTATTTTCTTATCGGCCTGTTCAAATGCGGCTAATTCTTCGGGGGAATATTCTTTAGATCTTATTACGGTCCAAAGAACGGCGAGAAAGAAAACTATACCTCCTACATAGAAGGACCATTTCACTGAATCTGGGATAACGCCTTCGGCTGCTGTGTTGCTAATTCCAAACCAGCTTGAAAACATATAAGGTAACAGAGATCCTATCACTGCTCCTATTCCAATGAAAAAGCTTTGCATGGAAAAACCAAGCGTTCTTTGCCGTGCGGGTAAATTATCCCCCACAAATGCTCTGAAAGGTTCCATGGAAATATTAATGGAAGCGTCCATGATCCACAAAGTTCCTGCGGCTATCCACAGCGTAGGTGAATTTGGCATGATAAAAAGGGCAATGGAAGATAGTATAGCTCCTACCAAAAAGTAAGGTCGGCGGCGACCCAGCCGGGTCCAGGTGCGATCACTAAAATAACCAATGATAGGTTGAACTACTAGTCCGGTAACGGGTGCCGCGATCCACAAAATAGGGATCTGATCCACATTTGCTCCCAGGGTTTCAAATATTCGAGAAGTGTTGGCATTTTGAAGGGCAAAGCCGAATTGTATACCCAGAAATCCGAAACTCATGTTCCAGATCTCCCAAAAACTCAGTGTGCGTTTTTGCATTATCGTAGTATTAGATTACGATAAGCTTATTAGACTTATCAAAACTTTTAAAGGGGAGAAGAAATACAAAGTTTTGATAAAAATCGAAGCAAATATAACAATTTAAATTATACAGCCGAGGATTTAATTCTTCTGCTAGATTCTCTTTCTATAAGGCTGGTCTTAACAAGGGCAGTCTGAAAATTTTCTTCCTCAACAGTATTTTCAAGCCTTTCAATTAGCAATTCTGCTGCCTTTGCACCCATCGCAGCCCCGTGCTGATCGACGGTGCTGATTGATGGAATGAACCTTCGGGATAATTCCCCGTCGGAAAAACTGAATACCAGTACATCTTCCGGAACCGATTTGCCTTTAAGATTGATCGCCTTTACAGCACTTGTAGCAAATTGCTCATTTACTGTAAAGATCCCATCTACTTCTCTTGTTAATAGAAATTCATTGATCTCGTCCTGACTTTGATCAACATTTTCAATTTTCAGAATTAGATCCTCATCTATCTCAATATTGTTGGATGTCAACGCTTCCAGGTATCCATCTGTTCGAAGTTTCCCTACGCTTACATAGTCTACTGTGGTAATAATAGCAATTTTCTTGCAGCCCGAATCAATGAGATGCTGCACTGCATTTTTCGCCCCTTCAGAATCATCTATGATCACTTTGTCGCAGGTGAGCTGGTCTACTACTCTATCTACTAATACTATGGGCATGCCCTGATTTATCACTTCTTCAAGGTGATGATAATCTTCCTTTTGCTGAGTTTCCTTTGCAACAGAAATAATGAAACCATCTGTACTTCCGTTCGCCAGCATTTCCATATTCATGACCTCCCGGTCAAAGGAATTATTTGATAAACATATTAGAACGTTATATCCTTTTTGGTTAGCAACTTCCTCAATACCACTTATCACCGTAGCAAAAAAATCATGAACTATCTCTGGCAGTACGAGACCTATAGTTCTTGTTTTTCGGTTTTTAAGACTCAGGGCAATATTGTTTGGCTTGTAATTGTAAAGCTTTGCAAAAGCCTTGATCTTGAGCCTGGTTTCTTCACTTATCTCCACGCTGTCACGCAAAGCTTTAGAGACAGTTGAAACAGAGACATCTAGTTCCCTTGCAATTTGCTTTAGCGTAAGTTTAGGTTTCATGCTTTAATAATGAGATAAAATAATTCTGCTAAAAATGACAAATCTATTATAAATTAAGGTTAAATTTAGTTTATAATAAAGTTTTCAACACGAAAACGTTTTCGAACCCCTGTGGCCCCATTTAATACCTCTTCGTCTTTTTAAAAAGATTACTTTTAGTCCCGGGAAGTAGAAATACAAGGTTAAAATTAAGTAAAACCTAACAACGCAATTTTATGAGAACATTAATTAAAAGCACATTGCTTCTGTTGTTTATGATGCCAATGAGCTTTTTTGCACAATCCACGATTAGCGGAATTATCACCGAAAGGGATACCGGTATGCCCATACCGGGAGCTAACGTAGTGATTAAGGGTACCACAAATGGTACCACAACCAATTTCGACGGGGAATATACCCTTGACGGTGTAAATCTTGATGACGTCATTGTAGTGTCATATTTAGGATTTGCCTCTCAGGAGATCCCGTTTACAGGTCAACAAACTATCAACGTTCAGTTACAACCCGATACTGCTGTTCTTGAAGAAGTAGTATTGATTGGATATGGATCCACCAGAAGACAGGATGCTACTGGTGCGGTGGAACAGATCTCAACCGAAGATTTTAACCGCGGTGCGATCGTTTCACCTGAACAACTTATAGCAGGTAAATCTGCCGGAGTTAGAATTACTTCTGGTAACGGAGCTCCTGGAGGTGGTGCACAAATTAGAATTCGTGGAGGATCTTCTCTTTCTGCGAATAATGACCCGCTTATTGTTGTTGATGGACTACCATTAGACCAACGAGGAGTGCAGGGTGTGCGAAACCAGCTCAATGCTATTAACCCTAATGAAATAGAAGATTTTGTTGTTCTTAAAGACGCATCGGCTACTGCTATTTATGGGTCAAGAGCATCAAACGGGGTAATTCTTATTACCACCAAAAAAGGGAAAAGAGGAGCAGATCTCACCTTTGAATATGATCTTAAAGCCTCTGTAGGAACAGTTACAGATTATGTGGATGTTCTGGATGCCGCGCAGTTCAGAAATATCATCGAAACGACTGAAGGTACAGACCTTGGATTATTAGGAGAAAGTGATACCGACTGGCAGGATGAGATCTATCAAACAGCAGTTGGAGCGATCCACAACTTCACAGTAGCCCAGGGTTTTGAAAATTTCTATTACCGTATCAATTACAACAATACTTCTCAAACGGGAGTCTTGAAAACAGATTTATACGAAAGAAATGCTTTAAACATTGCCTTAAATACAGATTTACTTGACAATGACCTGAAACTTACACTTACTACTAAAGCGAGTATAGATGCAAACCATTTTGCAGAACAGGGCGCAATTGGAGCTGCTGTTGGTTTCGATCCAACTCAGTCAGTTTATGATGCAACAAGTCCTTTTGGTGGCTTTTTTGAATTCCGCAACGCAAACGATGAAGCTCTTCAACAAGCAACACGAAACCCGCTGGCATTATTACTTCAAAGAGATGCCGAAGGTGAAACAAAACGTGTGATCTCCAACTTTAACGTTGACTATCGAATTCCCTTGATCGAAGATCTGAGATTCAATCTTAATGCCGGGGTGGATTACGCCGAAAATGACGGATTTAGTTTTGTTCCCACCACTGCCGCTACTGTTATTCAGGATATTCCAAATCAGGAGATCTACGGAGGATTCAACAGGAACACCCTGTTAGATTTTTACTTTAACTATAAGCCTTACCTGGAAGCAATAAGCACGAACGTCGATCTAACTGCAGGGCACTCTTTCCAGGAGTTCTACAGCACCAGCAAATCTCGATTTACTGAAAACAACGTATGGGTGGAGAGAGACAGGTCAATTAACAGGAATGCTTTGGAATCATACTTTGCACGCGCGAGTTTTGACATTTTAGACAGGTATTTGATTTCTGCGAGTTATCGTATGGATGGATCTTCAAGATTCAGCGAAAAAAACCGCTGGAGCTCCTTCCCTGCTCTTTCTGTGGGTTGGAAAATCAATAACGAAGCGTTCCTGAAAGATTCCAATACTTTTTCTGAGCTAAAACTTAGAGCAGGTTACGGGGTGACCGGAAACCAGGAGATTGGACCTAACTATGGTTACATCAACGTTTATACTCCAAGTGCCGCAGGTGCAAGCTACCAATTCGGAGATCGCTTTTACCGCACTTTAAGACCAGAGGAATTTGATGCCGATCTTAGGTGGGAAGAACTTCAAACTTATAACGTGGGGCTTGATTTCGGATTTTTCAGTAATCGATTTACCGGAAGTGTAGATGCCTATCACAGAACAACCGATGGACTTTTAGCTCAGGTTCCTGTTCCTGCAGGTTCTAACCTGTCAGATCAACTTGTCACCAACGTGGGTGAAACCGTAAGTAAAGGTCTTGAAATTGGTCTTAATGCCGGAGTAGTGCGTACAGATAAGCTTGACTGGAATGTCAATTACAACATTACTTTTGAGGATCTTGAGATCACCAGACTGGATCTTGGAAATAACCCGGGCTTTTTTATTCCTCAGGGAGGAATAAGCGGTGGGGTTGGTAACACCATCCAGTTGTGGAAAAAAGGTATTGATCCTACCACTTTCTTTGTATACAGACAGGTTTATGATCAAGATGGACAACCTATAGAAGGTGCCTACGTTGATGTAAACGGAGATAATGTGATCACTGAAGCCGATAGACAGCCTTACAAAAAAGGACGCCCCGACTTCTTTATGGGATTGACCAACAATTTCACTTATAAGGATTTCGATTTCAGCTTTACATTCCGAGGAAGCTTTGGAGGTTATATGTACAACAATACCCAGTCAAGTACTGGATTTAGAACTGCCGGTACCGTTACTCCAGAAGCCTATTACTCTAACTTTAATGCAAATGTTCTTGAAACAAACTTTAGAAACAGCCAGTTCTTTTCAGATTATTACGTGAGAAGTGCCGACTTTGTAAAGCTTGATAACGTTTCTGTTGGATATCTGATTCCGGGCGAAAAAGTTGATTTCCGGGCTTCTTTAACTGCGACTAACATTTTGACCATTACAGATTATGAAGGCCTTGATCCTGAAATCGCCGGCGGAATAGATAATAACTTCTATCCAAGACCAAGAACTTTTGTATTGGGCTTAAACCTTCAATTTTAAAAAAATATGACTATGTATAATAAAGTAAAATCTTTCTTTCTCATTTTACTGAGCCTCACAGTTCTCGGGGCTTGTGAGAGTGAACTGGAATTGTCTCCAGAAGATAACCGGCAAACCCCGGGAGAAATCTTCCAGGATGCAGAAGCCTATAAGCAGTTCCTGGCGAAGCTGTATGCAGGACTTGCAGTAAGTGGACAGCAGGGACCTGCTGGAAACCCAGATCTAATTGGACTCGATGAAGGTTTCTCACAGTACCTTCGCCTTTACTGGATGCTTCAGGAATTGCCAACAGAAGAAGCTGTGATTGGATGGAACGATGGAACCATTCTTACCCTTCATGCCCAGACCTGGACATCAGGGAATGAATTCATTCGAACCATGTATTCCCGTATTCTCTATCAGGTGGCGCAAACCAATGCGTTTATCCGAGAGACCAGTGACGCTAATCTTAATGCTTATGGTGTAGACCAGGCGACGCGTGAGGAAATAGTGAAGTTTCGTGCCGAAGCCCGTTTTTTAAGAGCTTTAAGCTATTATCACGCACTTGATCTCTTTGGAAACCCACCATTTATTTCTGAAAACGACCCCGTTGGTGCGTTCTTACCTGAACAAATTCAACGTGCCGACCTGTTCACTTTTATTGAAAGCGAATTGTTAGCCATTGAAAATGAAATGGTTCCTGCAAGACAAAACGAATATGGCCGTGCAGACCGAGCTGCAGTATGGACGCTTCTTGCTAAATTATATTTGAATGCAGAAGAATACACTGGAACAAAAAGGTATGCTGATGTGATCACCTATTCAGAAAAAGTGATCAACGCTGGTTATACGCTCGTAGATGATTACCAGAAGTTATTCCTGGCAGATAATAACACTAACGGAGCTCAGAATGAGATCATTTTCCCTATTGCCTTTGACGGTCTAGAGACTCGTTCCTTTGGAGGAATGACCTTCATCATTAGAGCGCCCATTGGAGGTGATATGGTTCCAGCAGAGTTTGGAGTTAATTCTGGTTGGGGAGGTTTAAGAACTACTCCGCAGTTCGTAAGTCTATTTCCAGGTGGTGCTGAGTCACAGGATGAGCGAGAAATGTTCTTTACTGAAGGACAACGTCTTGAAATTCGTGATATCACAAGATTCAAGGATGGCTATGCGGTTGCAAAATTCCGTAACGTGGACAGTGAAGGAAACCCAGGATCTGATCCTACAGGAGAACATCCCGATACCGACTTCCCGATGTTCAGGCTTGCCGATGTATACCTAATGTATGCAGAAGCTGTACTTCGTGGAGGTGGTGGTAGCCAGAGCCAGGCCGTTAGCTATATCAATGAATTAAGAGACAGAGCTTATGAAAGTGGCGGAACAATTTCTGCCAATGACCTCACTTTAGATTTTATTCTTGCAGAAAGAGGAAGAGAGCTTTATTGGGAAGCACATCGCCGTACAGACCTTGTAAGGTTTGGACAATTCACCAGCCAGGGAGTATGGGCATGGAAAGGTAATGTTCCGCAGGGAATGACAACAGCCGCTTTCCGTGATCTTTACCCTATTCCAGCATCAGATTTAGGTGTGAACACCAACTTAACACAAAACCCAGGATACTAATTACATAAACCAAGAACAATGAAAAAAATATCAATATTAATTTTAGCTTTAGTTGCACTTACAGGCTTTAATGCATGTACGTCAGACGATGATGTGGTTTTCATCGCGCAACCAGATCCCGAAGGGATTAGCTTTGTAAATACTTTTTCTTCCACCTACATTTTGACCAGTGCCACTGCAGAAAACACGGCCGAACGTTTTGTTTGGAATGAAATCGAGCTTGACGTCCCAACTAACATCGTTTATGAGGTACAGGGTTCTACTACATCGGACTTCTCTGACTTTACTATTTTTGGAACAACTTCAGGTAATAACCTTGCCATTAAAGTAAGTCAGCTCATGGATCTTGCTGAAGATGCAGGATTGGATAATGATCCAGCCACCGAAGCTCCAAATACAGGAACTATTTTTGTAAGAGTGGTTGCATCTGCAGGTACTGCTGGAGAACTGGCTCATACTTCAGAAGTTCAGGCGATCACTGTTGTACTTCCTGAGCAGACTGGAGAAGAGGAAATCGATCTGAGAGAATTCTATCTTGTAGGTAATGCTACACCAGATAACTGGAACAACAACGCAAATAACCTTCCATTATTCAGGGATCCTACAAATCCAAATCTTTACCACTTTACAGGAAAGTTCCTGGCAGGAGAATTTAAACTTCTTGAAGTGAGAGGCCAGTGGCAACCACAATGGGGGCTTGATAATGGTACTTTGACCAGTAGTGATATTCTTGGTGGTGATCCTGGTGCCTTCACTGTTGCTACAGAAGGTTACTATACACTTACTGTGAACGCAGAGGAAATGACCTATTCTTTTGAACCTTATGATGCTTCAGGTGCTGCAACTTATACTACAATCGGAATTCTGGGAAGTGGTACTCAGGGGCTGCACAATACCGGAGCCGATGGATGGGCGTCTGATGTTGATATGACCCAGTCTGCGTTCAACCCGCACTTATGGTACATTACTGGAATGGAACTCAAGGACGGTGAGATCAAATTCCGTGCAGGAGATGCGTGGGATGTGAACTGGGGCGGTGATACACCTTTATCTGGTAAAGCAACCCTTGGTGGACCAAACATTCCTGTAGAAGAAGGAACCTATGAGATCTGGTTAAATGATCTTACAGGAAGATATATTCTTATCCCTCCCTCTGCAGACGAATAATCTATAAGACTTATTAAAAGGCTGCTTCACGGCAGCCTTTTTCGATTAAAATCTATACATATGAAAAACAAAAATTTATTCTTACTCCTGTTATTGATCTTTTTCACCCTGGTATCATGCTCAGGAGATGATGGAGGTAATACTCCAGATCCAGGCCCAGGTGAAGGCCCTGTAGATCCACCTCCCGCTGCGGCCCAGCCTCTTGACCTTGCCAGCTACAGCAATGGTAGCGGAGTCATGATGCAGGCATTTTACTGGGATGTTGAACCTCGACATGGATGGTGGGACCTGCTTTCAGAAAAAGTGGATGACTGGGCAGATGCAGGTATTGATCGCATCTGGTTACCTCCTGCTTCCAAAGGCCAATCCGGAGGCTATTCCATGGGCTATGATGTTGCCGATTATTTTGATCTTGGAGATTATTTTAATCATCAAACTACCGAAACCAGATTTGGATCTCGTGCAGAACTCGATAACTTAATAGAAACAGCAAATGCCAATGGCATCGAAGTGATCGCCGATATCGTGCTCAACCACAACTCGGGTGGCGGATTGGAATGGAATCCTTACAGAGAAAAAGAGACCTGGACCTTGTTTGATGAGGAACATGGTAATGCTTCTGGGAAATTCAACCGAAACTATGAAAACTTTTATCCAAACAGCACCAGCCCTTATGATCCCGGAAGTTTATTCTATGAAGAGACCAACCTTGACCATAACCAGCAATATGTGCAGGATTGGTTATGGGAGAAAGATTACTCGGTTGCAGAATTTTATAAGAATGAGGTCGGTTTTGATGGCTGGAGATTCGATTATGTACTAGGTTTTGAGCCTTGGGTAGTAAAAGAATGGCTTGATGCTGTGGGAGGATTCTCGGTTGCTGAACTTTGGGATGGAAATCCAGATGTTCTTGAGGCCTACATTGAAGCTACAGGAGCAGGAGTTTTTGACTTTGCAACCTTCTATAAACTTGAAGAAGCTTTTGATCGCTTTGATGACCTTACCTACCTTACCCGCCATATGGTTTGGCAGAATTACCCAGACAAGGCAGTTACTTTTACTGCCAACCATGACACTGAAAAGGATTCTCATGAAGATAATAAGATTGCTCCCGAGAACAAATTAAAGGCTTACGCCTTTATTCTTACTCATCCTGGATATCCAACAGTTTTCTACCTGGATTATGAGAATGAAAATTTTCAGGCAAAACTGGATCAATTGATCCTTATCCATAATACCATTGCTACGGGTGAAACAGAGGTTCTTTATGTAGATGATGATGAATATGTAATGAAAAGAAATGGGACCAGTTCAAATCCTGGTATGATCCTTTACATCAACACTTCGGGCAATGTGAAAGCCCGCGCGAATATCCAGACAAACTGGAATGCTACTCCGGTAATGGATTACAGCAACAGTATCGATTTTCAAACCTCCACAGGTTCCGATGGAAAAGTCACGCTTCGTGCCCCTGCTAATGGTTATGCGATCTACTCTATTATGGAATAAACTTTAAATAAGTATGATAAAAAGGAAAGCCGGTCCATTGACCGGCTTTCCTTTTTTGTATTTTGGCGAATCCCCGTCACTCTGGAAAGAAGATTTAATTCGATTCCCCGGAATATAGAGAGTTTTCTTTGCATCTCAACCTACTCCAGTCTCACGGAAATAATTCCCACGCCATGCTGTTCTTTTAGCTCAGCTTCTGAAAGTTCGGGACCTATTGAGAACTGGATACTTTCAGCAGCCTCAAGCCTGAAGGGTTCCTTAACGTCATGTTCAAAATACAGCGGCAGGAATGTTGGATAAGGTCTGGGTAAAGTGACTGTTTGCACTGGCAATAAGTCAGAAAGTTGGAGCTCATATTCAGCAGTGTTGGGCTGTAACAACAAAGTCTTTCCAAAAGCTGCCCCATTGTTCATTACCAGGGCCACTTGTAGTTTAAGCGGCTTGTCATTTAAAGCACGAGCTTTAACTATTAATTTTTTCTTTTCGGAAAGGGCTTCCTCTCTTCCCTCCCATTTTCTTTCAAAATTGTATCTGAAAGAGTAATCATAAACCGGTTCGGCATCCAGATTCTCCGGATCTTTTTCAAATAAACTGTCAACATTGACCTGGTATTCTGCCTCTCCATAATTTGCATGAGGCACCACGTTGATACTGGGCAACCACTTCCCTACTACTCCATCTGCATCAATTGCAGCATCGAATAGATACACAGGAGCATTTGCCTTAACAATTCTTGTAGTATAGGGCTCATCTGGATCAAAATCCCACTGCCCCGGATTCCCTTCCTGGCCTCCCGGAAAAGTTCTTGTTCCGGCTGGAGTAGTTGTAATAATCCGGTACTCTAAAAAGCCATTTTTGAGGAGCTTTTCAGGAATGCTGCCCGAATAATGATAAGGACTCACCTGCTGAAGCTGCACACTATCATAGGTGTTCCCGTTCCTGAACCAGGCTTCCACCCGCTCTACAGGCTCTCCGGCAACAACCCTGGCTGAAATTTCATGAGCTGCACCTTCTGAAAGGACTTTTAATGGCTCGTGAACCACATAGGTCTTATCTACGGTAGTTTCGGGAGCTACGAATGCTTTAAGATCCTCAGCATACCATCCGGGATATGAAGCCTTGCGTTTTTTGCCCTTTTTGGAGATTATATAAGTTCCCGGGCTAATCAGAAATTCTGTGACTTCAGCATTTTTTGATACTTCGCTGTTTCCATTTATTTGCTCAATTTTAAAACCTGAGCCTAAATCTGGGAGTATCACCTGCATTTCCCATTCTGCATGGCGAATTACCGCCAGCGTCTTTTTTAAACTATTATTTCCAAAGGGATTATCGATCAGCACAGCATCGGGCATTACTTCGAGCCTCCATACCCCACGCTCTAATTTGTCGAGAAAATATGCCCCTTTGCCTTTGTATTTAACAACGGGAGAGCTTCCGAAGCCGGCAATCTGCTTCAGCTGCTTCGAATTCTTCGGAAGGCTTTCAGTAGCATTGGTATAAATAAATTTTTCGTCTGAATTCAATTCCGCCAGGTCGTCTTTATAACTTATTCTGAAATTTCCGAAGTTTAGATTTTTCGGATATTTTCCCAGCTCTGCATACAATGGAAGTTCCCTGAAAACTTCCCCGCTTATCATCAATGCCAGGGCCTTTGAAGGCGTATAGGCGAGGTTCATGTAATGCGTATCATACTCGGTATTATGAGCTGCCATAAAAGTTGGATCATAAGCAAAATGAGTCCCTATTTGAATGCCTGCCTGCCTGAAACTGCGCGCCATTACCGGATACATATAGGATTTCATTACATCGGCAGCATCGAATTCATATACCAGCCTGGCCAGTCCATTTTTCTTCCACACCTCCTCAAACGGAATCTCATATTTATTTACATTCGGTAAAAGATTTCCTTCCAGTTCCTTGCCAAAACCAAGGCCGGTAGGATACCATTGAAAGGTGCCGCCATCGATACCCGCTTCGGCATAAGTTTCTGCCAGATGGATGCTGTGGGTAACGTTGTAAAAAATTGGCTTTTTAGTTCCTGTAGACCTCATTGAAGAGATCATTTTCTCAATAAACTCCTGTACTTTCTCCGGACTCTCCCGGTGATGCGGCTCATTACTTATTTCAAAAGCGATTACATTGGGTTCCTCCTTATAGGCCAGGCCGGTATAGGGATTTACATGATTCAGGAACTGTGCAAGATAATTCTCCTGTGCTTTTATAGCATCTGGATGGGTCAAACTTCCCGCTTTGCCATATTTATGAGAAAAGCCTGGAGTTTCGGTATCAGGTTCGGGCCAGCCACCGCCCCAGTAAGCTATAGGAGTCAGAACAAAATTAATGTTCTTCGATTTCAATTCGTTGATGAGAAAGTCAAAGTGATCCAGTTGTTCATTTTTCAGAAGATTTCCCTCTTCATCGCTTATTTCGGTGTCCCAAACATGAATGCGGTACAGATCAAAGCCCAGGCGAGAGAAATGGTAAACATCTTCCTGCATTGCCTTCTTAAGATCTGTATCAAGCTTTTTACCAGTGCGAAAAGCGTGAGCAAAGGGTACCGAATAATTCACTCCAAACCCTGTGACTTCCTTCTTATTATGGCTCCAGCGCATTACCCCGCTTTGGTCCACATAAACATCAGCTTTTTTGTCATTTTTGACACCCTGGGAGAGGGCGTGATCCTTAGCAAAAATCAGGACGCAAAAAAGTAATAAATACCTTAGTCTTAGCGAATATTTCATAAGTTTTCTATTTAATTGTAAGGCTTGCCGCGGGCAGGCCTTCTACAGAAGCCTTGAGTATTAAAGGCTCTATGAACTCTTTCGTTTTAAGAAGAATTGTAGCAATACCGGCTTCCGCAGGTTTTGGATTTTCACCTAGCAGTTCTGCATCTTCACCTTCAAGAGTAAAGCTTACCGGCAAATTTGCATTGGGTACCAGAGTACCATTCCTGTCCAGAATCCTGGCATATACGAAGACGACATCGGGATGAGCTGTGGCTATTTCCCTGCCCGAAGTATCAAGGGAAAGCTCAATCTTCGCTGGCTCAAGTGGAGTTTGCACAAGGTGTGTTGCTACTTCCTCCCCATCAATGTAACCTACAGCTTTGAGAGCTCCTGCCTCAAAACTTTCAACTTCGAACTTAAATGGCGGAGACCACAATTCATCTGAAAATGGATCTTTTGATGGCTGTTTCCTTTCAATCAAGCTGTCATTGAGATAAAGTGCAACCTCTTCTGTATTGCCGTAAACAGTAATATCTGTTGAAGAGGCTTGCTGCCAGTAACTGGCAATATAAACCATAGGTTCTGAAAAGGCACCCGAAAATGGTCTTTTTTGACTCTTATAAAAATAGAAACTAAACTTCGGAATTCGAAAAATGTCTGAAATGCCTGAAGCTTCAAGATCATCTGCATATCCTCTGTTATAGTCAAACATGAGCCAGTTGGACATGCCAATAGTTTGCCTTCCTTTCAGGTTCGAATTAGTGGCTTCCTGGAAGTTGAGCGCCTGCTGTAAAAGTCGCTTTTCACCTGCCCCGCGAAGCTGGCGACTGGTACGTTCCTCTTCCTGAAGATCATTAAAAGCCTTTTGATTGAATCCTGCATTTTGCGCGTAGTATTCCCAGTCGCCGTATTCTGCAATGAGAATGGGTCTTCCAGGCTTATCGTAATTATTCCAGTAAAATGGTGGTTTAGCGTGCTGGCGGGCAGGAATGAAAAGATCATACGCAGGATGATCCATCCAACCCGCTGTGTACACATCATTATATGGTAATTCTGCCCTCAGGACCTCGTTCGCCTTCTGAATAAATGCCGCAGTCATACCGGACTCATTCAGGGAGTTTTCCCAAAAAACGACGCTGGGATGATTTCTATCTCTTCGCGCCATATCCCTGATATCCTGAAGTGCATTTTCAGCGAATTCTCCTTCCGCAAAGAATTGCCAGCCAGGGATCGCATTCATCACCAGCAGGCCGAGTTCATCACAGGCTTCTAAAAAAGATGTCGCATGTGGATAATGCGAGAGCCTTACAAAATTGAAACCCGCTTCTTTGATCTTATATGCATCCCTGTAATTGGCCTCGTCTGACAGTGCATAGCCAACATACGGGTATTCCTGGTGCCGGTTAGTACCATTGATGAAAAATTCTTCCCCGTTGAGAATAAAAGCAGTTTCCTTTAATTCAATACTTCTTATCCCGGTGGTAAGACTTATCTTATCCACTACTTCCCCCCGGTTTAGAACTTCGACTGTTAGCTCATATAAGTTGGGAGCTGTAGGCGACCATAACTGTGGCTGCTTCAGCGCAATGTCCTGAACGAAATGAAAACTACCCTTTGAAATGACATTTTTGACAGGTGTCAAAAAGGTCTTTTTTAGTCCTCCTTCTGAAACCATGGAAATGCGAAGTCCGAGATCTCTATTTTCATCAGATTCGTTTCGTACCTGTACCTTTACAAATCCCGAGGCACTTTCAGCTGAAATACTATCGAAATGCACCAGGATACCGCCACCATTAACTTCGTTGGCCTCGACAGCATCTGTAATGTATATATTACCAGTCTTTATTAGGTGGACGTTTCTGTAGATTCCGCCGTAATAATTAAAATCCAGATCGGCTAAAGGTTTTCCTGGAGGAATAGTAGGATCATCGACATTAGTCACCTCTACCTCCATGCGATTTAACGAGTTTTCCTTGAGATGTGTAGTGGCATCAATCGTAAACGGAAGATATCCTCCCTTATGTGTCTCAACCAGGGATTCATTTATATAAACCCGGGCCTCCTGCATAACTCCTTCAAAATGGAAGAACCACTTTTCTTTATTGATCTCTCCTACAGAAAAATCCTTTCGATAAAGGGAAGTGCCCTGCCATTGGTCGTTTACAACTAAAGGTTCAATTTTTACGGTGTGCGGAAGTACTACTTCTTCCCACTCTCCATTTGAGGCTGCAGTAGCAGTTGTTCCTCTCTGGAACAACCACCCGTCCACAAAATTTGTGACCTCGCGAGAAGACTTCTGCTGTTCCCCTACTTTTTCAGTGCGACGTAGGGCCTCGCAGCTAAAAAAAGTAAGGGTTAAACAGGCTAAAATGAAGTATTTTAACTCCGATTTCATGCAGCAGAATATTAAATGTAAATATTACCATTATTTAGGAAATGCAAAAGCTTTTTCGGAAAAAATCGACAACTGGTAAAATCTCTTACCAAACCTCGAAGTCGTTCCCTTTCTGAATGAGCTTCTGATACCGATCCTTGTCGAACTGGTACAGGAAAGCGCCTCTTTTAGAAGAAGATTTATCCTTTTCTTCAAGCTTTACAATCACATTATGTGAAAGAACTTTCTTACGGAAGTTGCGTGGATCCAGTTCCTTCTGAAAGATCACCTCATAGACATTCTGTAACTGGGGAATTGTAAATTTCTCCGGAAGCAATTCGAAACCTAGCGGCTGCAGTCTTGCTTTTTGTTTAAGTTTATCCAGAGCATCGCGAACCATTTGTTCGTGATCAAGAACTAGTTCAGGAAGTTCATTCACATCAAACCATTCCGCGCCAAACTCCTTTACCAGTTCCCTATCATATTCATTTAAGCGGATCAAGGCGTATTGAGCTATTGAAATACATCTAAACCCGGGATCCCTGTCGGCCGCACC
Organism: Salinimicrobium oceani; assembly: GCF_012037645.1. Classification (NCBI taxonomy): domain Bacteria; kingdom Pseudomonadati; phylum Bacteroidota; class Flavobacteriia; order Flavobacteriales; family Flavobacteriaceae; genus Salinimicrobium; species Salinimicrobium oceani. The sequence goes on from NZ_JAAVJR010000001.1 coordinate 46,595, forward strand.
ATACACCTTCAGCTCCTCCATATAGACGTCTTTAAGACCAGTGATCTCTTCAAGCACTCGCTTTGCTGCTGTTCCAACATCTTCATTAAGCTTTACAAAGCTGCCAATAAGTGACCAGTTTCCTTCCAAAGGTGAAACCCTGCGCCTGAATAACAGCAGTTTGAGGCTGCCCGAGTCAAACCCAAATATGATACAATCTGTAGCCACGTACATTTTGTCTTTCTGCTTGTACAGATCCTCTGCTGTAACTTCAAGCCCCTCCTTTTCTTCGTACATTGATGGTGATTTGTGATATACAAAAAAACCATTTTTTTCTGGATTAAAAAATTAATGTACGATATACATTTATTATCTTTGAAAGACAAAATTTCACACTTTGGAAAATAATATTCATCACGAGCTTCCCAAGGTCTTTGAGAACTTCAGCAGGGAATTTACAGTGTGCGCCCCCGGAAGGATCAACCTCATTGGCGAGCATACAGATTATAACAATGGGTTTGTTCTGCCAACGGCGATAGATAAGACGATCAAGTTGCATTTTGCTGCCAATTCCAGTCCTTATCGTTGTAATATTTATAGTAAAACCTATAATACCTCCTTTTCATTTGATCTTAGGCAGGTTGCAAGGAGTACACACCAATGGGAAAACTACATTCTGGGAGTTATAAGCGAAATTCAGAAGCGAGGTTTATATCCCGAAGGTTTTGATTGCATCATTGAAAGTGATCTGCCAGTTGGTGCCGGAATAAGTTCTTCGGCGGCGCTGGAATGCGGCATCGCATTCGGGCTGAATGAACTTTTTAATCTGGACCTTTCCAGGGAAGCTATTGCCGAATTATCCAGGGACGCAGAACATAATTACGTGGGTACCAAGTGCGGGATCATGGATCAATTCGCCTCGGTGCTCAGCAAAGAGGGACATCTTATGCTGCTGGATTGCCAAAGCCTGGAGACCGTCTATGTCCCTGCTGAATTCCAAGATCATAAAATCCTGTTGCTCAACACCATGGTTTCTCACAGCCTTGCCACAAGTGAATATAACACCAGGCGACAGGAATGTGAAGCCGCAGTAACTGCGATCAATAAAAAATACCCTGAGGTTAACTCTCTCCGCGATGTAGATCTTAAAAGACTTCAGGAGATGAGAACAGCCTTCTCCCATGTGGAATATAAACGTGCGCATTTTGTAATTTCAGAAAACAACAGGGTTCTTGAGGCGGTAGAAGCTGTAAAGCAGGGGAACCTTCAGAAGTTCGGCCTTTTAATGTATGATTCTCATTCTGGTCTTCGCGATCAATATGAAGTCAGCTGTCCCGAACTTGATTTTCTGGTAGATTTTTCAGCAGGTTTTGATGCCGTGAAAGGTGCAAGAATGATGGGAGGAGGCTTTGGCGGTTGTACTATTAATCTTATTCAGAATCATGCCGTTGAGGAGTTTGTGCAGCTAGCTTCGGAAGCATATGAAAGGAGATTTAAGAAATCCCCTGAAGCTATTATCGTGTCCCCGCAAAAGGGAACTTACATTAAAAAATAGAACCACAATGTCAAAGGAATTCAATAAACATCCACATCGCCGCTTCAATATACTAACAGGCGAGTGGATCCTGGTTTCGCCTCATCGAACCAAAAGACCCTGGCAGGGAAGACTGGAAAAGGTTGCAGGAGAAGAAAGACCTTCTTATGATGTCGACTGTTTTTTATGTCCGGGAAATAAAAGGGCAAGTGGAGATACAAATCCGGATTACGAAGAACCATATACCTTCAAAAATGACTTTTCGGCCTTACTGCCCGAAGGACCTGCAGAAGAAGTACAGGAAGGCTTGTTTAGAGCCAGTTCTGAAACCGGAATATGCAGGGTAGTCTGTTTTTCACCAGATCATTCGCTTACGCTGCCAGTAATGGAGGTTGGCGATATTGTAAAGGTGATAAGGAAATGGAAAGAAGAATATGCCGATCTGGGAAGCCGCGAGAACATTAACCATGTGATGATCTTTGAAAACAAAGGAGACATGATGGGGTGTAGCAATCCTCACCCTCACGGGCAGATCTGGTCACAACTTTCAGTTCCTGTTGAAGTTCAGAAAAAAACCAGGCACCAGAAGGAACATTGGGATCAACATAAAAGAAGTCTTTTAGGCGACTATTTAAAACAGGAACTGGATAAGAAGGAAAGAATTGTTCTTGAAAATGAACATTTCGTGACACTTGTTCCCTACTGGGCGATATGGCCTTATGAAACCATGATCCTTCCCAGGCGCCACATGCAGCACATTGGCCAGCTAAGCGGTAGGGAAGAAATTGCATATGCCGACATCCTGAAGTTGCTCACCATCAAATATGACAACCTGTTCCAGACTTCGTTTCCTTACTCTTCGGGGATCCATCAACAACCTACAACTGGCGAAGATCATCCCGAATGGCATTTTCATATGTCCTTCTATCCTCCGTTGTTGCGCTCAAAGACGGTCAAAAAGTTCATGGTGGGCTATGAACTCTTTGCAGGCCCGCAACGGGACATAACCGCTGAAGAGGCTGCAGCAACGCTTCGGGAGCTGCCGGTGGTTCACTATTCTAAAATATAAGCAGTCAAAAATGCCATTTTTGGAAGGTGTTAATCTTTGGCACTTCAGCTTCAGAAAAAACTTTCCACATATTATAAATTCACCCTCTAACGAATTAAAAAAGGCCGGAAATTCCGGCCTTTTTTTCTGAAATATTCGTTCGTGATCAAACTCTTACCAGAACATTGCGTACAACATAACAAGAATCAGGATTATGGCAAACGCTCCGGCATTAAAAGCGGGGCCGGTCTTAAATAATCCTTTGGTGATCACAATAGATTTTTCCTGGTCCTTGCCTTTGCCTTCCACATAACTTATCAATACCATCACAAGCATGGTCAGGATCCAGGTGAGGAACATTTGATGCATAAAAGGAAGCTCTACAAACAGCGGACCTTCGATCCAGCCGTTTGGTCCTATTTTAAAATACAGAGCAATAGGTATAGAGGCCAGGACACCCCAAATTGCCGCCTTGTTGGTCGTTTTTCTCCAGAATAATCCCAGCATGAATACTGCTAAGATTCCCGGACTCACTACCCCCGTATATTCCTGAATGTATTGGAATACCTGTCCCAGACTTTTTAGCTGCGGCGCCAGGATCACTGCAATGACAAGAGCTAGAGTTGCTGAAATTCTTCCTACCGTTACCAGATTTTTTTCTGAAGAACCTTTCTGAATATATGGCTTATATATATCCATTGTAAAAATAGTAGCTGTGGAATTCAGCATTGAAGCTACCGAGGAAACGATCGCTGCGGCAAGAGCTGCAAGGACAAGACCTTTTAATCCCACAGGAATAAATTCCTTGATGAGCCATGGTGCAGCATTGTCGTTAATAATACGCCCCCCTTCCCCAATAAAGGAAGGATCTGTTACTTCAGGACCAAAGGCCCCGCCCTGGGTATTTAAAACATACGCAATGATACCCGGGATCACTACGATCAAAGGTAAAAGTAGCTTTAAAAATCCGGCAAGAATGATCCCTTTTTGAGACTCCTTTAAGTTCTTAGCTGCCAGTGTGCGTTGAATGATATACTGGTTAAAACCCCAGTAATACAGGTTTGCAACCCACATTCCTCCAAGCAGCACTGCAAGTCCCGGAAGATCCCACCAGGCGTCTGTCCCGTTTGGAGTAATGATCTCTCCCTTATCAAGGATCATTGAAAATTTCTCTGGTACCTGCTCATAAATTGCTACCATTCCATCTATCACTCCCCCGCTTTCTGTAACATGAGAAAGTCCAATGACGGTGGTGATCAAACCTCCAATAATTAGAAGCACTACCTGCACCACATCTGTCCAGGCTACAGCCGAAAGACCTCCATAGAGAGAATATGCTGCTGCGAACAATGCAAGCCCAAAAATGGAATACATGAAAATTGAACCATCTCCGTTCCCTATTATAGTATCCAGTGCCGTTGCACCGAGATAAAGAACCGAAGTAAGATTCACAAATATGAAAAGTGCGATCCAAAATACAGCAAGGATAGTTTTTAAATTCGTTCCATAGCGCACTTCAATGAACTCGGGTATGGTATAAAGCTTCTTTTCAATAAAGACAGGAAGAAAATATTTACCAACTATGATCAAAGTTAAAGCTGCCATCCATTCGTAAGAAGCTATGGCCAGGCCGATAGCAAAACCCGAGCCCGACATCCCAATGAACTGTTCGGCAGAAATGTTTGCAGCAATAAGAGAAGTTCCAATTGCCCACCAGGGGAGGGATTTCCCCGCGAGAAAATAGTCTTCAGATGTTTTCCCCTTACCTCGTGAAACCCAGAGACCAATACTTATGATCATTAATGCATAAGCAGCAAAAATTATCTGATCGAGTAGCGCAAATTCCATATAATTATTTTGAAGAAGTTATAGTTTACTCAGGAGCCGGAATGCCTGAAACCCATTCTCGTTTCCAAATATTTTGTTAAATATAAATCTTTTTAAAGCATAACGGTAAAACCTACATTTAAAAAGTTATGAACCAGATCTAAACTTCCAGAGACTTTGATTTTTATAAAGCTCTCCCGGACTTAAAAGAACTGATGGAAAATTTTCGTGGTGAGGCGCGTCCGGAAATTTCTGGGCTTCAAGACAGATACCTGCTCGCTCCTCTCCTACTACTGTCGCATAATCCCAGCTCCGCGGCAAAGTTGGCGGGATATAAACTACAACTGCCGGTTGGTTCGTTTCAATCTCAAGTGAGATCCCGCTTTTATCTCCTTTCAGAAAGATCGGATCAGGAACATTCGCCAGACAAAAAGTAGTATCAAGCGAGATATTCTCTAGCCTTTTAGCCTCCCGGAAATCAATTTCCCGCCCATCAACCTCGACCAGATTTCCCGTGGGAACATTGCTTTTTCCCGTTTCCAGAACAACATCTGCTGCTATTTTCAATTCGTGATTGTTTATACTTCCGCAGCCATTAAGATTAAAATAGGTGTGATTGGTAAGATTCACGATTGTAGCCCTGTCTGTTTCTGCAGAGTATTCCACCTTCACGGCGTTATCTTCCTGCAGGGTATATTTCACCTGTACCCGGAGGTTTCCGGGATAACCTTCTTCCCCATCGGGAGAATTATATTCCAGAACAACAAAAGGATCTTTACCAGTGTGATGTTCTATAAGCTCCCAGAATTTATAGGTGAAACCATTTTTCCCGCCATGAAGATGGATTCCTTCCTCTCCAAAAAGGGGAAATTTCTGCCCGTTTATTTCGAAGCCTCCCTTAGAGATTCTTCCTGCATGACGGCCTACAGAGGCTCCAAAGTGTTTTCCTTCCTGCAGGTATACGTTTGAAATATAGGTTTCCGGCTCTTTCGGGCCTACCACCACGTTCGTCTGTCCATCAATAAGAAGTCCGAAAACGGTTGCTCCAAAATTTAAAATTTCCAGTTGAGTACCTCTTTTGTTTTTAAGAGAAAAGAGTTCTATAGCCTTTTTTTGCTGCTGTTTTGTCATTAACCCTTCTCATTTTCCACCCAATCCTTCACCATTTCTTCGAGAATATTTAAAGGCAGAGCCCCACTATTCAATACCACATCATGAAATTCCCTGATATCAAAATTATCTCCCAGTTCTTCTTCAGCATACTTCCGAAGCTCAACGATCTTATTCATTCCTATTTTATAAGCTGTAGCCTGACCAGGCATAACAATATGCCGCTCTACCATTTTTACGGCGTCACTCTCGGCATTGGGAGAATTTCGAACGTAAAAGTCAATAGCCTGTTCCCGGGTCCATTCTTTAGCATGTATGCCAGTATCTACCACCAACCTTATGGAGCGCCACAATTCCATAGCCAGTCTTCCAAAGTCCGAATATGGATCGCTGTATGCCCCAAGGTCCTTTGGCAAAATCTCGCTGTAAAGTCCCCATCCTTCTACGTAAGCCGTATAAGTTTCATGTTTCCTGAACATTGGCAGGCTATCCAGTTCCTGTGAAATGGCAAGCTGCATGTGATGACCAGGGATCCCTTCGTGATAAGCCAGAGCTTCCATTTGATAGGTTGGCATAGCTTTCATGTCATAGAGATTCGCATAGTAAGTTCCTGGACGAGAACCATCTAAAGCCGGTTTTTGATAAAAAGCTTTACCTGCACTTTTTTCTCTGAATGGCTCTACAGCCTTAACAACAATATCTGCTTTGGGTTGCGTAAGAAATAGCTCGTCCAGCCTGCCCTTCATGCCTTCAATGATCTGTTTCGCTTCAGTGAGATACCTGGCTTTCCCTTCGGGTGTATTTTCGTAATAGAACTGTTCATCTTCTCTCATGAATTTGAAAAAGTCCTGAAGACTGCCCTCAAAACCTACCTTTTCCATGATCTCTTCCATTTCTTTATGGATACGTGCAACTTCACTTAATCCAATTTCATGGATCTCATTGGCAGAGAGATTGGTAGTTGTAGTTCTTTTAAGTGCAGTTTCATAAAACTTTGCGCCCTTCGGAAATTTCCATACTCCGGCCTCGGTAGTTGCACGCTGTTGTTGATCTTCCATTTTTGCAATGAGCTTCTCATATGCCGGCTTTACTGCATTGAGCAGGATCTCCTGCGCCTCCAGCACCAGTTTCGTCTTTTCCTGCTCCGGAATTTCCAACTGATCTACCTTTTCCTTAAAATCCTGCAATAGTGCACTTGCCTCTGCCGATTTTTCAAAGGGGCGCCCTCGCAATAAATTTCTTGAAGCTTCAATGGTATGAGCAAAAACGAACTGTGGAGGCATGATATGATTCATCTCCCTTAGTTCCAGGCCGCCTATCACCTGATCTATCACTTCGGGAATCCCCTGAAGTCTCTGCAGGTAAGCCCTTGCATCACCAATGGAATCTATTTGATGCATGTTGATCAAAAAAGCAGGCAGTTCGGCATGCACTCCAAACATTTGATTTACAGGATAATTGTAAAATCTAAAATCATAATCCTCAATTTCTTCTTCAAGGCTCTGCTTATAAAGTCTGTAACTCAACTTATCCTGACCACGAAGTGCGGCAGGATCGATGGAATTGTTCAGAAACTCGAGTCGTCGCTTTGCAGTTTCAAGATCTTCTGCATGCCGCAAATGAGAATAATCATCCCAAGAGCCATAGTCCTCTCTTATTCCCAGACGCGTCTGTAACATAGGAGAATCTTCCAGGTCCTGTTGAAATTCCGTTTCAAAAAAGGCATTTAACTTGGCAGCTTCCTTTTCAATTTCTTCGGAAGTATAACGCTCTTCTTCCGCAGAATCCTTACAGGCTGTAAGACTGAAGATGCACAACAAGAGAAGGAGCGCCTTAAAATTATTTAATTTCATAGGTAATTCATTTTATCAGATGAGCATCTGAAAATTAATCAATAAAAGCACTTGACGGCCTAAATAATAACATCTCAAAAATGTCATTTTTGACAGCCTTTCTTTTATTCCAGCACAGGTAAAATGATCTCTGAATCATGAAAGACCTTATGGGTTTGTTTCTGAAAATCTTCTGCTTCCGCTTCAAAGATGTTATCAACATAGGTTTGCGGATTTAGATCTATCAATGGAAACCATGTGCTTTGGATCTGAATTTGGAGCTTGTGCCCTTTCTTAAAAGTATGATGCACATCCTGCAACTGAATATTAACAGCCGTTTTTTCATTTGGCGTGAAAGGTTCGGGATCTGAAAAACTATTCCTGAACCTGCCTCTCATAACCTCGCTTCGTACCATCATATGATAATTGCTCATGGAAAGGTAGTCCTGAGTTTCTTCAAAATCTTCGGCATCGGATGGAAACACATCGATGATTTTCACCACCCAGTCGGCAGCTGTTCCTGTAGTGGCAACCTTCAATTTTGCCAATACTTCGCCTGCCAGGGTGAGATCTTCGGTAAGGACTTCTGTTTCGTAAACGAGTACATCTGGTCTTCTCGCAGCAAAACGTTGATCATCTGTCATGTATTTTCTTGGAGTAAAGACCATTTTGATGTCTTCGGAATATGGAACTGGCTTTTTTGGATCACTAATAAACTCTTCGGCGCCCTCTGCCATGGAATTAGACAATTCTGAAAAGATCTTCTCATCATCTCCCAGAAAAAAGCTCTCCTGTTTTGTCATTTTTGGTGGCCAGGCTTCATAAGTTTTCCATTCTCCCAATCCAGTGTCGAACATATAGGCTTCAGGCAGAGCCAAACTGCTGTCGGCTTTTCCTTTCAGAAAATGATTAAAGAACAGGGTCTCCACATCTTTCTGATAATTCGCAGAGATATCATCTCCAAAATAAACATTCCCAATGGTCTGTCGTTTTTTATTTCTCGCCCAATCACCATGACTCCATGGCCCCATCACCAGCATATTGAAATTATTGCTGGTCTTCTCTATCGATTTGTAGATATTAAAAGGCCCATAAAGATCTTCAGCATCAAACAAGCCTCCCACGATCATCACCGCAGGTTTTATATTCTTCATATGCTGTACGATACCGCGCTTTTGCCAAAAGTCATCATAGTTAGGATGCTCCTTTAGCTGTTGCCAAAAGACATTATCCTCCCCGTAATATTTATCCAGGTTTTTAAGTGGTCCGGCATCAAGAAAAAACTGGTATTGATCTTTTGTATCTAATTCCGGAAAGGAATACCAGGCAGTATCACTCGGAGTAGTTTTTTCATAACCAAAAACAGCTGTGGCTCTCCAGTAACTGAGTAGATAAGCACCATTATGATGAAAATCATCAAAGAAAAAATCCCCGATGGAAGCCTGAGGAGAAACTGCTTTAATAGCAGGATGGTCTGCCAAAAGCGAGTAAGTAGCATAGAAACCGGGATAAGAAATTCCCCAGATCCCGACCCGGCCATTGTTGTTCTTTACATTTTTCACAAGCCAGTCTACAGTGTCATAGGTATCACTGGCTTCATCTATTTCCTTCTTCTTTTTCTTAGGAATAAAGGCGCGCATGTTGTCATACACTCCTTCGCTCATCCAGCGACCCCGCACATCCTGGTAAACAAAGATATTCCCTTGTTTCATAAGATGTTCATTAGGTCCTAAAAGGGAACGAAATTTATCTTCACCGTAAGGACGCGAACTGTATGGCGTACGGGTCATTAAGATAGGGTACTTTTTAGAAGTATCTTTTGGGGTAAAAACAGTGGTGTGAAGTTTTATGCCATCACGCATTGTGATCTCTACTTCCTGCTTATCGTAATGGTCTTCTACTTTATAAGCAGATTCAGTTTGCGCATAGACAAAGTTCCCAACCAAAAGAAACAGGAATGGGAGAAAAAATAATTTAGAAGCTTTCATTTGTAGGATTTTTAAGGTCCCTAAGATAGAAATTCCCTCCTAAAATAACCGCTTACCTGCTGGGGCTATTTTTGAACTCGTCAAGACCGGCCTGAAGCCATTTCCTAAACTCCTCGGAATCTGGTGTATAGCCAGTGGGCTGATTAAGCAAATTCATGTTCTTGTCTAGAAGCACATAAAAGGGCTGGGAGTTATTCTGAAAGTTCAACGTCTGAAAAGTAGCCCATTTGTCCCCAATAGTTTTGATCTCCTTGATGCCGCCATTCGGCTTCTTATAATTGAACTTCTGATCTTCAGCTAATTCCTGCCTGTCATCTACATAAAGAGAAATAAGGATGAATTCATTTTGCATTAGCTCAAAAACATCTGGTTCACTCCATACCTGCTCTTCCATTTTTCGGCAGTTGACACAGGCCCAACCTGTAAAATCAAGTAAGATAGGTTTGTTGGCTGCTTCTGCTGCCGCGACTCCTTCTTCAAAATCTTTATAAGCTTTTAATCCTAAAGGTCCTTCTGTCTCCTTTTCATAGATACTATAAAATAATGGTGGCGGGAAACCGCTTAGTAATTTAAGATTCGCATATGAAGTATTAGAAAGTCCCGGAAGCAGGTAAACCACAAAACCTAAGGTTACCACCCCGAGTAAAATTCGTCCTTTCCCTAATTTTGTTTTTGGGCCATCGTGCGGGAATCGTAAAACTCCAAAAAGATATAGGATCAAGCCAACGCCTACAATAATCCAAATACCTATAAAAATTTCTCTTTTTAGAAGCCCCCAGTGTTCAACCAAATCGGCATTAGACAAGAATTTAAAGGCAAGGGCGAGCTCAATAAATCCTAAAACTACTTTCACTGAATTAAGCCAACCTCCGCTCTTTGGCAGGGAATTGAGCCAGTTGGGAAACAGGGCAAACAGTGCAAAAGGGAGTGCAAGGGCAAGGCCAAAGCCTCCCATTCCAAAAGAGAGCTGTGTTGCGCCTCCATCTGTAGTCAAGGAACTTCCTAATAAGGAACCTAAAATAGGGCCGGTACATGAAAAGGAGACGATTGCAAGAGTAAGCGCCATGAAAAATACTCCAACTACCCCTCCAAAACTGGATGCTTTGTCATCCATTTTATTACTCCACGAACTGGGTAAGGTAATTTCATAATAACCAAAAAAGGAAAAGGCGAAAAATATGAAGATCAGGAAAAAGATGATGTTCAGAGTAGTGTTTGTCGAAATATTGTTCAGGATCTCAGGGTCCAGCGAATCCAACAAATGGAACGGAACGCTTAGTAACAAGTAAATAAGAAAAATAAAGACTCCATACATGATGGCGTTCATAAGGCCCTTCTTCTTTGTTCGTGCTCCTTTGGTAAAAAAGGAAACAGTAAGCGGGATCATAGGGAAAACACAAGGTGTAAGCAGTGCAATGAGTCCTCCAATAAAACCAAGAAAAAAGATAGTCGCGTAGCCACTGCTTTCTTCTTTCTCAACTGCCACGCCACCTATTCCCTTTACATCAATATTCAAAGCATTGGAAAACCGTTGATCTTTGTCTGTAACCTCGAGATTAGTAAAGCCTTCTGTAATTTCATTATTCTCAAGGGAAATTGTGAAGCGTTCAGTTTCTGGCGGTAAACATTTTTCATCGTCACATACCGAGAAATAAACTTCTGCCGTGATCACCAGATCTTCAGGATCGAGCACCCTTATCTTCTGCCTGAATTCAGCCTTATCTTCGAAATAAGTGATCTCAGTCTCAAATACGGCGTCATATAAAGCAGGAACATCAGGTTCCTCTGTGGTACCTATGAGTTCATACTTCCCCGGAACTTCTGTATAGGTGAAGGCTGTGGGAATAGGGGCGATCTCAATATCAACTTCTTCCTGTGAATACAAGTGCCAGCCTTTTTCCAGGTGCGCTGTGAATACAAGCGTGTAGATAGAATCGTTATCCTGTTCGATGGAAGCATTCCACTCGATGGGATCTTCGATATTATTCCCCAGGTTCTTTGGATCAAAAATCTGGGCCTGAAGTTGGAAAAATGAAACAATGAACAGGACTAAAAACGCCGTAATTCTCATGGTGTATAACTTATTCTCAATATTTTTTTTGACTCGTCATTTACTGCAAAGCGCCCATCCAGGCGATGGCCAATTACCCAAACGATCTTTTCACCGGAACAAAGGATCCAGCAATTTTCTTTCTGCGGCAAAGATAGCTTCTCATCTTTAAAAAACTTGCTCAGCTTCTTTTTTCCCTGCATCCCAAATGGATAAAAATAGTCGCCTTTCTGCCATTTCCTTACAATTAGTGGAAATTGTAACTGCTCACTATCCACGTGAATAGTTTTTCTTAGATCTGTAGAAACATCTTCAACTTTCTCAAAATGAAAGGTTCCCATTGGCAACATGACCACTTCTTCGTCCTCTTTGATCTCAAATATTTTTTGGTCATCAACGGGAATTGTGGTGAGCAAGAGACTATCCCTGTCTCTTATCAACCGGTGGGTTCTTGAAAAGACCATTTTCCCAGGCTGCGCATCCAGCAACCCATGAACATCCTCCCATTCTGTAAACCCAAAAGATTTAAAGAGTTCGTACAAGACGGCTTTGAGGTGGGGAAGTGTTTTGAGCAGTTTTATTCTAAAGGAATAGCCAAATTCTTCTTCCTTCGCTATCTGCGGAAAGAGTGCCGAGATATAGTCTTCTATGAGCTGGGAACTTTGCTGCAAATAGCTACGAGTTTTTCCGAAGCTATCCAGTAACTGCGGATTCAATTCCAGCAGCCGGGGAATCACCTCCAGCCGCACCTTATTTCTGAAATATTTAGCCGACTGGTTACTACTATCTTCCCGCCATTCGAACTTTTCGTTTTTTGCGTAGTTTTCAATTTCATTTCTGGTAAACGGCAAAAGAGGCCTTAAAATGCAGTTATTGACATCGGGCATTCCGGTTAGTCCTTCCAGACCTGTTCCCCTAATGAAATTGATCAACACAGTTTCCAGGTTATCATTGGCATGGTGAGCGGTAAAGATGTAATCGAATTGAAGAGTTTCACAAAGCTCGGTAAACCAGTTGTACCTTAATTCCCGGGCAGCCATTTGAATGGACATTTTCTTTTCGGCCGCATAGGCTTCAGTTTCAAATCCTTCAATAAAGACCTGTACATCGAGGGCATCTGCCAATTCCAGAACAAAGATTTCATCCTGGTCGCTTTCCTCCTCTCTCAAATTAAAATTACAGTGCGCAATGGAAAAGTTGAGACGGGCCTCTTTACATAAATGTGCAAGCACCACGCTATCAACTCCCCCACTAACCGCAACGAGGATCTTAGATTCTGCTACTTTGGGAAACTGGGCCTGTAAATGATTTTTAAAAGGTAGAAGCATAGGTTCCAAAGATATCAAAAATGCCCGTGCTTTTAGCTTCGATCCTGTTAAGCTTAAGGCTGCTTCTGCCCTTCTAGCACCTGTTTAAGTGCACCTGCCTTTATGAGACATTCTTCATATTCTTTCTCGGGAATGGATCTGGAAGTAATGGCGCCACCTACAGAAAAGGATACATACTTATTTTTTGCATTATAGAGAATGCTTCGAATAACAACGTTAAAATCGAAATTTCCATTAGGATCAAAATATCCTACCGCTCCACTATACAATCCGCGCCTGCTTTCTTCATAATGTTCAATGATCTCCATTGCCGAGATCTTTGGCGCTCCGGTCATACTCCCCATAGGGAAAGTGGTTTTAAGCACTTCAACTGGTGGAATCCCCTCCTCAAGTTGTGCTGTAACCGTTGAGATCATTTGATGCACCTGCTGGAAACTGTAGACCTTACAAAGTTCGGGCACTTGAACGCTTCCTTTTTTTGCCGTTTTTGAAAGGTCATTTCGAACCAGATCAACGATCATGATATTTTCTGATCTTTCTTTTGAATCCTGCTCGAGCTCCTGGCAAAGCCTGAGGTCTCTTTCAGGATTTAAAAGATCTCTTGGGGCTGTGCCTTTTATGGGTTGGGAGATCAAGGTATTCTCGATCTTTTGCAGGTACCTTTCTGGGGAAGCTGAAAGTAAAAAATGCTCATGATTCTTAAAAAAGCTCGCAAAAGGAGGTCTTGAGATCTTATTTAAGGCTGAAAAAGTGTGCAGGGGATCCAGCCCGACTTCTTCCGCATAAAACTCCTGGCAAAAATTAGCCTCATAAATATCTCCCCTGTGAATATGAGCCAGTATCTTTTCAACTTTGGAGTAATAGTCTTCCCTTGAGATTCTAGGTTTCACCTGAATTCCCTCATGGTTGGAAAAAAATTCCGGTCCAAAATGCTCTTTTTGAAGGAGCTGTTCAAGATCCTCTTCCATTTCATCATCCACTACGCCGAGATACTGCATCTCAAGTTCCCCGCCCCTTAGAATGAACAGTCTTTTCGGTTGAAAAAAGAAAAGATCGGGAAAGCCAAGTTGATCATGATTATCTGACTTCAGCTGCTCTACATCATTTTTAAGATCATAGGAGAGATAACCAAAGATCCAGTCTTTCGTGATCTCCTGATATTCCTGCAGCTTTTCAAAAGCCCGGTGATAATCGGTTTGCACTGCCGTAAATGCATCTACGGCAAGCATCGCATCTATCTGAGAATAATGATCTTTATGATCATTGCTGTCAAACCACACCACTTCGTTGTACTGCTGTGCCCAGCATAGTAGTTGCTGTTTTAACCGGGAAGCATCTTTGATTTTGACCTTTTTGGATACCCTCACTTACTCCTTTATTTGTTGGGAGAAAGCAGTAATTACTTCTGTGATTCCCAGGTCAAAGACTTCATTCAGGATGATCCCTTTCTCAGAATCGAAATTTTCATAAAATAGTGGCAGACTAAAACTTTCCACTACCTGTCCTCCAAACCGGGGAAACTGATTTTTACAATACTCCAAGGCCGAAGCGCCACCTCTTTTGCCTGGAGAAGTGCTCATTAAGAGTATCTTTTTCTCCTGGAGAAATTTTCTGTCCAGGCGGGAAAGCCAGTCTAATATGTTTTTAAAGAATCCTGAAACATTGGCATTATATTCATTCACAGAAATGATCAAAGCCGAAGCGTCGAGTATCTTCTCGTACAGCAACTTTACATTTTTCGGAAAGCCTTCTTTCTCTTCAACTGTGCTGTACATGGGAAAAATAACATCATGAAGATCCAGCACCTCGATCTCATGATCACTAATTCTATTTGTCACATTGAGTATCAACTGGTGATTAATGGAAGTAGGGCTACTGGAACCTGCAAAAGCGAGGATCTTTTTCATTCGGTTTTTTTTATTTGCTCAAAAATACGAATTCGGCCGAAAGCACAGAATTTAAAACCCGCATTGGCAAAACCTTTAGCCTTTCAACAATTTAGGCTTACCTTTGCGGCAATAAATTAATTATCTGTGACTTTCCAGGACCTCCAACTCAATACACCTTTATTAAATGCCCTTGCCGACTTAGGGTTGTCAACCCCCACTCCAATTCAGCAGGAGTCAATGCCTGTTATTTTATCGGGCAGAGATATGGTAGGTATTGCACAGACTGGTACTGGAAAGACCTTGGCTTATCTTTTACCTCTGCTTAAAACGCTAAAGTACAGCGAACAGAAAAATCCACGAATTCTTATTCTGGTTCCTACCCGGGAGCTTGTTGTACAGGTGGTTGAGGAACTCGAGAAGCTTACTCCATATATCAATACCCGGATTTTAGGAATATACGGAGGCACCAATATCAACACACAAAAACAGCTGGTAGCACAGGGGCTGGATATTCTCGTAGCTACGCCGGGAAGGCTTTATGATCTTGCTATCAACAGAGATCTACAATTAAAATCAATTCAAAAGCTGGTCATTGATGAGGTGGATGTGATGCTCGACCTGGGCTTTCGCTTTCAGCTAAACAATATTCTGGAGCTTCTTCCAGCTAACCGCCAGAATATTATGTTTTCGGCAACGATGACCCTGGATGTAGAAAATCTTATTCAGGAATATTTCCGAGCTCCCGAAACTATTTCTGTTGCGGCCAGTGGTACTCCGCTAGAAAATATAGATCAGCAACTATTTGAAGTCCCTAACTTTTATACCAAGATGAACCTGCTTGGGCATCTTTTAAAAGATAAGGAAGCCTATTATAAGGTGCTGATTTTCGCTGGGAATAAGCGAATCGCCGATAGGATCTTTTCCAATCTGGACCCTGTTTTTCCGGAAGAGTGTACCATAATTCATTCCAACAAGACTCAGAACTACCGTTTGAGAAGCATCAGGCAGTTTGGAGAGGGCTTTTGCCGCATACTCGTAGCTACAGACGTTATGGCGCGAGGACTGGATATTGAACAGGTAAGCCATGTGATCAACTTTGATACCCCAGCTTATCCCGAGAATTATATGCACAGGATTGGCCGTACAGGGAGAGCAAAAAAGGAAGGACAAGCCATCTTATTCACCACCCCTTCTGAAAGGGAAGACCTGGAAAAGATCGAATCGTTAATGAATTTCAAAATTCAGGTGACCCCGCTGCCTTCAGAAGTAACGATTTCCACTGAACTTATTCCGGAAGAACAACCCAAACCCGTAGAGATCAATAACCCCACAAATTTCTCAGATGAGGATAAGCCGGGTCCTGCATTCCATGAAAAAAGTGAGAAGAATAAAAAGGTAAATCTTGGAGGTTCCTACAAGAGAGAGATCAAGAAAAAATACAAAAAACCCAAGACCAGGGGAGACAAAAATTACAACCGCAAAAAGAAGAAATAGCGGCAATTCCCATTTTTGCTCTCAAAAAGTTTAAGAAAATCTTTAGTAAATGAAAAGTTAAGATAAAGTGTAGGATTTTATCGACAAAATTCCTGCATTCTGTCCACTCCTGAGCGGGGTTATTTCATTCTCTTCTTCCAAAGAAATCTATTTCCTCTTCATTCTTATGCTCATTTAAACCTGAATTCTGCTGCCTCTATATACAATTCAGGTCCAGATCCCTATAAAATCAAGTGAGGTTCACCTCCTAAAATTCAGGAAAAACGCGGCCTGCGGGAATTGAGGCAGAAAAAAAATAAAAAACTGAGCCTCTGGTACTTATAAATCAAAATTTTATACTAAATTTAACTTTACCCCCTGTCATATATTAATGAATTACGAGCAACAGTAATTACCTACTTGTTGTTTCTAATCTTATCCCCATGAAGAAACAAACTTTTATGCCGGAGGATTATACTATAGGTGCGGCACATAGCCTTTTTAATGCTTATAATGGCCATGACAATCAGGAGTTTTTACTTTTTATAAGTACTCCCGATGATCATGCCTTAAAGGCTATGAATTATCGTTCGCTTCAGTATTTCAAAAATTTTCAACCTTTCCCGTCGCAAGAAGATAATTTCTTCAAAGAAATAATTCATCCTGAAGATTATCACCTCGTACTTCATGTATTGGAGTGTGCTACCGAGTGCACCGAAATTGCAGAGAGAGGCGTTACTGTGAGAGTGCGATCTCCTTTTGGTTACTGGAAACGTTTCGAGTTTAAAAGCAGAAATTATACGGGGTTCAATAATGATGAGCAGTATGTCCTTACTTTAGCACGCCCGGTAGAGCCGGTAAAAATGTCGGCCAGGAAAGGAATCAATATAGAAACAGAGAAATCCCTTCAGGAAAGTTTGAGCCGATACAGAGTATTGGTTAATTCCTTAGATCAGGGCTTTGTTGTAATGGAAATGATCTTTGATCTGGAAAAAAATCCTCTGGACTACCTTTTTGTAGAGGTGAATCCCGCTTTTGAAGATCATACAGGGCTGCTTGAACCCTTAGGACGAACCATGAAGGAATTCTTTCAGCAACATGAGAGCCACTGGTTCCACACCTTTGGAAAGGTCGCTTTCACTGGGGAATCCATTCGGTTTGAAGAATATTCAATGGGACACGACCGCTGGTTCGATGTCTATGCATTTCCCATTGGGAATAAGAGAAGCAGAAAAGTAGCCTGTCTTTTTTCTGATATCACTCCTAGAAAAGAAAATGAGGAAAAACTAAGAAGGCTTAATGAAGATCTTGAATTAAAAGTAAAGAGCCGCACTTCTGAGCTGGAGGAGAAAAATGAACTTCTGCAACTGGTATTTGACACTGTAAAACAGGGAATCTTCTTGCTGAAGCCTCTCTTTGGTGAGAACTATGACATTGTAGACTTCACTTATGTACGGGTAAATAAGGTGGTGAATAGATATTACCATCAAAAGCGAATGGTAGGTCGCAGTTTTCTAAAGCTTAATCCAATAGCGACGGAAAGAGGCATTTTTGAAGCCTTTAAGCAAACCATGCTCACGGGAGAATCTGTTGACTTTGAAGTAGATTTTGAGCAGAATGGAAGAAAGAACTGGTTAAGGATCACTAGCAGGCGCCAAAAAGGTTTGTTGATCAACTCCTTTGAAAATATTACTCGTGAGAAGAACAAAACCCAGGATCTAAAAGACACCGTGCGGTTTAAAAAGCAATTGATCCAGACTACGCCAGACATTATTATGATCTTTAACCTGTATGATGAAAAGGTAAATTACATCAATAAAGACCTTTCTACCGAAAATGGTATGACCGTACAGGATGTTGAAGGTATGCCTCTCCTTAATATTCTGCCATTTGTGCATCCCCAGGACCGAACAAAGGCATTAGAATTTCATACCCGAATCACGGAAGCATCAGACCAGGATGTAATAGAACTGGAATTCAGGTTACGAGGCAAAGAAAAAGCATGGGAATATTACAGTGCGCGTGGTAAGGTCTTTATGAGGAATAAGAACGGGAAGGTCTACGAATACATCGTGCTGCTCAGGAATATACAGGAAGAAAAACGTATCCAACAGGCACTCATTTCAGCAGAAAAACTTTCTATAAAAGGAGAGATCGCCCGTACCCTTGCACATGAATTGAGGAATCCTCTGGCCAGTATCGGGATGTCTGCAGATATCCTGGATAAGGTCATTAAGGGACCTGAAAAAACCGGGGTCAAAAATTATATTGGTATTGTAAAAAGAAGTACTACCACCTTAAATAACCTGGTGACTGATCTTCTTTCTGTTTCGAATTATTCAAAGGCTTCCCTTAAAAAATGCTGCCTTGCCAGAACAACGAACAAAGCTTTGGCACTCGCAAAAGATAGGATCTATCTTACGAATATTACCGTATTTAAAAAATACAAAGGCTCCTATTTTATTAATGCTGATGAGGAAAAGCTGAAGATCGCCATCCTAAATATTATTGTAAATGCGAGTGAGGCCATGGAGCCCGATAAAGGAAAATTAAGGATTAACATCAATAAGAAAAAAGAGAATTATCTCCTCTCAATCAGTGATAATGGATGTGGCATTGAACCTGAGCAGCTGGACAGGCTCTTTGAATCCTTCTACACCCAGAAACCCGGAGGTTTGGGAATAGGTTTAAATTCTGTAAAAAATATCCTGGATGACCATGGCGCCACCATTAGCGTGGAAAGCATCCCCAAAAAGGGAACGACCTTTATTCTTAGCTTCCCTTGTCATGAAGACGTTTTAAAAGGAAATTGAGCACATCGAGATGCAAAAAACTGATTATTGTGTATCTTCGGCCTTGAAAAGTACATGAGATTCAGGTAAATTTCGTGTGTCAAACCAACTAAAATTGGAACCTGATATATGGGGATAATTGATTCCATAGGAAATCTGGTCATGAAAAGCCGGATAGACGACTTAGAACATGCTGTAAATAATCCTCATGAGACGCAGAAAAAAGTTCTGCGTCAGCTAATAGACACCACCAAGGACACCTATTACGGGAAAAAATTCCATTTTAACGAAATTGGAAATTACAGGCAATTTACAGAGCAGGTTCCTCTTAATAATTACGAGGATCTATACCCTTACATAGATCTTATTCTAAAAGGGGAGCAAAATGTCTTGTGGCCTACCCCAATTAAGTGGTTTGCGAAATCATCGGGCACTACAGGAGCTACAAGTAAGATCATTCCTGTTTCTACAGAAGGATTGGAGCAATGTCACTACCAGGGCGGGCGAGATATGCTTGCCTTATATATTAGGAATTATCCCGATGCACAACTCTTTTCGGGCAAGAACCTCTCTATTGGTGGTAGCCAGGAATCCAATTATCAAGGGGAAAAGAGATTCTATACTGCTAATATTTCTGCCATCGTCATGAAGAATTTGCCTTTTTGGGCTCAGTTTGGAAGGACTCCGGGACTGGATGTCACGATGATGAACAATTGGGAGGAAAAGATCAGGAAAATAGCAGAGATCACTACGCAGCAACGCGTAACGAGTCTGGCTGGTTCCCCCATGTGGATGTTACTCCTGTTGCAGCATATTATCAGGGAACGCCAAATTACACATATTCAGGATGTGTGGCCAGACCTGGAGGTATTTTTCCATGGTTCGGTCTCTTTCGCCCCATACAGGCCACTATTTGAAGAACTGGATCGTGATAAAAGTTTGCGTTACCTGGAGATCTTTAATGCAACAGAAGGCTTTTTCGCCTTGCAGGACCAACCAGATGACAGCTCCCTTCTTCTTATGCTCAATTATGGTATTTTCTACGAGTTCATTCCGGAAAAGGAATTCACATCAGATAATCCAAAGGTGATCCCTTTGAGCGAAGTCGAGCTTGGTAAGAATTATTCCATGGTCATAAGCACTAACTCTGGCCTGTGGCGATATAAAATTGGGGATACTGTGAAATTCACAAGTCTAAATCCCTACAGGTTTACCATTAGCGGTAGAACCAAACACTGTATCAACGTATTTGGAGAAGATCTTTTTGCTGAGCATGCAGAAAAAGCAGTATCTCACGCCTGTCGTGAAACCGGGGCAATTTTAAGAGATTTTACAGCGGCGCCATATTTTTATGACCGCAGTAAAAAGGGGTACCATGAATGGCTTATTGAATTTGTGCGATCCCCAGAAAATAAGGAGGCTTTTACTGAAATTCTTGACAAGGAACTCGGTAAATACAATGATGATTATGCCGCAAAAAGAAAAAACGATATTGCTATTGAAAGACCGGTGGTGAAGGAAATGCCCGAAGGTACCTTTTATGAATGGCTAAAGCGGAAGAACAAGCTCGGGGGCCAGCATAAAGTTCCAAGACTTTCCAACAGCAGGGAATTCGTGGAGGAGCTGCTATCGATCAAAAATTCAATGCAGGCAGAGATCTAGTGCTCTTCCTTCAGTAAGTCTTCAAGCAATTTCTTAAATCCTGAATCATTCCAGTTTGCCGATCCTTTTTTATCTACTACAACTTTTCCATTTCGTGAAATCACATAGGTGGTAGGCAGGCTTCTGGACCTCATCTTTTCAGGAGCAAGGCCAAGAGGTAGATAGACGGGAAGATCATAATCCTTTTTGTCCATAAATCTCTTCAGTTTTTCAGGATCTTCAGAAGTGACAAAGTAGAAATCCACACGATCTCCGTATTCAGAATATAATTTCTGAAAGGAAGGCATTTCAGCAATACAGGGAGGGCACCAGGTTGCCCACAGGTTCACAATTGCTACCTGGCCAATACTGTGCTTGAAATTTACAGGCTTGCCTTCAAGGTCCACGAGATTCCAGTTGTAGCTTTCCAGGTTTTCCCTGTCCTTTTCAGATATCCTCGTGGGGCTAAATGCGATCACTCTGTTCAAACCTATTTGTATGGGTTTTCTGGTTTGAGGTACGATCAAAAGGATGATGATGACAATGAAGATCAAATTTGACCAGTTCTTCTTGAGAAATTCCATGTGATGGCATTTAATTCACAAAAATAGCTGAATAATATTACCTGCGAAAAATGCCATTTTTGGACCAGATTTTTTTTTGAATATTAGTATCTTCCATTGTCAAAATTCAAAATAAAAAAAATGATCCCCACAAAGAAAATTAGTTTAGGATTGATAGCAGCCATGACCTTAGCTGGTTGTGGCTCTGGGAGCACAAATACTTCCCAAGATCCAGATATCACAATTTCTGATGAAAAAACATCTATGGAAAATATACTGTTACAGGAATGGAAAGGCCCGTATGGCGGAGTGCCTGCCTTTGATGAAATGAAACTTGAAGACCTGCAGCCGGCTATGGAGCAGGGAATGGCCCAGCATCTTCAGGAAATAATAGCCATTGCAGCAAATCCTGCACCTCCTACCTTTGAAAACACCATCCTGGCAATGCAGAAATCGGGTGAAGAACTGGACAGGGCTTTCACTTACTACAGCATTTGGAGCAGTAACCTTTCTTCGGAAGAATTTAGGGAGATACAACAGGTGCTTGCTCCCAAGATCTCAGAATATTCCTCAAAAATATCTCAGAATAAACAGCTTTTTGAAAGGATAAAGTCGGTTTATGAGCAATCTCAGAAAACTCCGCTGCCTCTACAGGAACAAAGAGCGGTACAGCTTATTTACGAAGACTTCGCCATGGAAGGTGCCAATCTATCTGAAACAGAAAAAGCCAGATACGCGGCTATAAACAAGGAACTTTCCCAGCTCTACACTAAATTTTCAAATAACGTCCTGGCTGAAGAAGAGAACTATGTTGTTTTCCTGGAGCAGGATCAATTGAGCGGACTTCCGGATTCTTATATCAAGGCTGCTGCAAAAGCTGCTGAAGATCGTGGCGAGAAAGGAAAATATGCAGTCCTCAATACCCGCTCGTCCATGGATCCCTTTCTCACCTACTCAGACGAAAGAGAACTTCGGAAGAAAGTTTGGACCAACTATTATTCAAGAGGTGATAACAATGATGAGTATGATAACAAGCAGCTCATCAAGGAGATCTTGAAATTGAGGGATGAACGTGTGGAACTCCTGGGCTATGAGAATTATGCGCAATGGCGCTTACAGAATCGCATGGCTAAAACTCCCGAGAGAGCCATGGAACTCATGGAAGCTGTATGGCCGGCGGCCCTTGCAAGGGTTGAGGAAGAAGTAGCCGATATGCAGGCCCTCGCAACTGCCGAAGGTAAAGACATCACCATAGCTCCCTGGGATTACAGGTATTATGCTGAAAAAGTAAGACAGGAGAAATATGATCTGGAATCGGATGAAGTAAAACAGTACCTCCAACTCGACAAGCTGACTGACGCTTTATTCTACACAGCATCTGAAGTTTTTAATTATGAGTTCAGTCCGGTTCCTGAAGGTACAGTACCTGTGTTTCATGAAGATGTAAAGGTGTGGGAAGTAACCGATAAAGATACAGGCGCTCATATTGGTCTTTGGTACCTTGACCCCTACGCGAGAAAGGGTAAACGGTCGGGCGCATGGGCTTCTCAATACCGAAGCCATTCAGAAATGGAAGGAGAAAAAGAAACAGTTCTGGCTTCCAACAATTCAAATTTTGTAAAACCGGCACCCGGGGAACCTGCTTTGATTTCCTGGGATGATGCAACTACTTTCTTCCATGAATTTGGGCATGCATTGCATTTCTTTGCTTCAGAAGTAAAATACCCGATTCTTAACAGCGGAGTAAGAGATTACACCGAATTCCAGTCACAGTTACTTGAGAGATGGCTATCGACAGATGAGGTGATCAATCAGTTCCTGGTGCACCACGAAACCGGAGAACCAATTCCGCAGGAGCTGGTGGCAAAGATCAAAAAGGCTGCTACGTTCAATCAAGGCTTTGCAACAACAGAATTCCTGGCCTCGGCTCTTATGGATATGAAACTTCATACTACAGATCCTGACGATATTGATATGGACACCTTTGAAGAAGAAACACTGGCAGCGCTTAATATGCCAGAGCAGATCGTAATGCGTCACAGAACTCCCCATTTTGGGCACGTTTTCTCAGGAGAAGGATATGCAACAGGTTACTACGGCTATTTGTGGGCCGATGTTTTGACCTCAGATGCCGCTGAAGCTTTCAAAGAGGCTCCGGGAGGATTTTATGATAAGAACGTCGCTGAAAAATTAGTGAAATATCTCTTTGCACCCAGAAACGCGATGGACCCTGCAGAAGCCTACAGGCTCTTTAGAGGTCGCGACGCCACCATTGATGCTTTGATGAGAGACCGCGGTTTCCCGGTACCTTCTCAGCAAAATTAGTATAACTTCTGTACAGTCATGAAAAGCGCCCAATGTAAAAATTGGGCGCTTACTTTTAGGACAGGTCTCTAAAATGGTCTTTTAATGCCTTCTCTGCAGCATGATAACCGCACATGCCATGCACTCCCCCACCCGGAGGTGTTGAGGAAGAACAAATATAAACCCGGGGATCTGGCGTAGCATATGGAGAAAGTTTGGCTATGGGCCTCGTAAAAAGCTGGGTGATGTCCTGTTTTCCTCCATTGATATCTCCACCAATAAGATTAGGATTGAACTGTTGAAGATCTGAGGTGTTCAATGTTGATCTTGCAAGAATTGTTTCTTTAAATCCTGGAGCTGCACGCTCGATCTGGTCTTCCACGATCTTTGTATAATCTTCTGTGCTGCCGTTAGGAACGTGGATATAAGCCCAGGCAGTGTGGTGGCCTTCAGGAGCCCTGGTGGGATCAAAGGGAGAATGCTGTGCAACAAGAACATATGGGGTGCTGGTCATGTTCTTTTGATGAATCTCTTTTTCAGAATTTTCAATCTCTTCTTTGGTAAATCCCAGGTGAATAGTGGCTGCTTTTCTACATTTCTCATTTGTGAATGGAATTGGCTCTTTTAGCGCCCAGTCCATTTTAAAAACACCCGCACCATACTTGTAGGCTTCCATTCTTTTGCGGTAAAGAAGATTAAAATTCAGACCTTTTATCTTTAAAAGCTGCTTAGGCGTAAGATCAAAAAGATAGGCATACGCATTAGGAAGATCTCTGATATCCCTGATATACTGAGAGAGAAAAATTTCTCCTCCCAGAGATTTGTAGTAGTCGAGTAAAGCTTTCGTAAAATTCCCAGCACCTCCTTTAGGAAATGGCCAGTTGTATTTGTGTGCGCTTGTGGTCAATACGAGACCGAACGAGGCGGATGCAATATTTGTCAATGGCAAGGTCGAATGAGCCGCAGAACCATAGAAAAATGCTTTCGTTTTGTCATTTTTAAAGTAATGATTCGCCAGCATCTGTGCAGAAGGCATGGCCTTAAGGCCAAATTTCAAAAATGGGATGGGATGTTCAGGAATTCCCAAAGGCCCCAAAAGGTCGCTGTTCAGCTTATCCCAGTTGTTAAGCAAAGGACGGAACAATTTTAGATATGCTGCTTCATCTTCTCCCAATTGTGCTGCCGTTTTTTCAATGTCTTTATAGCAGCCAAATGCCGTACCATCATCAAAAGGATGAGCATAGGCGATTTCGGGAAATATCCATTCCAGTCCAAAATTGTCAAGAGGTAGATCTCGAAAAAAAGGGGAAGCAAGCCCAAGGGGAAGAATTGCCGAACCCACATCGTGCTTGAAGCCAGGCATGGTCAATTCCATAGTTCTCGTGGCACCTCCCGGGGTAGCAGCTTGCTCAAAAATGGCAGTTTTTAATCCTTTTTTTTGCAGCCGAATTGCAGCAGCAATCCCATTGCTTCCACTTCCTACTACAATCGCATCATATTTTCCTGACATTACGGCAAATCATTTTCGAGATCAAGCCCATCGAGATAATCCTCAAAGGTGATCTCTCCATTTACTTCTCCAATCATATCATTAGTTGTGACAAACTTAAAATATTTGAGTTTGGCAGATATATCATCATCGACAAGTTCCGGGAGAAACATCCCCCATTCAGCGAGTTTCTCAGGCACCTGGATTACTTTACCTCCCACTTTTCTCTCTATCATCTTTGCCATTTCCATACGGGTGTGAATCAAAGGACCTCCTACTTCCTTTATCTCGGGACCTTCATATAAATGCTCTACCACCACCTTAGCAAGATCCTTTTGATGGATGCTGTTTGTTCTCGAATGCCCGTCTCCTACTATTGGAATGACCTTTCTTTTCGCCATAATAGCAAGATCGTTCAACCCCGAGAAAAAACCAACAGGTCTTATTATCGTATAATCCAGTCCCGATGCGCTTAAGGCATCCTCAAACATCTTATGAGATTTCGCCACTTCATATTCCAAAGCTTTATCTGCTCCCTTAATGGATACGTAGATAAATCGCTCTACACCATTCTTAACTGCGTCATCAAGTACGTTACTATTAGCATAGAAGTCATTTTCCATAAAAGACTTTCCTCTGTTTGTAAAGAGACTTACGCTTTTCCCGAGAGTAGAAACAACAATATCCACATCTTTTGTGATATCCTTTATTTTCTCGTTACCTTCACTTGCATCTGCTTTCCAAACGTCTTTTGTGTATGCAGCAACCTTTTCGGCCCCATCTGCTGAATGTACTAAGGCTCGTACATCCAATCCCTGCTCGCTTAGCAACTTGAGTACTTCAAGACCCAGAGCCCCGGAAGCACCAGCAAGGAGAATTTTTTTCTTCTTCATATACGTTCATTTACTCCTGAAATTACAGGAAATAATCTGAAGATATTACTGAAAGTCTGTGATTAACAAAAAATTAGACTGGCGATTGATCTTGCCGCTCCCGCTCCATTTCTCTGCGACAAAAATTCTTGAGATATTCTTTGGCCTTACTTAAGGAATGTATCTTGCGGTGGTGGCAGGTGACCTTCCCGGGCGTGCGGGTATTAATAAGCTTGGTGAGGGAATCTTTTTCGGAAGGTGCTAAACCATCCAGGTGAGGTTTCATAATTCTATAAAGCGTATGAGCATCCATATTTAAGGTTTTGAGCCTAACAGCTGCTATTACTCTGTTCTAAAGTTACAAAAAAATATTTGAGACCCATGAAAGGCATCCTTTTAACCATTTTTAAAAGTTGGCAATACAAATTCGCCCCCTTGAATCAAGAGGAAATGAAATAAAGGTGCTCTCCTTCTACTTGGTGAATTCAAGGATCACCAATACGATTGCTAAAAGTGCAACAAGAATAATGAGCCCCAGAACTATTGCAACAATAACTTTTTGCGCTGTAGAAAATTCCACAGTATAGTTATTCCAGATGTTTGTTAAAGCGTTCATATGAATAATGGTTTTCGGTAACTTTAGATCATATTGTTTTCAACTGCTTGTTAATTAGCTATAAGTTAAGCATTTATTGGTTTTCATACAAGAACCTTTAGAAAAAATTTTCTGAGGAATACGATAATCCTTGCGGAAGTATTACCGAGCTCAGCCGGAAATATGGCTCTGCCGAAATGTTTAGCTTAAGGTGGTCCTGGGGATTTCAAAACTTCCGGATTTATTATATTTTTAGCACTCCATCCATTTCACCTGCCTTATTTTTGCCTATCGATGACTAAAAGCAGAAAATATACTGAAGGCAGGATCTTTAATTCTCTGTTCAGCCTTGCCGCACCTATTATATTTGCAAATATTTTACAAACGGCTTATCAACTAATTGACACCTTTTGGTTAGGTAGGCTTGGTGCTGATGCTGTGGCGGCGGTGAGTATAAGTTTTCCATTATTGTTTTTGGTATTATCACTCGGCTCCGGGCTCACACTAGCTGGAACTGTTCTGGTTTCTCAGTATTTTGGAGCTGAAGACCAGAAGAAGGTAGATTTCAATTCTTCCCAAACCATGTCCCTCATTTTTTTTGTTGCCCTTGCCCTTTCCGGGTTCAGCTATTTTGCTGCCGCCCCTTTAATGCAGCTCATTGGTGCTGGACCTGAAATATTTCAGGATGCAGTAGATTATTTCCAGGTTTCCTCCCTGGGCTTTGTGTTTCTATTTATGTTCTTCTCCTTCCAATCTCTTATGCGTGGAATTGGCAATGTGATGCTCCCGGTGTACATTGTCCTGTTCACAGTTTTATTAAACCTTATTCTTGACCCGTTGTTCATCTACGGGTATGGACCAGTTCCGGGATTTGGAGTTGCGGGGGCTGCCGTTGCCAGTGTCATCACGCAGGCGCTATCTGCTGTTATAGGTCTCTTTATTCTCTTTCGAGGAAAGAGCGGAATAAAGATCCACTTCAATCAAATGAAACCACACCTTTTCACGCTCCGGCGGATATTTAACCTGGGGCTGCCGGCAAGTGTAGAACAATCTACCAGAGCTCTGGGCATGACTTTTATGGTAATCCTAGTCACCGGGTTTGGAAGTGAAGTCGTGGCAGCTTATGGAATTGGTGCCAGAATTTTGAGTTTCATCATCATTCCTGCACTAGGTCTTGCTATAGCCACAACTTCTTTGGTAGGTCAAAATATTGGTGCCATAAAGATCAAAAGAGCCGAAAAAGTAGCTACCCTTAGCAGCCAGGTGGCATTCTT
Source organism: Salinimicrobium oceani (assembly GCF_012037645.1). Classification (NCBI taxonomy): domain Bacteria; kingdom Pseudomonadati; phylum Bacteroidota; class Flavobacteriia; order Flavobacteriales; family Flavobacteriaceae; genus Salinimicrobium; species Salinimicrobium oceani. The sequence goes on from NZ_JAAVJR010000001.1 coordinate 74,183, forward strand.
TGGACTTACAGGAATGGGAATTCTCATGTTCTTATTTGCTGAACCTCTTACGGCATTCTTTATTCCTAATGACCCCGACGTCATAGAAGATGCTTCCTTGTTCATTATGATCATGGCTCCAAGTTTCGGGCTTTTAGGAGTACAGCAGGTTTTGAACGGAGTATTCAATGGTGCCGGCTTTACCAAAGCTTCCATGCTCATTTCCATTCTCAACCTGTGGATTATTAGATTTCCGCTGGCATTTCTCCTCTCTCACAAAACACATCTCGGTGCTGAAGGAATCTGGTGGTCTTTCCCAATTTCAAATGCTATTGCGGCGCTCGCAGCCTTTATCTATTTTAAACAAGGGTACTGGAAATTGCGACTTTTCCGGAAAAGAAACTAAAGCTCTCTCCTGATTCACAATTGATTAACAGAAAAATTATTTTGCTGTTAAATCTCTTTTTCTTCCGCCTTAAAAAAAAGAATTTAGGGTCATATATAACTTAAAAACCGAGAAGCAATGGCAAAATCTGATTCCAAGACCACCAAAGATCATAATACAATTAAAAAATGGACAGAGGCCAGAGATGGAAAACCGGCTGTTGTTGAGAGTACAGCCAATAATGAGAAGGGTGGCGGACTTTTAAGAATAAATTTTCCAGGATATGCTGAAGATAATTTAAAGAACATCTCTTGGGAAGAATTTTTCAAGATCTTTGATGAAAACAACCTGCAGTTCCTCTACCAGGAGGAAACAAAAGACGGTGGAGAGAGCAGGTTCTTTAAATTTGTAAGCGACGATTAAAGCTTATTAACCATTCTAAAAGAAAGGCTGTCCCCAGGGAACAGCCTTTTTCTATTTCTACTAAAAGTTAGCTTCTGTTTTTCTTCTTGGCGGCTTTAGCAGCGCGCTTTTCTTTTAAACTCAGCACGGGTTCTTTTTTAGCCGAATTTTTTGAGGGTGATTTCTCCTTTGCCATCTTAGATAATTTTGATTCAGGAGATAAATGTAATAAAACTGAAGGCACAAAATTTAGTTCCTGGAACAATCCACAAAAAAAACCTCTTAAAAAAGTCATTTTAAGAGGCTCTTCTAAACTATTGATATGTAAGCTTAAATATGAATGGGTCTATTGTCGGTTGCCGCCAGAGCAGCTTCCTTAACAGCTTCAGCATATGTGGGGTGAGCGTGACTCATCCTTGCAATATCTTCAGCCGAGGCTCGGAATTCCATTGCTGTAACAGCTTCAGCAATAAGATCGGCCACCCTGGCTCCTATCATATGAACCCCCAGAACTTCATCTGTAGCTTCATCTGAAAGTATTTTGACCATTCCTTCTATATCGCCACTGGCTCTCGATCTTCCAAGGGCCCGCATCGGGAATTTACCTTCCTTATACTTTACTCCTTCTTCTTTCAACTGCTCCTCGGTTTTTCCAACCGCAGCAACTTCTGGCCAGGTATATACCACACCAGGGATGAGATTATAGTCTATGTGCGGCTTCTGGCCTGCAATTACTTCAGCTACTAGCGTACCTTCTTCTGAAGCTTTATGTGCCAGCATAGGACCTTTGATCACGTCGCCGATGGCATAAATGTTCTTTACATTGGTTTGAAGGTGCTCATTTACCTCGATCCTTCCGCGGTCATCAATTTTCACACCTGCGGCAGCTGCATTAAGACCTTCTGTATAAGGTCTTCTTCCTACAGAAACAAGGCAGTAATCTCCTGTGAACGATACATCTTGATCCTTTTTGTCTTTAGCGCTAACCACCACTTCATTTCCTTTTCGCTCTACAGCATTCACTTTATGCGAAACGTAAAATTTCATCCCCTGCTTTTTCAGGCTCCTGGTAAGTTCTTTTGCAAGAGCCGAATCCATGGTAGGAATAATGCTGTCCATGTATTCTACAACTGAAACCTTAGCTCCAAGTCTCATATATACCTGCCCCAGCTCAAGACCTATCACGCCTCCACCAATAACCACCAGGTGCTCAGGAATTTCCTTAAGCTCCAGTGCCTCTGTTGAAGTGATGATCCTTTCTTTATCCAGGTTAATAAAAGGAAGATTTGAAGGCTTGGAACCCGTCGCAATTATGGAATTCTTTGCCTCAATAGCCTCCGTTTTACCTTCAGCATTTGTAATATTGATATGCGTTGCATCCTTAAAGGCACCAACGCCTTCAAAAACATCTATTTTATTCTTGTCCATAAGGAACTTGATACCATCTACTGTCTGGCTAACAACAGAACGCTTTCTCTCTATCATTTTTCCCAGGTTCACTTTTACCTCTCCGGGGATTTCTATCCCGTGTTCCTCAAAATGTCTAACTGCATCATCATAGTGATGGGAGGAGTCAAGAAGTGCCTTACTTGGAATACATCCCACATTTAAACAAGTGCCACCCAGGCTGGAATATTTTTCAATAAGTGCGGTTTTCATTCCCAGTTGGGCGCAGCGAATAGCGGCTACATATCCTCCAGGGCCCGATCCAATAACAGCAACATCATACGTGCTCATAAGTAAATTTTTTGTTGATTTTTTATAAGAGTTACAAAAGTACGACTATAATTGACATTTGAAAAGCCAGATGAATGCGCTATTCCACCTAAACTTTTAAAACCGTGCTATTCTTAACCGGACTAATTACAAAGGTACTTTGGGTACTGCCAATATGGTCAAGTGCCGTCAATTTATTAAGCATGAATTCCCGGTAGGCCTCCATGTCCCTTACCATTACCTTTAAGATATAATCATATTCGCCACTCACATGAAAAACCTCAAGAACCTCCGATAATTTTGCGACCTGGCTTTCAAAGGCAGTCACGTTGTTCTTGGTATGTTGAACAAGCTTGATCTGGCAGAAAGCCGTAAAAGCTCTGTCTACCTTTTCGGGTTTTACAAGAGCAACATATTTTGAGATCACTCCAGCCCTTTCCAGTTTTTTGATTCGTTCATAAACTGCGGTTACAGACAAACCCAGCTTCCCTGCAAGTTCTTTATTCGTTTTCTTTGCATCCTCCTGTAGAAGTCCCAGTAGTTTCCTGTCTAAAGTGTCTGTATTCATCTGTAAAATTTTCTCTTAAAATTCAGTTAGAGCAAAGATATAAGATTAATCATCCTAGGATTTACGCATTTATAGATTTATATTCTGAATTTACCTCCTTCTGTTGTTATTCTTTCTGAATCTCATTTCCTTTGAAATAACTATAAACAAGTTCATTATGAAATTCAAGCCCGCAGATAAGATCCAGGATCTTCAGTATTTCGGAGAATTTGGAGGAGTCAATCCCAGTATTTCCGATTCTTCCACTTATACTTTTCTTTCAGCAAAAACCATGTTCGACACCTTTGAAGGCAATGCCGAAGGTTGCTACCTCTATTCTCGTCATTCCTCTCCTTCTAACCTGTATTTAGGAGAAGCGCTTGCTGCCATGGAAGGAACTGAAGCTGCCAACGTAGCGGCTAGTGGTATGGGGGCTATAACTCCTGTTCTGTTGCAGTACTGCCAGGCAGGAGATCATGTTATCTCCAGCCGAACTATTTATGGTGGGACCTATGCTTTCCTCAAAAATTTCGCACCTCGCTTAAACATCAGCACTTCATTTGTAGACATAACAGACCTTCAAAAGGTGGAAGCTGCAATTTCTGAAAACACCAAAGTCCTTTATTGCGAAGCAGTAAGTAATCCGCTACTCGAAGTAGCCGATCTCAAAGGCCTATCAAAAATTGCAAAAAAGCATGGTTTAAAACTAGTAGTTGACAATACCTTTTCTCCCCTTGCAATTTCCCCGGCCACTATGGGAGCAGATGTGGTTATTCATAGTCTCACAAAATTCATCAATGGGTCAAGTGATACTGTGGGTGGTGTTGCCTGCGGAACCCAGGAATTCATTAATGAACTTCGTAGTGTAAATGATGGTGCCAGCATGTTACTCGGTCCCACCATGGATTCCCTGAGAGCCGCCTCTATTCTGAAGAATTTGCGTACGCTGCACATTCGCATTAAACAACATAGCCAGAATGCTCAATATCTGGCTGAGCAATTTGAAGCTGACGGTTTAAGAACGGTTTACCCTGGTCTGGAGAGTCATCCGGGCCACGAATTCTATAAGAGTATGATGAATGAAGAATATGGGTATGGAGGCATGCTAGTGGTAGACGCCGGGTCTCTGGAAAAGGCCAATGCCCTCATGGAGCTTATGCAGGAAAGAAACCTTGGTTACCTGGCGGTTAGCCTCGGATTTTATAAAACTCTATTTAGCGCCCCGGGCACTTCCACTTCTTCAGAAATTCCTGAAGACGAACAAAAGCAAATGGGCTTGACCGACGGGATCATCAGATTCTCTATTGGCCTTGATAATGACATTAAGCGCACGTACCAGATGATGAGGGAATGCATGGAAAAAACAGGAATTCTTTCCCCTTCAGAAGAAACAGCAGGTTAATTCAACCCCAAACATAAGGTACAGACGAACCAAGGGTAAAGCTTTGATTTTGAAGTAAGAAATAAGAGGATCCTAAAATGGCATTTTTGGATCCTCTTTTTTTTGAGCTTTTTCCAGCTAATCCAATATTTGAATCTTTATATTTGTGAGGTTTTGCCAGCCGCAGTGATCTCTGAAACTCTTGATCTGGATCATGTTTTAAATGGCTGAGATGTCGCATTTTTGAAAAAACAGTTATTTATGATTGAAATAAATAAGTATATAGATCACACTATTTTAAAAGCAACAGCTACAGAAAAAGATATTGTCGACTTATGCGCAGAAGCTAAAGAATACAATTTCTTTTCAGTTTGTGTAAACAGCGCCTTCGTACGTCTTGCTAAGGAGCAATTAAAAGGTTCTGACGTTAAGGTATGCACGGTGGTTGGTTTTCCATTGGGAGCAATGTCAACAGAAGCAAAGGTTTTTGAAACCAGGCAGGCGCTTAAAGACGGTGCCGAAGAGGTGGACATGGTAATCAACCTCGGAGCATTAAAATCAAGAAACTTCAAAATAGTAGAAGAAGAAATTGCAGCCATAAAAAGAGAAACAGGAGATAAGATCCTGAAAGTGATCATTGAGACCTGCTATTTAACTCCGCAGGAAATCGTCGTAGCCAGCGAAATAGCGGTGAAATCCAAAGCCGATTTTGTCAAGACCTCTACTGGTTTTGGAAATGACGGTGCAAGATTGGAAAATATCGAATTAATGAAGAATGCTGTCAACGGCAAAGCAAAATTAAAGGCCTCTGGCGGCATAAAAAATCTGGACACTGCGCTTTCATTCATTGAAGCAGGTGTCGAAAGAATAGGAACTTCTTCGGGAGTATCAATCGTAAAGGAATTAAATAAATGAGCATACACATTGGCGCCAAAAAAGGCGAAATAGCAGAAACAGTTTTATTACCAGGAGACCCTTTAAGAGCAAAATGGATAGCAGAGACCTTTCTCGAAGATATCACCTGTTACAATAAAGTGCGTAATATGTTTGGGTTCACAGGGACCTATAAAGGCAGAAGGATCTCTGTACAAGGCACAGGAATGGGAGTGCCATCTATTTCAATTTACGCACATGAATTGATCAATGATTTCAATGTGAAGAATTTGATTCGGGTAGGAAGTGCAGGATCTTACCAGAAGAACGTGAAACTTCGGGACATAGTTATTGCCATGGCTGCATCTTCAACATCTGGCATCAATCAATACCGATTCCAGGGAGCAGATTTTGCTCCTACTGCAAGTTTCGAGCTTTTTCAACAGGCTATCGAAAAGGCGAAGGAAAAAGATATCAAAGTAAAAGCGGGTAACGTCCTTACCAGTGATGAATTCTACGCAGACGAGTTCGAGTCATATCAAATGTGGTCAAACTTTGGTGTGCTATGCGTAGAAATGGAAACTTCAGGCTTATACACCCTTGCTGCAAAACACGGGGTAAGCGCGCTCTCTTTACTTACCATTTCTGATTCTCTTGTCACCGGCGAAAAAACAACTACCGAAGAAAGGGAGACAACTTTTAAAGGAATGGTCGAAATTGCCCTTGAGTTAGGGTAAAAGAAAATATACTAAAGAAACGAGTCTACCTGAAAGGATCTTATACGTCATCCTGATTTTACCCCAGGGTCCTAATAAATTGACTATCATCATAAATTGATAGCTGAAGCAAATTCAGATTGACGAAAAATGTACTTTTTAGACAGTCTCGTTTCTTAATTATTACCAGGTCAGATTTTCTCCAGGTCGTAACGATTGCTTTAAAATAATGCGGAATTGCCTCAGGAATTGAAGCCGCACCTTTCTAATTTTATTGAAAAAATCGTAACATTACCCTTTAAAATTTAGATCCCCCCTTAAATGGAAGACGAAAAATTTATCAAAGACACCAAAATTCTTGAAAATCGCGAATTAAATATCTGGGAAGCTCTCTTTCCTGTTTTTGCTTTAATTGGAATGCTCGCCTATAATGTGTTTGTTTATGGAGATGATTCCTTAAGTGGTTCAAATCAATTCATTTTACTACTTGGAGGTGCAGTTGCAGCCATCGTGGGAATCCTGAACAAAGTCTCATTTGATACCATGATCGAAGAAGTGGCCAATAACATCAAGTCTACTTCTGGCGCCATCCTCATTCTGTTAATGGTAGGGTCTCTGGCGGGAACCTGGCTAATTAGCGGCATCATTCCAACCATGATCTATTATGGCCTTCAAATTCTTAATCCTACCATTTTCCTGGCTGCAACCGTCATTATTTGTTCGGTTATCTCTGTAGCTACCGGAAGTAGCTGGACTACCAGTGCAACGGTAGGAATTGCTCTTATAGGAATCGCAGAAGCTCTGGGCATTTCTGTAGGTATGACTGCAGGCGCGATCCTTTCGGGAGCTTATTTCGGAGATAAGATGTCACCTTTGAGCGACACGACCAACCTGGCTCCTGCCATGGCCGGTACAGACCTTTTTACGCACATAAGGTATATGACCCTCACCACGGTACCAACTATAGTAATCACTCTGCTGGTCTTTATTATTCTAGGCTTCACTATTGAACCTGCGGGTACTGCAGATACTGGTGCTATCCTGGCATCAATTGACAGCGCCTTTAATATAAGTCCGTGGCTTTTTGTTGTTCCTTTACTGGTTATTGTGCTCATAGTCATGAAAACTTCCCCACTCATCGCACTCCTTCTTGGCACCTTGCTTGGTGCTGCGGCTGCCGTAATTTTCCAGCCAGAAGTGGTAGTGGCAGTTTCAGGATATGAAAGCTTTTCCTTTGAAGCAGTTTATGTTGGACTTATGAATGCCATTACCATAGATACATCTATAGTTACTGACAATGATCAATTGAATGACCTGTTCTCTTCGGGAGGAATGTCTGGTATGCTGGGAACTATCTGGCTTATATTATGCGCAATGGTCTTTGGTGGAATCATGGATGCCATTGGAGCATTAGCCACCATAAGTAGAGCACTTTTAAACCTTTTCCATACCACCTTCGGGCTTTTTGCGAGCACTGTTTTTAGTTGTATCACCCTGAACGCAACGGCATCAGATCAATATCTGGCGATAGTTGTGCCCGGTAAAATGTTTGCCAAAGCCTATCGCGACAAAGGCCTTGCACCTGAAAACTTAAGTCGGTCCTTGGAAGATTCAGGAACCGTGACCTCTGTACTTATTCCTTGGAATACTTGTGGTGCTTACCATAGTGGCGTCTTAGGAGTACCGGTGGCTTCTTATTTCGTATATGCAATCTTTAATTACCTAAGTCCCTTCATGACGCTTTTCTATGCTGCATTTAATATCAAGATCAAGCAGCTTTCTTAAAGTGCCAGAGCCTAATAACAGGAATTTATGATTAACTAGATTTAGCATTAGCAAAATCTATTCTGAAATAAAAAATAAAGATTTGCGTCCCTAGAAGGGCCGCTCTTTGTTTTTATCTTTGCACACGAAAAATAATCAATAATTAAAACATAAATCAAATGGCATTAGTAGGAAAAAAATTTCCAAACTTAGAAGTAAACGCAATGAATGAAATGGGTGACACCTTTAAGATCAATGTGTTTGAAGAAGCTAAAAATAATGGTAAAAAAGTCCTGCTTTTTTGGTATCCAAAAGACTTTACTTTTGTTTGTCCAACAGAACTTCACGCTTTCCAGGAAGCTCTGGGAGAGTTTGAGAAAAGAAATGTAATGGTAATAGGAGCCTCTTGTGACACTCCCGAGGTTCATTTTGCATGGCTTAACACCTCAAAAGATAACGGCGGTATAGAAGGTGTAACTTACCCTATCCTTGCCGATTCAAATAGAAACCTTGCGAACCAGCTGGGAATTCTTGATATCACTAATGAGAACTATAACGAAGAAACCGGCATCTACACTGTAGAAGGTGACAATGTGACCTATCGTGCTACTTACCTCATTGATGAGGAAGGAACGGTTTTCCATGAAGGTATCAATCATATGCCACTTGGAAGAAACGTAAAGGAATTCATTCGTTTAATAGACGCTTACACACACGTTCAGGAAAAAGGAGAAGTTTGCCCTGCTAACTGGGAAGAAGGAAAAGAGGCAATGAATGCCAACCGTGAAGGTGTAGCTTCTTATTTAAGCGCAAACTAAAAAAAAAGTAAAGCATCATGAGAGAACTAGATAATGATAATCTTGCAGCAGTAGTTTCTGAAAATGATACAGTAGTCGTACAGTATATGGCTGGCTGGTGTGGAAACTGCCGGGTGATGAAACCCAAGTTCAAAAAACTGGCTGCAGAAAACCAGAACGCAACTTTTCTCCTGGTAGATGCCGAAAAATTCCCTGAATCCAGAAAACTGGCCAAAGTAGATAATTTACCAACTTTTGCCACTTTTAAAAACGGGCAATTGGTCAACCAGGTACAGACGAATAAATTTGAACTTTTAAAAGACCTAGTGAATGAAGTTACCAGTAATTAGACATCTGCAAAAGAATAATGATCAGGTAAAACTGGAACACACGCTGGAAGTTCTTGAATCATTCTGCGACCACAGGTCTGTGAGTGATGAAGAAATGGACGTGGTGGGCGAATTGATCAGTAATATTTGTGGAGCTCTTGAGGTACAGAAGATGATAGATAAAGGTATGGCCGAACGCGATGCCGCAAATACTTTCATGCAAAAAGTCATGGGTTCTATAGACAGGTAATTATTTTACGCTGATATTCAAAAATGGGCTGCTTTTGTTTTTAAAAGCAGCCCATTCTGTTTTATGACAATTTTAGTAAAATCCACGAGGTAAAATTCTAAATTTAGTAGCTCAACCACCAAGAAAAACAGGATATGTCACAGATTATACAAAATGGAAAAACCGTAACTACATATGGGCATCTGCCCGAAAAAGGAGAAAGAGCTCCTCACTTTGAATTATTAAAGTCTGATCTCAATGTTGCAACGCTTCAGGATTTTAAGGGGAAGCGAGTAATTCTCAATATTTTTCCTAGTATAGATACTCACGTATGTGCCACTTCTGTAAAGAACTTCAATGCTAAGGCTGCCGAACTTGAGAATGTTGTTGTATTAAATATTTCCAGGGATCTCCCATTTGCTCAGGAGCGATTCAAAAAAGATAACGACCTTGGAAATGTCACCAATCTTTCCGACTTTCGGGAAAGAAATTTTGGAAAAGATTACGGTCTTGAAATGATTGATGGCCCATGGGAAGGATTATTGTCTCGAGTAGTTATTGTTCTTGACGAGAATGGAAAAATTCTTCATACAGAACAGGTAAAAGACATTGATAACGAACCAGATTATCTCGAGGCCCTAAAAGTACTTTTATAATGTATGATTTTATCACCGGCCGAATAAAAGGAGGTGGATATGCGATAAAGGGCGCCTGGTTGCTCTTAAAACATGAACCTAGTATTCAAGTTCAGTTTGTACTTGCTATACTTGTTACCGCTGCCGGTTTTTACTTTGACATTACTGCAACCGAATGGATTTTGCAACTACTGGCCATAGGGTTGGTTATGGGCACAGAAGGCCTCAACACAGCTATTGAAAATATTGCAGATTTTGTTCATCCAGATTATCACATTAAAATTGGCCTTATAAAGGATGTTGCAGCCGGGGCAGTTTTCTTTACAGCCGTAATTGCCGCCATCATTGGTGTGATCATTTATTTCCCATATATTTTCTATACTCTTTAAAGGAGTTAAAGAACTTTCAAATAGATTTTTCCTTTTCTTTATATTAGCTGGTGCGAATTTGTATTTTTGCCCCCAAACCCTTAATTCCATTATGGCTAATAAAAAAGCTGTCAAGAAATCCTCTTCTAAATCTACTTTTTCTAAGTCTTCGTTTGCGCTATCCCCAAAGGGCAAAGTGATTCTTGGAAGTTTTTTGATATTCTTTGGCCTTGCTTTATTGATCGCCTTCACCTCTTTCTTATTCAATTGGCAGGCAGATCAAAGTACACTGCAGCAATTTGACAATCGCGAAGTTGAAGCTCAGAATCTGTTGAGCAAATTTGGCGCAGCGATAAGTGACTTCTTTATTTTTGACGGGTTTGGAATTGCAGCTTATGCTATTGCTTTACTTACCATTACTACAGGGCTTTACTTTTTTCTAAGCCTAAGTAAGAAACCTCTTTTTCGATTCTGGTTCTGGGGGCTTCTGGTAATGGTTTGGCTGGCAGTCTTTTTTGGATTTTTTGCTGAATCAAATGCTATTTTGGGAGGTACTGTGGGATATGAAATGAATGATTACCTTCAGGACTACCTGGGCTTTACAGGTACTGTGCTTCTGCTTGCATTCTTATTTATCGTTTATCTCGTAGTGCGCTTGAAGCTGACGCCAGATAAGATATTTTCCATCTTTAAAAAAACTAAAAATACTATTTCTGAAGACTTTCGATCTTCAGCTTCAGTTTCTGAAACGGTCCAGGATAAAAAACCAGCCGCCGAAGTAAAGCCAGAACCTGTAAAACCTATTACACCAGCTCCTTCAGAACCTCCAAGACCTGCGCAACCTGCTTCAGAAAAGGTAGTTATAAAATCTAATGAAGATCCAGATGATGTAGCTATGGAAGTAGAAACAGCTCCCGAAGAGGAAGTGGACAACAGCTTAAGTAAAAAGCTCGTTGAAGATTATGGAGAATTTGATCCTACTTTGGAACTTAAAAATTACCAGTTTCCCACCCTGGAGCTGCTCAAGGACCACAATGCCAATGGCGGTGGCATCACTATCAATCAGGAAGAGCTTGAAGAGAATAAGAACAGGATCGTAGATACGCTCAAGAATTACAAGATCGATATTGCTCAGATCAAAGCTACAGTTGGTCCCACGGTTACCTTATATGAAATCATTCCTGAAGCAGGAATCAGGATATCAAAAATAAAAAGTCTCGAAGACGATATTGCCCTTTCCTTATCTGCCCTCGGTATTAGGATCATCGCTCCTATTCCGGGAAAAGGAACCATTGGAATAGAGGTGCCAAATAAAAATTCCACAATGGTCTCAATGAGGAGTGTAATTGCCTCTCCCCGATTCCAGAATGCAGAAATGGAATTACCTATGGCTTTGGGTAAGACAATTTCCAACGAAACCTTCGTTGTAGACCTCGCCAAAATGCCTCACCTCCTAATGGCAGGAGCAACCGGGCAGGGTAAATCTGTAGGTCTTAACGCAATACTTACCTCTTTGCTTTACAGCAAACATCCGGCTGAAGTAAAGTTCATCCTTGTAGATCCAAAAAAGGTAGAATTGACACTCTTTAATAAGATCGAGCGACACTATCTTGCCAAACTTCCAGATACCGAGGAAGCAATAATTACAGATAATACCAAGGTAATTAATACCCTCAATTCCTTATGTATAGAAATGGACAACCGTTACGAGTTGCTCAAGGATGCCATGGTTCGAAATATCAAGGAGTATAATGTAAAATTCAAGGCAAGAAAACTTAATCCTGAACAGGGCCATAAATTTCTGCCTTATATAGTATTGGTGGTAGATGAATTTGCAGACCTTATAATGACAGCTGGCAAAGAGGTGGAAACGCCAATTGCAAGGCTGGCCCAATTGGCTCGGGCTATTGGTATACATCTCATCATAGCAACCCAGAGACCTTCTGTAAATGTAATTACAGGAATTATCAAAGCAAACTTCCCGGCTAGGATCGCCTTCAGGGTGACTTCAAAGATTGATTCCCGAACAATTCTGGATAGCCAGGGTGCAGATCAGCTCATTGGAAAAGGAGATATGTTATTCACCCAGGGGAATACTTTACTACGGTTACAATGTGCTTTTGTTGACACCCCCGAGGTTGATAAGATCACCGAATTCATTGGTTCTCAAAAGGCTTATGCCGATGCTTATCACCTGCCGGAATACAGCGGCGAGGAAAGTGGCACATCTCTTGATATTGATGTAGGCGACAGGGATAATCTCTTCCGCGAAGCAGCTGAAGTCATCGTCCTGGCCCAACAGGGATCGGCTTCTTTACTTCAAAGAAAACTGAAGTTAGGTTATAACAGGGCAGGAAGAATTATAGACCAGTTGGAAGCAGCCGGCGTAGTTGGCCCCTTTGAAGGAAGCAAAGCCCGACAAGTTCTGGTACAGGATATAGACGGCCTTAACCAGCTTTTGAATGATGAATAGAAAATAAAAGAAATGAAAAAATTAGTTTTTGTAGCAGTAGCATTTATGACCTTTTTAGCAGGAACGGCACAGTCCGCAGACAAAGCTACGGCCTTGCTCAATGAAGTTTCCTCTAAAGTGGATTCTTACCAGAACATAGTTATCGATTTTAAGTACGGCCTTGAAAATACTGCTGAAAATGTAAAGCACGAAACCCGTGGCGACGTAAGTCTTCAGGGAGAAAAATATCTTTTGAATATCATGGGTACTACCAGGCTTTTTGATGGTAAGAAGTTATATACCATCATCCCGGAAGATGAGGAGATCAATATTTCCACCTATGATCCAAAAAAAGATCAGGACATCACGCCCTCAAAAATGCTTACCTTCTACAATGATGGATACAAGGCAAAATGGGGCCCTACCCAGGATATTAAAGGGAGAAAGATCCAGTATATTCAGCTTACGCCTATCGACTCCAAAGCCGAGATCAAGGAAATCCAGCTAGGAATTGATAAGCAGACAAAGCATATTTATAATCTTATCCAGACACAGGATAATGGAACAAAGATCACAATTACCGTGAACAGCTTTAAAACAGATCAACCCCTTCCTCAATCTCTCTTTGAGTTTAAGGAGAACAGGTACAAAGACTACTATATTAACAGACTCGACTAATTGAAGATTCTAGACAGGTACATACTTACCAGCTACCTAAAAACATTTTTCTCGGTTTTTGTAATACTCATGTTCATATTTGTATTACAAACTATCTGGCTGTATATAGGCGAATTGGCTGGAAAGGATCTGGACCTGGAAGTTATCTTTAAATTCCTGCTCTATTTTAGTCCTAAGCTTGTACCCCTTGTACTTCCGCTTACCATTTTACTTACTTCCATTATGACCTTTGGAAGTTTTGCAGAGAATTATGAATTCGCCGCTATGAAGTCGGCTGGAATTTCCCTGCAAAGGGCAATGCGTTCGCTTACCTTCTTTATTCTTTTTGTGAGTGTAACTGCTTTCCTTTTTGCCAACAACGTTATTCCTGCGGCCGAATACAAATCGATAAACCTTCGCAAAAACATTGCCCAACTCAAGCCTGCTATGGTGATTTCTGAAGGTGTTTTTAATGATCTGGGTCAGATCAACATCAAAGTGGATGAAAAGTCGGGTGAGAACGGGCAGTACCTGGAGAATGTTATTATTCATAAGAAGAATGAACGCAGACCAGGAAATTATACCGTGATCAAGGCAACCGAAGGCGAACTTGTAGGCGGCACCGGCACAAATATTCTGAGTCTTATTTTAAAAGACGGGAATTATTATGATGAGATCATGTCGAACTCTCCTAAAGACAGGATCAAAAAACCCTTTGCAAAGAGTTATTTTAAAGAGTACACCATTAATATGGATCTTTCGGGATTTAATGATGTAGATCTTGATGAAGAGCGATACAGCAATTCACACAATATGCTCAAGATCTCCGAATTAAATCAAACCATTGACTCCTTCTCCACCTCCTATAATGAGGAAATCGAAAGGTTATCTACTAATATGTATAACCGCACCGGACTAGAGAATTTGCGGAAAGAAATAAGACCCGAAGACAGTATAGCAAATCTGGAAGAAGGAATTCTTCCCTTATATGAAACTTACAGGGCTTCTCAAATCCTGAATCTTGCGTTAGGAAGCGTGACCCAGGCTAAAACCGTTTTAAACGCAAAACAATCTGAGCTTAATCAGGCTGCGAAAAGATTAAACAAATTTGAAATTGCTTTGCATGAAAAGTATGTACTGGCTTTTGCCTGTGTAATTCTTTTCTTTGTTGGAGCTCCTCTTGGCGCCATTATTCGAAAGGGAGGAATGGGATTGCCAATGGTTATTGCTATTTTGATGTTCCTCACCTACCACTTTATTGGAATTTTTGCGAAAAACAGCGCTGAAGAGGGACAAATAAGCCCCTTTTTGGGAACCTGGCTTTCTACGCTGGTAATGTTACCTCTGGGAATTATCCTTACATATAGGGCAACAACAGATCAAGGTCTTTTCAGTTTTAGTATACTTTTTGAGCCCTTTAAAAAGCTTCTGAAAAAGGCTCATATCATGGGACGATCCGAAAAGGATTAATATCTTTGCCTGAAATAATCACAGGTAAACCATGACCACGGAAACTTCTCTCAAACTACATACGATTAAAGAAGCTATTGACGACATAAGAGCCGGCAAGGTGATCATAGTTGTTGATGATGAAGACCGGGAAAATGAAGGAGATTTTCTCGCTGCCGCCGCAAAGGTAACCCCCGAAATGATCAATTTCATGGCTACCCACGGTAGAGGTCTTATTTGTGCACCACTTACAGAAAGGCGTTGTAAGGAGCTGGAGCTGGAAATGATGGTGGGAAATAGTACAGATCCTCTTGAAACTGCCTTTACAATTTCCGTAGATCTTAAAGGTAAGGGTGTTACTACCGGTATTTCAGCATCTGACAGAGCAGAGACCATTCGTTCCCTTATTGATAAGGAGACCCGCCCCAATGATCTAAGCCGCCCAGGTCACATTTTTCCATTAAAGGCTAAAGAAGGTGGTGTTCTTAGGCGCACTGGTCATACAGAAGCAGCCATTGATTTTGCACGTTTAGCAGGATTTGAGCCGGCAGGAGTTATCGTGGAGATCATGAACGACGATGGTACGATGGCAAGATTGCCCCAGCTCGTAAAAGTAGCAGAGAAGTTTGACCTTAAGATCGTTTCCATTGAAGACCTGGTTGCCTACAGAATGCAACATGATTCCCTTATAGTAAAAAAGGAAGATTTTGATATTGAAACGAGGTTTGGAAACTTCAGGTTAAGGGCCTATGAACAAACTACTAATAAACAGATCCATATTGCTCTGTCAAAAGGAGCATGGAAATCTACAGACCCGGTGTTGGTGCGCATGAATTCAACACTGGTCAATAATGACATTTTAGGGACCCTAACCAGTAATGCAGACAAAAAACTGGATGATATGTTCAAGGCTGTTAATGAAGAAGGCAAAGGCGCCATAGTCTTCATTAATCAGGAGAGCCAGTCAATGAACCTTCTTTCCAGACTTAAAGATTTAAAAACCCTTCAGAAGCAGGGAGAAATGAAGGCTCCTCCCCTAGTTCTCGATACCAAGGATTTTGGTATTGGCGCACAAATTCTGCATGACCTGGAAATTCATAAGATCAGGTTACTGTCTAATACTAGACAAACTAAAAGAGTGGGAATGATTGGATATGGATTAGAGATCACCGAATATGTGAACTACTAGAGTTCGATCACTGTCTCTTCGAGCGGTCTTCTTACCTTTTTTAACTCCGAAAAGAAATCGTCTTGTGCCCTGTATCCTACAGGCAGCGCAAGCACCGCCTCAAGGTTATGGTCGTCCAATTTGAGTAACCCATTATATTTTATGGGTTCAAAACCTTCCATGGGGCATGAGTCGATCTCTTCAACAGCACATACGGTAAGTAAGGTTCCCAATACAAGGTAAGCCTGATGTGTCGCCCAGATCTTCACTTCATCTATAGGCTTTTTCTCAAAACTTCCAATAAGAGATTCCCGAAATGGATCCAGGATCTCGTCTGGAGTTTTTCTGATATCCTGTACAGTTTTAAAATGTTTCTCTATAAAATCCTTGCCAACAGATTTTTCAATACAGATCACAAGAACATGTGAAGCAGTACCAATTTGTTTCTGGTTATAAGAAGCAGACATCAACTGCTCCTGAATCTCCTTATTCTGAACCACTACAAGCTTTAGAGGCTGCAGTCCATAAGAAGTAGCTGTAAGGTTAAAAGTTCTTTTTAATATTTCGATTTTCTCTGCCGGAAGGATCTTATTGGGATCAAATTTCTTTGTGGCATAGCGCCACTTTAATGCTTTAACACTCTTCATCTTTTTCCTTTGTGCAAAGATACATCAGCCTTACCGACGTTCCAAATAGCAAACCTGCCAGGCAGTGCCTGGTCCTTAACGCCTTCTGTCCTTTCGCTCGCGATACATACTATATACTTTCCGAAAAAGAAAGATACTTACGAATAAAACTACCAGAACTTCCAGTCCCAGTATAAGGTAAAATAAAATCATAGGCTAAAACCCAGGGATTTAAAATTTTGTACGAAAAAATTAAAATTAGCTTAAAGAAGCGTTAAACGTTACCGTTTTTGGCACGATCTGTACAATTTATAACACAATTTTGGCGCACAGATCCTTCAAAAATACCTAGGTTTAAGATATACATGAACATATAAAACAGCTCATTTAGGAGTCTGTTTTTGAACTTTTATTTTTCTGGTTAGAAATTAAGAAAAAACAATAATGGAATTATTTGTCAAGGCTCTTCCTGTGGAAGAAATTATAGAAAATTTTTCAAAACAATTTAAAACACCTTTTAAAAAAGATGGCGGAGAACTCACCGTTGAACTCCCTGAGCAAATGGGACAAGGATATATTAGAGGCTCCAGTTTTTCTTCTGGAGTAGGAATTATTGAATACCACGTGACATTCTATCACGACCTGCAAATCCATTTCACCATTAATGAAACGCATCCGCTAAAATTTATTTTCTGTTCTGAAGGTAAAGTAGACCATGCTTTTGAGGAAAATATGGAAGTGCATACCATAGACATGTATCAGAATGTGATAGTCTCAAGCAGCGGCCATAATGGTCATGTGCTCTTTTTCAAGGCGAATGAAACTGCTCATGTGACCAGTCTGGAAATTATAAGAAGTGAATTCAGTAAGCGTCGCAATTATGATTTTAAGGATCTGGACCCGAAAATGGATAAGATCTTTCGAGATAAGGTGGCTCAGGAATTATTCTTTTATCAGGGAAACTACAGCATCCAGGCTGCAGATATTGTTGAAGCCATCAGCAATAAAGAACATACTGGGTTTTTAAGGTCTATCTTCCTGGAAGGAAAAGCATACGAAATGCTTGCCAAGCAAATAAGTCAGTTTCACGATGACCAGCAAGACGGGAACAGGTCAATTATCTTGCGCCGCTCAGATGTTGAAAAAGTGAAAAAAGCAGTTGAAATTATTTCTCAGGACCTCAATAAGAATTATTCGGTAGATCATCTGGCCAAAGAAGTAGGAACCAACGTAAATAAGTTGCAGGAAGGATTTAAGTACATGTTCAATCTTACAGTAAACAAATACGTACAACAGGTGAAACTTGAAGCTGCGAAAGAGATGTTGCACAATTCAGATCACAACATTTCGCAAATTGTTGGACTTATTGGCCTTAACAACCGCAGCTATTTTTCTAAAATTTTCAAGGAGAAATATGGAGTAAGCCCTAAGTATTTTCTGCAACAGCACGCTGTAGAATTAGATCAGGACGTCGAGGACTAATATTCTGCTTATTCTCCAGAAAGGGCATTTATTGCTTTTTCAATATCAACTCCCTTTCCTAAAACAGGCTTGAAGAAATCGGGCTTTTCCTGAATCCTTGCTGGCATCGTCTTAATATTAAAGTCTCTCATATCCAGCCCCGGTTTTACCTCTTTCCAATCAAGAGGAGCTGAGACTGTCGCCCCGGGTTTCGGTCTTGCGCAATAAGGAGCTGCAAGGGTCTGCCCCTTTCGATTCTGTAAAAAATCAAGATAGATCTTCCCCTTTCTTTTTTTCACATTTCTTTCCATGGAAGTGAGATCAGGAAGCTCCTCTTTGATGAAATAACATAAGATCTTGGTGAAATCTTTTGCCTCATCGTAAGTATATCTGGCACCCAACGGGATGTAAATGTGGATGCCGCTGGAACCTGAAGTTTTTACGTAACCTTTGATCTTAGCCTTATCCAGCACTTCTTTGGCTACAAGAGCAACTTCAATTACCTGTTCAAAAGAGGTTTTTTCTGAAGGGTCTATATCGATAACTGTATAGTCTGGATATAACAAATTCTCTTTACTTGAATTCCACGGGTTTAGCTCAATGCATCCCAGGTTGGCCAGGTAAATAAGACTCGCCTCATTCTGACACATGAGGTACTCGATCTCCCTGTTATTGTGCTTTGAAAAGACCTTGATCGTTTCCAGCCAGTGAGGAAAGATACCGGCGGTGTCTTTTTGATAGAATCCCTCCTCGTTAATTCCGTTTGGATGACGATGCAGGTTTTGTGGCCTGTTGACAAGGTAGGGCAGAATAGTTTCTGAAACCTGAAGGTAGTATTCAATAAGATCATATTTTCTCAACCCCGATTCTGGCCAGTAAACCTTATCCAAATTACTTATAGGCACAGAGATCCCTCCTATTTCAAGTGCTTCCCCTTCCTTCTTTTTGGCGGGGTTTTGCTTTGGCACCTTTACTGTTTTCTCTTTGGTTACTTCCTGTGGAACCTTATCCATGCGCAGCCCCTTGAAAGAAGGATGTCTCATGTGACCAGAACGGGTCCATTCCGCAAATTTCACTTCACATATAAGTTCAGGATGAAGCCAGGTGGCCACCCGTCCCTTCAGGTTGATCTTCCTGGAAAAGGGTTTTTCCTGAGTGATCAAAGGCTGAAATTTTTCATGTAAATCCTTCTTGTTCTGATCGCTGAACCCAGTCCCACAATTTCCAATATATACTAACTCATCATCCCGATGCATTCCAAGAATTATCGAACCAAAAGGACCACCCGTGTCAGAATCTGTATAGCCGCAGATAAGGGCCTCCTGACTTTCAAAAGCTTTTATCTTTAACCATTTATCGCTTCTGATGCCGGGAGCATATTGAGAATCAGCTTTTTTGGCTATCACCCCTTCCATCCCAGATTCTACTGCCTGCTCAAAAAAGGTTTTTCCCATACTTTCCACATGGTCACAGTAAAATACCTGCGGAATATCTTCAATTACTGCTGGTAAAAGGCTTTTCCTTTCGGTAAGGGGCAGGTGCATAATATTATGGCCGTTGAGATACAGCAAATCGAAAACATAATATCTTAATTCCCCTGAAGGTGCCTTTTGATAATTCTGAAGCTTCTGAAACACCGGTTTACCCGACTCATCCAGCACCACAATCTCCCCGTCTAAAATGACATCATGAGGGATATTTTTTAATTGTTCATAGATCTCTCTGAATTTCGCTTTAAAGGAAATCCCATTCCTGGAGTAAAGATCTACCTTCCCTTTTTGAATATTTGCAAGGGCGCGATATCCATCCCACTTCAGTTCATAGATCCAGTTGGCCTTATTAAAGATCTCTGGGGCTTTTGTAGCCAGCATGGGCTTTACCAGTTCGGTGATCTCAAGTTGCTTTACCTTTTCGGTCGCCGCGTGATCACTCAAGTTTTCAGCATCATAAACAAGATCTGTTGAGAATTCGTCTTTCTTTTTAATAAGCAGCCATTGGTTGTCCTTTTCTCCTCCTCTTCTGGTATGGACCAATGCAAAAGTTCCTTTGATCTTAGTGCCCGAAAATGTAATTTTAAGATCTCCTTTTTTTAGCATTTTTAAGAGGTCTTTCTCAGTCCCTCCACCAGAAGCTTCGTATGTCCCTTCATCCCAGATACTCATTTCTCCGGCCCCGTAATTTCCTTTGGGAATAGTCCCGTGAAAGTTGAGATACTTTATAGGATGATCCTCGGTCATGATGGCCAGCCGCTTATCATCTGGATTCATGGAGGGTCCTTTAGGCACGGCCCAGCTTTTAAGGACACCTTCCATTTCCAACCGAAGGTCATAATGCAGGCGCCTCGCCCGGTGTCTTTGGATGACAAATCGCAGGCTCCCGTTATTTTTTCCAATCTCAGCATCAGGTTCGGGAGTCTTTGAGAAATTCCGTTTTTTGATGTACTCGTCAAGTGCCATTAAGATGCTTTACTTTTCTTTTTCTTTTTGTCGAGACTAGCTTTTAATTGCGCCATAAGATCGGTCGCAGGTGTCGCTTTGGATTCAAATTTCTCCACTTTCGTTTTCTTGCCTCCGGTTTTTGCTTTTATGATCTTTAAGAGTTGATCATTGTAGACATCCTTATATTTTTCGAAATTGAACTCTTCAGTATATTGTTCAATAAGAGACTTGGCCATATCTATCTCCTTTTTTGAGACCTTTGTATCTGGAAGTTTAAGCTCTGAAGGATCTCTAATCTCATCGGAAAATCTTATAACGTGCAGCACCAGGGCATCCTTGTAAACTCCTACAAGGCTCAGGTTTTCTTTTGCTCTCATTACAAAAGTAGCCACTCCTAATTTTCCCGTGTCTTTTAAAGCTTCCTTTAAAAGATTATAAGACTTCTCACCATCCTTTTGTGGTTCAAGAAAGTAAGGTTTTTTGAAGAGAACGTCGGCAACATCTTTTTCTTCAATGAATTCTTCAATATCAATGGTGCGCGACTTCTTCATATTGGCCTTGTCAAAATCTTCCTTTTCAAGGACAATGTATGAGTCATCCTGTCGATAACCTTTTACAATATCTTTCCATTCCACTTCTTCCCCTGTAACCTCATTAACGCGCTTGTATCTTATCCGCGCATGATCGTTCTTATCGAGCATATCCAGTTCCAGTTTCCTTTCTTCGCTCCCGGAATACATCTTAATGGGAATGGTTACTAAACCAAAGCTAATCGAGCCGTTCCATATTGACCTCATGACCTCAAATCCTTTAATGTTCCCATACAAGATACCTGAATTTTTGTGTCTTAAATTACTCATTAGCATTGCCTTAACTGAATCCTTTCAAAATTTTGAATTATCGTTAAGATTTGAGAAAAAAACCGCTAAAGCTTTCTTAATCCTTTTGTGACGGGAGCAAAAGCTTTTAAATTAGAAATAGGCGGCTTTGCCTTATAATCAGAAAATGAAAAAGACTATGAAAAGATTGGA
This sequence comes from Salinimicrobium oceani, assembly GCF_012037645.1. Lineage (NCBI taxonomy): Bacteria > Pseudomonadati > Bacteroidota > Flavobacteriia > Flavobacteriales > Flavobacteriaceae > Salinimicrobium > Salinimicrobium oceani. The sequence goes on from NZ_JAAVJR010000001.1 coordinate 95,586, forward strand.
AAAGAAAGTAGCTGTGATTACAGGCGGAGCTACAGGGATTGGCGAAGCGATCTCGAAAAAATTTGCTGCAGAGGGAGCCGAAGTATTTCTCATAGGCATGCCACAGGACCCTGTCAAGGATGTGATCAATGATATCAAAAAAACAAAAGCTAAAGCCATAGGTTTTTCTGCTGATATTTCTTCTGAAGAAAATGCACGCGCAGCAATTGAAACCGCTGTAAAGCACTTTGGACGTATCGATATTTTGATCAATAATGCCGGCGTTTACCCTGAAGCTAATACCATTGATGAATACACCATAGAAGCATTTGACAATCTCATCAAGAATAACCTTAGAACCGCATTTCTAATGACCAAATTTGCTATACCGCATTTAAAAAAAAGCCGTGGATGCATTGTCTCTGCCGGCTCTGAGGCAGGGAAAATTGGCATTCCAAATGTAACTCCTTACGGTGGTACAAAACGCTTCATTCACGCCTTCATGAAAGGAGTAGCTGCTGAACAGGCTAAGAATGGCATTAGAGCAAATTGTGTAGCTCCAGGGCCAATTGATACTGCATGGACACACAAGGAAACCAGTGATATCAATAAAAAGATCGAAAAGCAAATGATGAGTGCTACTCCTCTTGGACGCAGAGGTACGCCCGAGGAAATTGCGAATGTTTATCTCTTCCTGGCATCAGATGAAGCCTCTTATGTAACAGGAGCGATCTTCTCTGCCGATGGGGGAATAACTATAGGGAAAGGTCCCGTTGGGGATGAGGTGCCCTCAAAGCTAAAAAAAGAACCTAAAGGTAATCTAAAACTAAAGCATCAAATGGATGGTGCAACTAACATGAGATAAAAATTATGGCATTAAAAGCACTCTTTCTGAATTGTACATTAAAGAAATCTCCAGAAACCTCAAACACGGCCGCTTTCATCAAACAGGCGGAGAAAATCTTTGCAGAGCTCGACGTTAAGACCGAGCAGGTAAGGGTGATTGATCACCAGGTGAAGTTTGGAAATTCCTCAGATGAGGGTACTAGAGACGATTGGCCGGAAATCCTTGAAAAGGTAAAGGCCAGTGACATCATGATAATCGCAACCCCAATTTGGCGTGGTGACCGCAGCTCTGTTGCCAAACTTGTAGCCGAAAGGTTTGATGGGATCTGGAATGAGGCCGATGAGGCCACCGGCCAGTATCCTACCTTTAATAAAGTGGCCGGCGTAATGGTAGATGGCAATGAAGATGGTGCAAAAAAAGCCATTTCCAGTATCTGTTTTGATCTTTCAGAGCATGGTTTTACAGTGCCGGTGAACGCTTTTAGCTATTACGTTGGCAAGGCAGGACCTGGCCCTGCGTACATAGAAGCAAAAGGAGACAGGCATTTCTTCACCAATCGGAATCTTTATCACATGGTTTACAATCTGGTTCACCTGGCGAAGGTCCTTAAAGAAAAACCTTACCCAACCAATGTGAATGACCTCAAGAAAAAAGCGGAAAAAATAAGCGATACTGAAAACTAACCAATAAACCAAACACATATGCTTAACTGGCTCCTACACATTATCATTGATGCTGCTGTACTCCTAATTGCAGCAAAAATGTTACCTAAAGTTGAGATCAAGGGATGGAAGACAGCCCTGGTAGTAGCATTACTTATAGGTATCCTGAGCTTCTTTTTGAGCTGGATCCTCACTGCAGTTCTCAATATCGCAACTCTGGGATTATTTTTCTTTCTTGGCCTTGGTTTTATCACCAGGATCATCGCTTTCGCGATCATCATTGAACTGGCCGATAAGTTGAGTACCGGGTTTAAAACTCATGGCTTCATGCCTTCCTTATGGCTTGCTATACTCATTGCTATTGTAGGTTCTCTGGTAGATTGGATCATTCTTTAACAGAGGTGCCAAAAATGACAAATCCCGCCATAATTTCCTGGCGGGACTTTTTTATTCCCGAGGTCTGGATCGCAGATACTGTTTAGGCCAGCTAACTTCTGCTCCCAATTCCTGGGCTGCCTGGAATGGAAAATATGGATTCCTTAGCAATTCTCTTCCTAGAAAAATAAGATCGGCCTGCTCCTGTTCAAGTACTTCTTCAGCTTCCTTAGCTGTTGTGATCAAACCAACCGCAGCAGTCATTATTCCTGATTTTCTTTTTATTTCTTCTGAAAATGGCACCTGATATTTCTTCTGCACGGGAATATTTACCTTAGGCACCAGGCCACCAGAAGAGCAGTCGATAAGGTCTACCTCATTTTTCAGAAGCAACTTAGATAATTCTACTGCTTCTTCCAGATTCCAGCCTCCTTCAGCCCAATCTGTTGCCGAAATTCTTACGAACAGCGGTAGTTCCTCCGGCCATTCTTCCCTTACGGCATTTACCACCTCAAGCAGTAACCGGGAGCGGTTTTCAAAACTTCCGCCATAACTGTCCTTTCTTTTATTGCTTAGAGGAGAAAGAAATTCGTGAAGCAGGTAGCCGTGAGCAGCGTGAATTTCTACTACTTTAAAGCCCGCTCTTTTTGCCCTTTTTGCTGCCTTTCTAAAATCGCTTATCACCTTTTTTATACCAATATCATCAAGAGATAATGGGGCCGTATGATCTTCATAAAAAGAGATGGCAGAGGGCGCAACAGGTTGCCAGCCTCCTTCGTTTTCATTCACTACAGCTCCCCCTTCCCAGGGCCTCAAGGTAGAAGCTTTTCTTCCGGCATGCGCAAGCTGGATACCGGGAACACTTCCCTGTTCTTCCAAAAATGCCGTTATCTCCTTCAGTTTTTCCACGTGTTCATCTTTCCATATCCCAAGATCACCTGGAGAGATACGGCCTTCAGGAGAAACCGCAGTAGCTTCAGAAATAATGAGTCCGGCGCCTCCAACTGCCCTGGTGCCTAAATGTACGAGGTGCCAGTTATTTGCAAAACCATCTTCACTGCTGTACATACACATAGGAGAAACTCCAATGCGGTTTTTGAGTTCAATGCTTCTTATCTTTAATGGCCTGAAGAGCCGGTTCGAATTTTCTGTCATAAATTTTACTTTCGTTTGATCTTGATCTGTTCCTCCAAAATTAATGAAAGGAAAAGCATTAAGCCGGAAGGCATCATAGGAAAACCGGATCATGAGATCGACATACGTGATAAAAGATCAGGAAACGGCAGATCGCTATTTTCATGCTTTTATTTTTTCTACTGAAATTTTAAAATATCTTCGCTTATAACAACAGTAGCAAAATGGCCAAAAGAGTCTTTTCCCTTTCCAAACTTACCGAAGCTATCGAAAATGTGATCAATGCACATTGCAGCAAGGTTGTTTGGGTCAAGGCCGAAATAGTAAAGCTGAATCATTACCCCCACACCGGTCACTGTTATCCAGATCTTGTTGAAAAAAAGGATGGAAGGATCATAGCTGAATTGAAGGGAAATATCTGGAAGGCAAATTTTGATCATATTAATGAGAAATTCAGGCAGATCTTAAATGAAGATCTGCGTGATGACATGACGGTGGTTGTAAAGGCTACGGTAACCTATCATTCGGTTTACGGTCTGGCCCTGAATATTCTCGATATTGATCCTGAATATACTTTGGGCGAACTCGCTCGCCAGCGTGCAGAAGCCATAAAAAAACTCATGGCAGAAGGCCTTTTTGAAGCCAATAAAAAATTGTTGCTTCCTGTACTGCCAAAAACCCTTGCAATCATATCTGTAGACAGCAGCAAAGGATATCAGGATTTCATCAATGTGATTGAGCATAATCAATGGGGTTATAAAATTCACTATAAACTCTTTCCCGCAATTCTACAGGGAGAAAGGGCCGTGATCACCATAAGATCCCAGTTGTCGAGGATCAGAAAACACCAATCTAAATTTGACGCCGTTGCCATTATAAGAGGAGGGGGCGGGGATATTGGTTTAAGCTGCTATGATAATTATATTTTAGCAAAGGAGATAGCAGGCTTTCCAATTCCGGTTTTGACTGGCATTGGCCATTCCACAAACGAGACCGTTAGTGAGCTGGTAAGTTATCGAAGTTTCATCACCCCTACCAAGATTGCGGAATTTCTGCTCCAGGAGTTTAACGATTTTGCAATGCCTCTAAGAGAGCATGTACGCAGGTTAAAGAATGCATCGACGCTCCTGCTGGAAAGGCGTACTTCCCAGGTGGACCAGGTAACCAGCTCCTTTGGATTTTTGGCAGGTCGCACCTTAGTACATCACAAGAATATTCTTAAAAGTTATAATACAAGTTTAATTGGCAGCAGTAAAGGCAAATTCAAAGAGGAAGGGGCAGAGCTTAAGTCTCTTGCCGGTGCTGTAGCTTTACTATCTCCAAAGAGTATTTTAAAAAGAGGCTTCAGCATTACCAGGAAGGATGGAAAGGTCATTACCAGCACCGCATCGCTTAAACCAGGAGACCAGATTGAAACCGAATTATTTTCAGGAAAAACTTTTGCTACCATTACTAAAAATGAAGGCTAGACCACTATGGGAACTAAATTGACATATACAGAAGCATTTTCTGAATTACAGCAGATCGTGGAAGAAATGGAAAATTCTCAAATAGGAATTGACGAACTTGATGCCAAAGTAAAGCGTGCCTCTGCCCTTCTAAAGATTTGCCGGGAGAAGCTTTTTAAAACAGAACAGAACGTCCTGGAAACCCTTAAAAACATAGAATCAGGGGATTAAAACAACCTGATGGTTATTTCAAAATTTATTCGTAAGTTGCATGATTCTCTGTAATTTATAAAATTCAGCTTTTATCGAAGTTAAGCGTAAAAAAGATTTATCTGGTGACGTTGCTGCCATAAATCAGATCTCCATTGTTCCTCAATTGCTTCAAATCGTTTGTAGCACAACAAACCTTCGATTTGCCGCGATTGCCCGCGTTACAAATGAGAGATGGGTAGCCTGTGCTACAATGGATAATGTTCCACTTGGTTTAAATCCTAGTGATGAACTCAATATAGATGATACCTTTTGCCAGCAGGTTCACAGGGAGGGAGAGATCGTTATCTTTGATGATGTAGACAAGAGCGAGAGATACTGCGATCATCACGTGCCCAAACTCTACGGGATCAAAAGCTATATTTCTGTGCCAATCTACAAAAGGAATGGAGAATTCTTCGGAACGCTCTGCGCGCTTGATTCTGTTCCCGGTAATATTGATACTGACGAAGTAAAAGGTATGTTCAGGCTTTTTACAGATCTAATTTCCTTTCACCTGAATGCACAGGATGAAGTAAAAGCTGCAGAAGCTGAACTTCAGGAAGAGCGTAAAGTGGCCGAACTTAGAGATCAATTCATAGCCATTCTTGGTCACGATCTTAAGAATCCCATTGCCACCATGCGCATGAGTGCAGACATTCTCTTGAAGATGTCTAAGGAAGAGCTAACGCAGCGGCATGCAGCCATGATCAAATCCACCTCGTACAGAATGCAGGGCCTCATTGAGAACATCCTGGATTTTGCTCGCGGCCAAATGGGAGAAGGGCTTGTACTTGAGAAAAAAGCTCATAATGGCAGCCTGCAGGAAATGATGGAACAGGTCATTAAAGAAATAAAGATAACTACTCCAAACAGAGAAATTATTTTCACTTGTGAGCTACAGGATGAAGTGTGGTGTGATAAAAACAGAATTGGCCAACTGCTCTCAAACCTACTTGCAAACGCCGACCAGCATGGCCATGCAGATGCTCCTATTTTTGTTAAGGCAATTACAACCGGAACAAATTTCGAACTCAGCGTTACCAATAAAGGTAAGAAGATCCCTACGGAATCTCTTGAGCATCTTTTTCAGCCGTTCTACAGGGAAGATGATGATACCAAGAAAGGACTGGGACTGGGGCTGTTTATAGCTTCAGAAATTGCCAAAGCTCATGAGGGACAACTTCTGGTGACCTCGACAGAAGAAGAAACTTCGTTCACTCTTCAAATTCCAGCCAGCGCCTGAAAGAGGTTCCAAAAATGCCATTTTTGAGACCCCTAATTTTTACTTTTCCCTGACTTGAGATTTTTTATTGGAATTTGGTGAAAATTTGCAAAGCTTAAACATCCTGTGTTAAGGTTTATTAAGCATCTTGCCCGCAGCATGAAGTCTTTTTATCTTAGGTAGATACAAAACTACTGCTATGAAAAGAAATCAACACCCACAGGTAATTTCCCTCCCCGTTCCAGGCTTACAAAGATTCTGGATCAGCTTTTTTCTAATTGTTCTTTTAAGCGCTGCAGCGCTGGCACAAAAGCCCACGGTCAAAACAGACGCGGGCGATGTGAAGATCCATAAAATTGCTGAAAACCTTGATCATCCCTGGGGAATGGCTTTCCTCCCCGATTCCCGGCTTCTAGTCACCGAAAGAGCTGGTGCCTTGAGAATTCTGGAAAAGGATAGCACTCTTTCTGTACCGCTATCAGGAACTCCTAAGGTTTTTGCTGAAGGTCAGGGTGGTTTGCTTGATGTTGCTTTACATCCAAATTTTGAAGAAAATAATTATGTATACCTAACCTTTTCCGAGCCCGGTGAAAATAATACAGCGACAACAGCTCTAGGAAGAGGGAAGCTTTTAGGGAATTCTATCGAAGGTTTTGAAGTACTGTTCAGAATGGAACCAAAAGTTGAAGGTCCCAATCATTTTGGAGGTCGAATCATCTTTACTCCCGAAAATGACATTTTTCTCACCCTTGCTGAAAGGTTCAAATTTGAACCCGCCCAAGACCTCTCAAGTCATTTAGGAACTATTGTAAGACTTAAAGAGGATGGAACTCCTTCTGAAGCAAATCCTTCTTTTGAAGAATCGGGTGCCAGGGAAGAGATCTGGTCTTACGGTCACAGGAATATCGAAAGTGCAGCCCTTCATCCCGAAACCGGAACCTTGTGGGTAGCAGAGATGGGACCTATGGGAGGCGATGAATTGCAGCCTGTTGAAGCTGGTAAGAATTACGGCTGGCCAGTAGTGAGCTGGGGTGATAACTATGACGGCAGCAAAATTCCCAGGCCCACTACCCGACCCGAATTTGCAGATGCTTTAATCAAGTGGACGCCTACCATCTCTCCTTCGGGAATGATCTTTTACAACGGCGATCTTTTTCCTGAATGGAAGAACAGTATGATGATTGGCGGGCTCACTTCTACCGGAATCGTACGTGTTCAAGTAGATGATGGCAATGCAAAAGAAGTAGAACGCATTCCGCTTTCTGTAAGAGTAAGAGATGTGGAACAAGGTCCAGATGGGTCGATATGGGTGTTGACAGATGAGGATAACGGGAAGATCTTACAGCTAAAACCTCTGAAATGAAAATCGCCACTTACAATGTAAATGGCATTAATGCGAGGTTGCCGGTACTACTTCAGTGGCTTAAGGATTCTGAACCCGATGTAGTTTGTCTTCAGGAGCTCAAGTCTCCCGACGAGAAAATTCCGAAGGAAGAGATCATAAAGGCAGGTTACAAAGCCATCTGGCACGGCCAAAAACGGTGGAATGGAGTAGCTATACTCGCAAAGGAACATCTTGAGATCCAGGAAGTAGGCCGCGGCCTGGAAGGAGAGCCCGAAGATGAACAGAGCCGATACATAGAGGCAATGATCAATGATATTTTAATTGGCTGCCTCTACCTTCCCAACGGTAATCCCGCTCCCGGTCCTAAATTTGATTATAAATTAAGATGGTTTGACCGACTTTCCACCAGGGCAAAAGATCTTCTCGATCAAGATATCCCGGTACTTCTCACTGGAGATTTCAATGTCATGCCAACAGAAAAAGATGTATATAAACCTGAAAGGTGGATAGATGATGCGCTGTTTCGGCCAGAGGTAAGGCAAGCGTATCACAAGATCGTCGCCCAGGGCTGGACAGATGCAATAAGAAAATTATATCCTGAAGAAACTATCTACACCTTCTGGGATTACTTTCGGAATGCCTACGGAAGGAATGCCGGTTTGCGGATCGACCATTTTCTGCTAAGTCCGCAGCTTAGTGAAAAACTTAGGAATGCCGGAGTAGATAAGCAGGTGAGAGGTTGGGAGAAAACCAGTGATCACGCTCCTGTTTGGATAGAACTTGAAGTCTGAGCCCCGGCAGCTGTGCCCGATCTAATTTTTCTAAAGAGCAGGAAACTGAAGAGGAGCGTTAGTACCAGGGCAGTAGGCATAATGAAAACCACCGGAACTACATTTACACCTGTCATTGCCATAGCAACAATCTTTGCAACCAAAGCAGTTAACAGGAAGCAAAGGAAGATAAGGGTTACTGCGGACATCATGTAACCCAGATCTTTGTTTTTCCAAAGTAACAGGCCAGAAACAAAAGCCAGAGGAAGAAAGAGAGACAGATCCAGTCCCTGAACTGTGAGGCTTGTGTAATGCGCTACAGCAGCCGGAAAAATACTTCCGTCAAGCAATGGTGTAATAATGATCTCCAGCCACAGTAAAGCTATTGCTATCGACAGGAACATTAAGAATCCTCCAATAAGCTTTCGGCTTAAATCGGTATGGAATTTCTCTTTTAAACCAGAAAATCTTACTTCAAAAAGTGTGATCGCTAAGGCAAAAAATGAAAGCGATGTAATAAGAACATAAAGCAGGAAAAGAGTATTGTACATACCCATGTTCATATAGAACAGATAGGTTAGGAAGAAAAAATGCAATATTCCGGCATGAAAGAGAACAGCCTTCAGCTTTCCCCTTTTCAGGAAGTATAGGGAAACAAGAAGTACCGGGACTGCGATGAAAAGTGTAACATAATCATGTGCTATTCCCTGGATGGCTACATCTGCAGACATGTGTTGATAGAGTCCGCGGCCATAGATCTCCACTTCTTTTCCTCTAATGGATTCATAAAAATATGGCTCCCCTCCATTAGTGTAAAAGATTCCTGCAGCCGCTGCTATTGCTGCACTTATTGAAGTAAGAATTGACAATACCGAAATGATCCTGAAATTTCTCATTTTTAGAAGGAATTAAAGGATAAAGCTCAGAATCTGGAAGCTGAAAAACAATGATAAAAATCAAGCGTTCCAGTTCAACAGGAATAATTTCTATGGAACCTAAAACTATGCTCTCAAAAATGTCATTTTTGGGAGCTTTTTTAGTTAAAAAACCTGAGAGGCTATTGCCTTGATGTTAGCGCTCTTACCCATGGAATAATAATGAAGCACAGGAATACCTGCAGCAACCAGTTCCTTGCTCTGCTCGATACACCACTCGATCCCAACCTGGTGCACCTCTTCGTTATTGCTGCATTTTTCAACTTCGAGGGTAAGATCATTGGGCAGGTCGACGTGAAACCGGTGAGGAATAAGCGTAAGCTGCTTTTTTGTGGCAATTGGTTTGAGTCCCGGAATTATAGGAACTGTAATCCCGCTCTCCCTGCATTGAGCCTCAAATTCAAAGAATTTTTTATTATCAAAGAACATTTGTGTCACGACATATTCGGCTCCTGCCTCGATCTTTGCCTTTAGCCGCTGAATATCCTTCTGAAGGCTTGGAGCCTCCATATGTTTTTCGGGATATCCCGCCACGCCAATACAGAAATCGGTATTATGCCCGTTTTCCAGGGCCTCATCCAAAAACCGACCATGATTCATTTCAGAAATTTGCTGAACAAGTTCATTTGCGTAGTTATGCCCCTGAGGATCGGGGGAAAAGTAGATCTCGCTCTTTACTGCATCTCCTCTCAAAGCCATTACATTCTTAATTCCGAGGAAATCGAGGTCGATGAGGAAATTTTCAGTATCCTCTTTTGAAAATCCGCCGCAGAGAATGTGTGGTACAGCATCAACTTTGTATTTACTTTGTATCGCTGCACAAATCCCAACTGTGCCGGGTCTTTTTCGAACCACTCTTTTTTCCAATAAGCCTTTAGCGCGCTCAATATAAACATACTCTTCCCGGTGATAGGTCACATCAATAAAAGGAGGATTGAATTCCATAAGAGGATCGATCCCGTCAAAGATCGACTGAATATTCTGCCCTTTTAAAGGGGGTAAGATTTCGAAGGAAAAAAGGGTTTTATTTTTTGAAGCAGCTAAGTGTTCGGTTATTTTCATGGATAATTCTTCAGAATTCTATAGGATCTATTTTTTTTCTATTCATCTGCAATGGAAGGGCTGAGCCATTTTTCGGCCTCCTCAAGCGGAATTTCCTTCCTTTTGGCAAAATCTGCTACCTGATCTTTAGTGATCTTGCCAACTCCAAAATACCGGGCTTCGGGATTTGCAAAATAATATCCGCTTACACTTGCGGCAGGCCACATGGCAAGGCTTTCGGTTAGCTTTACCCCAATGCGCTCTTCCACTTTGAGAAGGTCCCATATTGTCAATTTTTCAAGATGATCTGGACAGGCTGGATATCCTGGAGCAGGCCGAATTCCTTTGTAGCTTTCTTTGATAAGCTCTTCATTGCTCAGGGCTTCATTGGGTGCATAACCCCAATCCTGAGTTCTTATTTTTTTATGGAGATATTCAGCAAAGGCTTCTGCAAGTCTATCGGAAAGCGCTTTTATAAGAATGGAGTTGTATTGATCGTGTTCTGCTTCAAAGCTCCTGGCAAGTTCTTCTGTTCCGAAGCCTGTGGAGACACAGAAGCAGCCAACGTAATCCTGTACTCCCGACTCTTTTGGTGCAATAAAATCTGCAAGTGCGAAATTCGGTTTTCCTTCGTATTTGCTTAACTGCTGCCTAAGGGTCCTGAAAATGACATTTTTGGCACCCGTTGTTGCTTCGGAATTCACTTCAATATCATCCGAATTTACAGAGTTTGCAGGAAACAGGCCAAAGACTGCCTTTGCTTTAAGCAGCTTTTTTTCGAGAATCAAATTCAGCAGTTCATTTGCATCTTTGAAAAGGGAGGTTGCATGTTCTCCTACGATCTCGTCATCAAGAATGGCCGGAAATCTTCCATGCAGCTCCCAACTTCTGAAAAACGGAGTCCAGTCTATAAACGGAAGCAATTTTTCAAGTTCCATATCTTCAATCACCTGAACTCCGAGTTGATTTGGTTTTGTAATTTCTGTTGTTTGCCAGTCAATCTGGTACCGGTTCTCTCTTGCTTCAGCAATACTTAGATATTCCTTGACCTTACTTCTCTTTTTGAAGTTCTTCCTGAAATTGTCGTATTCAGCTTTAAGATTGGCCCGAAATTCCTGATTGGTCTCTTTTTTCAGCAGCTCCCCTACCACTGTCACGGCCCTGGATGCATCATTAATATGAACTACTGCATTGCTGTAATGAGGATCGATCTTGACCGCAGTATGCGCCTTTGAAGTCGTGGCACCTCCAATCAATAACGGAACCTGAAATCCCTGTCTTTCCATTTCCTGAGCCAAAAAGGCCATTTCATCAAGAGATGGAGTGATGAGTCCGCTAAGGCCAATCGCATCAACCTGTTCGGCTTTTGCGGTCTCAATGATCTTTTGTGGTGGCACCATTACTCCCAGGTCAATGATCTCATAATTATTGCAAGCCAGTACGACGCTCACTATGTTTTTGCCAATATCGTGAACATCACCTTTAACGGTGGCCAAGAGGATCTTTCCAGCTCCCCCCGCCCCCGAACGAGGAGTAAAAGCTTCCTCCTCGGTTCGCACCTCTCCCTGGCTCCTCTCCTCCTTAAGAGTTTGGGGGGCTTTCTTCTCTTCTTCAATATATGGCAGCAAATGAGCCACTGCTCTTTTCATTACCCTGGCCGATTTCACTACCTGGGGCAGGAACATCTTTCCACTGCCAAAAAGGTCTCCTACTACGTTCATTCCTGTCATGAGCGGACCTTCAATTACATCTAAAGTACGGGAAGACCTCGATCTTGCCTCTTCCACATCTTCTACTATATACTGGTCTATTCCTTTTACCAACGCGTGGCTGATTCGTTTTTGCAGGGGCTCGTCTCTCCAGGAAAGGTCTACTTTACTTTCCTTTTCCTTTCCAACAACAGTTTCAGCAAAAGTGAGAAGTCGTTCTGTCGCATCATCCCTTCTGTCGAGAACAACATCTTCCACATGTTCCAGGAGTTCCTTCGGAATGTTATCATACACCTCCAGCAGGGCCGGATTAACAATTCCCATATTCATTCCTGCCTTAATAGCGTGATACAGGAACACAGAGTGCATTGCTTCGCGGACAGGATCATTTCCGCGGAAGGAGAAGGAAACATTACTTACTCCGCCGCTGAGGCTCACAAAAGGCAGATTTTCTCTGGCCCAACGAGTCGCTTCAATATAATCTAGAGCATTTCGGCGATGCTCTTCCATTCCCGTCCCCACAGGAAATATATTTAAATCGAGGATAATATCTTCGGGAGGAAATTTTGCTCTTTCCGTTAAAAGCTGGTAAGATCGTTTTGCGATTTCCACCCGTCGCTCGTAATTATCGGCCTGGCCTGTTTCATCAAAGGCCATAACTACCACAGCAGCCCCATAACGGCGTATCTTCCTGGCCTGAGCAAGAAAATCCTCTTCTCCTTCCTTTAAACTGATAGAATTCACGACACATTTGCCCTGCACTACCTGCAGCCCTGCTTCTATGATCTCCCATTTAGAGCTATCGATCATAATAGGAATACGGGCTATATCGGGTTCAGCAACTATGAGATTAAGAAATTTCACCATGGCTTCCTTTCCGTCAATGAGTCCGTCGTCCATGTTAACATCCAGGATCTGCGCTCCTCCTTCTACCTGTTCGCGCGCTACAGAAAGTGCTTCTTCGTATCTTTCTTCCTTGATCAATCTCAGGAACTTTTTGGAACCGGCCACATTGGTGCGTTCCCCAACATTAATGAAATTAGATTCGGGTGTCACCACTAGTGGTTCAAGCCCAGAAAGTTTTAGATGTCGCTCCTGCTTACCTGTCAAAAATGTCATTTTTGAGATACTTTTTTCTTCTACCATTTTTTACTCTGTTTCAGTTTCAGGTTGAACGAGATTCGAAAATTTTCTGGGAGCATAATCTTTAGCTACGCTTGCAATAGCCTTGATATGCGCGGGAGTTGTTCCGCAGCAGCCACCAAGAATATTGACGAGGCCGCGGGACAAATACTCCCGAATTTGCTCTGCCATCTCCTTCGGACTCTGGTCGTACTCCCCAAAGGCATTTGGCAGCCCGGCGTTGGGGTAGGCAGAAATTCCGAAATCAGATTTTCTGGCCAGGACTTCCAGGTGCGGCGTAAGCTGTTTTGCACCTAAAGCGCAATTGAATCCAACACTCAGCAGCGGAATATGAGAAATCGAGATGAGGAAGGCTTCAGCAGTTTGCCCACTTAAGGTACGGCCCGAAGCGTCGGTAATAGTCCCGCTTATCATCACCGGAATTTCGATCTGCATTTCTTCCTTCAGGTCTTCAATGGCAAAAAGGGCAGCCTTGGCATTCAAGGTGTCAAAAACCGTCTCTACCAGTAACACATCTACCCCACCGTCTATGAGAGCTTTTGCCTGCTCCTTGTAGGCAGCAGATAATTCTGTAAAGGAAATTGCTCTAAACCCTGGATCATTCACATCTGGAGACATGCTGGCTGTTTTATTGGTAGGACCAATAGCTCCCGCCACAAAGCGTGGTTTTTCAGGGTCTTCAAAAGTGACTTTCTGAGCCACTTCTTTAGCGATCCTTGCCGACTCATAGTTGAGCTCGTACACAAGGTCCTGCATTTGATAATCGGCCATTGCTATACTGGTAGCCGAAAAGGTGTTGGTTTCAACAATATCTGCTCCTGCATCGAAATACTTCCGGTGAATTTCGGCAATTGCTTTGGGCTGGGTAATGGATAAGAGGTCATTGTTGCCCTTGAGAGAAACAGGCCAATCCTGAAAACGATTTCCGCGGAAGTCATCTTCTGTGAACTTATATTCCTGCAACATGGTACCCATGGCACCATCGAGGATCAATATTTTTTGAGAGAGTAAATCTTCAATTTTTGACATATTTTGCACAATAGAGCTATCAAAAAAGAAGACGAAAAAGAATTCTTAGTTATCTATCCACAAATTTGTGGTAGAACGTAGCACCTTCTCCTAAGGAGGGTTGCTAAGGTTTCTTCGGGTCTAATCCCTCAACCTTTCTTGATAACTTGTTTAATAAATAAAGAACTGAAGCAAATATATCTATTAATGCCGGAAAACCAAAAATGCGGTGCTTTAAAAAAAAACAAAATCCCTATTTAACCTGCAGAAGAGAAAATTTCACTGCGGAAGCCATGACAATCAATTTTCCCAAAATGAGCTAAGCTCCTGCGGGGCTGATCATTAACCGGGGGAACAAAATTTCTTACCTTAAAAATTGAATTTTATTCTTCCTTATTTGAAAAAGCTTATTATATTTGCATCCGCTAAGGAGAAATGGCAGAGTGGTCGAATGCGGCAGTCTTGAAAACTGTTGAGGGTCACACCTCCGGGGGTTCGAATCCCTCTTTCTCCGCACTTTAAATGCTTCCCTGAAAGGGGAAGCATTTTTATTTTTAGGAAGGTTTAAACGGAGTTTAAAAAACCTGGATTAAAATATAAATATTTACAGGCGCAGCCTGAAGCATTGAAGGTGTGTAAGGATCCCCCTTTTTGGATCATCTTCAAATAATCCCTCTTTCTCCGCAAGGAAAATCCGCGAAAAAAAGTAGAACAAAAGCATTTTCTGGATCATTCCGGAAGGCCCTTCTGGGTTTCAGAAATAAAAAAACCACTAACTTATGAGTCAGTGGTTTTGTTTAAGATCGGTCATAATGTCCGAGACAAAAATTAAGGTTCGACAGCTGCCAGTCTTCCCGGAAATTTCTTAATACCCTACATATAATTAATTATCCGGAGTTTTGGAAAACTGCCCTCTCTAATTTTTTGTAAACTTAGTGCTTATTTCATACCGGAAAAAAACCGTTTAGGGAACGTATGGATTTTAAAAGTTACCGTTAGATCTTTAGTTCAAGCAGGATGCTCGTTCCCCCATTCTTACTGGAGAGGATCTTAACCGACTTATCAACCTCATAACCCAGAAGTGCCAGTCTTTCCTTTACCAGATTTACTCCTTTAGACTTATGAAGTTTATTTGAGGTCTCAAAATTATATCCCACACCATTATCTTCGATCTTGCACTGTAAAATGTCATCTGCCAACTTTTGAAACTGAATATGAAGTGTTGGGTTTACTATACTCGTAGGAAAGGCGTGGACAAAAACATTTTCGATAAATGTTTGAAGGAGCATAGTAGGTATTTCAACGTCATAAATATCGATTTCTGAATCTACCTGCAACTTTACTTCTATTGCGTTATTAAATCTTGTGTTTTCCACTCTAATATAAGATTGCAGATATTCAATTTCTTCAGAAAGTAGAATTGTGGGTTTAGTGCAGTGATCGAGGTTAAGCCTTATCAATTTTGCAAAGTCACTTAAGAACCTGGTGGCGTTGTCAATATCGTTTTCTACAATGTAATATTGGATGGAATTCATCGCATTAAAGATAAAATGAGGATTCATCTGTGCCAGGAGCGCTTCCATTTTTGTTTCTTCAAAACGCTTTTGGATCTGACCTTTCTGTTCCTCAAATCTGTGAGTTTGTTCCAGCTGATACCTGTAAATGACCAAGGTTGCCACCACGATCAAGCTTGCAATAAAAAAGCCAAACCACCAGGTTTTCCAAAATGGAGGAAGTATAGCTAAGCTCAAAAGTGGCTGGCTATAGCTGAACCCTGTACTTTCGTCTAAAATTTTGACGTGAATATTATATTTGTCTGATGGTAATGAAGGCAGAAAAATTTCGGGACTCGAAGTAGGCAGGCTCCAGTTATCATTGCTACTTAAGCGATATTGATACTTGAGCTTCTGGGGAAATGGATGTGCGTTGGTGCTAAACTTTATTAAGATCGTATTTTCATCATGAGCCAGTTCAAGACGTTCATTAGTGTTCAACGGTCCCACAGAAATTTTACTGTTGTTTATATAGACCTCTTTAAGGTTTACCTCATCTATAAGGGCTTGAGATTCGATAACCGCATCGAGATCTATGTTATAAATGCCGTTTTTGCTACCTATAGATAATACACTTCCATTCACCTTGGCACTTAATAACGGCTGGTCCAGACCTTGCTCCTCATCTAAAAATATATATCTGTGTTCTTTATAGAGCGTTAATCCCTTTTCTGTTCCAATTAAGAGCGTGCCATCATAAGCTTTTAAAAAGGAAATGGTATTTCCATTTATTTTCGCCCGTGGAATTTTTTCCAGCAGAGTAAAAACATGATCATCATTTACAAGAAAAACGTCCCCGAACTCGTTCGAGATAGCAAGATTGTCTCCAACTGCAGTGATATGTTTTAGCTTTTTCTCCTGCCAGGCACCATTTTCTAAATAAGATTTAAACTTTCCCTTCTCCCAGGTATACAATCCCGAAAAAATAGAAAGAAAGTATGTTTTCTTCTTTTTTGAAAGACTATTCACCACCATGGTGGGTGTTAAGGGATCGTCTGGTTCAAAATAAGTATAATTAAAAGCATCCAGGTCATCATACAACCTCACTCCTCCATACGGGTGGGTTTCGATTAGTTTACCCTGCTCTGTAAAATTGATCTCTTCAGAATGTAAGGGTAAGTATCGCTCCAACTCTCCCGACTCCTTTACGACGAAGATCCCGATATTCGTATTTACCCAATACGATTGCTGTGCATCTTTAATGTCATAAAATTTAATATCCTCTGCCCTTGTGCTGTAATCCAGCTCATAAAAATGATCTTCAAGTTTGGGTAATGGCATTTTCGTTCTGGACACAAAGTTTTCCTGCCAGTTTTTAAAAAGCGGCAAAGAGATCTTTTTCCCAGCAGCTGTTCCTCTAATAAGAACCCCATCATCAAATAAAGTAGCTGCAGTATTTCCTGTTTTTGCAAATCCAAGAATATTTTTGCCTTCAATCTCATTGAATTTGATCTGGGGATTTAGTGCGATTTCAAAGAGGCCAGCATCTTTGGTACCTACATAGAGCCTTTCAAACTTTTGATCATAAGCCAGGGAAACCACCTCTTTGCTTGGAACTTCAAAGTCGGCCATTCTTGGGTTCATTTTCTGATCCTTCAGCTCATAGATTCCGCCATTTGCATCATATATTCCCCATGCTCCCGCAAAAATTTCATCATTAATTGTTTTTACATAGTCCCATATTATTGACTTTCCCATTCTTTTTTCTGAAGGCAAAGTTTTTTCATGAGTAAATTCGGCGAGGCTGTGCTTTAAGTAATATCCCTTATTACTACTGAAGATACTATCGTTATCTACCAGAACAGAGTAAATATATTTTTGTCCATTTACTTTAATAAGTTCAGGGCGGTTCAGGTCTATTCTGTAAACTCCTGAAATATAGGAAACCACATAAGTTTCACCCCGATATTCAAAGAAATTCTGAATTCTGAAAAGCTCATTTCCGGGCGGAGTTTCAGGAGTCCATACTTTGAAAGTGTTAATGTCTATTATTGAAACTCCATCACTGGTTCCCACCAGCATTTTATCTTCAAAAGCATAGAGCTTCGTAATTTCATTATGCACCAGGCCCTCCTGTTCAGCAATAACTTTAAAATTATAACCATCATAGACACTCACTCCCCCGCCATAGCTCCCAAACCAGATCTTTCCATTTTTATCTTCTTCAATGGCCCAGCAGCTATTCAGGGCCAGACCATCTTCCTCAAAAAAATATTTGAAAACTTCGTTCTCCTTTTTCACCACTCCGTTTTCAGTGCCTATCCAGAGAATATTATTGCTGTCAACAAGAATCGACCTTACGGCGTTATTGGGTAAGTCATTGGCTGCAGTGTAGTTTTTACTGGGAAAGTTCTGTGAAAAGGATAAATTGAACCAGAACAGGCAGAAGAAGAGAAACTTAATGATTTTGTATGAGGGCATGAATAAATTCTTCTTCTTTGCGAAAAGAAACAGGAAGTTTCTCACCATTGGTTAATTCTACTTCCTTGTTTGCCTTATGATATCTCACTACGTAATTGAGATTGATGACGTAAGTTTTATGAATTCTTAAAAAAGAATTTTCAGGAAGCACTTCCTCTACATACTTCAAAGTCTTGGTTGCCATCTTTGTGTAGCCATCAATCCTTTTTATACTGCAGTAATTGCTTTCGGCTTTACAATACAGGATCTGGTTAGAGTGGATGAGCTCAAAACCCTCAACAGTAGGAAAAGCGATTTTATTGACCTGTTGATCGTTCACATTAAGATTTTCAAGCAGCAGAGTGAGTCTTTTTTGTGCGAAACTGCCTTTATTCTTATTCTCGAATTTTTTAACAGCTTCAGAAAGCTCCAGAGTATTAATTGGTTTCAAAAGATAATCCAGCGCACTGCGCTTAATTGCCTTGATAGCAAACTGATTGTAGGCAGTAGTAAAGATCACTTCGAAGTTCACCACATCAAAGTACCTGAAAAGTTCAAACCCATTCTTTTCAGGCATCTGTATGTCCAGGAAAACAAGCTCTGGTTCATATTCCTTTATAGCGCGAACCCCGGCATCTACAGAATTACATTTCTCTACAATGTTGAATCTATTTGGGAAAGATCTGTTCAGAGTTTTCTCCAACAGGTTCTGGGCATTGATTTCATCATCAATAATTACTGCTTTTATCATGCAACAAAACTACAATTTAATGACAATTTAGATCTTTTCTTTTTTAGGAAGCCAAAGCTAAGATTAAAATGGAGGAACTCAATTTTTAGCACAATTGTTAAATGCAGGTTAAACAGGATGAAAAGGTATAAATTTGTAGGAATATTTAAATTATCTTGGTGAATCAAGCATTAGCCTGCAAGGGCACCACAAGTGAGAAGCGTATCCCCCTACAGTACTCTTCTCACTTTTTTGTTTTCACTCATTTCCTTCGTTTAGAAAATATCGAATTATATCAGTAGTAGTCACTATCCCTGTAAGACAGTCATCATCTACTACAGGCAAGGCATGAAATTCAAATTCAAGAAATAATTTTGCGGCTTCAGCTATGCTTGTTTCCGAAGAAATCCATTCCACTTTTCTCGTCATGATCTGTTCGATAGTAAACATGTCATAAACCGCGCTTTCCACCTCTTCCCCATTGGCATCAACTGCATCTGCAAAGGAAATACGAAGCAGATCATTAAGACTAATCATTCCAACTATGTGTTCATTTTCAACTACCGGAAGATGCCTTATATGATTTTTCTTCATTAAAGACTCTGCTGTTGACAAACTATCTGAAAGTGAAAGTCGCAGTATATTTTTTGTCATGATTTGAGAAACAGGAATATCTTTTTTCATGAGATAGATGTTTAAAGACCATAGATGAATTACTTTAAAAATACGATAAAATCCTCTTATTAAGCGCTATTAACATTGAAAATTGTCCACAACGGCTGGCAAGTTCCTTGTTCCTTTAGAGAGTATCAGAAAATCTGTTATCTTGCCAGACTTATTTAAAACTTCAAATTAAACCATGAAAAAAGTATTATTATTTTCTCTTACTGTGAGTCTTCTGGGATGTAAGGCTCAGCAGCCCGGGGATGTGGCCGACGCTAACCCCATGGAATATGCTAACACCATTACGGCAGGAGAACTAAAGGACCATTTGTACACTTTCGCAAGTGATGAATTTCAAGGACGCGATACAGGGGAACCAGGTCAAAAAATGGCAGCAGAATACCTTAAGAACGAATACAAGAAATTAGGAGTAGTTTCTCCTTTAGGGGGTGATGATTACTACCAGGAAGTTCCAGGTTCTTACTTTACACGCGGTGAGATCAAGGATACCGAGAACGTGCTTGCATACATTAAAGGCAGCAGTATTCCTGAAGAAATTTTAGTTATTTCTTCTCATTATGATCACGTTGGTGTAGACGATGAAGGCAATATTTATAATGGTGCCGACGATGATGGCTCGGGAACAGTAGCCATTCTGGAAATCGCCGAAGCATTTAAAAAAGCTCAGGAAGACGGGTACACTCCAAAAAGATCTGTTCTGTTCCTTAACGTTACTGGAGAAGAAAAGGGATTGGTAGGATCAAAGTTCTATTCTGAAAATCCTGTTTTCCCACTGGCCAATACCGTTGCCAATTTGAACATTGATATGATTGGTAGAATTGGAAAAGACATGGAGAACGCAGGAGATTATGTTTACCTTATTGGAAGCGATAAACTGAGTACCGAACTTCACGAGCTAAGTGAAGCAGTAAATGAAAAATACCTGAACCTTAACCTGGATTATACCTATAACGATGAAAATGATCCAAACAGATTTTATTACAGAAGCGACCATTATCATTTTGCAAAGAATGACATTCCCATCATCTTCTACTTTAATGGAGTTCATGAAGACTATCACCGTCCAACAGATACACCAGATAAAATAGAATATGATCTGCTTGAAAAACGTGCAAAACTGATCTTCCTTACAGCATGGGAAATTGCTAACAGAGAAACCAGGCCATTTGTAGACAAGCCTACATTAACTGAAGCTGCTGAATAACAGGTTCTTTAAAGAAAAAGCCTCCCAGATTCGATCTCGGGAGGCTTTTTTTTTAGTATAAATCTTGTCATTCTCGTTTCTTAAAACTCAGCTTCCTAAGCACTTTTCTTCTAAAAGAACGAACCAGCCACAAAAAAAAAGCTCCTCGTTTTCACAAGGAGCTTATAAAACGGGTGGAAGACCGGGTTCGAACCGGCGACCTCCTGAACCACAATCAGGCGCTCTAACCAGCTGAGCTACAACCACCATTTTAATCGGAGGCAAATGTAGTATAAATCCTTTTTTTTACAAAAGAAAAAAATCTCTTTTTTTACTTCAAATCGAATAAGGAATCTACCGCTATATAACGGCTGGAATTAAATCCTTCGGCATATTCCACCCCAGTTAGCCTACCTAAATCTCTGGCTCTGTAGGTGATACTGTCAAAAAAATTACTGCTGGAAATAGGCGTTTCGGGCTCGTTGCTGTTTTCATCAAAAAATTGAGAACGATATGCCTTGACAGCTGCTAACTTCTTATCCATAAATCCCGTAACATCTACAACTACATCGGGCTCCAGATTTTTCCACTGGATGTAATGAAATACCTGTCTTGGGCGCCAGGGTTTTTGTGAATTCCCGTTGTAGATAGTTTCAATTTTCCTTAATCCGCTTAAAAAACAAGCATCTGCAACCAGTTGTGCTCCTTTTGCATGATCTATATGACGATCATCAACTGCATTGCACAAAACAACATCGGGTCGATATCTTCGCAGCACCTTCATGATCTCCAGCTGGTGTGAAACATTGTTCACAAAGAAGCCGTCGCTAAATTCCAGATTTTCCCGAACTGCCACTCCTAAGATCTTCCCGGCCTCCTCTGCTTCCTTGTCTCTTATTTCGGCTGTGCCACGCGTGCCCAATTCGCCCCGGGTGAGATCAAGGATTCCCACCTTTTTTCCGCGGGAAATTTCTTTGGCAAGTGTCGCAGAGCAGCTAAGTTCTACATCATCTGGGTGTGACCCAATGGCTAGTATATCTAATTTCATTTTTTAATTTGTCTGTCTTTAATCTTTATTCCTGTAATTTCCACCGATATCTGTTCAACGCCCCTTTAAGATTCAATTGAAAACTTCCATCTTTTGTGCTATAGGCGAATATCCAGCATATCTTTTCGGGTTTCCTCGAGCGCCTGTTCTATATCGGCAATGAGATCTTCAGTTTCCTCGATGCCCACAGAAAATCGCATGAGGTTATCGCTTATCCCCTGCTCCTGTCTTTCTTCAGGACTAAGAAGCGCATGTGAAGTTTTAGTTGGAGATAAGATGGTAGATTCTACCCCGGCAAGACTCATAGAAGGTTTGATAAGCTTCAGGTTCTTCATGAAAGTGGAAGCATCTAGCTCCTTCAACTCGAAGGAAAGCATTCCTCCAAATCCTTTCATCTGTTTTTTTGCAAGCTCGTGATCTTTATGGGAGCTGAGGCCTGGATAATAAACTGTTTTCACAAGCTCATGCTGCTCAAGAAACTCGGCCAGCTTCTGTGCATTCTCACTTTGCGCCCTTACTCTAATCCCCATGGTTTTTATACTTCTTTCCAGCAACCAGACTGTGTAGTCACTCAAACTCCCCCCTAAATTCTTGGCAAGCTGAAAGATCTTGTTGATCTTTTCTTCTGAAGCTATCACCGTTCCGGCAAGGATATCACTGTGGCCGCCCATATATTTTGTTGCCGAATGTATAGTCACGTCGATCCCAAAATCCAGCGGGGTCTGATTGACGGGTGAAGCAAAAGTATTATCTATCATGCTCACCAGCCCCTTCTTCCTGCACAAATTGGCTATGGCTTCAAGATCGGTAATGGTGAGAAGTGGATTTGAAGGTGTTTCAATATAGATCACTTTCGTATTTTCCCGAATTTCCTTTTCAAAGGCTTCGATAGACAAATTTTGTGTAAAACTGAATGCTATCCCGAATTTCTCGAATTCCTCTGTAACCAGGTTACTCGTCCCGCCATACAGCGTTTTTTGTAGCACCACATGGTCTCCCTGTTTCAGAAAAGCGAGTAGAGAAGTACTAACGGCTGCCATGCCGCTGCCAAAGATCAATGCGGCTTCCCCGTGCTCTAAGGCTGCCATCTTTTGGGCCAGCGCCTTCTGGTTTGGAGTATTGAAATAGCGCGGATAGCGCTTTGTCTCTACATCTTCAAAAGCATAAGAAGTAGACATGTATAATGGTGAAACTGCTCCCTTGAACTGCTCATCCTTAAGCTCTCCCACGTGGGTGCAAATGGTATTTAATCCCGGTTTTTTTCTGGTCATGATCGTTAAAAAAATTCTTCCCTAAGGTAAAAATAAATCCTGAAAATGAAGAGGCTTCAAAAATGCCATTTTTGACACCTCTTCCTGGAATTTCCTGCAATTTCTCGCTACTTTTCTATCTTTACCCTATGAAAACTTTATTTAAGAACGTTAAGCAGCTCATACAAGTGCGGGAAGAAACTCTGCAACCTTTAAAAGGTAGCGAAATGCAGGAACTTCCGGTACTGGATGATGCCTGGTTACTTGTTGAAGACGGAAAGATCGCAGACTTCGGAGCTATGGATACACTTCCCGATTTTGAAGAGGTCATGGAAATTGATGCCTCCGGAAAGATGCTGCTTCCCGGCTGGATCGACTCACATACTCATCTTGTGTATGCCGGAAATCGGGAGCAGGAATTTGTAGACCGCATTAACGGCCTCACCTACGAGGAAATAGCCGAAAAAGGTGGCGGGATCGTTAATTCTGCTAAGAAACTTCAGGAAACTTCTGAAGGTGACCTTTACCTGCAATCGGCTAAACGTCTTGAAGAGGTGATGAAGATGGGAACTACGGCAATAGAGATCAAATCTGGTTACGGTTTAACTACCGAAGCCGAATTGAAGATGCTGCGGGTCATTCAGAAATTAAAGCGCAACTACGATCTTCCTATTAAATCAACTTTTCTTGGAGCTCACGCCCTTCCGCCAGAATATAAGGAAGACAAAGAAGCTTACATAGACCTGCTCATCAACGAAATGATGCCGAAAGTTGTGGAAGAAAACCTGGCAACATATGTGGATGTTTTCTGCGAGAAAGGATATTTTTCGCTGGCAGATACCAGGAGGATCCTCAAAGCCGGTCGGGACTTGGGATTAACTCCGAAGATACATGTCAACCAGTTCAATGCCATAGGCGGAATACAGGCAGCCGTTGAAAATAATGCCCTCTCTGTTGATCATCTCGAAGTACTTTACCCTGAAGATATAGAAGCCCTTAAAGAGGGAGAAACCATGCCTGTTGCGCTTCCCTCCTGCTCGCTTTTTCTCGGCATCCCTTACACCCCTGCCCGAGAGATCATTGACAGCGGCTTGCCATTAGCGCTGGCTACAGATTATAATCCCGGTAGCACGCCCAGCGGCAATATGAATCTTGTGGTTTCCCTGGCCTGCATCAAAATGAAGATGAATCCGGAGGAGGCGATCAATGCAGCCACTGTGAATGCTGCTTACGCAATGGGCATTCTCGATACTCACGGCAGCATTACAAAAGGCAAAGCAGCCAATCTCATTCTCACAGAAGCCATTCCTTCCTACGGGTTCCTCCCTTATTCATTTGGTGCCAATCATATTGATTCGGTTTATATTAACGGTAAAAAAGTGCAGGGATGCTAAAGCTTTTTTCTGAAAGAGATATCGCAAAATTAGTCTCAAAGCGACCTGGAGAAACAAAACTTGGAGAAAGGATCAATTTTCTTCAGGATCTGGAAAGCCTTGAAAAAATCTCTGCAAAATTTGTCATTTTTGGAATCCCGGAAGATATCGGGGTTCGGGCTAACTTCGGAAAACCCGGAGCCGCAACTGCATGGGAAGATTTTTTGAGATCGTTCCTGAATGTTCAGGAAAACGATCATAATTCGGGGGAGGACATCCTGCTGCTAGGGGAAGTGAAAACTTCAGAAGCAATGGAAAAAGCCGGAAATATTGATGCTGCCGATCCCAATTATTTTCAGAAGCTGGGAGATCTCGTCGCACAGCTCGATTCCGCAGTAAGTGAGGTGGTCAAAAAAGTGATCTTAGCCGGCAAATTTCCTGTGATCATTGGCGGCGGACATAACAATGTGTATGGCAACTTAAAAGGTGCTGCCTCAGCTTTTGGAAGGCCGGTGAATGTTCTCAACATCGATGCGCACACAGATCTTCGCACCACAGATTATCGCCACAGCGGAAATGGATTTAGCTATGCTCTCAAAAATGGCTTTTTGAAGAGGTATTCCGTTTTCGGCTTACATAAAAATTATACGCCTCAATACATTTTTGATAAGAACCAGGAACTGGAAGATATGAACTTCAGTTTTTTGGAGGATCTGACTTCTGACAATTATAAATCAACTTTAGCTGAAAATTTAGACTTCGTAAAGTCCGAAAAATTTGGTCTGGAACTGGATTGTGATGTGATGGAAAATTTTCCGAGTAGTGCTGTTTCTCCTGCTGGGCTTAGCATAAACCAGGTTCGGAAACTTCTGCAGGTAGTGGCAAAAGAAAAAAATTGTTGTTATCTTCATATTTGTGAAGCCATGGCCAGCAGTCATTTTGCTTCTGGTAAGGCTTTAAGCTATTTCGTGACAGATTTTATAAGAGAGAGAAGATATGCATGAAAATATACAGGTTTATGTCAACTGGGCAGCTTTAATTATTGAATTTACAGGGGTTCTGGTGATGATCATCGGACCTTTTTTTGCGCTGTACAGATATTTCTTTAATGAACATGAAGATGGCAGTACTTACCGCACCTTTCGGCATGATTTGGGAAAGGCAATTCTTTTAGGCCTGGAATTTTTAGTAGCTGGTGATATTATTGCCACAGTGAGTACAGCGCCAACTATGGATAATGTGCTGGTGCTGGGATTAATTGTGCTTATAAGAACTTTTTTAAGTCTTTCTTTGCAGGTAGAACTGGAGGGCAAATGGCCCTGGCAAAAAAGACAAATAGGAGATTAGTTCATGGAGATCATTTCATTTGAACCCAGGTACGCCAAAGATTTCAAAGATTTGAATATTGAGTGGCTGGAGAAGTTTTTCTGGGTAGAACCTCATGATGAGGAAGTATTAGGGCAACCTGAAAAGTATATCATCAAACCCGGCGGTAACATCTTTTTTGTTAGAGAGGAAGAGAATATTCTCGCCACTGTTGCACTCATGAAAATGGATACCGGAGTTTTTGAACTCACTAAAATGGCAGTAACTCCTGCAGCCCGAGGAAAGAACATCGGTCAGCAGCTTATGAAGCACACCCTTGATTATGCTAAAAACAGGGGCTGGAGCAAACTTGTCATCTATTCCAGCCGCAAACTACACAACGCCCTGCATATCTATGAAAAGTATGGGTTTAGGGAAATCCCTATAGAAGCAAACAATCCATATGCTCGCGGGGACATCAAAATGGAATTACTACTTTCTTAAAGTACTATTAAAGCAGTGGTAAAAAGCTAGAGTTTTAGGTAGTTTTATGAAAATTATAATCATGAAACGACTTAGTTTATTACTTTTTGCAGGTTTTATCATAGTGGGATGCCGAAATAATTCTGAAGAAACAGACGGCACTGTTCCACAGGAGGAAGCTGCAGCAGCGAGGGATACTATGGAGACTGCCCAGATAGACATTCAGCCTGTCTCCCATGCTTCGGCAGTTATTAAGTGGAACAACACAACGATCTATGTCGATCCAGTGGGCGGTGCCGAAGCGTATGCCGAAAAGGACAGCGCAGATATCGTTTTAATTACAGATATCCATGGAGATCACCTGAATCCTGAAACACTGGGTAATCTAAAGATCGGGAACGTGATGATCATTGCGCCTCAGGCTGTAAAAGACCAGCTCCCTGATTCTCTGGCCACAAAGGTGAGGGTGATGAATAACGGCGAAAAACGCAACGAGCTCGGTTTTTCAATAGAAGCAATCCCCATGTACAACTTACGGGAAGAGGCTAAACAGTTCCATCCAAAAGGCCGGGGAAATGGATATGTGCTTGAAAATGAAGGCAAGCGGTTATACATAGCCGGAGACACCGAAGATATTCCTGAAATGAGAAATCTCAAAGATATTGATATTGCCCTTGTCCCCATGAACCTGCCTTACACCATGCCAGTCGAGAAAGCCGCTGAAGCAGTGATTGAATTTGGACCAGACAAGGTGTATCCTTATCATTTTAGAGGCCAGGATGGAAAAGCAGATGTCAACAGGTTCAAACAGCTGGTCAACGAAGGAAATGATGATGTAGAAGTAATTCTTGCCAACTGGTATCCGGAAGATGCCCAGGAATAATGCTCCAAAAATGACATTTTTGACCCCGCTCTCAAGGCGGGGTTTTTTATCTTGATCTAAATGAAAACTATCTTTTCCAGCCTCTTTTCTTTCTACCGTAACATTAAGAGCAAAATTGCCTTTTACCCTTCCCTGTTTGCCCTTTCTGGTTTGGTGTTTGCCTTTCTTATGATGTACCTCGAAGAAAGAGGAATTTCCGGTTACCTGGTGGAGAACATCCCGGTGCTGGTTGTCAACAATGGAGATACTGCTCTAACCATTCTTAGTGCGTGTATTACCGGTTTGATCTCTATGATGGTCTTTAGCTTTTCAATGGTGATGGTCCTCTTGAACCAGGCCTCTACAAATTATTCCCCACGCCTGCTGCCGGGCTTGATCTCAGATCATAAACACCAGATCATCCTTGGAATTTACCTGTCGAGCATCCTTTACTGTATCTTCATTTTATTCTCAATCCAGCCAACGGGAGATCAATACCAGATTCCGGGATTCTCTGTTCTTGTAGGCATTCTTTCAACGGTAATTTGCATATATGCTTTTATATATTTCATTCACACCATTTCTCAAAGTATCCAGATAACATTTATCCTGGATAAGATCTACATTTCGGCGAAAAGGAGAATGAACGTGCTTTTAGAGCGGGAAAAAGATGCTCCCACCGTCTTTCCAGATTCTTCAGGATGGTATAGCTATAACAATGAGTTCAGTGGCTATTTCAGAGATATCGATAGAGAAAATATCATAGAATTCTGCAAGGAAAAAGGTACAATGATAGAGATCCTTCCTGTAAGAGGAATGTTTGCACTGGAAGGCATACCCATGTTCCGCAGTAAAAAGGAACTAAATCGGGATGAGGTCAGCCAATTTTTTACGTATTTCCATTTTGCAAGAGAAGAATTAGTGAGCAATAATTATGTGCTGGCCTTTAAACAGATCGCCGAAGTGATTGCAAAAGCGATGTCACCAGGGATCAATGATCCCGGTACTGCTCTCAATGCTATAGATTATCTAACGGAATTACTAAGACTGAGAATGCTCAAAAGTGACCATTCCTATATTTGTGAAGACCAAAAGATCTTTGCCTGCGAACGTGCAGTACATTTTGAAGAGCTGCTTTACACGCTTCTCGCCTCGATTCGCACCTATTGCAAACATGACATAGTGGTGGTACAGAAGCTGGGCGCGATGTTCCAGTATTTACAGAAACAGAAATTCAAAGAGGCTACCTATCCCGCAACTCTTAAAACTGAAGCTGAACGACTACTGCGTGACGCTCAGGAAGTGCTGGATAACAAATCTGATCTCGATATTATTTCTGAAATGGCCACCAGGCTGAAGATTGCATTAGAATAATTGATGAACTTCCTTAAAAGCAGCAGATGTTTTGATAAAACCTGCCTGAAAAATATGCTCCAAAAATGACATTTTTGGAGCCCTATTATTCCTCGCTTCTCCTAAGGTAGACGGAATTATTAGACCTGAACATTTTATAGGAAAAAGATCTTGCTTCAGAAAAGTGCCAGGAAAATTATAATTCCTCCTCTATTTTAATTAGTTTTAAAATCTGCGTCAAAACTTGGAACATAAACTTCCTTGGTAACCAGGCGATTAGTCAATGATCAAAAATGTTTTATTAGTTTTTACAATATGCTTTAGTTTCGTTGTCCAATCTCAAAATCTTAAACTTCCCCTACAAGATACTTTAAGAGTATCACAAATTGCGCAACAAGAAGGCCTTTCTCAGCTCAACGTTTTGCAATTTGATTTTGATGAAAACGGATATTTGTGGGCAGGAACCGAAGATGGCCTCAACAGGTTCAATGGGAATGCTATGAAAGTGTTCTCCCAGAACTACCTGAATGGCTATGGACTCACCGATGATCACATTCGCGGACTTTTTTACAGCAATGATACGCTTTGGCTTGGCACCAATACCCATTCTCTTCAAGCTTATATTCCTTCCAGGGATGAATTCATCCATTTTAAGGAAACGGAGATAATCACTGCAGATCCTTCTCTGAGTTATGCCCACGGAATTTTTGAATTGAACAGCCAGTACCTGCTCGTTAGTACTTTAAAGAACGGCTTGTTGGTGGACAGGAAATTGAGGGAGCTACATAGAATCCCACTTCCCGAAATTTCTGCCAATGATTATATTCTGAGTATTTTTCAGAGATCAGAGAATGTTTTCTGGGTGGGCACCTACTTCAATGGAGTACTGGAACTGGACCTGGAAAGGAGAGTTTTCACCAACCTTGCCCATTTTGACGCCCTCGATAATGATCCAGTGCAGGCATTTCAGAAAGCAGAGAGAGGACAGCTATTAATAGGTACTCAAAAAGGGCTTTTTTCCTATGCTCTTGATAATGGAGAATTGGCGCCAATTCCGCAGCAACAGGAAGATGGGGTGCGATGTTTCTTTAACTGGAATGAAGAATATTACCTCATGGGAGTCACCCACGGCATAAAATTCCTCCATAAAGAGACTTTAAAGACAAAACCAGTGGTACTGGCAGGATTTGAAAAGGAGATCTATTCACCTGTTGAGATCCTGCAGATCAAGCAGGATTCCACCATGGGCATCTGGTTAGGCTCCCAGGGAAAAGGTTTGTTCTATTATCACCCCGCCCGCCAAAAATTCACTCCTAAACGCATTGATCTGAAAGATGAACCTGAAAAGGAATTCATTAGCATTTTTAATTTTCTGCGGGAAAAGGACACGCTCTGGATGACCACCACCATTGGATTTGTAAAACACGAACTTAAAAACGGAAACTATAAACTTTATCGTAAAGACAGGCTTGGATATACACTTATCAAAGATCAACACGGGCAGATATGGGGAGGCGGCTTTGATCAAGGGCTCGAAAAATATGATCGTGATAAAGATAGATTCATTGAGGTCACCCCCTTCACCTCTATTCCAGACCGCGACGTCGCCGAAATCATTCCCGTATCCAGAGACAGCCTTTGGGTAAGCACCTGGTCTTCGGGCATATTCTCTGTAGATCTTGAAAGCTATGCGTCCCGCCCAGTAAAGATCATGGGCAAGGACCTGTACAGATCCAGAGCCTCATACATTGATAAAGATGGATCCATTTGGCTGGGCGCCGATGATGGCCTCTACCATATCACTCCCAAAACCACCACAAAATATGAACACAGACCTGAAGAAGTTAATTCTTTAAGTAACAACAGAGTTTTCAGCATTACTAAAGATGAATTGAACAATTTATGGATAGGCACGGCCAAGGGTTTGAACAAGCTGAATCTCGAAACCGGT
This sequence comes from Salinimicrobium oceani, assembly GCF_012037645.1. Lineage (NCBI taxonomy): Bacteria > Pseudomonadati > Bacteroidota > Flavobacteriia > Flavobacteriales > Flavobacteriaceae > Salinimicrobium > Salinimicrobium oceani. The sequence continues at coordinate 125,631 of NZ_JAAVJR010000001.1, forward strand.
GAGATCACACAATACCTGGAACAGCCTGGGTTACCCAACGATTTTATATACGGAGTGCTTACAGATGAGAACAATGACGTTTGGGTGAGTACGAACAGAGGATTATCCAAACTGGACCAACCAGGTGAGACATTCACAAATTTCACTGAACAAGATGGTTTGCAGAATAACGAGTTCAATGGAAAGGCAGCTTATAAGGACAGCCTGGGCTATCTCTATTTTGGTGGGATGAATGGATTTAATGTTTTCCATGCAGATAGTATTCCGGTTAATCAGCATGTCGGGAAAACCATTATTGAAAACGTGGAGCTTTTCGGAAATCCTATTGAAAAGAACATTATCTATGCCGATACACTTTCTTTAAATTATGATGAGAATGTGATCACCTTCAATTACACCTCTCTTAATTTCTTGCTTCCGGAGAAAAACAGGTACCAGTTCAAAATGCTGGGCTTCGACAAGGAATGGAGGCCCATTACAAAAGAAAGAACCACAACTTATACCAACCTTAACCCCGGCACCTACACATTTATGGTCAAGGGAAGTAACAATGATCTGGTGTGGGGACAACCAGATAGTCTAGTCCTTACCATACGAGCGCCCTGGTTTGATACTACATTTTTCAAACTGTTTCTCATTTTTGCAGTATTGCTTCTTATTACGGCTATTTATCTGTTCAGGTATAATCAAAAGAAGGCCGAAAACCTGCGGCTCCAAAGAATGGTAGAGGGAAGAACCTCTGAACTTAAGAAATCCAATGAAGACCTGAATGTTGCCATGAAGCTTTCAAAGGAGCAAAATGAGAACATTGCTTTCCTGATGCAGGAATTGAATCACCGGGTGAAAAATAACCTGCAGCTCATTGCTAGTTTACTGGACATTCAAAAGGAAAGTATCAATGACGAACTGGCAAAAAATAATCTTCAGGCAGCTCAGAATCGACTCTTTACCATTGCTACAATCCATGACCTGCTGAGTGGAAAAAGGCCCGAAGAACATTTCAAACTGGACGAATTTGTATCGACATTGGCAAATGAGCTGGTGCGCTTTATGGGTGCCGGGGTACAATTGAGCTTTAACCTCCATAGTATGGAAGTACATAAAAAGTGTATAACACCTTTGGGGATCATTATTAATGAACTCGTAACCAACAGCCTTAAACATGCCTTTCCTGCGAATCAGGAAAGTAAACACCTTTGGATCTCCCTTACAAAGAAGAAATCTTTTATAGAACTGGAATATAAAGACAATGGAATAGGAATATCAAAAGAGCTGCGGGAAAGTAAAAATTCTCTTGGCTTTGATCTCATAGAGAATCTTGCAAGGCAATTAAAAGGCAGAATGGAAATAAAAAGAACTAAGAAGGGCACCCATATAATTGTCCTTTTTGAATGCTAAGGTTCAAGAGATTACGTAATTTGGAAGTGACTTATGAATAAGATATTATTAATTGAAGATGAAATTATTATAGCAGAGAGCCTGAGGTTATTCCTGGTAAAGCATGATTATAAGGTAGAGATAGCTTCTAACGTGGAGAAAGCAGTTGGAAATCTCGAGCGGTCTGAATTCAGCGGAGTGATATGTGACATCAATCTTCAGGAGATGATGAATGGTATTGAAATCATTCAGAGATACCATGACCTGGAGAAACATGGCCCTGTAATTTTCTTAACAGCTTATTCCAATCCACAGGTTATTGAAGATGCCGAGGCGGTTACTCCATATGCCTATATCATAAAGCCTTTTAATAATCAGCAATTGCTCACTACGCTCAATCTGGCTATAAAGAACAGGGCTGCTTTTTCACCACCTCAGAATTGTAAGGAACTCATAGAGAATCTGAGTGAGCGCGAAATCCAGATCCTGCAGTTACTGGCAACAGGTAAGACCAATCGCGAAATTGGCCGATCTTTGTTCATTTCCAAATTCACAGTAGATACTCACGTCAAGAACATCAAGGAAAAGCTGAATCTCAATAAAAAAGGAGAGCTCATAAGATTTGTATTATCTAACCGGCTCCAATCTTAAAGATGGTCAGAAAATAATGGCACAAAAAAACCCCTTACCAACTGTTCAACGAGCAGGAAGGGGCTTGAATTTAATAGAATAATTATCTATCTCACTAGTTTCTTGTACTTGATCCTCGTAGGCGTAACATCTCCAAGTCGTTTCTTCTTATTCTCTTCATATTCCGAGAAACTGCCTTCAAAGAAGTAGACTTCAGAGTTTCCTTCAAAAGCGAGAATGTGCGTACAAACGCGGTCCATAAACCAGCGGTCGTGGGAAATGATCACAGCACAACCTGCAAAGTTTTCCAGACCTTCTTCCAAAGCCCGAAGCGTGTTTACATCAAGATCATTGGTTGGCTCATCAAGTAACAGGACGTTACCTTCTTCCTTAAGGGTCATGGCTAAGTGCAGCCTGTTTCTTTCCCCTCCAGAGAGTTTACTCACTTTCTTGTTCTGCTCACTTCCGCTAAAGTTAAACCTGCTTAAATAGGCTCTGGAATTTACTTGTCGGCCGCCCATCATGATCAGCTCCTGCTCATCGCTGAAATTCTGCCATATGGTCTTTTCCGAATCAATATTAGTATGGCTTTGGTCAACATAAGCGATCTTAGCGGTATCACCCACCTCGAAAGTTCCTTTATCTGGTTTTTCCTCGCCCATGATCATTTTGAAGATGGTGGTTTTACCAGCCCCGTTGGGTCCAATAATTCCAACGATCCCCGCCTGCGGCAGTTTAAAATTAAGATCATCATAAAGCAGTTTATCTCCAAACGCCTTACTTACCCCCTGGGCTTCAATCACGTTTGTGCCCAGCCTTGGCCCATTGGGAATATAGATCTCCAATTGCTCGTCCATTTGCTTTTGATCCTGGCTAAGCAATTTATCATAGTTATTAAGACGGGCTTTTTGTTTTGCCTGCCTTCCCTTAGGTGCCATACGAGACCATTCCAACTCACGTTCGAGTGTCTTTTGTCTTTTGCTGGCCTGCTTTTGTTCCTGGGCCAGGCGTTTAGCCTTTTGGTCAAGCCAGGAAGAATAGTTTCCTTTCCATGGAATGCCCTCTCCCCTGTCAAGTTCCAGGATCCATCCTGCAACGTTGTCAAGAAAATACCGGTCGTGGGTCACGGCAATTACTGTCCCTTTATATTGCTGAAGGTGTTGTTCCAGCCATAACACAGATTCTGCGTCGAGGTGGTTGGTAGGCTCATCGAGCAGCAACACATCGGGCTCCTGAAGCAATAGGCGACATAGCGCCACTCTTCTTCTCTCCCCACCCGAAAGTACTCCGATCTTTTTCTCGGGGTCTGGAGTACGCAATGCATCCATGGCGATCTCCAGTTTAGTATCCAATTCCCACGCGTTGCTTGCATCGATCTGGTCTTGAAGTGCAGCCTGCTTATCCATAAGCTTCTGCATTTTATCGGGATCTTCATAAACCTCGGGCAGCCCGAACATGTCATTGATCTTATTGTATTCTTCAAGAATGGCAACAGTTTCGGCCGCCCCCTCTTTTACTATTTCCAAAACTGTCTTCTCGTCATCAAGCTTTGGTTCCTGTTCAAGGTACCCCACAGAATATCCCGGAGCAAAAACAACATCTCCCTGATAGTTCTTTTCTTCGCCAGCAATTATCCTTAGAAGCGTTGATTTTCCCGACCCATTTAAACCAAGAATTCCAATTTTCGCTCCGTAAAAAAAGCTGAGGTAAATGTTCTTAAGAACCGGAGTATTTGCTCCCTGGTACGACTTTGTCAAGCCCGACATGGAGAAAATCACTTTCTTGTCATCTGCCATAAAACGTGTTTTTTATTTATTTCTGAAGGATCTTTCGCCCTTCATTAAATTTCTGCTTAAAGAACAAATATCCAAAATTTCAGAATCATTTAAGGGATGCTGCTCAATTAAATTCCGAAGCAGGATCGCCTGTATTGCTTCTGAAGACTAACGAGCGGCAGACAGGTTATAAAAAACTATGTGATCTGAATCATTGCTGAAGCTATTTGCATCAGAATAACAAGGTTGAACTTCTGAAGAAGTCCGTTTTTATAAGGCCTCTAAAATGTCATTTTTGAGACCTCATTAAATTTTCCTTTCGGCAATTTCCAATCCTTTAAAATTTGCCGAAATACCTAATTCTGGGTATTGTGGTATTCCGGTTAAAAGAATACATTCACTTGAATGAATTTAAATATCAGGATATGAGAAAGTTAAAAGGATTCTTTTTAAGCGGATTATGTTTAACGATCTCATTATTATGTGCCACCTCTGGCCTCAGTCAGGAAATCACAACTTCCGAAAGAGATTATAAGGTGAGACCGGTAAGGCTGGGAATAAAATTAGGCTTTCCTAACGTTGCCGGGGGGAATCTGGAATATGTAACGCCTTTACTTAATGACAGGCTATCGGCAACCCTGGATTACTCCATCATAAAATCTGACTGGATCCTTGCTGAAGAAGAACCAGATAATACGGATAACACTAGTATGGATTTTTCTTACTTCGAAATTGGCCTGAACTACTATCTCTTTAAGTCGGGCAAAGGATTGTATACCGGTATAGGTTACAATAATTTCAGTTTTGAAGGCGAGACCAGTGTGGAGAGCAACGGTAGGGATGGCACCGGCTTCGTTGATTATAAACACGGCTCCCTTCACGTCAAGCTGGGCGCAAAGCTTGGAGGCCTTTTCTACTTCAGGCCCGAAATTGGTTACTCCTTTTCTTCCCTGCCAGAGACCATCAGTTACATTGCCGATTATGAAGATGGCACCTCAGAAACTGAAACTTTTGACCTGGTTGAAGAATTAGCAGTGCCAGATATTTTCTTTAAGGGATTAATGGCCAATATAGGAATTGGCTTTGCATTTTAAATTTGAAAAAGATTTGATTTCAGCAAGATCTTAAGGATCATACCTTTACCTAACCTCTTCATTGAGGGAGGAATACTTCTGCTAAACTCTGCCTTTTAGGGCGTTAAAAGCCCAGGACATAACGAAAAACCCGATTCCCACTGTAGAAAATCCTATAGCATAATCCTCATATTTCAATACACCCAATAAAACAAGGGCGATGCCAATAAGGAGCATGCAAAATGATGCCCAGGCAAAAATTGAATTCTTATTCATTCCCATCGGTCTTCAGATAATAGTTTTTGAAAAATCTGCTTAAAGGTGATAAAGGTATGGGCATGCAGGTGCCCGTACTATGACAAAGATCGTATTTTTAATTAATTTATTAAAGAAATTTTAGTTGTCGGGTTTTTGTATTTTAGCAACCATCGATAAAAACCGACAGGTGGAAATTTAACCCTTCTGCCAATTCTAAATAAAAAAACGATCATTTAACCTTATCAATGGATATTCAATTCAACAAAAACGAAGACCATAATAAATTACTAGTTTCCGACCTTAAACGACGCCTTAAAGAAATAAAATTAGGCGGTGGGGAAAAGCGAATTAAAAAACATCATGCCAAGGGCAAGATGACTGCGAGAGAAAGAGTAGATTACCTCCTGGACGATGCAGCCTCGGCAATAGAAATAGGCGCCTTTGCAGGAGATGGCATGTACAGGGAGCACGGAGGTTGTCCCAGCGGTGGGGTAATTGTAAAAATTGGAAAGGTTTCAGAGAAACAATGTATCATTGTTGCCAATGACGCTACTGTAAAGGCTGGCGCCTGGTTTCCTATTACCGCCAAAAAGAACCTCAGAGCTCAGGAAATTGCCATCGAGAACAGGTTACCCATCATTTATCTTGTGGATTCTGCAGGAGTCTATCTACCTATGCAGGATGAGATCTTTCCCGATAAGGAACACTTCGGAAGAATATTCAGAAATAATGCTGTAATGAGCAGCATGGGAATAACCCAGATCTCTGCTGTTATGGGCAGCTGTGTCGCCGGTGGGGCTTACCTGCCAATTATGAGCGACGAAGCTCTGATTGTGGAAAAGACCGGCAGTATTTTTCTGGCAGGCAGCTACCTGGTAAAAGCAGCTATTGGAGAAAGTATTGACAATGAAACCCTGGGCGGTGCCACTACCCACAGTGAAATTAGCGGGGTGACAGATTACAAGGCAAAAGACGACAAAGACGCTCTCGATACCATTAAAGGCCTAATGGACAAAATTGGTGATTATGAGAAGGCGGGGTACAACAGGAAAGCACCAAAAAAGCCGGTCAAAGATCCGCAGGAGATCTATGGGATCCTTCCTAAGCTGCGCCATGAGCAGTATGACATGAGAGAGATCATCGCCCGACTCGTTGATGATTCGGAGTTCCAGGAATACAAGGAAGGTTACGGACAAACCATTATCACGGCCTATGCCCGAATTGATGGTTGGGCCGTAGGAATTGTTGCGAACCAACGTAAGATCGTCAAAAATGCCAAAAAAGAGATGCAGTTTGGGGGAGTGATCTACTCAGATTCTGCAGATAAGGCAACAAGATTCATAGCCAACTGTAACCAAAAGAAGATCCCGCTGGTATTTCTTCAGGACGTGACAGGATTTATGGTAGGCAGCAAAAGCGAACACGGCGGAATTATCAAGGACGGCGCAAAAATGGTAAATGCAGTGAGTAATTCGGTAGTTCCCAAGTTTACCGTGATCATTGGAAATTCCTATGGTGCCGGTAATTATGCCATGTGCGGAAAGGCCTATGACCCGCGCCTCATTTTTGCATGGCCTAGTGCCGAACTGGCGGTTATGGGCGGCACACAGGCTGCAAAAGTACTGGCGCAAATTGAAACTGCTTCCATGGAAAAAAAGGGACAGCAAGTGGATGCCGAAAAAGAAAAGGAGGTATTCGAGGAAATAAAAGCAAGATATGACCGGCAAACCTCTGTATACTATGCAGCAGCACATTTATGGACAGACGCAGTGATAGACCCATTGGATACTCGCCGATGGATCTCAACAGGGATCGAAGCTGCCAACCATGCACCCATAGAAAAAGACTTTAACTTAGGAGTGATCCAAACCTAATTCCCCTCAAAAATGCGAAATTTTGCACTCATTCTGGTAGCCGGTCTTTTGGCTGCCACCCCAGGTAAAGCCCAGGTGTTATCGAACAAACAACAATTTACAGAAGCCGATACCCTGCGCGGGTCTCTGCGGCCAGAACGAGATTATGATGTTCTGAAATACGATCTCGACGTACGGGTAGTACCTGAAGAAAGATATATTTCAGGTTCAAATAAGATCAGCTTACAGGCTGAAGCAGATTTGCCGGTAATTCAGGTGGATCTTTTTCAGAATATGAAAGTAGATTCGATTTTGTTCCGAGGTAGAAGAATGGAATTCAAAAGAAGACATAATGCAGTCTTCATTGATCTGGTTCCAAAAATGACAAAAAACACTGTTGATTCCATACAATTCTATTATTCAGGAAAACCTGTTGTGGCCAAAAATGCACCCTGGGACGGCGGCTTCGTTTTTGAACAGGATGAAGAAGGTAATCCCTGGATCGCAGTTGCAGTACAGGGAACCGGAGCTAGCCTTTGGTATCCTAACAAAGATCACCAGAGTGACGAACCCGGGGAAGTGTCTATTGGAGTTGCAGTGCCCAATAACCTCATGAATGTATCTAACGGCCGTTTTGTAGGCAAAGATATCCTTGAAGATGGCTACACCCGCTGGAACTGGAAAGTGGAGAGTCCTATTAATAATTACAATGTGGTGGTCAATATTGGGAACTATGTTCATTTTAAGGATAAATTCCGAAATCTGGACCTCGATTATTATGTGCTGCCATACAATCTGGAGAAAGCTAAAAAGCAATTTGAGGAAGTAAAATTCATGATGGATTGCTTTTACGAAAAATTCGGAGCCTACCCTTTTGAAAAGGATGGCTTCAAACTTATTGAGACTCCGTACCTGGGGATGGAACATCAGAGTGCTGTTGCCTATGGTAACCAGTATAAAATGGGATATTTAGGAAATGATCTGAGCGGCACCGGCATTGGTTTGAAATGGGATTTTATCATTATTCATGAAACGGGACACGAATGGTTTGGGAATAGCATCACAGCTCGTGATATAGCCGATATGTGGATACATGAAGGCTTCACTTCCTATTCTGAAGCTGTGTATATTGAATGTCGCTGGGGTAAGGAAGAAGCTTTGGAGTACCTTCAGGGAATTCGGGCCGGCATTGGTAACAAACGCAGCATTATTGGAGATTATGGCGTGAACAGTGAAGGTTCTGGTGATATGTATCATAAGGGTGCCAACCTGCTCAACACGATTAGAAGTATCTATAATAACGATGAACTATGGTGGAAAACGCTTAAAGATTATACGGAAACAAACCGTCACAAGATCATTGGTACCAGCACTACCGAAGATTTCTTTAATGAGGCCATAGCTTATGACCTGCAGCCAGTTTTTGATCAGTACCTGCGGCACACTGCAATCCCCGAATTGCAGGTAAAGAAGCAGGGAAAGCAAGTATTGTTTCGCTGGAAAGCTGATGTAGCGGGTTTTGATATGCCGGTAGATGTCTTGATCAACGGCAAGGAAATTCGCCTTCACCCCACGAGTGAGTGGCAAACCCTTAAACAAAAAGTTAGCAATCCAGAGGAGATCAAGGTGGTTAATAAAGAATTTTACATCAACAGAAAAAACTTGTAAGCCACTTCTGAAATACAACAAAAGGTTTCTGATATTTCGGAAACCTTTTTTTTTGTACCCAAAGCTAAATAAGTGCCTAATTTTTAGTAATTTATACCTTCTAAATTTCAGGTCATGATGACGATAAAATCACTCAACAAGTGGGCCAATGCGCATACTTCTTATCCGCTTGACCTTCTAAGAATTATTCTGGGGGTATTCTTTTTTCTGAAAGGCGTCCAGTTTGTGGCGCAGACCCAGATGCTCACCGAACTCATTGCTCCACTAAAAGGCTATGGCGGGGTGATGTTGTTGATCCATTATATTGCACCCGCGCACCTGGTAGGTGGGCTGCTTATTGCCTTTGGATTATTGACCCGCTGGTCTCTTATTGCACAAGTGCCGATCTTACTCGGCGCAATTTTCATCAACTTTGTAGGTGCCTTCCACTGGGGCAATCTCTTACTGGCTCTGCTGGTTCTGGCTATAACAGGCTTCTATATTTACTATGGATCTGGAAAACATTCGTTGGACTATTATTTCAAGATGCAGGTCTAAGACATCCTGCTTTTAAGAGTATTAGCACGATGGATCTTTCCGTTTTGCGTTTCTTCAAATTTCTCTACGAAATATATCTTTTTTGGCACCTCAAATTTTCCGAGTTTACGGCAATTCTTTATTTCTCTTTCCAGGTTGTGAAGCGCGGTTTCGGAGAACTCGCTTTCTACCATTAGAACAAGCTTTTCACCCAATGCAGCATCGGGAAGGGAGGTTACAAAGAATCTATGTGCTATTATGGGCGCAAGCTTTGATTCAATTTCTTCAGGATATAATTTCACTCCTCCCGAATTTATCACGTTATCAATTCGGCCTTTCCATATAAAATTCTTTTCAGAAAGTAGTTCCACCACATCGTTGGTCACCAGGACCTCATCTGTAATTTGCGGAGCCTCAATTACCAGGCAGCCTCTATCGTCTGTAGATAACACCACATGTGGCAAAGCCGAGAACGGGATAGGATCATCCTCGTTTTTTCGGGAATTTACATGCCTGGCAGCGATATGTGAAACTGTTTCGGTCATTCCATAGGTTTCATATACCTCTGTACTTATACCCTGCACCAGGCTGCGCAAATTCGTTGAGACTGCTCCACCTCCTACTATAAGTTTCCTAATGAGGTGCAGGCGACTTAAAGAATTATCAAGCTGAAAGGGAGTCATTGCACAGAAGTCATAGATCTTAAAGATCCTGTCTAAGGGATTGGCCTTTGGAAGTTCCAGGTCGATTTTCCACCCCAGCAGCATGGCTCTTACCAACATCATCTTACCGGCAATAAAGTTGACCGGCAGGCAGTGCAGAGCCGTAGTCCCTGCAGGCAGTTCAAAGAATTTACCTGTAGCACGGGCACTATTGATCATGTATTGCTTTTTGATCCTTATGCGCTTTGGAGGTCCTGTGGATCCAGAAGTCTTTACCTCGACATAGTCCTTATCATTCAACCAGTCAAGCAGAAAGTTTCCAGCCTGTCCTTCATAGGGTTCTCCCTCCTTGATAAGGCTGTAAGCTACTGCTGCCAACTCTTCATTCGTATAATACAGACCGTTCAATCTGAATTCCGGATGAGTTTCTGGTAAACTGAATTGATTTTGCATTCCTTTAATAAAATTTAACTGCTTAAAGCCTAAAGTTAACAAATTGAGCAGAAAAACTAAATCTCTTCAGAATACTTTAAGGTTTCGGGCCGGGTCACCCTTCCAAATAATTTGTCTTTCCAGTTATTCCAGCGATAGGTTTTGGCCATAAGGAAAAGGAAAACCGGATACACGATAAGCACCGGAAGCAAAATATCCAGTCCTGCCGAGGGTTCAGAAACATCTTTCAGAACAGAGTTTGTTTCGAAAGCCGTCCAGTCGGCAGTGATCAGTAATGCTCCTACCAGGTTATTACCAGCATGGAATCCTAAAGCCAGTTCCATACCCTCATCCATGAGGGTCATGATCCCTAAAAGCAGTCCCGTACCAATGTAGTAGACCATAATAATATATCCCAGTTTTTCCACTTCCGGATTCCATAAGTGCAGACTACCAAAGATCACAGAGGTCACTATGAGCGGCACCCATTTGTTCCCAGCAAGTACTCCCAGCCCCTGCATAAGATAACCCCGGAATAAATATTCTTCAAAACTGGTTTGTAACGGCACCATGATCAATGCAATCGCTGCTAAAATAAGAAAAGGAACTGCTTGAAAATTCCATAAAAAATCTTCCGGCCTTAAATTATAGTCTATCAAAGTAGTAACCACGGTAAAAACTGCGATAATGCTAAACCCAAAGAAAACTCTTCCCCAGTCTACCTTTTTTCGAGAAGTGGTAGCATCTTTGATCTTTTGGTTATGAAGATATCTTATCACGAAGAACAGCGCAGCCAGCCCTACTGCAAAAGACAGTAGCAATAGAAAGAAAGCCAGATTTGACTCCAGTACGTTAAGCATTTCTTCCTGGGTAAGCGTGAGGATCTCGGGCCCTGTCTCAAGAAAGATCGCTGCCATTAACGGCAAAGCTCCAAATAATTGCCAGGCTAGAAAAACGAGGATGATCCCAATAAAATAACGCCACCACTCGGTTTTTGCGTTGTAAGCTTGCTTTATGAACATTGTATAAATTAAAGGTTAAAATTCCAGTTTTTGGATGGTCTGTACCACAATTCTCCTGCAGCAACTTCTAGAGGGGCTTCAAAATTGTTGGTGTACAATCCTCCCGTCCCCAATCCCTGGGGCATTTTATTTTCAAGAGTAATGGTATATTGAGCAATGGCGTTCAAACCCACGTTACTTTCAAGGGCACTCGTGATCCACCATCCCACATTATTTTGGGCAGCAGCTGTAATCCATTCATTAGTCCCTCGTATCCCTCCAATTAAACTAGGTTTAAAAATAAGATACTGAGGCTTTACTTTCTCAATAAGCTCCTCTTTATCATTGACTCCTGTAACGCCAATGAGTTCCTCATCAAGCGCAATAGGTAACGGCGTCCCGGCACATAGATTGGCCATTTCCTCCAGCTGGCCCGCCTTAACGGGTTGTTCTATACTGTGCAAGGATAAATCACTAAGGCGCTTCAATTTTTCCATAGCTTCGGAAGCTGAAAATGCCCCGTTGGCATCTACCCGAATTTCAATTTCATCTGAAGAAAATTCCTTTCTTATAAATTTCAACAGGTCCAGTTCGGCTTGAAAATCTATAGCTCCGATCTTCAGCTTAATACAGCCAAATCCCTGTTCTATTTTTTCCACGATCTGCTCCTTCATAAACTTCTTCTCTCCCATCCATACCAGTCCATTTATGGGGATCGAAGAATTTCCGCGGGTGAATTCAGAAGGAAATAAGAGGAATGGAGTACTGGCAGCGAGAGATCTGAATGCCATTTCTACTCCAAATTGTATACTGGGAAATTGCCGCAGTTCCTCCCAGAGTTTTGCAGGCCCCTCCTCTATATGCTCACATACCCATTTTAACTGTTCCTCATATTCTGGCCTGTCATCATAGCTAAGTCCTTTAAGAATTCCGCATTCTCCAATTCCTTTGCGGCCATCTTTTTCCAGGATCAAAAACCAGCTTTCCTTGTGAGTGATAATACCCCGTGATGTGCCGCTGGGCCGTTTAAAATTGAGAGTGTACTTTTGGTAGGTTGCTTGCACGATTCCAGATTACAGTTCTAGACTTTCCCCTGTTTCCAGAAGCATGAGATCCTTGCCTTTTTCATAAAATTTTCTTTTGGCCTCCTCATGATCAATTTCAATATATCCAAAAGTATCATAGTGGCAGCCTAAGACCTTGTCGCAGCCTACAAAATCACTGGCAATAATAGCATCCTCAATGCCCATTGTAAAATTATCTCCAATTGGTAAAATTGCCAGGTCGAGCTTTGTATGCATCGGGATAAGCTTCATATCCATAGTGAGCGCGGTATCTCCTGCAATATAAATGTTCTTGTGCTCTCCTTCAATGACAAATCCGCCGGGTTGGCCACCGTAACTGCCATCTGGGAAGGAACTGGTATGAATAGCATTAACATATTTGACGGTACCAAAATCGAAAGTCCATTTTCCGCCATGATTTAAGGGATGAACTTCTAAACCTTTTTTCTCGTAGTGTGAGGTGATCTCATAATTACTAATGATCACAGCTCCTGTCTTCCTGGCTATAGCTTCAGCGTCAAGAGTATGATCTTGATGAGCATGAGTGAGCAGGATATAATCTGCCTTGAGCTCTTCAATATTCACCTTATCTTTCACCTTCTCATTTCCTGTTATAAAAGGATCTACCAGGAGATTAATACCTTTTACTTCAATAGCAAACGTGCTGTGCCCATAGTGTGTGATCTTCATGATTTTCAGTTTTAACACAAATTACAAAATCCCTCAAATATACCTCTCAAAAATGCCATTTTTGAGCCTATATTATTTGAGCCAGAGAAAAAAGCAGCGCTAATAAGAATGTACTTAAAGCGAGAGTTTTCAGTTCCGGATCCAGTAGAACGGGATTATCATTTTCCATTACTCTTTTCAGGTGAAAGAGTAATGGAATAAAAGCAAACAGATAAAGCAGGTCGTCAATTCCTGTAAAGGAAAAAGCAGAGAAGAGAATACTGCTGGCAAATGCCAGCAGGAGCAGGAAATAATGATATTGTTTTGCATTCTCGGCGCCCATTTTTACTGCAAGCGTGTGTTTTCCTGCTTTTTCGTCGGCAGCCCTGTCCCGCATATTATTTAGGTTTAATACACCTGCGCTCAACGATCCAATTGCGGCAGCAGGTAGAAGCACTCTCCAGTCCCATGCCATGCTGTATAGAAAATAGGACCCATATACGCTCACAATTCCAAAAAAGAGAAAAACAAAGATGTCTCCCATGCCTTTATATCCATAGGCCGACTCTCCCACTGTATATTTTACGGCTGCTACAATTGCAGCTATTCCGAGGAGTAAAAAGAAGAGGCCGTAAAAAAGATTTCGGGTTCCAAAGGCCACCCAAATTAGCAGGACTGCAAAAATAAAGGTAAGTACCGCTGTACCTACCATTCCCCAGTACATTTCTTTCCGGGTAATCAAGCCGCTTTGCAAGGTGCGCTGTGGCCCTACCCTGTCTTCATTATCTGTACCCTTCACAAAGTCGCCATAATCATTAGCAAAGTTAGAAAGGATCTGCAGGCCCAGGGTCGTGGCAATGGCAAGAGCAAAAATTACAGCATTGAACTTTTCTTGTGCCACGGCAATCGAACTCCCCACTAATATTCCCGAAATAGACAGGGGAAGGGTACGCAGTCTCGCGGCACTCAACCAGGAATTAAAATTAGCCATTATCGCATTATTTTTACCAGTAATTCTTTTAGCAGATCGCCCTGCGGTACATTTGCTGCTCCCACGCCCTTGCCTTTTACATCGGCCTCTCGAAGAAAGGAAATGATACTACTCACCTTTTTCATATTGTAATTCTTCGCTGCCGTGACATAATCGCTCACGAAAAAAGGATTGATCTTTAAAACTTTGGCTACATTTCCTTTAGATTGATCGGACAGGGCGTGATACTGTTGCAACTGCGAGAAAAAGCTGAAGAGCAACGCAACGGTCACTACCATAGGATTGTCTTTTTCGTTTTGCGAGAAGTAGTTAATGATCCTGTGCGCCTTTAAAGAGTCCTTCATCCCTATGGCCTTGCGCAGCTCAAAGTTGTTAAAATCTTTGCTTATCCCAATGTTTTCCTCAATAAGTTCGGGGGTAATAGTTGTTCCTTTAGGCGCAATAAGCTGTAATTTCTGAAGCTCATTGTCAATTTTTCCCAGTTCATTTCCCAGGAACTCAAGCAGCATTTGGGCAGCTTTTGGAGCAATTTGGTAACCCCTGCTGTGCATTTCCTTTTGAATCCAGTCTACCACCTGGTTATCATAGAGCCGCTTATTGTCGTAAAGCACTCCATTCTTTGCTATCGCCTTGTGTAATTTTTTACGCTTGTCAAGTTTCTTATACTTGTAATTGATCACCAGCACTGTTGTTGGCTGCGGATTCTCGGCATAACTAGTAAGCTGCTCAATGGTTCTGGAGAGATCCTGTGCTTCCTTTACTATGATCACCTGCCTCTCGGCCATCATGGGAAAGCGCTTAGCGTTTCCTATAATATCATCTATAGAAACATCTCGGCCATAAAGCACCATCTGGTTAAAACCTTTCTCATCCTCCTGCAGCACGTGATCTTCTATGTAGTCTGAAATCTTATCAATAAAATACGGCTCCTCTCCCATTAAAAAATAGATAGGCTTCACCTCTCCTTTTTTGATGGCAGTCACAATACTTTTTACATCATCCATTTATTGGTGGTTTTCTGAAGGTACAGTGCAGAATTTTATTCTGAAAACTCTATTTTTGGGCATGCATACGCTTAACTTTCCCCAGTACTCATTCAGGCTCAAAAATAGCGAAAATAAAATAGCTGTTTTTGACGAGCTTCGGAAAAAATTTATTCTCCTTACTCCCGAAGAATGGGTAAGGCAGCACGTGGTCCAATTTCTTTTGCAGGAAAAGAGATTCCCCAAAAGTTTGCTGAATGTTGAAAAGCAGTTAAAGATCCATGATCTTGTAAAAAGATATGATATTATCGCATATCAACCCGATGGCGGTATTCACCTGGTGGTAGAATGTAAGGCCGCTTCTGTTCCTATTACTCAGGAAACTTTTGATCAGATTGCCCGATATAACCTGGCGCTCCAGTCAAAATATCTTATGGTGACCAACGGGCTGCAGCATTATTTTTGTCGGCTGGACTATGAAAATGAACGCTATGACTTCCTGCCCGACCTGCCGGAATGGGTTTGAAAAATGTCATTTTTGGCACCTCTCTTTTTTTTAACTTCTGAAGGTTGCTGGATTTTAACTTAATTTGCAGCAGTGAAAGTCGCCGTCGTCATATTGAACTGGAATGGAAAATCCCTGCTAAAGCAATTCCTACCTTCAGTTGTAAAGCATTCTCCAGAAGCTGAAATCTATGTAGCCGATAATGCATCATCTGATGATTCCATTGGTTTCTTAAAGAAAAATTTTCCGCAGGTAAGGCTCATTCAGAATAAATTCAATGGTGGATTTGCAAAAGGATACAATGACGCACTCGAGCATGTCAAGGAGGAAATCTTTGTGCTGCTCAATAGTGATGTGGAAGTGACACCTGGCTGGTTAGAGCCTTTGATCGAGATCTTTGATCAAAATGACGATGTTGCCGCTGTACAGCCAAAGATCCTCGACTTTAGAAAGCGGACACATTTTGAATATGCCGGTGCTGCCGGTGGATTTATTGATGCCCTTGGCTATCCTTATTGTCGGGGACGCATATTTGACACCCTTGAAAGAGATGAGCACCAATATGACGATACGACGCAGGTATTCTGGGCCACTGGTGCCTGCATGGGCATTAGGCGAAAGGATTTTTTTGATGCGGGAGGCTTCGATGAAGATTTCTTCGCACACCAGGAAGAGATAGACCTGTGCTGGAGACTCTTTAATCGCAATAGGAAAGTAATGGCAGCTGGTAACTCGGTTGTTTACCATCTTGGAGGGGGCACTCTTAATAATATGCATCCAAAGAAGACATTTTTGAATTTCAGGAACAGCCTTTTTACACTTGTGAAGAATGCTCCAAAGAAAGGATTACCTCAAAAAATCATTTTAAGACTTCTTCTTGATGGGGTCGCAGGGATGCGGCTGCTCCTGCTCCTCCAGCCTTCTCATACCCTGGCGATCCTAAAAGCGCATTTTGACTTCTACAAGAATTTAAGAAAAATGTGGCAAAAAAGGCTAAAAATTCAGAATAAAGAAAAATATTACACCGAATTTACCGTTGTAGGGGCATATTACCTGAAAGGGAATAAGAAGTTTACAAAGCTCTAATTTCCCTTAATTAGGTGTAATAAAATTTCGCAGAGAACTCAGATTTTGTATTTTTGACACGTTTAACATTTAATCACAACAATTAGGAATTATGAAAAAATTCATGCTTTTATCGGCCACTGCCGCTCTCCTTTTTTCTTCCTGTGTATCTCAGAAGAAATATGCCGAGTTGGAAGCTCAACAAAAAGAAACTCAAGATAAGCTCAACACTGCTACAGTGAAGCTTAACTCGTGTCTCGATGAAAAAGAAAGATTAAACCAGCAAATTAGCCAATTAAGCAATCAAAATACAGCGTTATTGAACAACGTAGGTGATCTTGCTACTTTATCTAAGAAAGAAGCTGAAAACCTTGAGCGTTCTCTGGAAAGTATCAAAGAAAAAGATATGAAGATCCAGCGTATGCAAGATGCTATCACTAAGAAAGACTCTGTTACTTTAGCTTTAGTAACCAGTCTTAAAGGTGCTCTTGGAAATATCAATGATGAAGATATCCAGATCAACGTAGAAAAAGGTGTGGTATATGTTTCTATTTCTGATAAACTTTTATTCGAAAGCGGAAAATACAATGTAACTCAACGTGCTAAGGAAGTTCTTGGTAAAGTTGCTACAGTTGTAAAGAACAGACCGAACATAGAGTTTATGGTTGAAGGTCATACAGACGACCAGCCAATTAGAAATGCAGTGCTTCAGGACAACTGGGATCTATCTGTGAAGAGAGCTACATCTGTAGTTCGCGTACTTCAGGAAGACCATGGAGTTGAGCCACAAAGAATGACTGCTGCAGGTAGAAGCTACTATGTACCAGTTGCATCTAACGACACTGCTGAAGGAAGAGCTCAAAACAGAAGAACACGTATCGTGATCCTTCCTAAACTTGACCAGTTCTACAACCTTATTGAAGAAGGTATGCAGACTGCTAAGTAAGCATTTCTCTTACAAGATCAAAGCCCGGCCAATGCCGGGCTTTTTTTGTTTCAGACCGTTTCCTTCAAAATTTCCTACAACTTTAACATGTTAATATTCAGTTAATTACGA
Source organism: Salinimicrobium oceani (assembly GCF_012037645.1). Lineage (NCBI taxonomy): Bacteria > Pseudomonadati > Bacteroidota > Flavobacteriia > Flavobacteriales > Flavobacteriaceae > Salinimicrobium > Salinimicrobium oceani. The sequence continues at coordinate 143,210 of NZ_JAAVJR010000001.1, forward strand.
AACATTAAGAAGGCTTTGGGTTATTTTTACGACCCCTACCCGAACCTAAAATCATACCTGCAATGTTACATGTGCCTGTTAGAAAAATCCTTCTAGTGGTTTCCCTGGCTTTTTTAGCCTCTTGTGAACCAGAAAACGTAAATATTGAAACTCCCGAAAGCAAAGTCCTGAACTCTCTTCTGGAAAAAAGCAACAAAGACCAGGGAAAATCAAACATTCCGAAAGCACCAAAGACAGAAAATCTTAGAGATCATATTCTGGAAGCGGTGTCGCCAACAGAATGTGGCGCAACAGAGTTCACGGAAGTGGTTTGGAGACATTTCTCTGCCCTGGCTTCAGATGAACTTGCAGTAGCCAGTATGGATCATTACTTATTCCTGCAGCAAAATGCAGTGCGACTTGGAATAGGAACCGATTATTTTGGCAGAAACGGGGAATATACCAAACATGTTGAAAGAACCAGGCGATCACTGGAAAGGTTCTGGAATATGCACAACCAGATAAGGGTGCTGGGTCAGCACAATGAAACTCTTGATCACCGGGAGAAATTATCTGAGATCATCTGGTATTCTATGCAGGATCTCGAATCTAAGGAAGACGTATATCCAATGGTCGATGAAATACTGGAAAGAAACAAACTTTCACCAGTGCTACCCGATTCTCCTTTCTTTGCTGCCGACGGCGTTGCACGCCCCGATAACGAGATTATCCTGGGGGATGGCCTTATACAAATGTTTTCTGAAACGGGACTCGAGGAATCGATCGTTTGGTCGGGAATCCTTTCTCATGAATGGGCGCACCAGGTGCAGTTTGATCATTTTGCAAGCTGGTACCCGGCCGGCACCTTTAGCTCTACCGCAGAAGAAACCAGGGCAGTGGAACTCGAAGCCGATTTCTTTTCTGGATACTATCTAACTCATAAAAGAGGAGCGACTTTTAATTGGAAAAACGTAGAGCAGTTCTTCGAACTCTTCTACCAGTCAGGAGATTGTTCTTTTAATTTTGAACAGCATCATGGCACTCCACTGCAACGTAGAAAAGCCACTTTTGAAGGTTACTTATTAGCAGAAGCTGCAAGTAAAAAAGGTCATATCCTAAAGGCAGAAGAACTTCATGAGATCTTTGTAAAACAGGTCCTGCCTCAAACCGTGAGTTCGCTATAGGATCTCGATGCTGCCTTTCCCCTCTCTTATCACCTCTGGTTCAGGAGTGGTGAGATCAATTACTGTTGAAGGAATATTATCGCCGTAACCACCGTCAATTACGAAATCCACAAGCTTATCCCACTTCTCCAGGATCAATTCTGGATCTGTGGTATATTCCAGCACCTCATCATCATCTCGAATGGAGGTCGAGATAATTGGATTCCCAAGGCCTGCCACCAGTGCACGACAAATATTATTATCGGGAACTCTTATGCCTACAGTTTTCTTTTTTCTAAAGACTGCTGGCAGATTGTTGTTTCCAGGCAGTATGAAAGTATATGGCCCAGGAAGATTCCTTTTTAGAATTCTAAAGGTTTGTGTATCGATCTGTCTTACGTAGTCTGAAAGATTACTCAGGTTCTCACAGATAAAGGAGAAATTTGCTTTTTCAAGTTTCACGCCGCGAATCTGAGCTATTTTTTCAAGAGCTGCGGTATTGGTGATATCACAACCCAGCCCGTAAATAGTATCTGTAGGATAAATGATCAAGGCACCATCTCGCAGGGCGTCAACTACACGTTTTATTTCTTTGGGATTTGGGTTTTCCTCATAGATCCTGATAAGTTCTGCCATAATGTGATTGATTTAAATGCACCAAAAATTACAAAATTCCGGTGCCTTCTAACAATAATTTCAGAAAAAATTAATCGATCCGCTCTACTTCACTTTCCAGTTTGAGTACTTCGTTCCCATTTTCCTGCTGTATGAACAGGGCTTTGTTCCCAGGTTTCCCTTTTCGCGTAACCTTTGTGCCCTTAATGGTAGTGGTCACTTCATGATCAAAGGTGTTCTTTACTTTGCCTTTTCCAAGGCCTTTCCCCCATTTCCATTGCACATTTGTTCCTTCTCTAATCATCTTTTTTCCTTAAAACTAAAAAAGAGGAAGTAGCCTAACACAAAGAATAACAAATACTTAACCTCAGGAAAGAACTTTTAACTTGGCGAACTTCAGCAGCAATTTCTTCAGCCCTCCATTTTCAAAATTGATCTCGGCTTTCTTATCCTGGCCCACTCCCTCTATGCTAAGAACTTTACCCTTTCCGAATCTCATGTGTTCCACCTCATCTCCAGTTTCCAGTTTAACTGCGGGCCCGGGCGGTACAGAGGTTGCAGCAGCGGTTGCAGGCCTCAGTTTTCTTAACTTTTGCAACTGCTCATCTGTTGGTTTATGAGAGGGCGGCGGCGTACCGTTTACCGGCTTGGATTGCCTGAACTTGCTTTTATCTACCTCTCCAAAAATGTCGGTATCGATAAGGGGTTTGTATTTGTAATCGTCCTGCGGAATCATGAAGTCAAGATATTTCTCTTCTATTTCCTCTATGAACCTACTGGGTTCGGCATCTACCAGTTTTCCCCAGCGATAACGAGACTGCGTATAGGTAAGAAATGCCTGCTTTTCGGCCCGGGTGAGGGCTACATAGAACAACCGCCTTTCTTCTTCGAGTTCAGAGCGGGTATTCATACTCATGGCAGATGGAAAAAGATCTTCCTCCATACCCACAATGTACACGTAAGGAAATTCCAGACCTTTTGCAAGGTGAATGGTCATTAGAGCAACGTGATCTTCATCTCCCGTTTCCTTATCCATATCTGTTGCTAAAGCAACATCTTCAAGGAATTCGGTTAGAGAACCTGTAGCATCGGCTAATTCCTTTTGTCCTTCTACAAAGTCTCTAATCCCGTTGAGCAATTCTTCGATATTCTCTATACGCGCAATACCCTCTGGGGTACCGTCTTTTTTAAGCTCCTGAAGAAGACCTGTTTTTTTGGCAACAGTTTCGGCTATTGTAAAAGCATCTGCCGTTTCGTTCATGATCTGGAAACTTTTGATCATGTTCGCAAAATTCTCCAGTTTGTTCTTCGTGCCTTTATTGATCTTTAGATCGATCTTATCCAGGTTCTCGATGATCTCAAAAATGGATCTTTTATAATGATTTGCGGCTATTGTTAATCGATCAATAGTAGTTTGTCCAATCCCACGGGCAGGGTAATTGATCACCCGTTTTAATGCCTCCTCATCCTTTGGATTGATCAGCAATCTTAGATATGAAAGAACATCTTTGATCTCCTTTCGCTGGTAAAAGGAAAGTCCGCCGTAGATTCGGTAAGGAATGTCTTTTTTCCTCAAGGCATCTTCCATCGCCCTACTCTGGGCGTTGGTGCGATAAAGAATGGCAAATTCCCCATTTTTCATCTGTTTTTCCATTTTATTTTCAAAAATGGAACTGGCAACGAATCGCCCCTCCTCCCCGTCTGTCAGCAATCGATTCACAACAATTTTAGGGCCTTCATCATTTGCGGTCCACACTACTTTGTCAAGACGGGTCTTATTTTTTTCAATAATGGAGTTTGCCGCCTCGACTATGTTTTTAGTAGACCGGTAATTCTGTTCCAGGCGATACATCTGTACATCATCGTAATCCTTCTGAAAGTTGAGGATATTGTTGATGTTCGCACCGCGGAAGGCGTAGATGCTCTGCGCATCATCTCCCACAACACATATATTCTGAAATTTATCTGACAGTGCCTTTACTATAAGGTACTGGGAATGGTTGGTATCCTGGTACTCATCAACCAAAATATACCTGAAGCGATTCTGATATTTCTGAAGTACATCTGGAAAGCGATTCAGGAGCTCATTGGTCTTTAGCAGCAGGTCATCAAAATCCATTGCCCCAGCTTTAAAACAGCGATCCACATATTCTTTATAGATCTCCCCCAGCCTCGGCTTTTTAGACATAGCATCAGCTTCCATAAGTTCAGGGTTCTGGAAGTAAGCCTTTACGGTGATGAGGCTGTTCTTATAAGATGAGATCCTGGAATAAACCTGCTTGTATTTATATACATCCTTATCAAGTCCCATCTCTTTAATGATCGCCGAGATTAGCCGTTGGGAATCCTGAGTATCATAGATAGTAAAGTTGGAAGGATAACCGAGCTTATCTGCTTCAAAGCGCAGCATTTTAGCAAAAATGGAGTGAAAGGTCCCCATCCACAAGTTCTTTGCCTCACTGTTCCCAACGATCCTGGCGATACGAGTTTTCATTTCTCGGGCTGCCTTGTTCGTAAAGGTGAGTGCCAGAATATTAAAAGCATCTACACCCTGGCTCATTAGGTAAGCGATCCTGTAGGTGAGCACGCGAGTCTTCCCCGACCCTGCACCGGCAATTACGATCATAGCTCCGTCCTTTTGCAGCACTGGAGCCCTCTGCGCGTCATTAAGTTCTGCTAAATAAGATTCCAATATAAAATTCCTTTTAAGGGGTGAAAATAACTAAAATGAGGCAAAAACTGAACGCAGGAGCCATATCTTTTTGCCTCAATTTGAAAAGGAGAAAGACTTAATTAATATTATTTTAAAGGGAATAATTTTGAAAGAGCAGCAGTATAAAGTAACTTCTGCTTTTGTACTCAAAAATTAAATTTATGGAGCCTGTTATGGAATTTTTCGCAGAAATGTCATGGTGGATGTGGTTGCTGGGGGTACTGCTTTTGATCGTTATCTATGATATCTTTATTAACAAGAAACATACGATCCTCCACAATTTTCCTCTAGTAGGGCACTTTAGATATATGCTGGAAAGCATTGGCCCCGAACTTCGGCAGTACATCGTTGCAGGAAACAGAGAAGAGTTGCCTTTTAACCGCATAGAACGTGGATGGGTCTATGCCTCTTCAAAGAATGAAAATAATTATGAAGGCTTTGGTACAGACCAGGATATTTATGAGGTGAACTATGTATTCATCAATAATGCGGTAATTCCCTTTACCATGCCCAAAGATCACATCAATCGTGAAGACCCGTATTTTCTGGCTTGTGCAAAGGTCATGGGTGAATTCCATAAAAGGAAACGCCCCTACAGGCCAGCCTCTGTGATCAATGTTTCTGCAATGAGTTTTGGGTCGCTCTCGGCCAGAGCGATCGAAGCTCTTAACATAGGCTGCAAAAAAGCTTACGCCTTCCATAACACTGGGGAGGGCGGACTTTCACCCTATCATAAAAAAGGAGCAGATGTCGTTTTTCAGATTGGAACCGGCTATTTTGGGGTTCGAAATCCAGATGGTTCCTTTTCAATGGAAAGGCTGGTAAAGCTCGTAGAGGAAAATCGGGAAATTAGAGCAATTGAGATCAAATTGTCACAAGGTGCAAAACCTGGAAAAGGCGGAGTACTTCCGGCATCAAAGATCACCAAAGAAATTTCTGAAATAAGACATGTGCCTATAGGTAAAGACGTGCTTTCCCCTCCTTCTCACAGCACCTTCAGTAATATGCAGGAGCTGGTGGATTTCATTGAAGAAATAGCAGAGCAAACAGGTTTACCTGTAGGTTTAAAAGCAGCCATTGGAAAGCTTGACGAGTGGGAGGAATTAGCTTCCATCATGGCAGAAACTAACAGAGGGCCCGACTTCCTGTCAATAGATGGTGGCGAAGGAGGAACAGGAGCTGCCCCTCCAAGTTTTGCAGATCATGTGGCTTTACCATGGACCTATGGATTTACAGATGTTTACAAAGTTTTCCAGGCAAGGGAACTTACCAACAGGATCGTGTTCATAGGAAGTGCCAAGCTGGGTTTCCCTGCAAAAGCAGCAATGGCTTTTGCCATGGGAGCAGATTGCATAAGTGTGGCCAGGGAAGCAATGCTAAGCATAGGCTGTATCCAGGCTCAATCCTGTCATACCAACACCTGCCCCACCGGGGTTGCCACTCAAAACCGATGGTTACAGGCTGGGATCAACGTTAAAAACAAATCGGAGAGGGTGAATTATTATTTTACAAATTTTAAAAAGGAACTGCTGGAGATCACCCACGCCTGTGGTTATGAACATCCATGCCAGTTCACAATGGATGATGTAGAGATCAATCTTGGAGATCGTTTCATTGCAAAAACTCTTGCCCAAACCTTCATGTACAACAAAACAAAAGTTCCTTTTGATTCTGTTGCTACTTTGGCAGGATGTCCTAACTTAGGGGGCTCATACAGAAAAGGAGAAGAAACCGATGTAAAAGAAGTGGAAACTGAAGATACCTCGGTCTCAGAACAATAATTAACATATGACAGAAGATTCTATTTGGCAGGTACTTTTCTATCTCTTACCTGCGGTAGTTGTAGGCGTTATTGCCTTTTATTTTTTCAATCTCCATATCCGCAATGAAGAAAGACGGCGGCGATTTCTGCTCCACAGGGAAACCCAGAAACAAGCTTTACCTGTAAGACTCCAGGCATATGAACGAATGGCGCTGTTCCTGGAACGCATTGCGCCTGGTAATCTCCTGGTACGGATAAAACCTGTTAAAAACAAAAAAGAGGATTATTCCAATCTCCTTATTAAAACCATTGAGCAGGAATATGAACACAATCTAGCGCAGCAGATCTATATTTCAGATGAATGCTGGAATGTGATCAAGGCTTCAAAAAATGCAACCATCAACAACATTAGAAAGACCGAAGCCAAAGATGAAATCGAAACAGCTGTAGATTTACGGCATCATATTTTGAATTCTCTCATCGACCAGCAACCTCCCAGTGAGACCGGGCTGGCCTACATCAAAAAGGAAGTAAAAACCCTCTGGTAACATAACTCTTTCGAAATTTCCTTTTGTTCATAAAGATTTCGAGAAAATACCCCTCAAAAATATCATTTTTAAGACCTTATTTTCAGCGCTGTTAGTGTGATAATTTAGTAAGCGCAATAGAGAGCCGCACTACGGAATATTGTTCAAGGTCTTTAATAAGCCGCGGGCAAATTCTCTGAAACGATAATTTGGATGCTGAGCAGCTTCCTCTAAGTGCTCTCTTACTTCATCATTAATAGCATCCAGCTGGTAAAGGTACCCAAAGGCTTTCTCCCTTACCTGGAATTTCTGATAAGGCGCTGTCAATTCTGAAAGCTGCTCGAAATAAACCTTTTTTGAGGCCGCAGGAACTTCAGCAGTTGCTAAAGAAAGTGTCAGCCATAAAGTTTCCACATTTTTATCTGGCAAACCTTTAATTCCTTCGAGCCGGTCGAGATATTCTTTCCTGTCCTGCGGAAAAGACATCCAAAGATGATATAGGGCCATTTCCATTGTAAGATAGGAGTCATCATTCAGCAAAGATTCATAGGCTGTCTTTAAGCTTAAGGGAACATTCTGCAAAGAAAAGGCAATAGCCTGGCGCGTATAAAGGTTGCCACTTGCGAAGGCTTTTTTATAAAGATCTGCAACTTCATTGGGATCTTCTAACGCTAATTGAAGTACAGCCTCCTGGCCCAGATAATCATTCACCGGAAATCGAAGCGCGCCCTGCAGTAAATTTCGCTTTTCACTAACAGGCAAAGGTTTGGCTGCTGCAAGTTCAAGATACTTCTGAATAAAAGGTGATCTTTTTAAAGACTCTAAAGCCTCTGTTCCCTGAAAAGCAACCTGCCGCAACCAATTCTTTTCAAAATCTGAAAGATCCAAGCCGCTGGCTGCCTCCATTTCGGCTAAGAAATTGATGGTTGTTGCTGAAGAAAATTCATACTTATTCAGGAAGTTCCTTATTCCCTCGTGGAAAGCCTCCTGCCCCACGAGCTCATTAAGAATGTGCAAAGCCCAGGCTCCTTTTTGGTAATAAGTTAGAGAACTGCCATTGCGCATAGCAACTGCCTCACCTTTTCCGGCATCACTGAGTTGCTTAAGTTCTTCGGCGGTTTTGAAAAGTTTCCGGTAGAAATAATCTTCTCCAAAGATCTCCTTTTCGGCAAGTAAGGCAAAGTAGGTAGCAAAACCTTCCTGAAGCCAGTGGTCATCATGAGTTGCAGCGGTGACTAAATTACCGAACCACTGGTGCGCAAGTTCGTGCGCATTGACATTGACGTAATTCTGATCATGGTAACCAATACTATCAATGAGATAAATATCTGAAAAGATCGTAGCCGCGGTGTTCTCCATTCCTGCATAAAGAAAATCCTGCACGGGAATTTGCTTGTAAACTTCCCACGGATAGGGAATGCCAGTCTCCTTCTCGAAAAAGTCAAGTAGAAATTCTGTAAATCTGTAAGTTGGCTCCACCCTGTTCTTCTTTCCGGTTGGATAATAAAGTTCGATGGGAATGTCATTTTTGGAAGATCTAACCACCTTCTCATAATCTCCGGCAGCCACGGCGACGAGGTAGCTGCTCATTGGGCTATTCATATCAAAGTCCCAACGAGCGAGAGAATCATTGATCTCCACCTGCTCCTTGAGAACACCATTGGCAATTACTGTCTTGTTATGTGGATATACAAAACTTAGATCAAATTCCAGTTTTTCTGTAGGGTCATCAAAACTTGGTAACCAGTGAGAAGTATATTTCCCCTGGCCCTGGGTCCACACCTGGTATTCCTGCTCCTGCTCCCCTTTCCTTACTTCCACGAAATACATAGCCTGGCTGGGTTTCGCTTTGTAATGGAACTGCAATTCCTGATTCTTTGCAGGATCGAAATGCTGTTTTATCCAGAATTTGCTGCCATTGGTTTGGTAATCGACCTTTCTTCCGTTAAGAAGTACTTCAGAAAATTCCATTTTACGAGCATCAATTCCGAGGGAATCTGTAGGGCTTACAACATCGAAAGAAAAACTAAGATCTCCTGAAACTGCCTTTTTTGAAGGCTCAATATTGACTACTGCTTTAAGGTGAGTAAAATCTATCGCCGATCTTTGCTGAGCCACTCCTCCCAAACTATAAAGTGCCAAAAATGATAAAAATACGAGGCCTTTCATTCTTCAAATATAAGCCTCCTGCACCAAAGATTTAAAAACTTACCTTCCTAAAAGGCTTTTTTTTATCTTCGTTTCCATGAATCCCAATCTGCTGCAAACTCCCATTGATTACCTCAAAGGCATTGGCCCCCAGAGAGCAGATATTCTTCGGAAGGAAATTGGAGTTCATACTTATGGAGACCTGCTCAACTTTTTTCCCAACCGTTACCTAGATAAAACCCGATTCTACAAGATCTCTCAGCTGGAGAAAAACTCCTCAGATGTTCAGGTAATAGGAAAAATTGTGCACCTGCGAACTGTCGAGCAAAAGAAAGGCAAACGGCTGGTGGCCGATTTTATTGATGACACCGGAAAAATGGAACTCGTTTGGTTTCGAGGGCAAAAGTGGATAAGAGAAAATCTTAAACTCAATACGCCTTACGTGATCTTTGGCAAAACCAGCTGGTTCAACGGACTCTTCAGTATGCCGCATCCCGAGATGGAACTTCTTGAAGATTATAAAAAGAACCTTCGAACGGCGATGCAACCGGTTTATCCATCGACCGAAAAATTAGGAAAAACAGGTATTACCAACCGCGTAATAAGCCGCTGTATACAACAGCTTTTTGTTGAAAGCGGAGGGAAATTCATAGATCCGCTGCCCGAGGAGCTAAGGCAGGAACTCCATTTGCTTCCCAAAGCCGAGGCCCTGTTCAATGCTCATTTTCCTAAGGACCAGGAGCTATTGGCAAAAGCTGAATTCAGGTTAAAATTTGAGGAGCTTTTTTACATCCAGCTGCAGCTGTTGATGAAGAATCTTATTAGAAAAAAGAAGATCAAAGGATTTCCCTTTGAGGAGGTTGGCACCTACTTCAGCGATTTCTACGAAAATCATCTTCCATTCGAGCTGACCAGTGCACAAAAGAGGGTAATAAAAGAAATACGGCAGGACCTGGGTAGCGGGGCACAAATGAACCGACTGCTGCAAGGAGACGTAGGATCTGGGAAGACTATTGTGGCACTCATGAGCGTTTTACTTGCGCTGGACAACGGATTCCAGGCTTGTATTATGGCTCCTACAGAAATTCTGGCAATTCAGCATTTCAACGGAATTTCGGAGTTAGTGGGCGAGCTGGGAATCAGCGTTCGGCTATTGACAGGTTCTACAAGAACTTCAGAAAGAAAAGAGATCCATGCGGCCCTGGAGAATGGAGAACTCAATCTCCTTATAGGTACTCATGCTCTTCTCGAGGAAAAAGTAAAATTTCAGAATTTAGGCTTGGCCATTATTGATGAGCAGCACAGATTTGGAGTTGCCCAACGTGCCCGCCTGTGGAAAAAGAATCATTTGCCACCACATGTGCTTGTGATGACGGCAACTCCTATTCCAAGAACCTTAGCCATGAGCTTATATGGAGATTTGGACGTTTCGGTGATCGATGAGCTACCTCCGGGTAGGAAGGAGATCAGAACGGTGCACAGGTACGACAGCAACAGGCTCAAGGTATTTCGCTTCATTAGAGATGAAATCAAAAAAGGCAGACAGGTGTATATTGTTTATCCGCTCATCCAGGAATCTGAGGCGCTCGATTATAAGGATCTTATGGATGGCTATGAGAGCATCGCCCGGGAATTTCCCACGCCTGAATTTCAGATTTCCATCGTTCACGGACAGATGAAACCGGCCGATAAGGATTATGAGATGGACAGGTTTGTGAAAGGAGAAACCCAGATCATGGTAGCTACTACAGTGATCGAAGTTGGCGTGAATGTGCCTAATGCCAGTGTAATGATCATTGAAAGTGCAGAGCGGTTTGGATTATCTCAATTGCACCAATTACGTGGCCGGGTGGGGCGAGGTGCCGAACAGAGCTATTGCATTCTTATGACGGGTCACAAACTTTCCAATGACAGCAAGACCCGCCTGGAGACCATGGTGCGTACTGCCGACGGCTTTGAGATAGCAGAGGTCGATCTAAAACTCCGTGGTCCGGGAGATCTTATGGGTACGCAGCAAAGCGGGATCCTGAATCTTAAGATAGCAGATATTGTCAAGGACAATGATACTCTCAAAACGGCCCGATATTATGCCCTACAACTGCTTAAGGAGGATCCCAATCTCGGGCTGGAAAAGAACAGGGTTGTGAAATTCACTTATTCTCAGCTGGTTAAGGAGAAAAACATCTGGAATTATATCAGTTAATTCCCACACGTCGATTTTTCTTACATTCTCATCGAATACCTGACGCCCAGTAATTTAGGGACGTGATTTTAGTTTAGATTCGTGATCAAATTAACCTAAACTACCAATCACTTATGAAAAAAATCTATTTACTATTTGTAGCTGCAGGTCTTGCAGCTTGTACCGCAGAGCCTGTAGAAAATTATGAACTAAATTCTTTAGATGCATCTGTGGCAGGGAAGAACAAAGTTGTTGCAACAGTTGTCTATGAAGGATTAGAAAATCCTGGATTTGCAACAACATCTTTTGACCTTATAAAATATCATTCCAATGATCCGACTAAAGATCAGATAAAAGGAAAGGTTTTTGTTTCCAATGACTGTAATAACATAATTTTTAAAGTAGAGGGAGAAGACGTTGGAGACATTAATTTAGGTATCTATACTGATGAAAACGATTTCCCGAAAATTAATGGTGCAAATTCAAATGTCGCACCAGAATTACCTATTACTGAAGATTCTTTTTCTAATGGCATCTACACTCTTCCTGTAGGTGATATAAAGGAAATATTTGTTTTTGTTAATGCCGGTGGACATTCCTGGGGTGGAGATCTACATTGGGGAAATGCTAATTATTTTTTATACGAGTTACAACTTGATACCTGTTCCACGCCTTGTACTTTTGGAAAAGGATATTGGAAGAACCATTCCAATGATAATCCTGGAGGACAAAATGACGTATGGCCTGTAATGAAGTTAACGTTAGGTGACCGGGATTATAACCGGGAAGAATTGAACAATATAATGGACGCGTCTAATAATGTAGGACATAGCTTAATCAATTTTTCTCAACATCTTATTGCAGCAAAATTAAATGTTGCAAACGGAGCAGGAAACGTGGACATAGAATATACAATTTCAGAAGCTGATTCACTCATTGGGAATATGGATATTTTATTAGGTGAGTTCACTCCCGAACAAAAACAATTAGCTAAAACTTTAAAAGAAATTCTTGTGAATTATAATGAATCATCGCCATGTGAGGATGATTCAGAAGCATAAAAAATAGATATAAAGAAGTAAAGATTAGGCCCCTGTACAGGGGCCTTTTTTATTTAAGGGTTTTCCCCCTATTTTCATTCAAAAGCTCCAGCCCTTTATATTTTATCTTAAAAAAGAGTAAATTTATTAGATAATAAGTTAAAAATAGGTTAGTTATGAGAAAGCATGGGGTGTTTATGAAATTTAGCTTTTTGTTGCTTATCATTTTCGCATTCGACGGATTTGCACAAGAAAAGACATCAACCTCTATACAGGAGGAAATTTACAAGGAGTATAAATCCAACGGGGTGGATCAGGCCATTTCAAAGTACCGGCAACACAAGAAGAATGCTGCACATGAACTTACACAGGCCGAACTTAATCTTGTAGCCTACAGAATTATGAATGAGGATAAAGACCTCGATGCCGCCGGAAAGATCTTCAAGCTTAACATGGAGGAGTATCCACAAGCAGCCAACCCTTATGATTCTTATGGAGATTATCTCGTGGAGAAAGGAAATGAAAAGGAAGCTAAAGAGTACTTCCAAAAATCGGCCGCCCTTTCCAAGAATTCACAGGATGAATGGGAGAAAAAGACGCTCTATCCCAACACGACAAGCAAACTGGCAAAGCTTGACAGGAAGCATAAACAAATGGACTTCCTGCTAGGTGACTGGAATATTGATGCAACCGCCTATCAGGACGGGAAAGAAACCATTAAGATGAAGATCAAGGATAAGATACAGTTCGATGAAGATACCAACTCAATTTTCATTCATCATTTTAATGAGCAAAATGAGCCAGATGGTATAAGGATCATCACCTATGATGCGCTTGACGATGAATTTGATGTAGCGTATTTCCATTCCGACAGGTTAAGAGGCATAGAGGTTTCCAGAATGAAAATGAAAACCATCGGGGATAATCAATTCGAATTCATGGATTCCTTTACCACTGGTGATGGAGAAGAAATGCAGTTAAAGCATGAAATCAAAAAAGTTTCTGACAGCAAAATGGATTGGGTGATCCTGGAGCAAAATGACAACAACGAATGGCAGCGAGTCTACGCTATGAACATGACTAAATAGCGCTGTTTTACTAGTAAAATTAAAGGAAGGAGCACATTTTCTCCTTCCTTTTTTTATTATGTCAAAATCATTCGTAATGCTATCTTTGCACCTGGAAAAAATTATTCAATGAAGATTTCATATAACTGGCTCAGACTATTTATCAAAGTTAACCGCACTCCTGAAGAAACAGGAGAATTACTTACCGATCTAGGGCTCGAAGTAGAAGGCATTCAGGAATTTCAAAGTGTAAAAGGCAGCCTCCGTGGTATTATCGTTGGAGAGGTACTCACCTGCGAGCAGCACCCAAATGCAGATCGTCTTAAGGTTACCACAGTTAACCTCGGAAATGGAGAACCTGTACAGATAGTTTGTGGAGCACCTAATGTTGCGGCAGGACAAAAAGTACCGGTCGCCACTGTGGGAACTACACTATATGATGACAAAGGTGAAGCCTGGGAGATCAAGAAAAGTAAGATTCGGGGAGAAAGCAGCCACGGAATGATCTGTGCTGAAGATGAACTTGGACTTGGGCAAAGCCATGATGGGATCATGATCCTTGACAGCAGTATTACTCCCGGCACCCCTGCAGCCGATCTTTTTGAAATTGAAGATGACCACGTTTTTGAAATCGGCTTAACCCCAAACCGCGCCGATGCCATGAGTCACTGGGGAGTTGCAAGAGATCTAAAAGCTGGCCTTCAACAACAGGGAGAAACACAGGAATTGATCACTCCCTCGGTAAGCAGCTTCCATATAGATAGCCGCAGCAAAAGAATTCCCGTAAAAATAAAGAATCCCGATCTGGTACCTCGCTACTGCGGAGTGACCATAACCGGAGTTGAAATAGCTGAATCCCCAAAATGGTTGCAAAACAGGCTAAAGGCAATAGGAATATCTCCCAAGAACAATGTTGTGGATATCACTAATTATGTGATGCACGAACTTGGGCAACCTCTTCACGCCTTTGATGCCGACCGAATTGCAGGAAATGAGATCATTGTTCAAACCCTTGCGGCCGGAACAAAATTCACCACGCTTGATGAGATAGAAAGAGAATTGCATGAAGAAGACCTTATGATCTGTGATGCAGAAAAACCCCTGGCCCTTGCTGGTGTCTTTGGAGGCATTGGAAGCGGAGTGACATTGGGTACTACAAACCTTTTTATTGAGAGTGCTTATTTCAATCCAGTAACCGTTAGAAAAACCGCCAAAAGACATGGCTTGAATACAGATGCTTCTTTTAGGTATGAAAGGGGAATTGATCCAAGTATAACAGAGTATGCACTAAAGCGGGCGGTTCTACTTATTCAGGAGATGGCTGGTGGTAGCGTGAGCAGTGATATTGACGATTACTATCCGAAGAAAGCAGAAGACTTCCCTGTTTTCCTCACTTTTGAAAAGATCAACACCTTGATTGGACAAAACCTTTCAAAGGAAACAATAAAATCTATCCTGGCATCCTTAGAGATAAGGGTGAATAATGTTACCGAAACAGGAATGGGTCTTACCATTCCTCCATACCGCGTAGATGTAAAGCGAGAGGCCGACGTTATTGAAGAGATCTTACGCGTCTATGGATATAACAATATTGAATTTGGAGAAAAGATCAATGCCTCCATTGCAAATTCTACCAGGTTCGAAGATTACAAGATCCAGAATCTTATCGCGAACCAATTGGTGGGACAAGGGTTCTTCGAAACCATGGCTAATTCTCTTACCAGTCCGGCACATTTTGGCTTGAGTGATAACCTGAAGGAAGAACAGGCTGTGAAAATGCTGAATCCACTTAGCCAGGATCTTTCGGTGCTTAGACAATCCTTGTTGTTTTCAGGTCTTGAAGCGGTAGCTTACAATCTTAACCGAAAGAGAGCCGACCTAAAATTCTTTGAATTTGGAAAGACTTACCACCAGTATGCTGGTGGGCGACAGGAAAATAAACATCTGGCTGTTTTCATTTCAGGAAATCGAAACAGAGAATCCTGGACTGGAGGCAATAAACCTGGTGACTTCTTCTACCTAAAGGGAATAGTGACCACAGTTCTGGAAAGACTTGGCATCAAAGAAGTAAAAAACTCACCTGTCAAAAATGACATTTTTTCTGAAGGAATTTCCTTTAATTCCGGTAAGACGCGATTGGTGGAATTTGGGGTGATCAAAAAGAAGATCCTTAAGAAATTTGACATTGAACAGGAAGTATTGTTTGCCGATTTTAACTGGGAGGCCCTTGTAGAGATCTCTAAAAGTCAACAGAACAAATTCAGGGAGATTTCGAAATTTCAGTCAGTGCGACGAGATTTTGCCTTGCTCCTGGACAACGGAGTGAAGTTTGAAGATATCTATGATCTTGCATTTCGAACCGAGAAGGATCTGCTTAAAGAGGTTAACCTGTTTGATGTTTACGAAGGTGCAAATCTTCCGGAGGGTAAAAAGAGCTACGCAGTTAGTTTTATCCTTCAGGATGAAAAGAAAACCCTCACTGATAAACAGATAGATAAAATAATGAAAAAGCTTCAGCAAAACCTGGAAAAACAGGTGGGCGCCGAGCTCAGATAAAAAAAAGAGGCTGTTCCAACGAACAGCCTCTTCTCTTTCATAGCAATTTCTTATTCCTGAAAGGTCTTTCCTTATTTAGGTAACCTCTCAAAAATGGCGTCTACATAAGACCTTAATTCGGTCTCTAGATTATTGCGCTCAATGACATCCTGGGCAGTTCCCCGCCAAACAATTTCGTTTGTTCGGCGGTCTATAAGGTCGATCACCAGAGTTCCCTCTTTATAAGGTATTTGCTCCACACTGGAACCAACGATTCGTGGTATGGTGAAGTAGTTGTTGTAAGCATAATTCCTGTAATAGGGCCCCACGTAGTACCCTGGCCTGTAATAGCTGTAATTGGTATAGACAGGATTCGCATTTACAGCCATCTCTTCATCCATCATAAGGTGGTAATAGACCAGAAGATCTGGTTGATTACGGTCCAGTCGGTAATTTTTCTCCTGCATGGAGGTACGAATCTCATCTATTACAACCTCGTTCACTCTGGCATTGTCATAATTTGATGTTTGTATAGTGTCTTGATTTGGCAGGAACGCATAGCTGGAATAACTGCTCATACTGCGCGCTACTTTTTTATTGGTATCTACCTTTGGCCCACAGCTGGTAACAAGAAGTCCTGCAAGAATACTAAGGCTCAAAAAGTGTTTAAAAGATCTCATTTTTGAAGGGTTTTAATGTTCTATTCTCAAGATAAGATATCCCCTGCATTTTGAATTTACTGAAAGAACATTTAAAATTACTTTAACCAAAGACTCTTAAATTTAACAATAGAAAAACTAAGAAACAGCTAAAATCAAATGTTTGTACTTGTTGCAGTTATTCTCTAAATTTAATAGCTAAATGAAATGGGAGATGCAGATAGAAAGAGTGAATCTTCAGAAAAAACTGGAGAAGCTTCAGAGAGGAGCCAGAAAGCAGGAAGAACTGCTCGAAGAAGTGCGTTTAATTCTTCAGGGAGAAAATATCTCCGCGAATGTTCTTCAGCGGATAACCGCAAGCGAAACTGATGAGGCTACAGAAAATATATTCCGATTTGACCTTTTAGAAACAGAAAGGATCTTCCACATCTCACAGATCCAGAAGTTATGCATACAATACCGGCTGCGGTTCTTAGGCACCCGGTATTTTAAAGGAGAGATCCCTCCAGAAGCCCTCACAGCAGTGCGCAGACTTGAAGCGCAGCATGAGACAGAGATGGCTGGCTTTAAGATAATGGCACCAGCGGCATATTTTAGATTGGAAAATGCCGACGATCCTATGCTCTTTGCGCCTATAGGAAATGGTTATTATTATCTCCTCCATAAATGGGGCACAGATATGCATCCATTGCGGAAATTGATGGTATGGCCGCTAAGAAACCTGGAAAATATCATCATTTTTAGCTTTTTTGCGAGTTTCTTTCTCACCTTTGGAGTAAGGGAAATATTTTTTCAAAGATTTCAGGAGACCTCTCAATTCATAGTTTTATTTATGTACACCTTCAAATCTTTTGTGGCGCTCACCTTTTTCTACGGAATTAGCCTCGGAAAAAATTTTAGCTCAGGAAACTGGAACAGCAAATTCTACAACGCCTGAAATGTTAAACTGAAATTAAATGAGACACAAAAAGGTTTATCTTAAGTAATTTTAGAACAAATACAGCAAAATGAACGAGGAAGAAGAATATAAAAGAGTTTATACAGGAAGTGAGGTCAATGTGCAGCACTTACAGAATCTTTTGAACGAAAAAGGTATTCCTAACAGGGTGCGCAATGACTTTGATTCCGGCTTAAGAGCAGGTTTTGGAGGCGGCTTACCGGGACAGGTATTGTTGTTTGCTAAGACTTCTCATTTTGAGGAAGCGCTGAAAATTGCCAGAGAAACTTTTCCTGAAGAGAATTAATGAAAATGAGTGCTGCCCCTAGAAGGAACTACTTCAATCTATTTTTAGGCATTGCTTTTTTAGGCTATGGTGGGTACAGGCTCTTTAGTTTTTTCAATGGCGCCCCCTACACTACTTTCAGGATCATTATCGCCCTGGGATTCATTATTCTTGGTGCTTTTGACCTTTACAAGTTTTATAAGAACAAACCTCCAATATAAAAGGGTTTCAAAAATGCCATTTTTGAAACCCTTTCTTCAATCTGTTCCTTAGTATCTAAGAACGGTCGTACATCTTCTCTCGCTGCTCCTTTATCTTCTTGTCACTCATATACTCATCAAAAGTGAGATACCTGTCTATCGCTCCGTTTGGAGTTAATTCTATCACTCTGTTTGCCACAGTCTGCGCAAATTCATGGTCATGGGTAGTAAATAATACCGTGCCTTTAAAATTCTTCAGGGAATTATTAAAGGCAGTAATAGACTCGAGATCGAGGTGGTTGGTAGGTTCATCGAGCATCAGCACATTTGCCCGCATCATCATCATACGACTCAGCATGCAGCGCACCTTTTCTCCTCCAGAAAGAACACGAGAAGTCTTTAAGGCTTCCTCCCCGCTAAAGATCATTTTCCCAAGGAAACCACGTATATAAACCTCTTCCCTCTCTTCTTCAGTTTTAGCCCATTGACGCAACCAGTCAACCAGTGTAAGATCATTATCAAAATATTCAGAATTGTCCAGTGGCAGGTAAGACTGGTTGGTGGTAACGCCCCAGTTGAATTTACCTGCAAGCGGCTTTTGCTTTTCATTTAAGATCTCATAGAAAGCAGTTGTGGCCCTGGAATCTTTAGAATAAATCACAACCTTGTCACCCTTTGCAAGGTTGATGTCTACATCTTTGAAAAGCGTTTCTCCTTCGATCGAAGCTGCAAGCCCTTCCACATTCAGGATCTGATCTCCAGCTTCTCTTTCTCTCTCAAAGATAATGGCAGGGTACCTGCGGCTGGAAGGCTTGATGTCATCAATGTTCAATTTGGCGATCATCTTCTTACGGGAAGTCGCCTGTTTCGATTTAGCCACGTTAGCACTAAAACGACGAATGAATTCTTCCAGTTCCTTTTTCTTTTCTTCAGCTTTCTTGTTTTGCTGTGAACGCTGACGGGCGGCTAATTGCGAAGACTCATACCAAAAAGTATAGTTCCCGCTGTAGTGATTGATCTTTCCAAAATCAATATCTGATATATGCGTACAAACCGCATCCAGGAAGTGACGGTCGTGAGAAACCACGATCACTGTATTGTCGTAATTGGCAAGGAAGTTTTCAAGCCAGTTAATGGTTTCATAATCCAGGTCGTTGGTTGGCTCATCCATGATCAAAACATCAGGATTCCCAAATAACGCCTGTGCAAGCAGCACCCGCACTTTTAGCTTGTTATCAAGATCGGCCATCAGGGTGTAATGATTTTCCTCCTTGATCCCTAAGCTCGAAAGCAAAGCCGCAGCCTCACTATCGGCGTTCCAGCCATTCATTTCTTCAAACTCTACCTGTAGTACTCCTACGCGCTCGCCATCGGCATCATTGAAATCTTCTTTGGCGTAGATCTCATCCATTTCTTTTTTGATCTTGTAAAGCGGCTTGTTTCCCATGATCACAGTTTCCAGAACAGGATGCTCATTATAGAGGTTGTGATTTTGCTCCAGAACCGACATTCTTTTTCCGGGCTCAAGATGTACGTGCCCCGAAGTAGGTTCCGATTGACCGCTTAGGATCTTTAAAAAGGTTGATTTTCCGGCGCCATTGGCGCCAATTACTCCATAACAGTTACCCTGGGTAAAGGTGGTATTTACTTCATCGAATAATATTCTTTTCCCGAACTGTACAGAAAGATTTGAAACTGATAACATATAGTCTACTCTAAATTTTTGCAAAAGTAGCTAATTAAGCTCATTACATAAAAGATTAACTTTTATAATTCCCTATTTAACGATGAGTTAACATTGTTGTGAGCCCGTCAAATCTACATTTGTTTCCCCATAAATTTTGGCCCTCCAGACCTTTGAACAGATTAGGATTAAATAGACTGTCCCGTGCCACGTCAGCACTGCTTTTGCTGTTGCTGATAGTTTTGTTTCAGGGCTGTGGTCACACCTCAGATAACCTTCAGAAGTCGACTTATATTGGAGGCGAAATTATTAATCCCACTACAGATCATGTTTTAATAAGGCGCCGGGGAAAACTGCTTGACACTGTTTTTCTCGACGAGGACAATAGATTCAGCTATAAGATCGATAGTGCCGAGCATGGACTCTATCTCATTCAGCATAAACCCGAAACGCAGAATCTCTACGTTGCCCCGGGAGACAGCCTGCTGTTGAGGGTCAATACCCTTGCCTTTGACGAGTCCATCCACTTCAGCGGAAAAGGCAATGCCGAAAACAATTTCATGTCTGAAATGTTTCTCCTGGACGAGGCTAATTCTAAGTTACTATTGTCCTTTGACGATTATCCTCCCGCCGAATTTCAAAAAATAGCAGATTCCATACACCAGGAAAGATTAAATGAACTGCAGAAAATCGCAAAAAAGAAAAAATTTTCCAATGATTTCGTTGCCCTGGCAAAAGATGTGATCAAATATGAAAATTTCGATCTTAAAGAGCGATATACCTATCTCGTTACAAAGTACTTTAAGGAATATGCGAAGCAGTTCCCAGAGAACTTTCACGATTACCGGAAAACTGCCGATTTTAATTCTGAAGCCTTGCAATGCAGCCCTGGTTATAAAAGGTTCCTGGAAAATTACCTTATTAATTATTCCCTTTCATGGTGCGCCACCAGCGGACTAGACTCTGCCGATTGTTCAAGCCTTACTGATGTGGAAAACGTCATGGCAAGGATAAGAAAGGCTGGGGAATTGGTTCAACTTTCTTCCCTTCGTCAATCCCTGCTCAAAAAGATCGCGGTGAGAGGTGTTGTCATGGCCGAAAGCAGAGATCATATCATTGCGATCATCAATGAGCTGCGAAATCAAAAATTACCAGAAGAAGACATTGACGAAATGCGGCAGCTGGGCACCATTCAACTTGCCTATCTTCCGGGCACTTCTGTAGCAAATGTGAGGCTCCTAAATCTGGAAGGAGAGTTTGTAAAGATCAACGATGTGCTGGAAAAACCAACAGTCATTTTTCTGTGGTCTGTTTACAAAACCGGCCATCTGGAAGAACATAAGCTTATCAACCAGTTTAGAAAGAAATATCCTGATGTTGACTTCATAGGTATTAATCTCGATATCAAGGAAGAACCAGCCTGGAGAGTTGCGGTACGAAACAATAATTATAATACCAATTTCGAATATCAACTGGCTCCTACCCGCATCAATAAAAAATTCTTCGAATATTACCTGGACAAAATGTTATTCCTCGATCCTTCAGGGGAAGTTGTAAACGGTGATACTTACCTCACCTCACCCAGGTTCGAAACCACCATCCTAGAACTACTTAATCAATAAAAAAGCCTTTCTTCCGCAGAAAAAAGGCTTCAAAAATGTCATTTTTGGAACTTATTAATTCCCCTTCTTATGATCGGCAAGGAACTTCTCGAGTCCTATATCAGTCAATGGATGGTTCAAGAGTCCGGTAATTGATGACAATGGTCCGGTCATAACATCTGCTCCAATTTTGGCACAATCGATCACATGCATGGTATGTCTTACAGATGCAGCGAGGATCTGAGTTTGAAAATTATAGTTATCGTAGATCTGACGAATTTCCATGATCAGGTTAAGACCATCTGTCGAAATATCATCAAGTCTTCCAATAAATGGAGAGACATAAGTTGCTCCCGCCTTTGCAGCCAGTAAAGCCTGCCCGGCAGAAAAAACCAGGGTACAATTTGTTTTGATCCCTTTGTCACTAAAGTATTTGATCGCTTTGATACCCTCTTTGATCATAGGTACTTTTACGATGATCTGCTCATGAAGCGCAGCAAGTTCCTCGCCTTCCTTTATGATCTCATCAAATGTAGTTGCAATTACTTCGGCGCTTACATCTCCTGTAGTGATCTCACAGATCTTTTTGTAATGTTCAAGAATGTTTTCCTTACCTGTAACTCCCTCTTTCGCCATAAGAGAAGGATTGGTGGTTACCCCATCAAGCACTCCAAGATCTTGTGCTTCCCTAATCTGGTCAAGATTTGCGGTATCAATAAAAAATTTCATAGTGTGTTGTTATAAATAATTAAAGCATATCGAAAAATCCCATTTTTCGAACTTCTGCAAAACTACAATTTATAATGCTTTAAGAGTAACCTCTCATACATTTTGTCGGGAAGTATCCTTTTGAGGGCAATGGAAAATTTTTGGAGTGGCTCGCCAACCTTGTAATGAGCTTTGGGTTCCTTTGTATGAATCACCTTTAAAATAGCTTTTGCCATAAGTAATGGATCTTTACCCGCATCAACATGCTCATTCATGATCTTAAGGGTATTACCATAAGGCTTTTCATAGGGCGAGTCTTTAACAACGGGCGCGTGATACCTTCCCGCAGCGATGTTTGTTGCAAAATCTCCCGGGGCAATATTGGTCATGTGAATATTGAAATCCTTTAATTCCATTCTAAAGGCTTCAGTTGTAAGCTCCAATGCGCCTTTTGAGGCCGAATAGATGCCGCGGTATGGAAGGCCCATATAACCCGCAATAGATGTGATATTGATAATAAGGCCTCCGTTGTTCATACGCATTTGAGGAAGCACAGCTTTAATTACATTGATAGGACCAAAATAATTAGTGTCAAATGCTTTTTTGATCTCCTCATCAGGAGTTTCTTCAATGGGACCGGTAATTCCAACACCGGCGTTATTGACCAGCACATCAATCTTTCCTGCGGCAGTAATAACTTCGGAAATAGCCGATTTGATTGTCTCTGGTTTCGTAACATCTAGAGCGATAAGCGGAAATGAAGTAACCTGCTGAGATGGATTTCTACTGGTTCCAAAAACGGTAAAATTCTTTGATAGAAGGAATTCGGCTATTGCTTTCCCAATTCCTGAAGAGGCGCCGGTAATAAGAACGACTTTTGAGGTTGTTTCTGTCATGCTGCAAAGATGCAAAAATCTGACATATGGAAACAAAAAATGGCAAGCTACCCACATCACACCGCTACGACCGCTTACCCTTGCTGCGTTCCCGCCCTGGGGGATTCAGCAGGAGCTGGTTGTGTGGGACTTGCCGGGGCAAATATACAACCTTTCATACTTTTTGCAAGTATTTTCTAAGCTGAATTAGTTATTTTAGCTCTGAAAAAATTACTACGAAGAATGAAGATTTATAACCTCTTCTTACTGTTTGGCTTAGGCCTAATTTTCTTTTCCTGCGGAAATGATCCTGAAGATGCTGATACCGAATTTGTACTCGAAATTCATGAAAATAAAAAGGAATTCAAGCTCGGGGAACAGCTGCAGGCACAGGTAAAAGGTAAAAAGGATTCGGTAATTTACTACCTGGGATCACAGCGCTTGAAAAAAACTGTAGGTGCAGAAAGCCTCAATTATACTTTTGACAAGGAGAAATTGGGTACATGGGATCTTACGGCTCATATTTATAATGATGGAAGTTTTACCGAAAGACAAACCGAGATCAGTCTTTTTAATGCGACTGCCCCTGTCACCTACACCTATGAGATCATTAATAAATTTCCTCATGCAACAGATGCTTATACGCAGGGCCTGGAGTTTTACAACAATGAACTCTACGAAAGCACGGGGCATTACGGCAGTTCATCCCTGAGAAAGGTTGACCTGCAAACAGGGGAAGTACTCCAAAAGATCGATATTCCCGCTAATTTTTTTGCAGAGGGCATCACCATTCTTAATGGAAAGCTCTATCAGCTCACCTGGAAAGAAGACAAGGGCTTCATATATGACATAGCAAGCTTCGAAAAGACCGGAGAATTTAGTTATGGGGAAAGTGAAGAAGGCTGGGGCCTTACCAATGACGGCAGTACAATTTATAAAAGCGACGGCACCGAAAAAATATGGTTCCTCGATCCTCAAACACTTTCTGAAGAAGGTTATATTCAGACGGTCACAGATCGTACAGTGGCCACGCAACTTAATGAACTGGAATGGGTGGAAGGAAAAATCTACGCCAATACGTATCAAAAGGATGGCGTTGCAATCATAAATCCGGAAAATGGCGCTATTGAAGGCGTGATCAATTTCTCCGGATTACGGGATGAACTTGGCAATACCGAAGATCTTGATCCTCTTAACGACGTACTTAATGGAATAGCTTATAACAAGCAGACCAAAAAGCTTTACGTAACCGGAAAAGACTGGGACACCTTGTTTGAAGTAGTCATAAAGGAAAATTAAATGGTAGTACCGGCAGAAACATATACGCACGAACTAAAGGTGACTCCCAGTGATCTTGATGATCTAAATCACGTTAATAACGTGCGCTATGTGCAATGGATTCAGGATATTGCTAAAGACCACTGGGAAGTAAGGGCAACAGGTGAGCTCAAGAAGAATTTTATCTGGGTCGTTATTCGACACGAGATCGACTACAAGAAACAAGCTTTTCTGGGCGATGATATCCTGGTTGAAACTTATGTGGGAGAAACCACCTTTGTGACCTCCGAACGATTTGTAAATATCAGGAATGCCGAATCTGGCGAGATCCTCGTGGCGGCCAAGTCCATGTGGTGCCTGCTGGATGCCAGTTCCAAACGCCCTACCAGGATAACCGAAGAACTTCGGACAGTATTTCACAAAAGATGAGATGCGTCTCCGCTTTTCTTTTGATGTTCCTCCTGGTGCTCTGGAGTTCCTGCAGGAGTGACTTTGAATCGGAAGAGTTCAGCGGAAAGCTCAAATTTTCCCGGGACACGGTTTTCCTCGACACTGTTTTTTCCAATCTAAGCACTTCCACCTATGCGCTGAAGGTTTATAATCTTTCCAATGAAGATATCCACATCCCAGAGCTTGGATTAAAAAATGGCGAAAATTCCATGTATCGCCTCAATGTGGATGGAATTCCCGGAAAGATCTTTGAGAACATTGAGATCCTGGCGCGCGACAGCATTTATATTTTTATCGAAACTACTGTAAGCGCTGCTACTTTTGAAGCGGAGGAGTTTTTATATCTCGACCTGTTGCAATTCAGATCTAAAAATCATGTGCAGGAGGTACCGCTGGTGACCCTCGTGAAAGATGCGATCTTCCTGTTTCCTGCCAAAGATGCGCAGGGTTTTTCAGAAACGATCTCCATTGGCGAGAATGCAGAGGGAAAGCCACAGGAAGTCACAGGATTCTACCTGCCCGAACAACGCCTGAAGTTCACGGCAAACAAAGCCTACGTGATCTATGGCTATGCTGCTGTACCCAAAGATGAGACCCTGGTGGTGGAGGCCGGAGCTCGGATACATTTTCATGAAAATAGTGGCATATTAGTACCCGAGGGTGCTTCCATTCAGGTAAAGGGAGAATTAAGCATGAACCCTGCTGAAATGGAAAAGGAGGTGATTTTTGAAGGAGACAGGTTACAAGGTGCATTTGCAGAGCTTCCCGGGCAGTGGGGCGCCATATGGTTGAGACCAGGCAGCAAAAACAACCTGTTTCAAAACACCACGATCAAAAATGCCAGCGTCGGAATTCTGGTGGAAGGAAATACAAATTCTCTTATTCCGCTGCAGCTCCATAATGTGCAGATCTATAATTCGGCCATTTCTGGAATACTTGCAGAAAATGCTGATATCTCTGGAAAAAACCTGGTGATCAACCGCAGCGGCCGTGCTTCACTTCATCTTACTGGCGGAAAACACAGTTTCATTCATGCTACAATAGTTAATTACTGGCAGCAGAACTTCAGGGATTATCCAGCATTATTCCTGGAGAATAATACAACAGAAAAAGCCGCACCTCTCGAAGCAGCCTTTTATAACTCGATCATTTTTGGAAATGAAAAAAAGGAATTAGGATTTAATATTGACGAGGAAGTAGAATACGATCTTAGATTCAGTCATAGCCTTATAAAATTCAATTCTTCCGGAGAAAATGCAGCCTGGTTTGACTTCAGCAATGAAAATATCTATTCTGGCATTCTCATCAACCAGGAGCCGCTTTTTATAAATGCTTCAGAAAATGATCTGCGCCTCAAGGAGCTTTCAGCGGCGATTGACCGTGGCGCTCCAGAATTTGGTGCACAGGTACCTCTCGATATTTCCGGAAACGATCGCACCTCCGCTCCCGATCTTGGAGCGTATGAATTCAAAGAGGATGCAGGAATAAAAAAAGCTGCCAGAAAATCCCTTTTTTGAGACCTCATGGCAGCTCTTCTTTATGTTGAGGACCGGGTTACAAAACCCGGCCCGGCTTAAATTTACATTTGAAATAATGGTCTTCCCTGCATCAGGTCGAGCACATCTTCTCTTACTCCCTCAAGTTTATCCTCATCCTGATAATTGGTGATCACTCTATCAATAAGTTCTACAATGGTGTCCATATCGTCTTCCTTTAAGCCACGCGTGGTGACTGCCGGAGTACCAATTCTGATTCCGGAAGTGACAAATGGGGATTTGTCATCAAAAGGAACCATATTTTTATTCACCGTTATCTCAGCCTTTCCAAGGGCCTCTTCGGCATCTTTTCCAGATATATTTTTGTTCCTAAGGTCGATCAACATCATGTGATTATCAGTTCCGCCAGAGATCACGTCATATCCTTTTTTCATAAAAGCTTCTGCCATTCGTTTGGCATTCTTTTTCACCTGTACCGTATAGTGCAGGAACTCGTCGGTAAGTGCTTCTCCAAATGCAACTGCTTTGGCTGCAATGATATGTTCCAAAGGCCCGCCCTGATTTCCAGGGAAAACCCCGCTGTTGAGTAGAGCTGACATCTTTTTCAAACTTCCGTTTTTGAGCTTTTCTCCAAATGGATTATCGAAATCTTTTCCCATCATAATGATCCCGCCACGTGGCCCGCGAAGGGTTTTATGCGTAGTAGAAGACACAACATGGCAATGAGGGATCGGGTCACTGAGAAGGCCTTTGGCGATCAAGCCAGCCGGGTGTGCAATATCTGCAAACAGAATGGCACCTACGCTATCGGCTATTTCCCGGAAACGCTTGTAATCAATTTCCCTGGAATATGCCGAAGCTCCAGCAATGATCATTTTAGGCTGCTCTTTTTCAGCTATTTTCTGAACTTCATCATAATCTATCAGTCCGGTTTCTTTATCCACTCCGTAGAACACAGGCTGGTAAAGCTTTCCGGAGAAATTCACGGGAGAACCGTGAGTTAGATGTCCGCCATGTGAAAGATCGAAACCAAGAAATTTATCTCCCGGTTTCATACAGGCATGGAATACTGCTGTATTTGCCTGGGAGCCCGAATGAGGTTGCACGTTGGCATATTCGGCATTGAAAAGTTCCTTTAATCTCTCGATCGCAAGATTTTCAACTTCGTCAACTACATCGCAACCACCATAATATCTCTTTCCGGGATAACCTTCTGCGTACTTATTTGTGAGCACAGAACCGGCTGCTTCCAGCACCTGCTCGCTAACAAAATTTTCACTTGCAATTAACTCTAAACCATTAAGTTGTCTTTCTTTTTCTGCTTCAATTAAATCAAACAATTCTTTATCCCGTTGCATATAAACTTTTTACGTTAAATAATACTCAAAAATAGCAAATACATTCGGTTCTTAGTAAGAAAATAATATATTTGGTTTGAATTGATTTTAACAAAATACCAACATTTATTATGTCCATTACAGCTAACGACCCTACAAGAAAAACATGGCTGGAAGTACCCGAAAACTCTGATTTTCCTATTCAAAATATTCCTTTTGGGGTTTTCCTCACAAGGGATGATATTATCACAATTGGTACCCGCATAGGAGATACCGCCATTGACCTTGGTGCTCTGCACCAGCTGGGTTATTTTGAAGGAATTCCTCTTACAGATGATATCTTTCTTCAGGATACCTTAAACGATTTCATATCTGACGGAAAGAAAACCTGGAGATTGGTAAGGAACCGTATCGCAGAAATTTTTGATATTAATAACAATGCTCTTCGCGATCATGAGGAGCATAGAAAAGTTGTGCTTTTTAGTCTTGATGAAATTGAAATGCAACTGCCGGTGCAGGTAGGAGATTATACAGATTTCTATTCAAGTAAAGAACACGCTACCAATGTGGGAACCATGTTTCGCGATCCCGAAAATGCACTGTTGCCAAACTGGCTGCACATTCCTGTAGGTTACCACGGAAGGAGCTCCTCGATAATCCCTAGTGGGATCCCGGTGCATCGCCCCCAGGGACAAACAAAACCAAAAGATGCCGATACTCCTGTATTTGGACCGTCAAAACGGGTGGATTTTGAACTGGAGATGGCTTTTATAACCACAGATGCTAATCATTTAGGAGAACCTATTCCTATTGAAGAAGCGGAGGATTATATTTTTGGGCTTGTGCTATTCAATGACTGGAGTGCTCGAGATATTCAAACCTGGGAATATGTTCCTTTGGGGCCATTTTTGGCGAAGAATTTTGCCTCTTCGATCTCCCCGTGGATCGTTACTCTTGATGCTCTGGAACCTTTTAGAGTAGAAAGT
Source organism: Salinimicrobium oceani (assembly GCF_012037645.1). Classification (NCBI taxonomy): domain Bacteria; kingdom Pseudomonadati; phylum Bacteroidota; class Flavobacteriia; order Flavobacteriales; family Flavobacteriaceae; genus Salinimicrobium; species Salinimicrobium oceani. The sequence continues at coordinate 171,438 of NZ_JAAVJR010000001.1, forward strand.
CCCAAGCCAGAAAAGGAGCTACTCGCCTATTTAAGATCAAAGGGAAAGAAAAGTTTTGATATTGAGCTGGAAGTCTTTCTACAACCAGAAGGCGGTGAGGAAACCAGAGTTTCTAAATCCAACTTTAAACATATGTACTGGAATATGAGTCAGCAGCTGGCGCATCACACTATAAATGGCTGCCCTGTAGTTTCGGGAGACATGATGGGATCTGGAACTATTTCGGGCCCCACTCCAGATTCTTACGGTTCCATGCTGGAACTCTCATGGAAAGGTGAAAAACCTATTGCACTTAAAGATGGAAGCACTCGCGCCTTTATAGAAGATAATGACACTGTTATTATGCGTGGCTACTGTCAAAAGGAGAATTACCGAATAGGCTTTGGAGAAGTAAGCACCAAACTGCTGCCGGTCTTTGAACCGAAGAAAAAATAAAATAAAAGAGCCGCTAATGCGGCTCTTTCTATTAGTCTCTAAGGGGTTCAGGTTATAATCTGTCTTCCCTGCTATTGCGATCTTCTCTATTACTATCGCGTTCCATGTCTCTTTCTCTCTCGGCATCTTCCTGTCTCTGCTTGTCACGATCACCAGCAGCATGTTGAGAAGGATTTCTTGTTTCCTCCTGCTGTTGATTTCTCCTTTGCTCTTCTTGACGATCTTGCCTGTTACGGTCTTCTCTTCTCTCTTCCATATTACAAGTTTTTTAGTTATTAAAAATTTTATTGTAACTAATATAAAGAGATATCATCCTCCTATAAACCTGATTATAAAAGATTTAACTGCATTTTATAGTTTAACATAAAACCAGTTTCCCTTATTTGATTTCTGCCTTTACGCTGGCGAGATCTATGGAATGATGAGAAGCATGATGCACCACTTTTCCATCCCTGATGATGATCATTTGCGGACTTTCATGTCTAACTCCAAAACGACTGGCAACTTCATTAGAAAGTTCGCGATTGGCCAGCAGATCCAGGAAATAAAGCTTTACTTCCTTGTCCTTAGGCAGGTCGTACTCCCGCTCGAAATTATTCAGTACCATTTTACTTATTCCGCAGCGGGTGGAGTGTTTGAAGATCACCACGGGTTGCTTTTCAGATTCTTTCTCAATTTCTTCTAATTGTTTGCTTTCGGTAAGCGCATGCCATGGCACCTCCTCGATTTCCTTCTTCACAATATCCCGCTCGCTTTTAAAAACTTTATCAAATAATCCCATTTTTGAATACTTAAATTAAACAATTCTAGTGCCTTGAAAAGTAAGAAATCTGCATGGTTTTCTCCTTATCAAAATACAAATTTAGTATATTTATAAGAGACAAAAAGTCATTGAATTTTCCTCTGTTCCAGTCATTTTGTCCGCTGTTTTTCACTGGTACATGCTTTGCTATTTCAGAAGAAAAAGATCAAACAACAACAACTATGAATTTGAATAACTTCACTATAAAAAGCCAGGAAGCCATTCAGCAGGCCCAGCAACTGGCTCAGGAATTAGGGCATCAGCAAATTGAGAACGAACACCTGTTTAAAGCGATTAGCCTTGTCGATGAAAATGTAACGCCGTTTCTTTTGAAGAAACTGAACATCAATGTGGGGCTTTTTCAACAGATCCTGGATAAGACCTTGCAGAGTTTTCCAAAAGTAAGCGGTGGTGATATCATGCTTTCCCGCGAAGCTTCGAGAACTTTAAATGATGCGTCTTCCATAGCGAAGAAAATGGGAGATGAGTATGTTTCCGTCGAACACCTTATTTTAGCCATTTTTGGATCGTCGAGCAAAGTTGCACAGATCCTGAAAGATCAAGGAGCTACAGAAAAAGCCTTAAAAGCCGCTATTCAGGAGCTTCGGAAGGGAGAAAATGTCACCTCTCAAAGTGCCGAGGAGACATACAATTCCCTGAATAAATACGCGAACCACCTCAACAAACTTGCCGAGGAAGGTAAACTGGATCCGGTAATAGGAAGGGACGAAGAAATAAGACGTGTACTTCAAATCCTATCCAGAAGGACCAAGAATAACCCAATGCTGGTTGGAGAACCTGGAGTTGGAAAAACTGCCATTGCCGAAGGTCTCGCACATCGTATCATTTCGGGAGATGTACCCGAAAACCTCAAGGACAAGCAGATCTATTCCCTTGATATGGGTGCCTTGATCGCAGGAGCAAAGTACAAAGGTGAATTTGAGGAAAGACTTAAAGCTGTAATTAAGGAGGTGACTTCTAGTGAGGGTAATATTGTACTCTTTATCGACGAGATCCATACTTTAGTTGGTGCCGGTGGCGGACAGGGCGCTATGGATGCAGCCAATATTCTTAAACCTGCTCTTGCGAGAGGCGAACTGAGAGCTATTGGGACAACCACGCTTGATGAATATCAAAAATACTTCGAAAAAGATAAAGCCCTGGAACGACGTTTCCAGAAGGTTACGGTAGATGAACCAGATACCGAAAGTGCGATTTCCATATTGCGTGGGATCAAAGAAAAATATGAGACCCACCACAAAGTGCGCATTAAAGATGAGGCGATCATCTCGGCTGTTGAGTTGTCTCAGCGGTATATCACGAACAGATTTTTACCCGATAAGGCTATCGACCTTATGGACGAAGCAGCTTCCCGACTTCGCATGGAGATCAATTCCAAACCCGAAGAACTTGATGTGCTCGACCGTAAGATCATGCAGCTGGAGATCGAAATGGAAGCCATTAAACGGGAGAATGATGAAACTAAATTAAAGGCTTTAAGGGCAGATCTTGCCAATTTCAAGGACGAGCGCAATGAGCTCCATGCCCAGTGGAAAAATGAAAAGGAGGTAGTAGATAACATCCAGACGGCAAAGTCCAGGATCGAGGATTATAAACTGGAAGCCGAACGCGCCGAGCGGGAAGGCAACTACGGAAAGGTTGCTGAACTTCGCTACGGAAAGATCAAGGAAGAACAGGAAAGATTAGCCGAGCTTCAGAAACAACTGGAAGAAAATCAGCAGGGAAAATCCTTGATCAAGGAAGAAGTTACTAATGAAGATATCGCTGAAGTAGTAGCAAAGTGGACAGGCATTCCTGTAACCAAAATGCTTCAGACAGAGCGTGAGAAACTTTTAAAACTGGAAGATGAGCTCCATAGAAGAGTTGTTGGCCAGGACGAAGCCATACAGGCAGTAAGTGATGCTGTACGAAGAAGCAGAGCCGGCCTGCAGGATCAAAAGAAACCAATAGGCTCCTTCTTATTTTTGGGTACTACTGGAGTAGGTAAGACCGAACTAGCCAAAGCTCTGGCCGATTATCTCTTTAATGATGAGAGTGCCATGACCCGCATAGATATGAGCGAGTACCAGGAGCGCCATGCAGTTAGCAGGTTGGTTGGGGCACCTCCAGGATATGTAGGTTACGATGAGGGCGGACAATTGACCGAAGCAGTTCGCAGAAAACCCTATTCTGTGATCTTACTGGATGAAATTGAAAAAGCCCATCCCGATACTTTTAACATCCTGCTCCAGGTGCTGGATGAGGGACGACTTACAGATAATAAAGGACGCCTAGCCGATTTTAAGAATACGATCATCATCATGACATCAAACATGGGTTCTCATATCATACAGGAGAAGTTTGAAGCAGTAGAGGATCTCGACACAGCAATGGAAAGTGCTAAAACTGATGTTCTGGCATTGTTAAAACAAAGCGTAAGGCCTGAATTCCTGAACAGGATTGATGATATTGTCATGTTCACACCTCTCAGCAAGAATGACATCAGGGAGATTGTAGGATTACAATTAAAAGGAGTAAGAAAAATGCTTGCAAAACAGGGGATCACTCTGGATGCTACCGCAGATGCTATTGAAGATCTTGCTCAAAAGGGATTTGATCCCCAATATGGTGCGAGGCCTGTGAAACGAACGATACAGAAAGAAGTTCTGAACAAGTTGTCTAAGGAAATTCTTAGCGGAAAGATCCATACGGAAAGTATTATTTTACTCGATTCCTTCAATGGGGAACTGGTTTTCAGAAATCAGGAAGAGATTGCCCAATAACAAATCAGACCCCGATATCGGGGCCTGATCTATTTTAAAAGATGTTTACCATCTGTCTATTTCGCGCTTTAGATCTTCTTTGCTGCGTCCGGTTCTTTCCTGAAGCCGTCCCAGCATTTCATCAAATTTTCCTTCGCGATAGGTCACATCATCATCTGTGAGATCTCCATACTTCTGTTTGAATTCTCCTTTGATCTGTTTCCATTTTCCTTCAATTTGATCATCATTCATAATTATAGTTTTATGGTTTCTTCCGAAATTAGGAAAAGAGGGCATACAACTCCATTAAAAATATCCCATTTTGCTCTTAAGATTTTGTTATTTTTATCGGCATGAAAAAGATTTTCCTTCTCGCTTTTTTAGCCACCGCCCTCTTTAGTTGTAAGAGTACACGCCTGGGCAGCACAGACAATGTGCAGGTAAAATTTTTAGATGATTATACGATCCCTGAAGATCTCGAAATAGAAAGCACCCGCGTAGGAGGCCTCTCAGGCATTGACTACCATGAAGGAACTTTATTTATGGTAAGTGATGATCCTTCAAATCCTCGCATCTACGTTGCAAGCCTGGAACTTTCCGAAGAAAATATTGACAGCCTTCAAATCAAAGAGGTCATCCTTCTGGAGAAAAATCATGACCAGCTTAAAAATGAGCATCTGGACCTGGAAAGTCTGATTTTTGAACCTGCGGAAGAAAACTTCCTTTTAAGTAGTGAAGGAAGCATCAACAAGCAAAAAGACCCTATGCTCTTCAGGGTGTCAAAAAGGGGAAATTTCGTAGATACTTTTCTGCTGCCCGAAAATCTTTTGGCAGCAAGTATTAAAAAGCCCAGGAACAACGGAACTCTTGAAGGTCTTGCAACCTCTTTTGACGGCAAAGGCCTTTGGGCAGCAATGGAACTGCCTCTGGAAACTGATGGTCCAAAACCGAAGTTGTATCCTACAAAATCACCTGTGAGGATCACCTATTTTGACAAGCAAAGTAAAAAAGCCACAAAACAATTTCCATACAGATTGGAGCGTATTGCAAAAATCCCATGGCTGTACTTTGCAGTAAATGGCGTAACTGATCTTCTGGAATATGCACCCAACAAGTTTCTCATTCTGGAAAGAGGTTTTGCTGCCGGTCACGGTCAAAAAGGAAATACCATTAGAATATTTGATGTGGACGCCAGCCTGGCCACAAATACCCTGGATATTAACAACCTGCGGGTTTCCTTCAACAATCCGGCGAAGAAAACTTTGTTGTATGATTTTAAATGGGCTAAGGATTTTCTTAGTCAGGAGATCATTGACAATATCGAAGGCATCACCTTTGGACCTGTTCTACCTAACGGAAACAGGTCTCTCCTACTAATTTCCGATAACAATTTCAATTCTATGGGACCACAGCTTAACCAGTTGATCCTCATGGAATTCACTCAAAGGGACTAACGCTATGAACTCTTATTTTATTATTCTGCTATCTTTCCTTTCCATGGGAGCTTCTCACAATTCAGCTGAACCACCTATGCAGGAAAGTACTACCTACTATTTTATTCGCCATGCAGAAAAGGACGAGGGTGATCCTCAAAATAAAGATCCGAAGCTAACAGCTGCAGGACATCTTCGGGCTGAAAAATGGGTGGATATCCTCAAAGAGGTACAATTCGACCTCATCATGTCCACCAACCTTGAAAGAACCCGTTCTACAGCTGCCAAGATTGCTGAGGCACAGGGAAAAGAGGTGCAATTTTATGATCCCCGCAATTTAAACAGCGTCGAATTTCAAGGGAAGACCAAGGGAAAGACGGTTCTGGTGGTTGGCCATAGCAACACTAATCCTGCGTTTGTTAATGCCATTCTTGGTGAAGAGAAATTTGAAGCTCTTGATGAAAAGGAATACGGAAGCCTTTTTATCGTAAATATAGATGCAGATGGCAAAAAATCTGCCCAGGTGAAATACCACAACTAGATATTCAAAAAAGCTATTCTGAAATCCCTTTTTTGAAAGAAAGTAAAATCTAATGTTGCTGAATAAGTTACGTCTTTTGAGGTCTACTCCGCTATTCGCTGCTATTCCTTGATCTCCACATTCAGAATTTCGTTCTCAATTTGGGACACTTTAATTAATTCCCCTTTTTGGAACATGTCATCAAGGTCTTGCAACGGGGTAGTGAGATCATTGGTCTTGTAATTCTCGTAATCTACAAATCTTATTCCTCCCTCAGTCCTTGGATTCACTGCCTTCCTGAACCTGATGCCGCCGTCATTTACGAAAAACCGGTAAGCCAGATAATCTACGCTGTAGTTCTCCTTATCAATCCAGTACATATAAACATCTTCGTGATCCTGGCCGCCGCCTTCCTGCCTGAAGGTCACCTTGATCTCGTGATATAATTTTCCATTTACAGTGTCCTGCCCCACCAGCTCTTTGACCACTGCATCATCGTTCAATCCAAATGGTAACTGCACAAAATAATGCACCGCATTAACACTTTCGGAATAAACCCCAGCCAGAGAATCTGAAATCGCTACCTCTTCGTCCTGGTGAAAGCGCTTAAAGCCCTTATTGTTCAACACGTCGTAATAGGTGGTGCCGGTAGAATCTGTGATCTTTCGCGTTAATTCAAATTCACCGCCATTTCTTTGACTGGTGTAAAGATTTCCGCGGAAGTTGAATTCAATGCTGGCACGAGAATATTTTTCGCCACCCGCCTGTTCAATTGCTTTGGCTACTATTTTGTCTGCTTCAGAAGTAGATGCTTCATCATTACAGGAAAACAACGCTAATAAAAGGGAGAAATAAAGATACTTTTTCATCATGGGGAACTGTAAAACGCAAAAATAACTTTTCTGTGAGTGAAACAGAAATTATCGCGTAGGTTTTAAGAATTCGCTAAATAGACTGCTATTTCAACAAAGCTTGTTATTTTTGTTAGCATGAAGAACGATATCAATATAAAGAACCGCAAAGCGAAATTCGAATACGAGATCCTCGATACCTATGTCGCCGGAATAAAGCTCGCCGGTACCGAGATCAAGGCCATTCGGGAAGGAAAGGCATCTATTGCTGAGAGTTTTTGTGAGTTCTCCAATAGTGAATTGTTCGTGATCAACATGACCGTTCAGGAATACTCGCATGCTACATATTTTAATCATGATCCAAAACATGCACGTAAGCTGCTTCTTAACCGAAAAGAACTTCGGAAGTTAGAAAAGGAAGTGAAAAATTCAGGTCTTACTATTGTACCCCTTAGGCTTTTCATCAATGACCGCGGACTTGCAAAGATGCAAATAGCTTTGGCTAAAGGGAAAAAATTGTTTGACAAAAGAGAGGTCATTAAAGACCGGGAAAACAAGCGAAAACTCGACCGGATTCAGAAGGAATACAAGTAGAAAAAATCCTTTCCTTTTGCCTTACACGAAACCTTAATTTCTGAATATCAATATATTAACTGCGTTGTATTCTTCCGAAGAAATCGGCCCTTCGGGATCATTTTTTTTAAACTAATTACTGGTTTTCCCCTATTTCATCTTCTCCAGCAGCAAACTATATTAGTTCTCCTATTTTGCCCTCCAAAGTTTAAAGTGGATCATTAAAGTCTCCACCTTTTACCTTTCCCCCTCTTGTTGCCTCGATCCTAAATGTTAGCCTGCTTGTGGTGTTTAAGTTTGAATATTAACCATTCAATATAACCAAAACCACTAACTATGAAGAAGACAAAACTTCTCTCCGCAATTTTCCTTAGCTTTTCCCTGCTGTTTGCTTCCTGTAGCAAAGAAGATGAATCTCCAGCCATAAACAAGGATACCGCTTACCTCTCCTTTCACACCCTCCTCAATGATCTCGCTCAAAAACAACAGAACAAACAGGTGAATTCTGATATTCCGGAATGTTCTGATGGTATTCCAGCGTTCGTAGAAATTATTCTTAGTCTGGACGAGGTTTATGTGGCTGGATCAGAATCTACTCCGCTAAGATTAGATCTTCACCCAAATCCAAGTGATATGGATGGAGACGGTGCTTTGGATTATTTTACCGAAGAGTCTGCCACCCTGGAACTTGTTCCCGGTACTTACACCCTAGAATACTTCACTGTACTTGATGCAGATGGGAACGTACTTTGGATAGCCCCAATGGATGATGGGCAGCCGGGAGGAATTGACGACATGGTGGAACAATCTCTTCCTATGGATATAAATCTTGGTGCAGGAGTTAAAAAATATCAGAATGTAGAAGTAGTTTGTTTCGATGACAGAAACGTAAACCAGTATGGGTACCTCTTTTTTGATCTTAATGGTTATGAGGTGATAGAATTTTGCATTTTTGGAAACTACTGTGATGAAACAGGCCGACATGCAGAATTTATTCAATATGAAGTAGATGTCTGGAAATTCAGTGGCGATGCCTTTTCTCCTAAAGGAGATGTACTTCATGAAAACCTTCAGAATTCTGTTATTGTTACCGATTATGAGGATTACGCAGAAACAAACTCCCTTCCTTTATGCTTTACCCTGCCCGATGGTCCTGGATTTGATGAGTATTATATTGAGATCACTCAACTTCAACCAGGTCCTGAACCCGTACTCATTCGCAGCGGTCTGATTTCAGATGTTGATGTTAGAAACTTGTTTAGCGGAGATGAAGCTATGGAATATTACCACTTTAGAGAGGGAAATTGTAATTTAAGTGATGATCCAATTCTGTTAAGTGATCACAGAAATATCCTTGATGTTACCTGGGAATTCACCTTCAACTTTGGGGATGCCATGATCGCGGCCGATGTTGATTTCTACGCAGATGGTACTGCCTCTTATAAACCTTATGGTGACGAGGCAGGAATTGTTTGGGGCACCTGGTCTTTTTTCGACAACTACCTATTCTATGACCCAGATGGAGACCAAGATATACTCGGATTCCTTGTGTCGGGAAAATGGACTAATAATTCTTTTTCTGGGGATTTCTGGCACAACGGTGTGAAAGATAGCTGGTCAGGATACCACAAAAATTAATGCTTTAGCGCTCAAACAAAAAGGAGGTCTCGAGCCTCCTTTTTTTATTTTTGTTAAGTTTCAGCTTTAATTTTTGTCTTCCAGTAATGGAACGAATCTGAAATTTCCAAATTCTGTTTTTTCAAATTCTGTATCAGATTTTCTCTCAAACAGAGTCATTACCTGCAGATCCTTCCCCACAGGGATCACCATCCTGCCACCAACTTTGAGCTGGCTTAGCAATGGCTTGGGTACAAAAGGAGCTCCCGCGGTAACTATTATCCTGTCAAACGGAGCGTATTCGGGTAGGCCTTTATAGCCGTCTCCAAAGCTCAAATAGCGCGGCCTGTATCCTATTTTGGAGAGAAACAACTTGGTTTTTTTAAATAACTCCTGTTGTCTTTCTATACTGTAAACCCTGGCTCCAAGCTCACATAGTACAGCAGTTTGATAACCACTTCCGGTACCAATTTCCAGAACGGAATCTCCCTTTTTTACTTGCAATACCTCTGTTTGAAAAGCGACGGTATAAGGCTGCGATATGGTTTGATCTGCAGCTATGGGAAAGGCCTTATCCTGGTACGCGTGATCTTCAAAGCTGCTATCCATAAAAAGATGACGCGGAATCTTTTTTATAGCATCAAGAACCTTTTCGTCTTTTATCCCTTTGTCTTCCACAACCTTGGCCAGCTGCAATCTCTTACCTTGATGTTTGATCGTATCCTTTCGCACCGTTTTGCTTTTGCGCAAAATTACATAAAGATTACCTCAGGATAAAGAAAAAATAGAAAGGCCGATAATGATTCCGGCGTAATTGGCATTGGCTTTAGCTCAATTAATATTATTTTTGTTCAAAACAGAAATTATGCTAAAAGCCGGCGTCCTGGGAGCAGGACACTTAGGAAAAATTCATCTGCGCCTTCTGCAGGAATCTCAGGAATATGAATTGGTTGGTTTCTATGATATAGATGAAGCCAGCGGGCGAAAGGTAGAAGAGGAATTTGGCTATAGATATTTCAACGACCTTGATGCGCTCATAGCTGCAGTAGATGTGGTAGATGTGGTTACCCCTACCTTATCCCATTTCGAAACTGGAAAAAAATCCATTCTGGCAGGAAAGCACCTGTTTATTGAAAAACCTATCACCAATACGGTTGAGGAAGCCGAAGAGCTTACGCGGCTGGCAAAAGAGCATAATGTAAAGGGGCAGGTGGGGCATGTAGAGCGTTTCAATCCTGCCTTTAAGGCGGTTGCAGGTAAGATCGATAACCCGATGTTCATTGAGGCGCATCGCCTGGCAGAGTTTAATCCGCGGGGGACAGATGTACCGGTTGTACTCGATCTTATGATCCATGATATTGATGCCATTCTTAGTGTCGTAAAGTCTGAAGTAAAGGAAATTAAGGCCAATGGAGTCTCGGTGATTAGTGATACACCCGATATTGCCAATGCGCGTATCGAGTTTGAAAACGGATGTGTTGCTAACCTTACAGCCAGCCGAATTTCCCTGAAGAACATGCGGAAGGCAAGGTTCTTTCAACGAGACGCTTACATCTCTGTAGATTTTCTCGAGAAGAAATGCGAGGTGGTAAAGATGAAAGATGCTCCCCAACAACCTGGGGATTTCGATATGATCCTTCAGAATGCAGAAGGTTTAAAAAAACAGATCTACTTTGATAATCCACAAGTGAACCCCAATAATGCCATTTTAGAGGAGCTGAATTCCTTTGCCCAGGCCATAAAGAATGATACCACTCCTGTGGTGAGTCTGGAGCAGGGAACCAATGCCCTGCGGGTAGCAAAAAAAATTATCCAATCATTTAACTAATATCACTATGAAAAATATTGCAGTAATTGGAGCAGGAACAATGGGCAACGGGATTGCCCATACTTTTGCCCAGTTTGGTTATAAAACAAACCTTATTGATGTTTCAGAAAAAAGTCTGGAAAGAGGCATGAACACCATCTCTGGAAATCTTGATCGCATGCTCGCCAAAGAAAAGATCTCTGAAGATGACAAGAACAACACCTTAAGCAATATCACAACCTTTACTGAGCTTTCCAAGGGAGTAAAAAATGTTGACCTGGTTGTGGAAGCAGCTACAGAAAACGTTGACCTCAAACTTTCTATTTTTAAGCAACTTGATGAGCTTTGTTCAAAAGATACTGTACTTGCTTCTAACACTTCTTCCATCTCCATTACAAAGATCGCTTCGGTTGTTTCAAATCCAGAGCGCGTAATTGGGATGCATTTTATGAATCCGGTGCCTGTGATGAAACTGGTAGAGATCATAAGAGGTTACAACACCAGTGATGCTATTACTTCCAGTATCATGGACCTTTCAAAAAAGCTGAAAAAGGAGCCGGTCGAAGTAAATGACTATCCTGGCTTTGTCGCAAACCGAATTCTTATGCCCATGATCAACGAATCTATAGAAACACTTTATAACGGCGTAGCTGGGGTTCAGGAGATAGATACAGTGATGAAACTAGGCATGGCACATCCTATGGGCCCTTTACAGCTTGCCGATTTCATCGGGCTCGATGTATGCCTCTCCATTCTTGAGGTAATGTACAACGGTTTTAAAAATCCGAAATACGCGCCCTGTCCTTTGTTGGTTAACATGGTACAGGCCGGAAAGCTCGGGGTGAAATCTGGAGAAGGTTTCTATGATTATTCAGAAAGTAGAAAAGCAGAAAAAATATCTCGCCAGTTCACCTCTTAAAAATGGCATTTTTGAACCCTCTTAATTAGCAATGTTTGGCACAAATCATTCCGTTTAAGGCAGTACGGCCCGCTCGTGACAAGGTAGGCCTTGTTCCTACCCGTCCGTTCCAGGAATATGCTGTAGAAGAAGTAAAGTTTCAGTTGGAACACAATCCGTTTTCTTTTCTTCACATCCTCAATCCGGGTTATAAATTTCAGAAAGAAATATCGGGAAGTGAGCGTTTTCAACTGGTTAAAAATCGATACCTGGAATTTAAGGAGGAAGGTATTTTTATTCAGGATGAAGTGCCGGCATATTATATCTATAAGACCATTTCCCGAAACCAGGTATACTCTGGGATCATTGCTGCCACCAGTGCCAATGATTATGAGAATGATGTGATAAGGAAGCACGAGGATACAATTTCTCACCGCGAGCAATTGTTCAAAGATTATTTGAAAACTGTAGGCTTTAACACAGAACCTGTGCTCCTCACCTATCCCGATAGTGACGTGATCAATGAGATAACTTCGGAAGTGATGCAGGAGCGACCAGAATATGAGTTTTCTTCGCTTAACCGTGATGTACATTACCTGTGGATCGTCAATGATCCTGAAAGAACTGAGAAGATAAGGGAGGAATTTGCCCAGATGGAGGCCGTTTACATTGCCGATGGTCATCATAGAAGCGCCTCCTCATGGCTACTGGCTAAGGAATCTAAAGAAAAGAACCCACAGCACACGGGCGAGGAACCCTATAATTTTTTTCTGAGCTATATGATTGCCCAGAGCAATTTGAAGCTTTATGAATTCAACCGGCTAATAAAAGACCTAAATGGCCTGGGGAAAAAAGAATTTCTCATGCAGCTGGACGAATGGTTCAGGATCGAAAATCGAGGCACTGAGTTTTATAAGCCTTCTAAGAAACACCATTTTTCGATGTACCTGGATGGAGAATATTACTCCCTATACCTGCGCAAAACCAATTATGAATTTACAGATTCCCTGAGCACCCTAGACCCTTACATCTTATACATCAAGGTGCTACGCCCGCTTTTAAGGATCGAAGATCTTAAAAATGACCATAGAATATCTTATCTTCCCGGTAGAAACGAAAGCTTCGATGTAAAAAAACAGGTCGACGAAGGCAATTTTGCTGTTGGCTTCGGAATGTTGCCCCTTACCTTTGATGAGATTAAACAAATTGCAGATGCCGGCCTCACTATGCCTCCCAAAAGCACCTGTATAGAACCCAAACTTAGAAGCGGATTAACGGTTTACGAATTCTGAAGAATCAATGCGTATGAATGTTGCAGACAATCTGAAAAAGATAAAATCAGAAATTCCGGAGGAAGTTAGCCTTGTTGCAATTTCCAAAACCAAGCCCGAAAATGACATTTTAGAGGCCTATAATACAGGGCACCGCATTTTTGGGGAGAACAAGATCCAGGAGATGACGACCAAATGGGAAAATCTTCCGAAGGATATTGAATGGCATATGGTGGGACATGTACAGCGAAATAAGGTAAAGTACATGGCCGAATATGTCACGCTTATTCATGCTGTAGACTCCCTGAAACTACTCAGGGAAATAGACAAGCAGGCAGAAAAATTCGGTCGCAACATCGATTGCCTGCTCCAGATCAAAATAGCCGAAGAGGATTCGAAATTTGGAATAAATGTTGCTGAAGCAAAGGGAATCCTGGAGAGCGAAGCTTACAGCAAAATGGCTCACGTCAAGGTGGTTGGCTTAATGGGAATGGCAACCCTTACAGACAATACTGACAAAATAAAAGAGGAATTTAGCTTTTTAAAGAGTACATTTGAAGAGTTTAGATCCAGGTATAATTCCTTCACAACTTTATCGATGGGAATGAGTGGCGATTATAAGATCGCCATTGAGTGCGGAAGTTCAATGATAAGAGTAGGAAGTTCAATATTTGGAGAAAGAAATTACAATAAATAAGGGTTAAGCATTTGTACGCAATTTTAGACATAGAAACTACCGGCGGGAAGTATAATGAAGAGGGAATTACAGAGATTGCTGTCTATAAATTTGACGGACATAAAGTAGTAGATCAATTCATAAGCCTTGTGAATCCCGAGATCCCAATACAGCCTTTTGTTGTTGGGCTTACGGGAATTAACAATGAAATGCTGCGAAATGCCCCTAAGTTTTTTGAGGTGGCAAAAAGAATTGTCGAGATCACAGAAGATGCAATTCTTGTTGCCCATAATGCAAAATTCGATTACCGTATCTTAAGGACGGAGTTTGGCCGACTAGGATTTGATTTTGAGCGCAAAAGCCTTTGTACAGTAGAACTTTCAAAAAAACTTATTCCCGGGCAGCCTTCATACAGTCTGGGAAAACTGGTAAGATCACTGGGAATTCCTTTGAGCGACCGGCACCGTGCAAGTGGAGATGCACAGGCTACGGTAAAGCTTTTCAAGATGCTGCTCGCTAAGGATTCAGATAAGGAAATTCTAAAAAATACCGTTAGAAATGCTCCCCGGCTCCAAATGGACACAAAACTCGTTCAGCTACTCGATGAACTTCCGTCGATAACCGGAGTTTATTATCTTCACAATGCAGATGGCGACATTATCTATATTGGCAAGAGCAAGAATATTAAAAAAAGGGTAAATCAGCATTTCACCAGCGAAAACAGGAAATCCCTGGAAATTCAGAAAGAAGTAGCCTCTGTGAGCTATGAAGCCACGGGAAATGAGCTGAATGCATTGCTTAAGGAAAATGAAGAGGTTAAACGTAACAAACCCAAATACAACAAGGCTTTAAAAAGATCTATTTTTTCCCATGCCCTGTATCAGATACGGGACAAGGATGGATTTATTCATCTTCGAATTGGTAAAATAGATGGTCGTAAAAAATATATAACAGCTTTTGCAAATCTACAACAGGCAAGGGCTGCACTTGAAAACATTCAGCAGGAATATGAACTCTGTCAAAAGTTTACGGGACTACATACCGGAAACGGCAATTGCTTTAGTTATAGCATTAAAGAATGTAAAGGTGCCTGTGCAGGCCAGGAGAATGTACTCGAGTACAATGAGCGCGTAAACCAGGTGCTCAATAAATACAGCTACGAAAATCAAAATATGCTGGTCATTGACCGCGGTAGGGAATTAGACGAGAAGAGCGCGTTATTAGTGGAAGAAGGAGAGTTCAAAGGAATTGGTTATTTTAACCTGAATTATCAATTGAACAACATGGAGATCATCAAATCGATCATTACCCCCATGAAGAGTGACAGAGATGCACAGCAGATAATTCAAAATTACCTACGAAAGAACAACCGACTGAAAATCATCCACTTAAATACTCATGACTAAATATTTACTTCTCCCATTTCTATTTATTTCTCTTTCTCTTTTCTCTCAAGAACAATTATTCAACCTTAAGGACCTTACTGTAAATAAAGCCGAACTTGAGGCTACAGGCTACAGCAAAGATGCTACGGCGAATGCTTTTTACATCTACGAAAATGGATACAGCCGGTTTCAACAGGGAGGAGATTACCATCTGCTTTCAGATTATAAAGCCAAAATTAAGATCCTGAACAAAGAAGGTTTTAAGCACGCCAGTATCCAGATCAGGCTCCGTAAGAATGGGTCAAATAGAGAAAAAATTCATGACCTGGAAGCTGCAACGCATTTTCTTGAAAATGGAATTATTCAGGTAAGACGGGTCAAACCAGAGATGATCTTCACTGAAGAGAACCCGGAATACGATGTGGTTAAGTTCACTTTCCCCTCTGTACAACCTGGAGCAGTAATCACCTACTCCTTTCAAAAGGAATCCCCATTCTACTTCAATTTTGAATCCTGGTGGTTTCAGGAAGACATTCCTAAAATGTACAGCCGGTATCTCGCCGATATTCCTGGGAACTACAGGTACAATATCAGGAAAGTAGGTACCCAGGCGTTGGACGTTGAAAACAATGACGTGAAGAAACGTTGCTTTCATATTCGTGGTATTCCTGAACCTGCAGACTGTATGAGTTCTGAATACGTAATGAAAGATATTCCCGCCTTTAAGGAAGAGAAGTACCTTACCTCAAGATATAATTTCCTGTCAAGAATTGAATATGAACTGCAGGAAATCTTCATCCCAGACGGGCGCACAAAGAAGTTCACAAAAACCTGGGACGATGTAGACAGGGAGCTTAGACGAGACAACGATCTGGGAAAACAGCTAAGAAAAACAAAATGGGTAGAAGGCGTACTGCCTGCCGCTATTAGCAGTAAATCCAATTCTCTTGAAAAAGCACAGGAGATCTTTGATTTCGTAAAGAACAACTATCGTTGGAATGGAGATTATAAGATCTTCCAGGATGTGAGCATTAAGGAGCTGTTAGAGGAAAAGACAGGTAACGTATCTGCCATCAATATCCTGCTTCACAATATCTACGTGGAAGAGGGATTTGAGGTACTGCCTCTTTTGAGCTCCACACGTGAAAATGGAATTCCCACCCAGTTATATCCCGTCCTCTCAGAATTCAATTACCTTATGGTTCATCTCACTCTTGATGAAAAGGAATACCTGCTGGACGCAACAGAGAAAAATACCAATTTTGGGATCACTCCTTTTCGCACCCTGAATAAATACGGAAGATTACTGGATTTTGAAAACGGTAGTAGCTGGTACCAAATAGAACCCGAAGGTATTTCAACCATCATTCTTCATGATTCTATAAAATTACATCCCGATGGTACGGCAACAGGTAAATCTCTACATTCCTTTTCTGGCTATCATGCCCTTTCTGTAAAGAATATCCTGGAGGATCTTAAGTCTGAAGAAATTTTTGAGGAGCTTTCAAATCCCAATCCGCATACAATGAGTCTAGCTGTTGCTCAGGCACAATCTTCAAATAAAGTTGATCTGTCTTTTGATCTTCAGAATTCGAGTCAGAAGATCAATGACCTCTATTACGTCAATCCCTTCAGCTTTAAGTTTTTCAGGGAAAATCCATTTAAGTTAAAGGAGAGAACCTATCCCATTGATTTCGGTTATAAGGATGCTTACACTTATAACATCAGCATTGAAATCCCGGAAACTCATGAATTTGTGGAACTTCCGGAAAATAGGGTGATCGCGCTTCCAGAAAAGGGAGGTTCTCTTCATTTCCTGACACAAAAAATAGATAACCAAAACCTTATGGTTCACTGCAGGGTCTACTTTCCCTTAGCTGTTTATGGCGCAGGTTACTATCCATACCTTCAGAAGTTTTTTACCGAAATGCTTAATATTCAGGAGCAGTCTATTATTGTGGTACGAGAAAAGGCTTAAAAATGTCATTTTTGACAGCTTATATGTTGAGGCGAGCAGTAACAATTCCTTCGAAATAAAGGTGTATCTGCCGAAAAATTTTATTTTTACGAGATAATCTATATCGGTGGCCGACTCAACTATACCTTCCTGGAAAAAAAAGCTTCATGAGATCATTTATGAAGCAGATACTCCTGCAGGTAAAGCTTTCGACATTGGCTTGCTGATTGTTATTGTACTGAGCATCGTTCTGGTAATGCTAGAAAGCATTCCCAGGATGAGTGAGCGCTATTACTGGGAGTTCTATACAGCAGAATGGATAATTACTGCGATCTTTACCTTAGAGTATATTTTAAGGATCGTTGTGATCAACAGGCCTTCCCGCTATATCTTTAGCTTTTACGGCATAGTAGACCTGCTTTCTACCCTTCCTACCTACCTTGCAATTCTTGGTGGTGGCCACAACCTGCTTTTTGCAGTAAGGGCGCTACGATTGCTGCGCATTTTCAGAGTCCTTAAGATCACGAGGTACATTGGAGAATCGCAACGCCTCCTGCTTGCCTTGAGGAACAGCCGGGCCAAGATCCTGGTGTTTTTGTACGCCGTGATCATTCTTTGCGTTATTATGGGAACGGTTATGTACCTGGTGGAAGGCCCCGAGAACGGCTATACCAGTATTCCCACCGGTATTTACTGGTGTATTGTTACCCTTACAACGGTAGGATTTGGCGATATCCATCCGGTGACGCCGCTGGGCCAGTTCATTGCATCGGTAATTATGATCACTGGCTACGGAATCATTGCCGTACCAACGGGAATAGTGACTTCCGAATTTTCAAAGTCATCAGCAAGACACACCCATGTAAATACGCAGGTTTGTCCTCATTGTAATGAATCCCAGCATCTCGACAAAGCGGAATATTGTCATAACTGCGGAAATCTCTTAAATGAATAAAAAATACCTGATCGCCGTTGTTGGCCCTACAGCTATTGGAAAAACTTCCCTTGCCATTGAAATTGCAAGGCATTATAATACAGAGATCATCTCTGCCGATTCCCGTCAATTTTACCAGGAAATGGAAATTGGCACTGCAGTTCCCTCTAAAAATGAACTTGCTGCTGTAAAACATCATTTCATCCAGCACATACCTGTCAAAAATGACTATTCTGTAGGAGATTTTGAACGAGATGCTATGAAGCTGCTTAAAGATCTTTTTGCTGAAAATGACGTGGTAGTTATGGTTGGAGGCAGCGGTTTGTTTGTAGATGCAGTGATCAACGGACTGGACGAATTTCCTGAAGTACCTTCATCTGAAAGGGAATTACTGAAGGAACAATGGGAAACAAATGGAATTGAATTCCTTCAGGCAGAGCTGAAGGAAAAGGATCCGGAGTATTATTCCGAAGTTGATCTGCACAATCCGCAAAGGTTAATACGAGCTCTCGAAATTTGCAGATCCACAGGTCTTCCTTATTCGAGCTTCAGAAAGAAAGGTGTCAAAAATCGCTTTTTTGAAGCCCTGTATATCGGACTATCTGCCGATAGAGAGGTCGTTTACGACAGAATAAATAAGCGGGTTGACCTAATGATGGAGCAGGGTTTATTAGCTGAAGTAAAGGCACTGGAACCACAAAAAGAGCTCAATGCACTCAACACTGTGGGATATAAAGAACTCTTCAGGTATCTGGAAGGCGACTGGAGCCTAGAAACCGCAGTTGCAGAAATAAAAAAGAATACACGGCGCTTCGCGAAAAGACAGTTCACCTGGTTCAGAAAGAATGATAAGATCAACTGGTTTGACCATTCCACTTCCGCCGGAGAGATCCTTACTTTTTTAGATAAAGAGATCAATCGTTCCTGATGATCGCTCTCTTCAAAAATTGTTTTTTATTGGTAAAGATCAGGATGGAATAGACTCCCGACTGGTATGCTCTTAGATCCAGCTTGTTGTCAAAGATCGTTTCTCCCTCGTATTGCTCTTCAAAGAGGAACCGGCCTCTCATATCGAAAACCTCAACTTTTTGAATCTCTAAGCTGGGGGAGGTTTGAAAGCGAACGAGTCCCGCACTGGGATTTGGATAAAGTATAATATAATCTCCTGCAGGCTCTGCTGGCGTTTCACAATGGTTATTTGGATCTTCAACAACTACCGTGATCTCGCAGGAACCCTCTTCATTGGGTGTAGAATAATTAAAAGTTATAACGTTTTCACCAAGCTCATTGCATGTAAAGCTGTCTTTACTAACAGTGTATTGGGCTGTTCCCGAACCACCCGAGAACAAGTCACGAGGATTAAGCACTGCTCTTCCGTTTTCACCTATTTCCAAAAGTATCCGATCCACACATTCCACCGGCTCTACCTCCTCGCTGTTAGCAATCACATTGACTTCCACCAGACAGGTGCTGCTGTTTCCTGAATTATCTGTAACAATAAACTCTACCTGTTGCAACCCCGCATCGGCTTCAGTAAAATTGTATTTACTAAGACTATAGGAGGAAATTCCGCAGTTATCTGTAGAATTGAGATCCAGTTGCTCGGCAGTGAGATTTGCTGTTCCCGAAGCATTTAGCCTTAACGTGATTTCCTGCACGCATTGAGCTACAGGTGGCAAATCATCAATAACCGTTACGTTGATGTCACAGCTACCCGTATATTCTCCCAGATAGGTCGCAGTGACCACCTGGGTTCCAATATCATCACAGGTAAAAAATTGCTTGCTTACCTCTATCTCTATATTGTCTGCTTCTCCCGAATATCTGAGGTTAAGTTCATATTCCCCATCATTACGTAGAGAAACTGTAATATCTTCGGGACAGGTCACTCCAGTTTCTTCTTCAAAAGCCACTACAGTAACCGCGGTTTCACAAGTAGCAGTATTTCCTGAACTGTCGGTTACGGTGAGAATAACTTGTTGAACTCCAATATCTTCAGTGGTAAAATCGGCTTTGCTAAGGCTCTTACTTACACTGCCACAATTATCTGCAGATCCATCATCCAGAATTTCTGCGGATAATTTTCCGAAGCCTTGTTCATTGAGATAAATTGTAAATTCTGAAACGCAGGAGATTACAGGGGCGAGATCATCCTTAACAGTCACCATAGCCGTACAAGAGGCTGTAGTTCCATTTGTATAATTGATCGTAAGATCTACTGGTACCGGAGCCGAAAGATCCTCACACGAAAAGCTATTCCTGTTGATAGATAAATTATCAATGGCAGAGTCGTTTGCATCACCGTCATAGATCTCATGAGGCTCCAGGGTCGCATTGCCACTGGCATCCAGATAGACAATTGCAGGCTTGCAAGAGGCAGGATTGGAAGCATCATCGACGACTACTATCGTTGTGGTACATTCACTAAGATTCCCTGAAGTATCTTCGGCAATAATCGTGATATTCTTTGTGCCGGTAGTTGTAAATGTATTTTGTGCAAGACGGTAATTTTTTAATCCGCAATTATCATCAATATTTTCAATCAGGTCCTCCACATCTACGCTTACAGATCCGTCTTTGAGCGTATAGGATTTCCCAGGGGGCACGCAGAAAATTTCAGGAGCAATGGCATCGCGAACAAGAATTTCTGTTTCACATTCCTCGATGCTACCATCCTTAAAGTGTACTGAAAGAGTCACCTCCTGCCGTCCCAGATCTTCACAGGTAAAGAACTGCCGATCTACAGTGAAATCTTCAATTAAAGGGTCATTTACATCCCCGTTAAAAAGCTCTTTAGGATCAAGAGTATTTTCGCCGGAAGCCTTAAGAAAAAGATCTGTTGTCTTACAGGAGATACTACTTCCTGAGGGAGTTATCACTACCGGAAAAGAACAGGATTCTGCCGTGTTTCCCGAAGCATCTACCAGCTGAAAGAACACATTGGTGCTCTGAGTAATTTCTGTACCTGCAGCGGGCACCTGCGAAATTGTTACTTCCCCGCAGTTATCTGAATATGAAACCCGATCTACATAATTGGGGAGCGAAAAACTTTCTCCCGAAGATAAACTGATATTCACCGGGCTTTCATCGCAAGAGGTAAACTGAGGTTTTGAATTATCAAGAAGCGGAATTTCAAAATTACATGTACCAATGAGATCCCCACTTTTATCAAGGCCATGATAGACCTGTATGTTTATCTTCAGGGTATTTCCAAGTCTTTCCTCACTCTGTTCTGTGTAAATTCCATTTACAAAATTCTTACGATCTATAATGAGGTAACCATAATCATTAGAGCTATAGTTGCAGTCTTCATCCAGTTGCTGGCTAATTCCATTTGCAGAGGCACATTGAAAAGAAGGTGCCTCCTCTTTTTGAAGTACCAACTGTACAGCACAGGCTTCAGAGCTGTTGCCGTATTCGTCAGATGCCGTGATAAGCACCTCTGTATCTGCGGTTATTTCTGAACCCTGGGGTAATGACTGACTATATTCAATTTCAGAACTACAATTGTCCGTGGCCTCCACCATGGGTAAGAGGTTTGGTATTCTATAAACCCCGTTTTCAGCCGAAACATATTGAACTGTGTTTGAAGGACAGGTCGTAAATACCGGCGGCTCTTCATCCTTAACCGTGATTTCAAGCGTACACGTACTTGTATTTTGAGCAGCATCTCGTGCTTCAAAGACTACATTATATACTCCCACAGTTAAAAAAT
This sequence comes from Salinimicrobium oceani, assembly GCF_012037645.1. Taxonomy (NCBI): domain Bacteria; kingdom Pseudomonadati; phylum Bacteroidota; class Flavobacteriia; order Flavobacteriales; family Flavobacteriaceae; genus Salinimicrobium; species Salinimicrobium oceani. The sequence continues at coordinate 193,074 of NZ_JAAVJR010000001.1, forward strand.
CTCCCGTTTCAGGGCCACTTAGTTTTGTAATAACTGCAGTTCCACTGTTGTCGCTGGCCGATGGAAACTGATAATCTATTACAGCACCACAGGCTCCCTCTTCGGTTAAGGAAATTATAGGCTGTGGACAGGAGATGACAGGATCTTCCTCATCAACAGACTCCTCAATTGTTACTGTAAAGCTACAGGTGAATATATTATCTGCGGCATCTGTAACAACAAAGGTATTCGTGATAGTCTCCCCTACCGGAAATTCACTTCCAGATGGCAATCCCAATGTCTGCTGCATCGTTGAGCCCGGGCAGTTATCACCAAAGCTTGGCAGGGTGTAAGTCACAACCTTTGTTGTTTCTCCTATCGCTGCTGTTTCTGTAATGTTGGGCGGGCAGGTAATGGTGGGTACCTCATTGTCTGTAACAGTAATAGTGAAACTACATTCAGCAGTATTACCAGAACCGTCTGTAGCTGTATAAGTTACAGACGTAGAGCCAACAGCGAAAAATTCACCCGGTGCGGGACCAGTAGTAAGTTTGATCTCCGGAGCTACTCCTGACTCATCAGTAGCTTGAGGAATAGTATAGTTCACTAAAGCACCACAAGTGCCTGGATCATTTACCACGGTCTTACTACTTGCAGAACAATCAGAAAAAACGGGTTTTGTGGTATCTGGAGTTTCTTTTATGACTACCTGAAAAGTACATTTATCTGACTCATTTCCAGAATCATCGACTGCAAAAATTGTAATTGTAGTCGTCTCAGTTATCAAGGTGTTCGGTGGTGGATCTTGAACTATTTCAAGATCATCATCGCAGTTGTCTGTGAACTGTACAAGATCAGTGTAATTTTTCACAGAATGATTACCGTTGACTAATTCTTCCTCAGAGTCGTTAAGACAGGTAACCAGGACTGGAGCTTCAGTGTCATATCCGGCAGACCTTTCATACACTTCCAGGTCGAAGTCAAGGTCGAAATCAGGAACATTTGTACAACCGAGGAAGGGAAGACAATATCTTGACACATCACCGTCGAAGATTGCATTATTTACGAAGAGATTCCCGCAAGAAGAAATTGAAAAATCTATAGGAAAATCAATTTCAGAGGTTATTTTGGATCTAAAAGTATTATCTGGATTATAGAAATTTATATTGAAAACATTGTTCTTTATCCCATTTTTGATAATTTCAAAAACAGCATAAAATTCATTAAGATCATCAGTAGCTGCTAGCAGTCTTGGCAAGTCGATCTCATTTCCAAAGTCCGCTACCAAAATGTAATCATACTTGTCAATGATTATGCTTCCTGGAGCTCCCAAATTAGCAGAAGGCCCATTTCTTATTCCTAACGGATTAAAATTTGAATCGAAGTCAATAATTTTTACTTCTGCCTTATCATCCTGGCCTAATTCAGACATGTACAGCTCTCCAGTGCTATTTATCGCTATTCTGTAAGGGAAATTCAGAATTTCTCCATTTACATTATCAAACTCCTTTACAAGATTGTTCTTATAATTTCCTGCAGCGTCTTTTTTATAGATCTTTATTGCACTGGGCCTGGAAGGAGGAGGGTTTGCATCACCTAGATAATGATCGGCAACATAAAGGTTGTCATTGTTATCAAAAGTCAAACCCGATGGGCCTTTAAATTCATCTGGGCCAGTACCGTAGTCTCCATTTCCTAATGTCTCACCAGGAAGATATACACCCTGAGGAGAATAAACCCGGATAAATCGCCGGTTGCTTTCATTAGTTGCCACAAAGAATTTCCCTTCACTATTAATAGCGAAATCAAGGGCGTTGCTGAGCCTGTCACTTTGATTGGGAATAAAATTTATCAGTCCTCCGCTAGGCCCCACCTTTTTTATCCCACTACCAAAAGTCAGGACAAAGATTTCGCCGGAAGGAGCAACATCTACGGCAATTATTAAACGGTTGATTTTAGCCTGAGGATTCAGTGCATCTGCGACTGTAATACTAAAATCATCAAGATTCCTGGTTTGGTTAGGATCATGGGTATAATCTGGAGCTTGTCCCAGAAGTGACCATCCGCCAAGATTTGTAACAACAAGAAATAATATTGCAACACGCAATTTCTTTAAAGTGGAAATTCTCCAACCAAAAAAATGCCGCAGGAATACGGCAGTAGAATGACATTTTTGGATAGGGCGGAGTCTCCTCATTTAGTGCGGGTTACACGGCAAATATAAGTAAGTAAAACGAAGACCCCGAAAACTTATTGTTAACATACAAATACCCAACATTACCACAGGAGGTCCTGTGGTAATGTTGTGGTATTAGAAACTGAAAATCGTATGTCTAACTTTGAGCTTCCTCCTTGTTTCTAATTACAAGCCTGAAGCCTTCCCCGTGAATATTTAAAATTTCCACGTTTTCGTCCTTTTTAAGGTACTTACGCAACTTGGCAATGTAAACATCCATACTACGGGAGGTGAAATAGTTATCATCTCTCCAAATCTTCGTCAGGGCCAATTCCCTTGGCATAAGATCATTTTCATGTAAGGCGAGAAGTCGAAGTAGCTCGTTTTCCTTGGGAGATAATTTTGAAGGTTCTTCATCTCTAAAGGTCAGGAAACGAAGTTTTGAATTCAGGTGGAAATCTCCAATCTGGAATTCAAACTGCTTACTGTCGGCCACGCTGTCTGTAGCCTTGCGCTGCATGATAGCTTTGATCTTCATGAGCAGTACTTCGCTGTCAAAAGGTTTGTTAAGGTAATCGTCTGCCCCTACTTTGTATCCTTTTAGAACATCCTCTTTCATAGCCTTAGCCGTTAGAAAGATAATTGGAATTTCCTCGTTCTTCTCTCTAATTTCCTTAGCAAGAGTAAAACCATCTTTATAAGGCATCATTACATCGAGAATACAAAGATCGAAATCGTCCTTTTTGAACTTTTCAAATCCTTCCATTCCATTTTTAGCATGAGTGACCTCATAGTCATTCATAGCCAGGTAATCTTTTAATACCGTTCCGAAGTTCGGATCGTCTTCAACTAGTAAAATCTTCTTATTTTCAGTTTCCATAAATTAAGATATTAGTGGTAGTTTAATTATAAATGTACTTCCTTTTCCTTTCTCACTCTCCACGCTAATTTGTCCGTGGTGGTCATCGAGGATTCGCTTTGCGTAGGCAAGACCCAGGCCGTGGCCTTTGACGTTGTGAATATCACCTGTGTGCTCGCGATAAAATTTTTCAAATATTTTCTTCTGAACAGGTTTGCTCATTCCGCTTCCCTGGTCTCTGATTTTCATTACAATATAGTTCCTAACGTTCTCGGTATAGATATCTATCCTTGGATCCTCTGGTGAATATTTAATGGCATTGTCAAGAATATTCACTACAACGTTAGTAAAATGTGCACTGTTGGCCAGGATCGAAGATTTCAAGGCGCCAAAATGCGTCATCACATAACCCTGCCTGTCTTCTACGATCAATTCGACATGAGTAATAGCCTCTTCGATCAATTCATGAAGGTCAAGCCTCTCCTTCTTGAGATCTAATTCATTTTTCTCCAGGCGTGAAATTCTCAAGACATTCTCGACCTGAGCATGCATCCTTTTGTTCTCATCCCGAATCATTCTATGGTAATGGGCCACCTTCTCAGGATCACTGCTCACCTTCGGATTTTTGATCGCATCTAAAGCCAGATTAATGGTTGCAATAGGAGTCTTGAACTCATGCGTCATGTTGTTGATGAAATCTGTTTTGATCTCAGAGATCTGTCGTTGCCTAATAAGTTGTGAAAGCGCACTTGAATATGCGATCACAATGATAAGGGTGAAAATGATGGACAATGCGGCCATTAGCGTAATGGACGATAATACTACCTGTTTCTTTTCGGTGAAATTCACGAACAACTGATAATTGTTTGTATTGTTTCCCGCTCCAAATAGTGGCACCCTGTAAGTTGTCTTGGCATCCAACTCAAAATTTTCTGACCGCACTTTTGTGGCCAGGCCATTCCCATAGATCCCATACTCAAAAGAGGTATTCATCCCTCTGTTTTGTAGCTCATTCTGGATCAATTCCTCCAGGTATGTATTAGAAACTCGTTCATGTATGGGTTTCTTACTTGTATATTCATTCACAGTAGAACGGATAAATTCCTTCTCCACATCCTTCATCCGGAAAATGCGGTTGATCCTGCTTGAGGTGGCCAGCGCATCTTTGTTAAGGCTATCATTCTTCACCAGCGTGGACACTTTATCATTTATGAGCTTTTCAAACTGTATCGTGTCTAACGAAGCATCCAGAAAAGCAGCCGATAATTTATAATCCTCCTCCAGCACTCCCTGCGAATAGACATAAACGTCTTCAGAAAATTCATCCCGCTGTACCTGGAAAATTTCGCTCATCATAGCACTGTTTGGCTCTACGCCTAAACTGTCCACTAAATCCTGCATTGCGAAATAATAATTCTCCAGCTCATTATTTTCTATTTCCCTGGCAACCCTTCGCAGTATCTGTTTTGCATTGAAAGAAAATTGCTCTTCCTTGCTCTCAACCGTGTTCTTTATCCAAAATCCCTGAACGAATATTATTCCTATTAAAGAGAGGCTCATGAGAACCACCAAAAGAAAAAATATCTTTTTGTTCATATTTTCAAAAGTATGATTTTAACATTTAGCCAAATAACCATTTAACCAAATGTTAACAAAAGAAACTCAGTATTTACGCGCTCTTAAGGAGGGTTTCATGTAGTTTGAGTACCGCCGCACGTGTCCTGGTGAGGTCAAGATTTTCAATCACGAAATCTGCCAATTCCGCTTTTCTTTCATCTGTCCATTGATGATTCATTCTCGCTTCGATTTCTTCGGGTGAAGACCGATCTCTCATCTGGACTCTTTTTATTTTTTCTGAAAGTGGTGCGGTGATGAGAAGATTGAAATCACATTTTTTGTAGCCTCCTTTTTCGAATAATATAGCTGCTTCATAAACGACATATTCTGCATCCTGCTCATGTTTCCAGCGCTCAAAATATTGCGCCACTGCCGGATGGATGATGTCATTTAACCGCTCCAGTTTATTCTTGTCTGGAAAAACCTGGGAGGCAATAAATTTACGATTGGGATGTCCATTGGAATAGGCCTCATCGCCCAGTAGTCTTTTTATTTTCTCCTGCACCTCTACATCCTCTTCCATGATCTTTCTGGCTTCAAGATCTGCTATGAAAACTGGCACCCCCAGCTCTTTGAAGAAATTCGCTACTGTAGTTTTTCCACTACCAATGCCCCCGGTCAACCCCAGTGTTTTCATTTCTTGATAATAAACTGGATCCTTTTTTCATTCAGCCGAATATTGGAAGTGAATTCTGGCTTCTGAACCACCTCGGGAATGATGAAATCCTGGTTCTCCTTTACGCTCTTGAAGTTTGCCACCACCCGAAAATCTGAAGCAGTCACTTTACTGAAGTCCTTTAGATTCACCTGAAAAAACAAAACTGTCTCTTTTGGAAAGATCACCACATTAAGTCCTGCTGGTACATTGGTGAGCTCAATGGGCACCTGCACCTTGCCTTCTGTGAATTTTTCCACATCCAGGCTATACTTGATCTTGTTCTGGTAAAAACTAACATTTGGCAGCTGCGAAGTATCAAGCTGCACAGTGCCAGAAATGTCATTTTTAACCTTAGTAAGTGAAACGGCGGTGGTATAAAGTGCTGCAAGAGTGTCCAGTATATTGTCGGGACCGCTTACTCTTACAGAATCTGGGGTGAATCGTAAATCTTCTATTGCAGAATAGCCTGCGGCAAATTCAATATCGATTCGCGGAATCACCGGTAATTTCTTCTCCTGCTTTTGTTCAAAACCTATGACTACACCTTCCCTAATGAAATTGCTATCTTCAAAGTCTATATTGAGCTGATTAAGAATTTCTGCTCTGTGTTCATCAAATAGATATACCAACCGTCCATTTTCTTCATCTGCATTTGTGACATTGATCTCCAGAGTTGGCGGAAAAAGAGAGAACCAGGCAATTCTAAATCCATTTTCCTGCATGCGAAGTTCAACAGTTGTCGGGTTGTCCTCCTTCAGAAGCTTATCTGGTGGCACATTGATATAAACTACAGGAATCTGGAGGATCTCGTTATACTGCTTTGAAAATTGTACAAAGACCCATATGACTATGGCGAAAAGCAGAAAAAACAGAAAGGAATTAAAATCTGTCTTTTTAAACCTGGTTCTTGTACCTGACTTAATTCTTTTGAGCATTTTTAAAAAATAGCTCCGGAAAAATTTCTTCCGGTGGGGCGTTCAGGAACCTAAGATAGCAGGTTGACTTACAGAAACCAAACCCATACCCAAAAAACTGAAGCATCGCCGCAACCAGCGTCAAAAAAGCAATTTTCAGGCTTCCGTTAAGGTGCCAGGAATGGAAAAAGAGAAGAATCAAATAGAGTGCATAGCCTATTAATAACCAATACCACCCAAAAATGACAAAAACAACAGCTGTTATTATTCCAAAGCTAAAGAGCGTGGGAAACCAGTAGGTAATTTTGGCTGATTCCGGATGCCATTTATTAAGAATAGGCCTCACCAGGCCGAATTTCTTCACTTGTTGATAGAACTTGTTCCAGTCGATCCGGCGCTTATGAAAGACAAAAGCTTCAGGAAATAAGCGGGTCGTAAAATGCCCTTTTTGAAGCCTTAGTGCAAGATCGGGATCTTCGCCTGGGTGAATTCTTCCGAAGCCACCGCTTGCCTCAAAAGCTTCTTTTGAAAGTCCCATATTAAAACTCCTCGGCTGGAATTTCCCCAGCATTTTCTTTCCGCCTCGAATTCCGCCGGTGGTGAGGAAAGAGGTCATAGCGTAGTTGATCGCCTTTTGCAGGTCACTGAAATCTTCATGAGCAGCATCGGGACCTCCGAAGCAATGGACAAAATCCTTGTTGAGCTCCTCCTCTACTTCAGCTAAATACTGAGGCGGCAAAATAACATCTGAATCCAGGATCAAAAAGTAATTTCCGGCAGCCTTTCTCATTCCAAAGTTACGGGAATCACCGGGTCCGGAATTCAGCTTTTTAAAATAGCTGATCTTCAGGCGCTCTTCAAACTCCCTTACCACTTCTTCCGAAGAAATTGTAGAACCATCTTCCACGATCACCACCTCAAATGGCTTATCGTAATTGAGATGCAACATACTTTCAAGCAGCTCCCTTATTTCCGCCGGGCGGTTGTAAACGGGAATAATAAATGAAAAAGAGAGCTCCATAGCGCAAATGTATTAAAGAATTTGGGACAAGACCCAAAAAACAAGGGGTCTCAAAAATGGCATTTTTGAGACCCCTTACCTATAGATAATGAACTAGCTTACTCTCCTTTGCTCTTAACAAAAGCTTCCATCACCTGCTGACTCACTCCCATGTTGGAGAAGCCGCCGTCGTTGTACAGATTTTGCAGAGTTACTCTTTTCGTAAGGTCCGAGAACAGAGTGACAATGTAGTTGGCACAATCCATTCCGGTTGCATTTCCTAGTGGTGACATCTCTTCTGCATATGCAATGAAGCCGTCAAAACCTTTCACACCCGTACCTGCAGTAGTAGGCGTTGGGGACTGGGAAATGGTATTTACTCTTACCTTTTTCTCTTTTCCGAAGAAATACCCGAAACTGCGGGCAATTGATTCCAAATACGCCTTGTTATCGGCCATATCGTTATAGTCCGGGAAAACTTTTTGGGCTGCGATATAAGAAAGCGCCATAATGCTTCCCCACTCATTCATAGCGTCCTTCTTGTAAAGGCTCTGCATGGTCTTGTGAAAAGAAACCGCCGAAACGTCCCATCCTTTGGTCGTGAAATCATAATTCTGATTCGTGTAGTGATTGCCTTTTCGCACATTTACAGACATTCCGATAGAATGCAGCACGAAATCTAGTTTTCCACCAAGGATCTCCATGGCTTTTTCTACCAGGTTGTCAAGGTCTTCAACGCTGGTCGCATCTGCAGGAATGATCTCTGCATTTGTTTTTTCAGCAAGCTCCTTGATACTCCCCATTCTCATGGCGATTGGTGCGTTGGTAAGAACGAATTGCCCTCCCTCTTCATGCACTCTCAAAGCTGTTTTCCAGGCAATAGAATTCTCATCAAGGGCTCCAAAAATGATCCCTTTTTTTCCTTTTAGTAGATTATATGACATGGTTTGGTTTTATAGTGTTGTTAAGCGGGTAAATATAAGAAACATCTTTTAATTCAGAAGCGCTTTGGCGTGTGCCACGGCAGATTCGCTAATGTTTTTACCGCCCAGCATCATGGCCAGCTCTTCAATTCTGTCTTCCCCCTTCAATTCCTTGATATTCGTTATCGTGCTGTGGGCTGCATCTTCCTTGTAGATCTTGAAGTGCCTGTCCCCTTTTCCGGCGATCTGCGGAAGGTGAGTAATGACAATAACCTGCATGTTTTTTCCCATTTTCTGAAGGATACCGGCCATTTTTTGGGCAATATCTCCGGAAACTCCGGTGTCGATCTCATCAAAAATTATTGTCGGCAATTGACTGTAGGTGGCTAAAATGCTTTTTACGGCCAGCATTATTCTGGATAATTCCCCGCCCGACGCCGCTTTTTTGATGTCGTTGTAACTTCCGCCTTTGTTAGCAGCAAGTAGCCAGGTAAGTTTATCCTGCCCGTTTGCATAAAATTCCTTCTGTTGCTCCAGCTCGATCTTCAATGTCGCATTCGGCATTCCCAGGTCGTCGAGGATAGTCTCCACTTCCTGAATAAACTTCGGAATAATGCTTTTTCTGGAGGTATGTATCTCTGAAGCTATTTTGTGCAGCTCTTCTTTCTTCTCAAAAATGGCTTTTTCTGAACGCGCTATTTCTTCATCGGCATTTTCTGAAACTGCTACTTTCTTCGCCAGCTCCTCCTGAATTTCCTTCAGTTCCGCCACAGTTGCAACTGCGTGTTTCTTCTGAAGGTTATACAGCACCTGAAGCTTTGCGTTCACCTGCTCCAGTTCCGCCGGATTCGCTTCCACCTTATCTAAAGCCGAATCGAGTTCCGAAGCGATATCGTCAAGTTCGATGTTGACGCTCTGCAGCCGCTCAAACAGCTGATGATATTGATTGGAAATTCCGGAGATCTTCTGAAGACTATTCTTTGCCTCTCTCAAGGAAGCGGCTGCGCCTATCTCCTCCTGCTGAATATTGTTTATGGCACCTCCCAGCTGTTCGGTAAGCTGCTCTACATTGCTCAGCTCCTCATAGCGCTCCTCCAGCTCTTCCTGCATTCCCGGCTCGAGTTTCGCCTGTTGCAATTCGGTAAGCAAAAAAAGGTTGTAGTCATATTCTTTTGTAGCCTGGGCCTGGTCCTCTCTTAATTGCTGAAGTTCTTTCTGAAGCCTTTTAAGTTGCTGCAGCTCTTTTTGATATTCCTTCAGCCTGGCCTCATTTGCGGCCAAAGAGTCGATCACCAGAAACTGATAGTCATTATCTCCCAGGCTCAGGGTCTCATGCTGACTGTGAATATCCAGCAGTCTCTCCCCCAGCGCCTGCAGCGAAGAAAGATTCGCCGGAGTATCATTTATAAACGCCCGACTCTTGCCAGAAGGAAGTATTTCTCTCCTTATGATAGTTTGCGGTTCGTAGTCAAGATCTTCTTCAGCAAAAAGATCTTTCAGGTTGTATGAAGAAATGCTGAAAGTGCCTTCAATGACACATTTCTTTTCTGCATTTCGTATCGCACTAAAATCGGCGCGTTTGCCCAACAATAAAGAAAGCGCACCCAGCATAATGGATTTTCCTGCGCCGGTTTCCCCTGTAATTATTGTAAAGCCACTCCGAAGATCCATCTGTATATCTTCGATGAGGGCGTAATTCTTAATAGAGAGATTTGTGAGCAAAAGCCTGTAAAATTTCGTTAAAGATAAAGTAATTTATAATTGCCGATCAGCAATTAACACACGACAAATTTAAAAGAATCGAAGACGAAGCACCAAATTACAAAAGGATTTAAAATTCAAAATTCAGGGTTCAGAATTCTATTGTGGGAATTGTGCTGCCAAAGGTTTCCCTCCGATTACGCAGATTTGAACCCCTCCATGTTTTGACTCCTGGCTCTTAAATCTTGGCTCTTTATAAACTGATCACCGACCACTGAATACTGAATACTGAACTTAGTACCTAATATTCCCCCACTTTTCTGAATGGGTAGGAGCCATGGCATTGAGCGCATCTACCACTTCCCGAATGTCTACAGATGGGCCGCCACTAAAGATCTGCTGCACTTCATCTGCTTTGGCATCAAAAAATGTTCTTACAAGAAGGGAGTTGGGCCTGCGACTATGCATTCTTCGAAGATCAACAATTGCGACAGCGATCTCTTTCTTGCCTTCAACTGGCGACATGTGCATTACGTCCAGCCCTTGTCTATGATAGGTATAAAGCGCATTGCGGTATCCGGAATAGGTGTTGGAAAGCAAATCGGCATTCAATTGATATCTGGATCTACTGCCATCTGTAGCTTTCCATCCTCCATGTGCCCCCTGTTGGGCTGTACCCACAATTTGATTTGCAGTTTGAAAATGTGCCGTGCCACCCTGTTCAATAAACGTATCGGCATCAAGTCCTAAGATGGTGTAAGCGTAAAAACTAATGATCGAAACCAGATTGGACTCGTATTGGTTAGGACTGTAACTAAATGGCTGATACTCGGTATAAGAAAATGCGAGCTGTTCGTCATTAAAATTAAATACCGGGCTTACCATGGTCGATCCAAAAACGGGACGGGAGGATTGCACCTGAATGGTTCCCGTAAAATCATTGCCGTCATAACTGTTAATATTGATGAACATACTACAGTTGATTCGCTCCTGCGGAAGAAACTCCTGACTGGTCCACCTGGTTTGGTTGATGAATTCTGTTAGAGAATTTTCCAGGGTTTTGAACACAGAAGCATTTGCCTGCCCCGTTTGCTCGGCATTTATAACTACCTGGCAATTGAGCTCCTGTGCGACAGCTGTCCCACCAAATATCATCAAAACAACCGTCAATATTTTACGCATTGAGTAACCCAATTATTTCAGTTAATATATCCTGAGCCACTTCTTTCTTCGATTTTAGATCGAAGGCCTTTAAAGTTCCATTACGAAACAGGATCTTGATCTTGTTAGTTTCAGATTTAAATCCGGCACCCTGGTCATTCAAGGAATTAAGAACAATAAAATCGAGATTTTTCCTTTCCAGTTTTCCGGCTGCATTTTCTTCTTCATTTTCAGTTTCCAACGCAAATCCCACTAAGACCTGATTCTTTCTAGCACTTCCTAAAGTAGCCAAAATATCGGGATTTTTTACCAGTTCCAGCTCCATGATCTCCGAAGATTTCTTGATCTTTTGTGTGGCTGAAATTCTTGGTCGATAATCTGAAACTGCAGCCGAAGCGATAGCAACATCAACTTCAGAAAAATACTTTGTAGTGGCCTCAAACATCTCCATTGCACTCTGCACCCTTATCAATTTGATATCTTCATTCGGGTTTTGCAAATGAGTAGGGCCCGAGATCAGAATAACTTCAGCACCCGCAGCATGAGCAGCAGCAGCAAGTTCATAGCCCATTTTGCCGCTGGAGTGGTTTCCTATAAAACGTACGGGATCAATAGCTTCGTATGTAGGCCCGGCGGTAATTAATACCTTTTTCTTTCTTAGCGGAAGATTTGAAGATAAATGTTCCTCAATAAAATGAAGAATATCCTCAGGTTCTGCCATTCGCCCTTCCCCAGATAGTCCGCTGGCAAGCTCCCCAGAGGTTGCGGGGATCATGACATTCCCAAAAGATTGCAGCTTTTCAAAATTTTCTTTGGTAGAAGGATGCCTGTACATATCAAGATCCATCGCTGGTGCGAAAAAAACAGGACATTTTGCAGAAAGGTAGGTTGCAAGCAGGAAGTTATCGCTGTTTCCTGTGGCCATCTTGGAAAGCGTATTTGCCGTTACAGGAGCAATAAGTAAAAGATCGGCCCAAAGACCTAACTCCACATGATTATTCCATTGCTTTTTATGGTCTTCCTCTTTTGTAAAAGAGGAGATCACTTCGTTCTTGGAAAGTGTGGAAAGTGTGAGCGGAGTAACAAATTCTTTGGCAGCGGGGGTCATCACCACCTTTACCTCTGCCCCGGCCTTTATCAAAAGCCGTACTAAAAATGCTGTTTTATAAGCGGCAATACCCGCGGTAACGCCGAGAAGTATTTTTTTGCCGCTTAATACAGACATATGAAATTATTCTTCGCTTTTAGTGTTGCGATGATAAATTTTCCCATCAAGCCATTCCTGAACAGCTAAAGCATGTGGCTTAGGTAATTTTTCGTAAAATTTGGAAACTTCAATTTGCTCCTTGTTTTCGAAGATCTCATCTAAACTATCATTATAAGTAGCGAATTCATCCAGCTTCTCAAGAAGTTCCTTTTTGATCTCTGAGTTGATCTGGGTCGCCCTTTTGGCAACTATTGAGATCGCTTCATAAATATTATTTGTAGAAGCATCGATCTTGTTCTTGTCAAGAGTCGTAGTGTTTATTGGAGCATCTGTCTTCTTTAGATCTATCATATTCTCGTCGTCTAAAATTATAATTGTTGTTCTTTTTGTTCGATATCCTTAATGGCTGCCTCAGCAAGGCCAATAAATTCACCTTCAGGATAATATCTCTTGTAATCTTCGTAATAATCACGCGCCCTGGCTAACCTCTCGGGCATGGCATAGGCATAACTGTTGACGGCATAAATATAAGCCGATTCAAATCTGTAATAAAAAGCTTTTTCTCTAAAAGGAGATCCTGGATATTCAGAAATAAAATTATCAAAAGCAGTCATAGCAGCAATGTAACTTTCTGTATGATGATACTGCTTTGCAATCTCATAGGCTTTCTTTTCAAGCTTTACACGTAGTTCTGTGACCAAATCATTGGCTTCATCCATGTGCGTGCTTTCAGGAAACCTGTTAATGAATTCCTGCAGTTCCCCTATGGCCTTGTCAGTTTCTGACTGGTCTAAATAATATGGCGGGGAAAGGAAGTAATAACTTTTAGCTCCTTTATAGGCTGCCTCTTCAAGTTTTTCACTTTCGGGATAGGTTTCTACAAACCGTTCAAACTGGTATCCGGCGAGGTAATAATCATTTAACTGATAGTAAGTGTCAGCAAACAGAAACATTAATTTCTGGCCCTGAGGTTTGCCGCGATATTCCGGAACCAGTTGTTCGAAAAGCCTTAGCGCTTTTCGGTACTTTCTCCTGCTATTTTCTTCTGCGGCTTCATTGTAAAGCTTCTCGGCAGTTGAATATTTAAGGCTTGTGTCTTTGCTTTTCAGCACCTTTTGATATTCTCCACAAGAAGTAAAGAGAAAAACTATACTTAAAAATAAGATTATTTTCTTCATTCCGAATTTTAACATCTGGCAAAAATACTCTTTTCTACCTTATTATAAAAACTTTAGTTTCAGCCGGATTTCCGCTGAAAATAAAGGTCTGCTACAGCGTAGTGACTAAAAATTATCTATAAAAGCATCGATCTTTTGAGCAAGACTTTCAGTTGAAGAAACCAACGGTAAACGAAGATTGTTCTCAACGATATCCTTCTTCTTAAGAAGTGCTTTTATTCCAACTGGATTCCCTTCAGCAAAAATGAGATCTATTGAAGGAGCGATCTTGTAGTGTAACTTGTAAGCCGCGTCTACTTCCCGGTCAAGGCCTAATTTTACCATTTTTGAGAACTCAGCCGGAAGACCCTGTGCAATTACGGAGATCACCCCGTGTCCTCCCGCAAGCACCATAGGAAGGGTGATCATATCATCACCAGATATTACCAAAAAATCTCCTGGCACCGCCTCGATCACCTTCATTGCCTGCACCATATCTCCCGCTGCTTCTTTGATCCCTATGATATTTTCCACTTGAGCCAATCGCTTCACAGTTTCGGGCAACATGTTGGAACCGGTTCTTCCGGGAACATTGTACATGATTATAGGCTTTGGCGATGCCGCTGCTACGGCCTTATAATGCTGAAAAATTCCTTCCTGTGAAGGCTTGTTGTAATATGGAGATACAGAAAGCACTGCATCAAAGGCTTCAAGATTTGTATGCTTCACCTCTTCCACAACTTGCGCAGTATTATTACCCCCAATACCCAGAACAAGAGGAATACGCCCGTTATTTTCTGAAACCACAGTATCTATGACCAGTTGCTTCTCTTCTGTTGTAAGGGTTGCGCTTTCACCAGTGGTACCAAGAACTACCAGGTAATTGATGCCATTTTCGATCTGGAAATTCACCAGCTTCCTTAGTGCATTAACGTCTACCGAAAGGTCATTTTTGAACGGAGTGATCAATGCTACCCCGGTTCCATGAAATTTATTCATTATGCTGTTGTTTTTAAAATTTTCAAATACTCCTTAAGTTCTACAGTGAAAACTTCAGGCTTATCAAGCTCTGCGGAAATATTCAGGTCAAAAATGCCATTTTTATCTTGCGTTTTTCGACCTACCTTCAGCCGTGCCCGCATGACAGAAACGAGAAAATCGGCCATTTTATTTTTAGCGGAAGTAAAAGATATAAGCACGTCGTAATTGGCAGTCAGAAAAGCTGAAGACGTTTCACTCCAAGCACCGTTCCAGCTGAAATCTTTCAATGAAATAAATGGCTGCTCAAAAATGTCATTTTTGGGACCTCTTTTGTGGCAGATGATAATTTCCAGATCGCCCTCCTGAAGATCGAGTTCCTCCTGAAAGCGTTGGAATGTGGTAATAGCATTTTCATCACCTGGCTCCAGAAGAACAGCTATTTTTCCCCTTTTTGAATCAGCAGCCGACAGGTCTGCATAACCCTGCAATCTTTTGCGCGCTAACGCAATCTTGATATCTGAAATTTTCACCCCGCAAAATTAGGAATTATAACAACACAAGAAACGGGTTGCACCTGAATTTACTTACACAAGATGGAGCAGCCGAAGTTTCTTTTCGCGAGTGACATAAAAGAGGAACACTAATTTTAAAGCTGCGAATTTTATAAGCGTACCTACCACCTCAACACTCATATCCCTGAAATAAAAGACCTCCATATCGCGAAGTACATCCGAAAATATGAAGGAAAGGGTAAGGCAAATGAAGAATACCGATTTCTTAGAAAAGGAATTGAGGTAATATACCAGTGCAGCAATGGCCAGAAACAGAATATTCAGATAATAGATAATGTACAGAGAAAAGGTAAAGCTATTATTTACGCTGGGTTCAATTTCCAGTACATGAATGGATAACAGGTAGACGTAGATGGCTATTATGGCGAGGAAATATAGAGAAGTGAAGCGGCTGCCCTTTTCATATTCTGTGTGTTTAATAGCCTCTCTTGCAAGAAATATGTAACTCACCAGCCACAACCCCAGCTTCACCTGTTCAAAATACCAGAGATTTTTAAAACATGTGACAATAGTCGCCGCAACAGCAAGGGAAACAAACAATAGAAAATTGAGGTTCTTGAGAGGCGCCCTTTTGAGGTAATAGAAGGTTAATGGGAGGAAAAACAGTAGTTCTCCACCTCTTCTCATCCAGAAATCTTCATTAATGATACCTGCAATGTTTACAATAATCGCAAGGATTGTAAGGGAGGCAAAAACAATCTTTGGTTTCATATTTCAGGAAATATCCGGGTGCAATATAAAAATAATGTCAATAAAAAGTAAAGTTTGTTTAGATTTTAGCAATTGAATCTAAAATTAACTGCGGGTTTGCTTTCATTGTCTCAGAAGCCAGGGAGCCTCATGGATGGTCTTCGGTTTATCGCGTGTTTCACCATTGCGAAATATGCCAGAACATGGAAAAGCGGAAAAAAAATATTCACGCTGATATCAGATATCACAAAGAGCTTGAAGAACAGGGAAAGTTCAGAAATAAGTAAGGAGGCTGAAGCCAGCATTAGCCAAAGTGAGGCGTAATGCGATTTTAGAAGGTACTGGGTGAAAGTTATTGCAAGTAGCAGGGAAAGAGAAATGATATAAAAATAAATAACCATCTTTAAAGAGGGAACGACCTGTGGCACGAGATCGGCAATAGTATAATAAAGAAAAGCAAGAAATCCATACATGATCATCAACGAGAAGAATTCCACAAGATGCATTCTGGATTTTTGAAAACCAGTAATTGCAAAAATGTACAGGATCAAAATGGCTGCGCTAAATGACCAGAAGATCAATTCAATATTTTCACCAAAATCCTGAAGCATAAAAAGATCACGTGCATAAAGGAGAAGCAATGCCACGACCATAGGCAAAAACCATCTTTGTGCCACAACCCTATAGTACAGGATGAGGGTGGGAACTAAAAGAACAGTAGCAATGGCAGCCAGCTGCTCAAAGGAGAAAATAGATCCCACAATAAAAAGGAGACCCAGGAGCGTGAACAACCATAAAACTTTTTGATGGGCCTTCACCTAATTCCGGTAATTTTTACGCATATATTTCTACTTATTCTGAGGAAAAGTAAATATTTTTTCCGAGTATGCTGCAAAATCAATTAAAAATGTCATAATAACTCACTTTTCTGAAAAATTTATTTTTTTTCAGTCATCCCAGAGGAAGTTCCTATTTTTGTGACCAACCATATCAAACATGAAGAAATTTTCCCTTCTGCTCATCCTGGCCCTGGCCTCCTGCAAACTTTCACCAGATTACGCACCTGAAAGGATTGAAGGTAAACAACTCACAATTTCTGACAGTATTCCGCCGAATGCGTCTATCAGTGAATTTATTGAACCTTACAGGGAAAACATTGAAAAGGAAATGAACCTCGTGCTCTCCTATGCACCGGTTGACCTTACAAAAAGTGAAGGGGAATTAAATACGGCAATAGGTAATATGATGGCCGATGCCGTAATGGAGCTTGGAAATCCCATTTTTACGAAAAGGACCGGTAAGACCATCGATATTGTACTGCTCAACTATGGCGGAATAAGATCTTCAATTGGCAAAGGGGAGATCACCACTCGTACGGCCTACGAGGTAATGCCGTTCGAAAACGAATTGGTCATTGCCCACTTAAAAGGAGAAGATGTTCGGGAAATGGTGAGATATCTTATAGATGACGGCAGCGCTCATCCCGTTGCCGGGATTGAGCTTGAAATTGGAGAGGACAACACGATTAAAAAAATGCTCATCCAGGGAAAACCCTTAAATGACGAGCAATTGTATTTTGTTGCCACCCATGATTATTTACTTCAGGGAGGCGATAATATGACCTTCTTTTCCAACGCCCAGGAGGTAACACCGCTCAATTATAAGATCAGGAACATCCTTATTGATTACTTCAGGCAATACGACACTATTGCCCCCGTTAGAGATCAAAGGTTTATAAGAAGTAAATAATGAAAAGAAGAACTTTTTTAAAACGCAGTGCAGCAGCAGGAGCTCTTGCAGGAGCAGGAAGCTTAGGCCTCTTATCCTTTTCTTCTGAAAAGACCTTTAAGCACATCACGATATTGCATACTAATGATGTTCACAGTCATATCGACCCTTTTGACAGGGACCATCCACAATTCCCGGGAATGGGAGGTGTAGCGAGAAGATTCACGCTTATTGAAAACATAAGAAGAGAGAATCCAAATACCCTGTTACTGGATGCAGGTGACATTTTTCAGGGTGCGCCATATTTTAATTTCTATGGCGGGGAACTGGAATTTAAGCTTATGAGCAAGATGAAGTACGATGCAGCCACCATTGGGAACCACGATTTTGACAATGGCATTGATGGTTTGGCAGCCCAACTTCCTCATGCAGATTTCAAATTCCTGAGTGCCAATTACAATTTCAAAAATACTATTCTTGATGGGCAGGTTCAGCCTTACCACGTTTTTGTAAAAGATGACATCAGGATCGGAGTTTTTGGCTTAGGGATCAAGCTGGAAGGTTTGGTAAACAAAAACCTCTATAAAGAGACTGTCTATCAGGACCCCGTGGAAATGGCCACCCAAACCGTTCAAAAGCTAAAAGAAAATGAGAAATGTGATTTGGTGATATGTCTTTCTCACCTTGGATATAATTACCGAGATGAGACTATAAGCGACATGAAATTAGCATCGCTAACACGAAATATCGATCTCATTATAGGTGGACATACTCACACTTTCCTGCCTAAGCCTACAGTAACTAATAACCTCGACGGAAATAACGTGCTTGTGAACCAGGTGGGATGGGCTGGCGTAAATCTCGGAAGGATCGACTTTTTCCTTGATCCCGAAGGAGGTAAAAACAGTAAGGGCGCAACAATCCTTGTTTAAAATTTACCATAAATTTATATCTACCTGCTGCATCTGCCGCATTCTCGTGACCATATATTTTATAGTTTTACTATAATCAATTTAATTTCAAGGAGATAAAAACGGAGCGTATTTTCCCCCCTATTAAACACTTCTCCTGTTAAAGATCTCCTTATGATGTGGGGTCCTTACCCTAATATTTATGGGGAGATCAAAAGTTATTCAGGGGAATTGGTTTTCTGGCTACTTTCTGCTAATGGAGCCGGGATCGTGGTCACATTTAAAAGAACCCTTGGTATTGAAGATCTTGCTCCCCGGCCTGCAGGTACAGAGTCCTAATTATTTTCTGTGGGTTTTGGTGAGTCTTCTAATCATACTCCTGGTTGTATTAATCTTTGCTTTTCTCCTCAAGTATAAAGTAGATGTCACCACCAGGGCCTTATGGAGAAGGAACAGGCAACTTACTTTGGCAAAAGAAAAAGCTGAAGAGAACGAAAGATTAAAAACGATCTTTCTTCAAAACATGTCTCATGAGATAAGAACCCCAATGAACGGGATCATTGGCTTTCTAAGCCTCCTCAAGCAACCTGATCTCGATGCCGAATCCCGTCAAAAGTATATTGACATTGTAAGCAAAAGCGGAAAAAGATTATTGACCACCATCAACAATATCATTGAAATTTCAAAGATCGATTCAAAACAAATAGAAGTTCGGAATACCCAGGTAGATCTCATTGAGATCCTGAACTTTTATTACAATTTTTTCCTTCCGCAGGCAAAGGAAAGAAAGCTGGAGTTCAGGCTTAATTGCTTGATCCCGCCAGAAGACGCAACAATATTAACAGATAAGTTTATACTGGATAACATTCTCACCAATCTTATCAATAATGCTTTGAAATTCACAAAACAGGGATCGGTAGAACTTGGAGCCTCCGTAATGGAAAAGGAAGTATTATTCTATGTCAAGGACACAGGTATTGGCATCCCAAAGGAGCGTCAAAATGCCATTTTTGAAAGGTTTGTACAGGCGAATCTAAGCATGACAAGGGCGCATGAAGGTTCGGGACTGGGCTTGGCTATTGTCAAAGCTTATGTCGAAATCCTTAAAGGAAAGATCTGGCTTGAATCGCGAGAGGGAGAAGGCAGCACCTTCTCTTTCACTATTCCCTATGTCCCTTCGGAAGCTCCTCAGGAACCTGACACTGATGCCCAGCAGGAAAAACTTGAGACAGAGACCTTGAAGATCCTCATTGCAGAAGATGACAACATTAGTTTTCTTTTCATTCAGCAGCTCCTGAAGTCTCCCCAAATAACGCTGTTGCGTGCTAAAGACGGCAGCAACGCTGTTGAGCTGGCACGCAGAAATCCCGATCTTTCCCTGATCCTTATGGATATTAAAATGCCGCTGCTCAACGGGATCGAAGCTACTCACCAGATAAGGCAATTTAATCCCAGCGTACCCATAATTGCACAAAGTGCCTATACATTTTCAGGAGAACAGGAACAGGCGATAAAAGCAGGATGTAATGATTATATCACCAAACCCATCAACAAGAACATTCTACTTCAGCTAATCAAAAAATATACCCAGCAATAAATTTTCGGTAAATAAGGTCCGCAGAAAAACAGATCATTGCTTAAAATAAATTTCCTGCGCTAAGGCCCTTTTCCAGGGTGATACTTAAATATGTCTGACTCTATTTTTTAAGAATTTCTTTGTAAAAGAGATGATTTAAATCATGATTTTACTACCAGTTCCTGTTGTAGCTTTGCAACGCAAAAACAGAGCTGAACTTTTGATTTTTAGTATAATATGACTTTTTTCAGATTTGGTGCGAAACAGAAGATAGAATTCCAATATCTCAAAGTTGGGTTAAACTCAATAGCAGAGGCACCTGCTACACATCAAAAAACTAATTTTGCTTTGCTTTTGCAGAAAAACAGATGATTGTTAATTAAAAAGTTGACCATGATCAAAAGAATGTTTCTTAGAAGTTACAGACAAATGTGTTTTCAACAGAGATCGATGCTGGCTATCGTTCTTATTCTTTCAGTTATTCTAACAGCAATAATTTCAACCAGCTACTAAGCTCACTCCAGCATTTTCAGGAACTTCTGCTCATCGATAATTGGGATCCCGAGGTTTTCGGCCTTTGCCAGTTTGCTGGGACCCATATTTTCGCCGGCAACAACATAATTTGTTTTAGAAGATATGGAGCCAGAAACTTTGCCACCATTATCTTCGATCAGCTTTTTCAAGTCATTGCGGGACATATTAAAAACTCCGGAAACAACAAATGACTGGCCTTCCAGTTTATTGGTCTGGTTGGCTAATTTCTCAGCAGAAATCTCCAGCTGCACTCCGTAGTTCTGCAGTCGTTTCACTACCTCTACATTTTCCTGGGAAGAAAAGAAGTCCACTACGCTTTCTGCAATACGCTCTCCAATTTCCTCAACAGATTCCAGTTCCTCTTTGGAAGCCTGCATTAATTTTTCAACCGTTTTAAAATGCCTGGCCAGCTTTTTTGCTACAGTTTCGCCAACATACCTTATTCCTAACGCGAACAACACCCTTTCAAAAGGAATGGCTTTGGAATTCTCAATGCCATTGATAAGATTATCTGCCGACTTTTCGGCCATGCGCTCAAGAGGCAGGATCTGTTCCTTTTTCAACTCATACAGGTCGGCGTAATTCCCTATAAGGCCTTCATTGACAAATAATGCCACCGTTTCTCCACCAAGCCCTTCGATATCCATGGCTTTTCTCGATATAAAATGCTGAATACGACCAATGATCTGCGGAGGGCAACCATTGGAATTAGGACAGTAATGCTGCGCCTCACCTTCATTTCTCACTAAAGGAGTATCACACTCAGGGCATTCAGAAATGTAGTTTGTAGGTGCTGTATTGGGATCCCGTTTGGTAAAATCGACACCAATGATCTTGGGAATGATCTCCCCGCCTTTTTCAACATAGACCTCATCTCCTTCCCTGATATCGAGTTTTTCAATTTGATCGGCATTATGTAGGGAGGCTCTTTTGACTGTAGTTCCTCCCAATTGCACCGGCTCCAGATTGGCCACCGGAGTAATTGCACCCGTACGCCCCACCTGATAGGTGATCTTGGTGAGCCTGGTCGAAACCTGCTCGGCCTGGAATTTATATGCCATAGCCCAGCGTGGTGCCTTTGCTGTATATCCCAGTTCCTCCTGCTGGTGAAGATCATTTACTTTGATGACCACACCATCTGTCTCGTAGGGAAGATCGTGACGATGCACATCCCAGTAATTCACGAAATCAAGAACTTCCTTCAGGTTTTTGGCCAATTTGGCTTCCTGTGGAACTTTAAATCCCCACTGCCTGGCTTTTTGAAGACTTTCAAACTGCGTTTTAATGTCTCCAAGGTTCCCCGATAAATTGTAAAGCAAACAGTCTAAAGGCCTTTTTGCCACCTCACCGCTGTCCTGGAGCTTTAAACTGCCCGAAGCTGTGTTCCTTGGATTTGCATAAGGCTCCTCCCCTGCTTCTACGCGAGCAGCATTTAAATGCGCAAAGCCTTCATATGGAAGGACGATCTCTCCCCTTATTTCGAATTTTTCTGGATAATCGCTCCCCTTCAGTTTTAAAGGTACAGAGCGAATAGTACGCACATTATTAGTAACATCATCGCCTTTAAAACCGTCACCCCTTGTCACCGCCTGTTTAAACGCTCCATTTTCATAGGTGAGGCTAATTGAGGCTCCGTCGAACTTTAGTTCGCAGGTATAGTTTACTTCACCATCCACCTGTTTTCTAATCCTTTTTTCCCAGTTTTCCAGGTCTTCCTTAGAGTAGGAATTGTCTAAAGAGTACATTCTGTGGTCATGGACTACGGTTGCAAAGTTCTTGGTCACCGCACCGCCGACTCTTAAAGTGGGAGAATTTTCATCGTGATACTCGGGATGTTTTTCTTCCAGCTCCTGTAGCTCCTTTAACTTTTGATCAAAATCATAGTCAGAAATTTCAGGCTTATCCAGTACGTAGTACAAATAATTATGGCGGTGCAGTTCTTCCCGCAGCTGCTTAATTTTTTCTTCAGGTTTCATAGAAGTGTTAGTCTTTCGTCTCTATATGAGGCTCCAAAAATGGCATTTTTGACAGCTATTTTTATTTCAAAGGGAGATGCATGTGCTTTGTCTCCCACCGGGAACCAATCTTTCTCATTTTTATTGATGATAATAAATAATCCCATATCGTCTCCCGTAGCACAGAATCTTTCATAATCACCACTGAATTTCGTTAAGCCGAAATGGGTATTGAGGAAATCAAAATTTGCGCGCACCTGTGAAGTAGCAAGTCCAATCTCGCTGATCCCCAAAATTCCTGCTTCTGAAAATTCCCGGGTTTCCGATTCAAACAAATGTTCCCGTGAAATGAATTCCAGGATATTCTTATCATGGTCGTAGAAATAGACCGATTTTGCCTGCCAGGCTGGAAAATCCATGATCTTGTCCTGTCCATCTCTCAGGATCTCTACCCGCTCCTCCAGCCAGTTCAAAGCTTTAGTTTCCTGCCTTGCAGGAATGTGAAAAGCAATGTGATATGGTTTTGCACCCTCGTCTTTTGCAAATTCAAGCTTTGAATAACCTGCCTCCACCCTAAACACATCCTTAGCGATCCATTGCACCGGAAGGTTTAGAACCTCCTTATAGAAGCGGTATTGCGCTTCAGGTTGAGGAGTATAGATTTTCAGGAATTCGATCTTCATAGTTTAGTTCCGCTTAACATGCGGTCCACTCCGAAAATATCCTTTTTTAATCGGGTTTGGAAATTTTTTTCAGCTAAAAGCATTTCAGTTTCTTTACCGAGGTACTGGTTGATCTCAAAAAAGAGTTTTCCACCAGGATTTAAATTTTCGCCGGCTAATTCTGAAACCTTTCGGTAAAAAAGCAAAGGATCATTATCCTTAACATATAAAGCTGTTTCAGGCTCATAATCGAGCACATTTCGCTGCATCTCCTTTTTCTCCAGTTCCCGGACATAGGGCGGATTGGAAACTATTAGATCGAACTTCTGTGATAACGCGGGTAACGATAAGATATCTTCCTGCTGAAAATCAATTTCCACTTCATTCAAAACTGCATTTTTTCGAGCCACTTCCAAAGCCTTTTCAGAAATATCTACTGCCGAAATCCGGGCATTAGGCAAATGCTTTGCCAGTGCAATGGCTATACAGCCGCTTCCTGTTCCTATATCGAGGATCTGTATTTGCTGGGAGGGCTCGTATTCCTGAAGGATCCACGTTACCAGTTCTTCGGTCTCTGGTCTTGGAATAAGCACATTTTCATTTACCAGAAACTTCATACTATAAAAATAGGTAGCTCCGGTAATGTACTGCACAGGTTCATGCGCCACCAGCCTTTTTAACGCCAGCTCTAACCTCGCCTGTTCCTCCATTGATATCTCCCGCTGTGGATCGAGAGCTATACCAAGTCGTGATAAACCAAGAAACTCCTGCACAAGAATGTTGAAGAAAGAGCCTACTTCCTCCACGGGATAGGCTCCGGCTAAGGTCTCAAAAAAGTGATTTTTAAAGGCTGTTATTGTCATTAATATTTCTGAAAATCAATGTTTTCGTGGTCCATCCCTGGGAAAAAGTTTTAATTTTATAAATGCTCCCTAGAGATCTTTAATCATCCAGACAGAACAGTTATAATGACCAGTGTCTCCTAAAGGTCCCTCCAGGGGAGTGAAACCGCTACGAGCATATAGCTTTTTTGCGTGTTCCATATAAGGCATTGTCTCGAGGTAACATTTTTCGAAGCCTTCTTCCCTGGCAAAACTGAGGCACTTTTGCATCATTTCGGCTCCTGCGCCTTTTCCTCTAATTTCAGGAAGAAAATACATTTTTTGAAGCTCACAGATCTTTTCATTTCCATTGGCTAAAGGTGCGATCCCTGCGCCGCCAATGATCCTGCCATGCTCCTCCACCACAAAATAAGCCTGACCTGGTTTATCATATTCACTGTACATGTCGTTAAGAGAAGCGTCTTCGTAAGCTGTTCCCACTTTTGGTACTCCCATTTCAACCAGAACGCTTTGTACCACCTGTTTCACCTGCAGATTATCTTCAGGTTTTATTTTCCTTATGCTATAATTGCTCATTAATTTCAAAATTATTTGCCAAAAGTACTATATAAGGCGTTTCCTGCCAATATTGACTGCCACAAC
This sequence comes from Salinimicrobium oceani, assembly GCF_012037645.1. Lineage (NCBI taxonomy): Bacteria > Pseudomonadati > Bacteroidota > Flavobacteriia > Flavobacteriales > Flavobacteriaceae > Salinimicrobium > Salinimicrobium oceani. The sequence goes on from NZ_JAAVJR010000001.1 coordinate 217,519, forward strand.
TTCTGCATTAGAGTGCCGTTCCGGTAGCATGGATCTCCAAAAAATTCTTCCTGAATAAATAATACTTCAGAAATGCTATTTTTGTGCGGTGAGCAATCATGAAAATTATATAGAACGCTGCATCCAGTTAGCCCGGAACGGACTTGGCAACACCTATCCAAATCCTATGGTAGGCAGCGTGATCGTACACCAGGATGTTATCATTGGTGAAGGCTGGCATCAAAAAGCAGGGGAAGCACATGCCGAAGTCCACGCCATTACCGCTGTAAAGAAAAAAAGTCTTCTAAAAGATGCTACTATTTACGTAAGCCTGGAACCCTGCAGCCACTATGGAAAAACCCCTCCCTGCAGTAATCTTATTATTGATAGCGGAATAAAAAAAGTGGTTATTGGAACAGTAGATCCCTTTTCCCAGGTTGCCGGAAAAGGAATTAAGAAGCTTTTTGATGCGGGTTGTGAGGTAAGAGTAGGTGTTCTGGAAGAGGAATGCAGGGAACTGAATAAAAGATTCCTTTCCTTTCATCTTAAAAAGAGGCCGTACATCATCCTAAAATGGGCGCAAAGCAGCGATCACTTTATTAGTCCGATTAATGAGGACAACGCAGAACGCGAACCAATCTGGATCACAAACCAGTATTCGCGGCAGCTGGTCCATAAATGGCGAACAGAAGAACAGGCGATTATGGTGGGAACAAATACTGCCGTAGTTGATAATCCAAAGCTGGACGTTAGATTATGGCAGGGAACCAATCCTGTGAGGGTGGTACTTGACAGGGAGCTTCGAATTCCTGCCGCATCACATTTGTTTGATAACAGCATTAAAACTCTGGTTCTTACCGAAAAAACTTCGGAAGAAAGGGGTGCCAAAAATGTCATTTTTGAGCAGGTAGATTTTCAGGCCGAGATTCCGCAGCAAGTTTGTGAGATCCTTTATAAGTATGAAATTCAGTCCCACATTATTGAAGGGGGAAGGCAGACTCTTCAAACCTTTATCGACGCCGGATTGTGGGACGAAGCGAGAATTTTTACCGGCAAGCAGATGCTGGGAAGCGGAACCAAGGCTCCCAGTCTTCATGGCCGTTTGAGTAGTGAAAAACAGATTGAAGGAGACGAGCTAAAGATCTACAACAATGATTAAAACAATAATTTTTGATTTCGGAGATGTTTTCCTGAACCTCGACAAACCAGCCACGGCCAGAGAATTAAAGAAGTACAATATTTCACATTTTTCAGAAGAGATGCTTCAGAAGAACCTGGAATATGAAAAGGGTTTAATAACTTCCGAAGAGTTCATTGAAAGCTATTGCAGCAGCTTTCCAGATCTTACTTCCGAAGCTTTTACCGGTACCTGGAATTCTATTCTTGTAGATTTCCCGGAACACAGGTTAAAATTTCTTCAGAAATTAAAACAGGAAGGGAAATTTGAACTTATTTTATTAAGCAATACCAATCACATCCATATGGACTGGGTGAAAAAGAATATCGCTTTCTTTGAGGAATTCAAGGCTTGTTTTGATGCTTTTTATCTTTCACAGGAGATCAATCTTCGAAAACCAGATCCCGAGATCTATAAGTTTGTTTTAGGAAAACACAGCCTCGATCCAGATGAAGTGTTATTTATTGATGACACTGCCGAAAACACGGCTGCTGCCTCAAAACTGGGGATCCACACCTGGAATATCGACCCTGTCACTCAAGATGTGACAGACTTATTCACCATTAAAAGCGACCTGTTTTGATCTACCTGTTGCTGAGTGTGCTTTCGTCGAGCGTGATCTTTGTTATTTTCAAGCTGTACGAACGCTTCGGAATAAATACCCTGCAGGCGATCATTTTCAATTATTTCTTCGCCTTTGCAAGTGGAATGCTCGTTGACCAGCAGCCGCTAAATCTTTCTAAAATCATTGGCGAACAATGGTTTTTAGGAACGGTGATCCTTGGCTTTCTCTTTATATCGGTTTTTTACCTGGCAGCCCTCACCACACAGCGCAGCGGATTATCGGTAGTCTCGGTAGCCACAAAAATGTCTGTAGCCATACCTGTGCTTTTTGGAATTTTTCTTTACAACGAAAGTACCGGGCCCATTAAGGTTGCCGGAATCATCCTGGCCATGGCAGCTGTTTATCTCACTTCAATAAAAAAGAAGGAAGGTATTAAGATCAAAAAAAGGAATTTAATTTTTCCAATGCTTGTATTCTTTGGAAGCGGGATCATTGACTCAACTCTTAAATTCCTGGAGACCACTTACGTAGCTGCAGAAGATGTTGCCCTCTTCTCCTCTACTATCTTTGCTATTGCAGGTTGTATTGGAGTATGTATCTTGACCATCCAGGCAGTTCTGGGAAAATTAAGGCTAAGCCTAAGAAATTTAATTGGAGGTATAGCATTAGGCATACCCAATTTTGGATCCATTTACTTTCTTGTACTTGCATTACGTACTGAGGGAATGGAAAGTTCGACTGTTTTTCCATTAAATAATGTTGCAATCGTAATGATCTCCACCTTCCTCGGAATTTTGCTATTTAAGGAGAAAATGCTTCCAAAAAATTGGATAGGCATTGGGCTGGCAATCATGAGCATCATTTTAATCGCAACTTCTGAATCATGGATGTAAAAGATACTTACAGGACGATCACCAGGGCTTCGGAGGAGGTGCTTTTTAAAGATAAGAACAGTAAATTCTTCGGATATGCCTTTCCAGTGACTTCTGAAACTGAAGTTAAGGAACACCTGGAAGACCTGAAAAAAAAACATCATGCTGCGCGGCATTGGTGTTATGCCTGGCAAATAGGTAAAGTCGATCCACAATATCGCGCTAACGATGATGGAGAACCTTCAAATTCGGCCGGAATGCCAATTTACGGTCAAATCCAGTCTTTTGATGTTACCAACATTCTTATTGTAGTTGTTCGATATTTTGGCGGAGTGAAATTAGGCGTTGGAGGTTTGATCCATGCCTATAAAACCACCGCCCAAATGGCATTGGAAGCGTCGAAAATAGTTACCCGGACCATAGATGTAAAATTCGAGATCAAATTTGATTATCCCGAAATGAATAAAGTGATGCGGGTGGTCAAAGAAAACAATTTAAATGTGGTAGATCAAATTCTTGAACTGGATTGCCGTATCATTCTTCTTGTTCGAAAAAAAGAAGCCGAAAGGATCTATGATAAATTTGATGCCACATATAAAGTAGCCATTAAAGAGCTGGAAGATCAATAACCTAATTTTTCCAGTAGGTTTTGCGGACATTTAATGGGCTTGTTCTTTACCATGTCCATAAAAACAAGAGTGGTTTCGGCCTCAGTTAATAATTCTCCGTGCTGATTATATATTAGGTAACGGAAAGAAATTCGGACGCCCGGTTTTTCTTTCAGAAAAGTTTCAATTTTAAGCTCGTCATCAAATTTTGCAGATCTTAAAAATTTGAGATGTAGCTCATAAACAGGAAGCATCACTCCCTCCTCTTCCATCTTTCTATAGGAGATACCAATTGCATCAAGCCAGTCAATTCGGGCGATCTCAAGATATTGCGCATAGTTGCCGTGGTAGACAACTCCCATTTGATCTGTCTCTCCATATCGAACTTTAACATAGGTGGAGTGGCTTTTCATGATTTTTTTATGTGTTTATTTGATTCGGTTTTGTACTTTCACAGAGAACGAAGTATGCTAAAATTTTTGTTAAAATTCAAGTGGCTGGATGTTTTTTTTTCAGATAATTTGTTCACATATTTGTTGCACTAATAAACCCGGGAGAAAGAAAATTTTCTCTTTTTCTTATGGAAGTCACTACTAACACACGAATCGTAAATTTAGAATCCGGAATGTCAGAAACTGCGCAATCAGTTTGGAATAGCTGCCTAGCTTTCATTAAAGATAACATTACACCACAGGCATATAAAACCTGGTTTGAACCTATACAGGCAGTTAAACTTACAGATAAGGCACTGAGCATCCAGGTACCCTCTAAATTCTTCTATGAGTGGCTTGAAGAGCACTATGTTAAACTTCTTAAAGTTTCGTTAAATCGAGTTCTCGGGGATCAGGCGAAATTGGTGTATGTAATAAGGATGGAAAATACCTATGGCAATAAACAACCTTTTACCGAAAAGATTCCAAGCACCAATAGATCGAACATGCAATCTCAGGAAGTAGATGTACCCATAAAGAATAAAAATCCTGAACTTAAGAATCCGTTTATCATTCCCGGAATAAGGAATGTCAAAATTGAATCTCAGTTAAACCCAAGTTACAACTTCGACAATTTCCTGGAAGGAGATTCAAATCGTCTTGCTCGATCTGCAGGATTAGCTGTAGCAAACAAACCAGGAGAAACTTCATTCAACCCCTTGTTGATCTTTGGAGGAGTAGGATTGGGAAAAACACATCTAGCGCATTCCATTGGTATTGAGATCAAGGATAAGTATCCTGAGAAAACTGTACTTTATATTTCTGCCGAAAAATTTACACAACAGTACATAGAGTCTGTCAAGAAGAATAACCGAAATGATTTTATTCATTTCTACCAGATCATAGATGTTCTTATAGTTGATGACATCCAGTTACTTTCCGGAAAAGCAGGAACACAGGATGTCTTCTTCCATATTTTCAATCACCTTCACCAGAACAGGAAACAGGTGATCCTTACCAGCGATAAGGCGCCGGTTGATATGCAGGATATTGAGCAAAGATTGCTTTCCAGGTTCAAATGGGGACTTTCTGCAGAGCTGCAACATCCAGATACTGATACCCGTATCTCTATCATTAAGAATAAACTCTACCGCGATGGCGTAGATATGCCTGAAGAGATTGTAGAATTCCTGGCAAACAATATCAAAACCAATATCCGCGAGCTAGAGGGTGCAATAATTTCCCTTATTGCGCATTCCTCTTTCAATAAGAAGGACATTACCCTTGATCTTGCAAAAAAGATCGTGGATAATTACGTGAAAAACACAAAGCGGGAGGTTTCAATCGATTATATTCAAAAGATAGTGAGCGAGTATTTCCAGATGGATGTTGAAACCCTTCAGTCAAAGACCAGAAAACGCCATATTGTGCAGGCACGGCAACTTGCTATGTTCTTTGCCAAAAAATTCACGAAGGCTTCTTTGGCAAGTATAGGCTCGCAAATTGGAAAAAGAGATCACGCCACTGTATTACACGCCTGTAAAACTGTCGACAACCTCGCGTCAACAGATAAGCAATTCAATAAATACGTTGAGGATATCAACAAAAAACTGACGCTTTAAATAATGAAAACCAGGATCCTCATGGTGTGTCTTGGCAATATTTGCAGGTCACCCCTGGCCGAAGGTATCCTGAAGTCTAAAGTTGACCCTCAAAAGGTTTTTGTTGACTCTGCAGGAACCAGCAATTATCATGTTGATGATTGCCCAGACCCTCGGTCCATCTCTATAGCCAAAGAATATGATCTCGATATCACTTCCCAGCGAGGAAGACAATTCTCTGTAAAAGATTTTGACGATTTTGACAGGATCTACGTAATGGACATGTCAAATTACCACGACGTTCTAAAGCTTGCCCGAAATGAAGAAGACAGGAAAAAAGTTGATCTTATTTTGAACGAGCTTTTTCCAGGAGAGAACGTTGAAGTTCCCGATCCTTATCATGGAGGTGCAGATGGTTTCAAGAAAGTCTATGAGATGCTAAATGAAGCCTGTGAAGTAATATCTAAAAAATATAACTGATTTTGAGTCTGTCCTTCTCACACTCCGGAAAACTTTATTTGCTGCCTACTACGCTTGGTGACAATGATCCTCTTGAGGTGTTACCAGCAACTGTTAAACAACAGATGGAAAAGCTCACCATTTTTATTGCAGAGAATGAGAAAACTGCAAGAAGATCAATTAAAAAACTCCTCCCCGAAAAGTCGCAGCCTTTACTGAAGTTTCACCTCCTTAATAAACATACAGATCCATTAGAGATACCTTCTTTTCTTGATGCATGTAAGGAAGGCCAGGATGTAGGCCTATTAAGTGAAGCGGGATGTCCTGGAGTGGCAGACCCGGGTGCTGAGGTGGTAAAAATTGCCCATAGAGAAGGTATAAAGGTAATCCCCATGGTAGGTCCATCCTCTATTTTATTGGCTATGATGGCCTCTGGAATGAATGGGCAGAATTTTGCCTTTAATGGTTATTTACCTATAGACAAGGGAGAGCGAAAAAATGAGATCAGAAATTTAGAAAAGTTATCGCTAGAGAAAAATCAAGCTCAATCTTTTATTGAGACGCCTTATCGCAATAATAAGATGCTTGAAGATCTTATTCTGTTCCTGCACCCGGCAACGCGAATTTGCGTAGCATGTGACCTTACCTTAGCTTCTGAATTTATTGCTACTAAAACAGCATCAGAATGGGGCAAAACAAAAGTGGACCTTCACAAAAGGCCCACGATCTTTATATTACAGAAGGATTATTGACCTTTGCAGTCCTGTCTGGCACTACAGAGGAAGTGTCGTATCCCGCGAACTTTTTAAAATAATGCTTAATCGAGGTTCCAAATCCGTCGTTAAAGCTATTGGCTCCATTACTTCTAAGAAATTTTTTGACATTTCCGGGGCCAGCGAGATGAGCGGCTGCAAGAATACCAGATTCTGTTATCTGAATTCCATTCACAACCTGATCTTTAAATTTCTCAATGTCTTTTCTTAAGATCCACTTATTACGGGAAGCATTAGCGTAAAAGGCTTCTTCCTGAAGATCGGGAGAATTAAGAAATAAGTTAGTATCCCGTATTCCAATTAACTTAAGAGTACCTCTTCCAAACTGGTATTTCCCCATGTAACCAAACTCATTGATTATCTTATAATCTCCCCCAGATTCTTTAAATCCCAGCGCTTCTTTAAAAGCAACATAAGATTTACCTAATTCTGGAAAACTGGTGGTTTCTGGCTCTATGACTAGAACCTCGGGCGCGGCAGGCACTTCAAAGACCATTTCCTCATTAAAAGTTCTGAATTCTTCCAGAACTGCATCGTTAATATCCTGCGCTTTTTTAGTTGAAAAGCTATAAAAGAATATAGACGCTCCTACAACCGGTAATACTGAAAATTTTGCAACTTTCTTCTTCATCCTATTTGTTTTTGTTCCAAGAAAAACCTTACAGATCTCCTCGAATCGGCCGACAAATGTAAGAATTTTTTTAATAATCTTACTATCAGCATGTTAAACCGATCTTAAAGGTTTATTTCCTGGTCCAGAATAAAGCATAGAACGTGCCAAAGACAGTTTTAGTACAGCAACCTATTTTCAATAGAGAAATGTCTACCTGTTAATTCTCTGTTGATTTATCCAGCGCACATATTCACTCTTGTTTCTATTGTGCTGCGCTAAAGTCTTTGCAAACTTATGATAACCGAAATTTTGCACATCGGCTACAAAATAAAAGTAGTCATGATCTTCATAATCCAGAACAGCATCAATAGAACTTATGTCGGGCATTGTTATTGGCCCTGGTGGCAAATGCCTGTACATATAAGTATTATACGGCGAGTCGATCTTGAGATCCTTATATAATACTCTTTTTATTATGGTGTCAAAATCCTGGAGTTGGTGTTTTAAAGCGTAGATAACTGTAGGATCTGCCTCCAGTTTCCATCCCTTCTGAATTCTATTCATATAGACTCCGGCTACTTTTGGCCTCTCATCAATTTTGGCTGTTTCCTTCTGCACAATAGAAGCTACAACTGTCACCTCATGAGGCGTGAGACCTATTTCTTTAGCTTGTTGTAACCTTTCCGAATTCCAGAACCTGTCGTATTCTGTTTTCATCCGTTGCCGAAAATCTGCCGCCGAGGTATTCCAGAAGAACTGGTATTTATTAGGGATATACATGGAAAGAGCGTTCTGCCGGTTAAAACCCTGTTCTTTTAAAAAAGCTGAATCGGTCATCATTTCTAAAAGGGATATACTATCTGCCTCGATCTGAGTGGCGACTCTTCCTGCCAGATCTTCAACCCGCTCCTGATTGTTAAAGGTTACCCACACCGGCTCATTCTTACTTCTTAGGGTATTTATAATCTCGTTATTGCTCATTCCCTTTTTCAGAATATACCTTCCTGCCTTTACATTACCGGCATAACCTTTTTTTTGTGCAATAAGATCAAATTTCTCCTTATCCTGCAGCAAAGGAAAAAGTTTTTCCCTAACCTCGTCATAGGTTGCATTTGTGGGAATGAAGACTTCTGCTGTTTCTTCTTCAAATGCTGTATTGGGATCAAAAATGACTTTATAAATATAAAATGAGAAACCTGCCAAACCTAAAATACCAAGTAAAGCTATGATAAGAAGAATTCTTTTGATGTACATGTTTTAAGTTAAGCAGTTGATAAGTAAGCTCGGCCTTGTACTCTCCGTTTACAAGATTCCAATCTTTTTTATTGGCAGAAAGTATAAATCCAGATTTTTCGAAAAGGATTCTACTCGAGGTATTGTCTTCCCCTACGTTAGCATACACCTGGTGCAATCCTAAATGAGCGAAACAATATTTCGCCACCAGATTCAAGGCTTCAGCACCGTAGCCTTTGTTCCGGTATTTGAGCGGAGCAATGAGAATACCCAGTGCTGCCCGACGATTTTTGGGATCAAAATCAAAAATATCGATGAGTCCCACAGTTTCACCATTGTGGGTTGAAATGACCAGCCGTAGCTGCTTCACCTCATAGATGTCCTTATGGGAATTTTCCAGGTACTGCTTCAAGATGTACCTCGAAAAAGGCACACTCGTTGCACTTACTTCCCAAAATTCTTCATTGTTCTCTATTTCAAATAGAAAGTCCAGATCTTCAGGCTCCAGCGCCCTAAGAAAGATTTCATCTCCTTTTAATGTCACCAATTGATTTCTCCTTTAAACACCTGCTTCGCAGGTCCAGTTAACCAGATATCTTTAAATCCTGTTCCCTCAGGTTTAAATTTTACAGCAAGCTGTCCTCCCAAAGTTTCCAGATGTATGGTGGTAGAATCGCTTCTTTTAGTTGCGGAAACGGCAAGTGCTACAGCTGTTACTCCGGTGCCACAGGATAAGGTCTCATCTTCAACCCCCCGCTCGTATGTCCTCACACTATAGGTGGCGTCATCTATTTGAGACACGAAATTAACGTTCGTCCCACCTGTTTCCTTATAGGCATCTGAATATCTCACTGCTGCTCCTTCTTTCCTGATGTCGATCTCAGTTATGCTTTCTGAAAAAATGACATGGTGTGGGGATCCGGTATTGATAAAAATGGCATTCTCTGTCTCTCTTATCCCATCGACGTTCATCATTTTTAGCCCAACAAGTTCATTCTCGATGACTGCTTCATGCACACCGTCTATAGCAGAGAAACGAGCTTCGCTTTTAATGATCCCCAAGAACGCTGCAAAAGCAACTAGGCATCTTCCTCCGTTCCCACACATACTGCTTTCATTCCCGTCTGCATTGAAATAGACCATTTTAAAATCGTCCTGGGGATCATTAGAATGCTCCAGCAAGATGAGGCCATCTGCTCCCACCCCAAATCTTCTGTCACATAAATTACGGATCAATTTGGTATCATTTTTGGATATTTCAGCCGACCGGTTATCAAACATGACAAAGTCGTTCCCTGTACCCTGGTATTTGTAAAATCCTAACTTCATAAAGCAATTGTGAGGGTCAAAGATACAATAAACCAGAAAAAAGACAGGGTGCCGAACCTAACCGAAATTTGATAATGCCGAACAAAAACGTCTAAATATTAATACTAATACATTCAGAAAGATGAAAAGAACAGCCAGTTTATTTTTGACTTGCATTCTGAGTGGAATCCTTACCCTTGGTGGATATTTTTTATTTTTCAACGAGGATACTATTTTCATTCAGGAGAGTCCGGGAATTCCCGCCTACACACCAGTTAACATGAATTCGCTTCCTAAGGACGGAGGTGTTGATTTTACAGAAGCCGCTAATAAATCGGTCAATGCCGTGGTTCACGTTAAAAACGTGGCGGCTGTAAGAAAGAGCCCTTTTTCCTCAACTACTGCCCTTGCACTCCAGGGAACAGGAAGTGGGGTGATCATTTCTCCAGATGGATACATTGTGACCAATAACCATGTTATTCAAAATGCTAATCGTTTACAGGTAACACTTAACAACAATCAGAATTATATGGCCGAGGTGATAGGATCTGATCCAAAATCGGACATTGCATTACTAAAAATAGATGCTGAGAATCTCGACTATCTCCCATTCGGAAATTCAGATAATGCCGAAATAGGAGAATGGGTTCTCGCAGTTGGTAATCCATTCAACCTGACTTCTACTGTAACTGCCGGGATAATTTCAGCCAAATCCAGAGATCTGGGAATGGATTCCAACGTATCCTCTTTTATCCAGACTGATGCAGCAGTGAATCCCGGGAACAGCGGTGGTGCACTGGTTAATACTTATGGGGAGTTGATAGGAATCAATACTGCTATTACGTCTCAAACTGGAACTTATGTAGGTTATGCCTTTGCTGTTCCCTCTAATAATGCCAGGAAGATCGTAGAGGACATTCTCGAGTTTGGCGATGTGCAACAGGGAATTTTAGGAATAAGGGGAGTTCAGGCCGCCAACCTTCCGAAGGAATTTAATGTAAATGTTTCTGAAGGAGTATATGTAGATGAGGTAGAACAAGGCAGTGGCGCAGATAAAGCCGGAATTGAATCTGGAGATGTTATTACAAGAATTGATAATGTCAATATCAGGAAATTTTCAGACCTCACAGGTTATATAGGCTCCAAAAGACCTAATGACATCGTTGAAGTCCAGGTGATTAGAGACGGTGAAGCCGAGGTTTTTAAAGTAAAACTGACAAAGTATGAAGTTTTTCAGATCAAAGAGATTGGTCTTGAGGTGACTAACGCCTCTCCTGAAGAACTTAGTAAGAAAAAAGTTGCAAATGGAGTTAAGATCACGCGGGGCCTTACACCGCAAATGCAAAATGAGCAACTTTACGGTACCATTATTACTGCAATTGATAATATCCCGGTTTCAAGTATTGCAGATGTGGAAAAAGTGATGAAGCGGAGAAATCCTAGTGATCCTGTCACTGTCACTTTTGTAACCCCCGATGGTGAAAAACAGAAATATGTTTGGAGATAATTAAAAGATAACCCTATATGAAAATTCCTGCCACAAGAGGCAGGAATTTTTTTGTTAAAGATGGTCTACGAAAACGTTTGAAATATATATTTTTGCCGAAAAATAAAACAACACAACTTATAAAAATGAGCACGAACGAAATTTACGAAAAAGAATTAGCCTTTCAGGCAGACCGTCGCAGGGCTGCAGTTCAATTTATAAAAACCGTAAGTGACCTTTGGTACGACAAATCAATAGAACTTGTACTTTTTAGAAATCAATTGATAGACAGGAATGTTAGTGATATTCTTGATCTACATGAGTATGCCGGAGAATTCGTGCAGAAACCCATCTCTATTTTTGATTCAGTAGAAATTGCTGAGGCCATTCAAAGACTGGATTTCCCACCTGCAAAGCTTGATATTGGAAAAATGACCTACGAGTATCATCTTGAGGATCAAAAATATGCTAATGCCACAGCTTTCGTTTCAGACAAATTGAAAGACGCGAAGAAAGTAGAAGAGCTCACCCCAAAAGATGTGGTGCTTTATGGCTTTGGAAGAATAGGTCGCCTGTTGGCTAGGGAATTAATGACCCGAACAGGAAAAGGAAGTCAGCTGAGATTAAGGGCCATTGTGACCCGAGGAAAAATAAACGAAACTGTACTTGAAAAGAGAGCAAGCCTGTTGAAAAATGATTCAGTTCATGGAGATTTTTCCGGCACTGTCTCTTATAACAGTGAAAAGAGTTGCCTTATTATTAATGGAACGACAGTTCATATGATCTCGGCAAATGAGCCGGAAGAGATTGACTATACGCAGTATGGAATTCAGGATGCCTTGATCATAGATAACACCGGCGCCTTTCGAGATGAAGAAGCACTAAGCCGGCACCTTGTTTCAAACGGAGCGTCAAAGGTACTGCTTACTGCCCCTGGAAAAGGAATACCGAATATTGTACACGGAGTAAATCACAAGGACTATGATCCGGATACCGTCTCAATATTTTCGGCAGCTTCCTGCACTACCAATGCAATAACTCCCGTCCTTAAGGCGGTACAGGATTCACTGGGTGTCACCCACGGGCACCTGGAAACTATTCATGCTTATACAAATGACCAGAATCTTGTTGACAACATGCACAACAAGTATAGAAGAGGGCGTGCTGCCGCCTTGAATATGGTGATCACGGAAACGGGTGCAGGCAAAGCAGTTTCAAAAGCGCTTCCTGTTTTTGAAGGAAAGCTTACTTCCAATGCTATTAGAGTACCTGTTCCCAATGGTTCTTTGGCTATTCTTAACCTCGAAGTAGAAACCCCCACAACAAAGCAAGGCATAAATGACATTTTAAAGAGGTATGCGCTCGAAGGAGATCTGGTAGAGCAGATAAAGTACTCGATAGATAATGAATTAGTATCCACAGACATTGTTGGTTCTGCTCAACCCTCCATTTATGACAGTAATGCAACGATCGTTACTCAAGATGGAAAAAACGTAGTACTGTATGTTTGGTATGATAATGAATATGGATACAGTCACCAGGTCATACGCCTGGCAAAATACATTGCAAAAGTGAGGCGATTCACTTATTATTAAAAAGGAGGTTTAATTAGTTTTCCTGCCCGTCAATTATATTGGCGGGTTTTTTTTATTAATTTCTTAACTACACAGAAAGCCTAATTTCTGGACATTTATAAATATTCATTACTTATGAATATTAAAAAAAGAAATCTCCTCCTTTTACTACTTGGCCTGGTTATCCTTGGCAGGATCTTATTACCCTATTTCCTGGAGAGATATGTTAATAGAGTACTTAATGATATTCCCGGTTATACTGGATATGTCGAGGATATCGATGTAGCTCTTTACAGGGGCGCTTATGTAATTGAGGGTCTGCACCTCGACAAAATAAATGCTGATGTCTCCACTCCTTTTCTCATGATCCCCAAGACAGATATTTCATTAGAATGGAAAGCTCTATTTAAAGGAAGGATCGTTAGTGAAATTTATCTGCATGATCCCGTGATCAATTATATCTACGAAGATCAGAAAAAAGGATCTCCAGAAGGGAAACCCAAAGTTGTAGACTGGAGACAGGCTTTAATTGATCTGGTACCTATTGAGATCAATCACTTCCAGATAAATAATGGTAAATTCAGTTATGTAGAATTTTCTGCAGATCCACAAATAGATCTGGTAATGGATCACATAGTCTTAAGCGCTACCAATCTCAGAAATGTGGAACGTGCAGGCGGCCCCTTACCCTCTACAATACATGCCACTGCTGTGTCCTTTGGTGGAGGCAGTGTTTTGCTCACGGGTAAAATGGATATAATGCAGAAGATTCCTGACCTGGACCTGGAATTTTCCCTTCAAAAAGCAGACGTCACAGCTTTAAATGATACATTTTTAAAATTTGCAGGAGTTGATTTTGCACGAGGCACCTTTGAGCTTTATGCAGAAGCTGCTATAGCCGATGGATATTTAAAAGGCTATATAAAACCCATGTTCATCGACACCGAGTTAATAGGGAAAGAAGATAAAGGCTTTTTCGAAAAGGTATGGGAAGGTTTCGTGGGAGTATTCAAATTTCTTCTCAAAAATCAAAGTACGGATACCCTCGCGACAAGAACCCCTTTTGAAGGGGATTTGAAAAATGTGGATACCGGATTAACAGCTACTATTTTAAATATTTTCAAGAATGCCTGGTTTAATGCCTTTACACCACAGGTGGAAGAAGACATTAATTATTCTGATGCAAAGCGGGCATCAGAAGATTAAGTAAAAAAAGATCCCAGCATAACCAAAGGGCAAGATTTAATTCTTTAATTTTGCGCGCCCTTTCACTTCGTGTACAGATAACCAGGAAGTTAAAAGAAAAAAATATTTTTTTCTTTTACAATATACAATTCCTGGTCTCGTTGTGGTAGTGGATAGAAAAATGAAAAAACAGCTATGAAAAAGATCCTTTTTGCCTCCCTTTTTTTAATGAGTATGACCAGTGGTTTTGCACAAATTTCTTCGGAAACCACCATTGATGAAAAGTTCCAGGAATTAATAACCAATTCAAATAATTTTAAGGGTTACAAGGTAGTGGACACCGAGGAACTCACTACGCTTCAAAATCTAACTTCAAACCGTATTGCTGAGTTAAAGCAGGAAATTGCCCTTTCCAAGGAGGCTACGGCAGCTCAGGAAAAAAAGATGGCCAGCCTAAGAGCTGAGATGGAATCTCTGGAGGCAAACCTTGCTGAGATCACCATGGAAAAAGATAACATTGACTTTTTAGGAATGTCCTTAAGTAAAGCGACTTATAACACTGTTATGTGGAGCGTGATTGGCATTTTAGTAGCATCACTTCTTCTTTTTGTAATTAGATTTAGAAGAAGTCACATCCATACTACTGAAGCCAGAAAGAATCTGGCAGAACTTGAAAAAGAATTTGATGCCTACAGAGTAAAAGCTTTGGAGAAAGAACAGCGTCTGGGCAGACTTTTACAAGATGAAAAGAACAAACACCTCAAAGTAGCCAAGTAATTCATCCTTTCTTTTCGTTTTCAATTATCTTTGCAGGTTAACAGATAACCTGCAACGCAAACCTCATTCCATGCGAATAGATATTATCACAGTCGTTCCCGATATTTTGAGAAGTCCTTTTGAAGCCTCTATTCTTAAAAGAGCTATTGAGAAAGGGCATGTCGAAATACACCTTCATAATTTGAGAGATTACGTTAGCGACAACTATAAGCAGGTAGACGATTACCAGTTTGGAGGAGGTGCAGGTATGGTCATGATGATCGAACCTATTGATAAATGTATCTCAACTTTAAAAGCTCAGCGGGATTATGATGAAGTGATTTATCTTACCCCCGATGGGGAAACTCTGAAGCAGGGAATTGCTAACGAATTATCCTTAAAGGAAAACCTTCTTATTCTTTGTGGTCATTACAAAGGTGTGGATCAACGAGTCAGGGATCATTTCATTACCCGCGAGATTTCCATAGGGGATTTTGTGCTTTCTGGTGGGGAATTGGGTGCTGCAGTTCTATGCGACGCGATCATACGTTTGTTACCCGGAGTACTGGGCAACGAAACCTCTGCTTTGACAGATTCCTTTCAGGATAACATGCTCGCTCCCCCAATATACACCCGTCCTTCAGATTATAAAGGATGGAAGGTGCCAGCTATTCTCACCTCTGGAAACACCCCTAAAATTGAAGAGTGGAGAGAGGAACAGGCCTATGAACGCACCAGAAGCCTGAGACCCGATCTACTTTCGGAAGAAGAAAAATAAAAACTGGCTTCTTCTTTTCAGAAAAGGAATTTTTATTACTTTTGCACACGTTTCTGGACCAACCTCTGGCGATACCCGTGAATGTTGCTTTAGACTTTATTTAAACCATTACAGATATGGAATCCTTAATTAAATTTGTACAAGACGAGTTTGTAACAACAAAAGATTTCCCTGAATTTTCAGCCGGAGATACTATTACTGTTTACTACGAAATTACTGAAGGTCAAAAGACCCGTACGCAGTTCTTCCGTGGAGTTGTGATCCAAAAAAGAGGAACAGGTGCTTCTCAAACTTTTACTATTCGTAAAATGAGTGGAACTGTAGGCGTGGAGAGAATTTTCCCACTTAATCTTCCTGCTCTTCAAAAAATCGAGATCAACAAGCGTGGAAAAGTTCGCAGAGCCAGAATTTACTACTTTAGAGAACTTACTGGTAAAAAAGCTCGTATTAAAGAAAGAAGAAGATAGTCCTTTCGAAATACCAATTATAAAGCCCCAGTATATGGGGCTTTTTTATTTCCTTAAACTTTAAGAATACTTTATAAGTTTCTGGGCTTTAAATAGTTGCAGAAGACAATTTCTCTTCGTAAATTTATTACAGAGTTTTAAGCTGAAAGAATGTCGCAAGGAATTCTTCCCTTGAACTCGATGTAGAGCAAAGATCTTTACATAAGTTTTTACCCTTTTGAATAACAATATGTTGACCATAGTTGGTTTAATTCGGTAAAAACGTTTTTGAATCATTTACACACACTCTTTTGGGACATGTAAATGATTTGGATGAAATAACAACCTGCTTGTGAAATTATAGATTTCACTTGAGAATGTAAAAGTTCAGCAAAGAATTGTTATTTCATTAGAGCCATTTCATTATCTAAATAGTGAAATGGCTTTTTTTTGTCTTTCTGACGCCTTATCTCCCTTATCTTCTACAAATTCTACTGTGAAAAGACCTTTTAAAATGGTAAATTGCATCCCCTAATTGTATAATCAAACCCTTTAATATGTCAAAGACACCAAAGATCATTTATACTAAAACAGATGAGGCACCGGCGCTCGCTACATACTCACTTTTGCCTATTGTTGAATACTTTACCAAACCTGCAGATATCGTACTGGAAACCCGCGATATTTCGCTCGCCGGTAGAATTCTGGCGCAATTTCCTGAAAGGATGAATGGCAAACCTGTTTCAGACGATCTGGCTGAACTTGGGGAACTCGCAAAACAACCTGAAGCAAACATCATAAAGCTCCCAAATATTAGCGCCTCCATTCCGCAGTTAAAGGCAGCAATTGAGGAACTTAAGCAAAAAGGATATGACCTGCCGGCATATCCCGATGAACCCAGGAATGATGAAGAGCGAGAAATAAAATCCAAGTACGACAAAGTTAAAGGAAGTGCCGTGAATCCGGTGTTGCGAGAAGGAAACTCCGATAGACGAGCGCCAAAGGCAGTGAAGAATTACGCGAGAAAGAATCCGCATTCCATGGGAGACTGGAGCAAGGATTCAAAAACTCACGTAGCTACTATGGGTGAAAATGATTTTCGTGCCAATGAAAAGTCTGTCACTCTTGAGGAAGCCACCTCGGTGAATATAGAATTTATCGGGACATCTGGAAACAAATCCATTCTTAAAAAGGACCTTCAGCTTCAAGAAGGGGAAATTTTAGATGGAACTTTTATGAGCAAAAAAGCCTTACTCAGGTTTTTGGAAGAGCAGGTAAAGGACGCCAAGGAAAAAGGAGTACTCTTTTCTTTGCACATGAAAGCGACGATGATGAAAGTGTCTGACCCAATTATTTTTGGGCACGCCGTTAGAGTTTTCTTTAAGGACGTCTTCAATAAATATGGAACCGAACTACAACAAGCTGGGGCCGATCCCAACAGTGGATTAGGAGATGTTCTTAGCGCCATCAATAACTTACCTGCTAGTAAACAAGAAGAAATAAATGCTGCTATTGAAGCAGACCTTAATGAAGGTCCAGATCTTGCGATGGTAAATTCAGATAAAGGAATCACCAACTTACACGTTCCAAGTGATGTGATCATTGATGCATCCATGCCTGCAATGATAAGAACATCTGGAAAGATGTGGAATGCAGATGGAAAGCCTCAGGATGCCAAGGCAGTAATACCCGATAGCAGCTATGCTGGTCTTTATGAAACGACAATTCAATTCTGTCAGGAACATGGTGCTTTTGATCCTACTACGATGGGCACGGTTCCAAACGTGGGATTAATGGCGCAAAAGGCCGAAGAGTATGGCTCTCATGACAAAACCTTTGAAATAAAAGAGGCGGGAAAAGTGCAGGTCGTAACAAAAGATGGGGAAATACTGCTGCAACATGAGGTGGAAGCAGGTGACCTTTGGAGGGCCTGCCAAACTAAAGATGCGCCGGTTAGAGATTGGGTGAAACTTGCTGTGAGCCGTGCAAAGGCGACAAATATTCCTGCCATTTTCTGGTTGGATAAAAATCGCGCGCATGACGCCGAAGTGATCAAGAAAGTCAATTCATATCTCCAGGAGCATGACACGAATGGTCTTGACATTAAGATCCTGTCTGTAGAAGAGGCTACTCAATACACTTTAGAGCGCGTAAAAGATGGAAAAGACACCATTTCGGTAACAGGAAACGTGTTGCGGGATTACCTCACCGATCTTTTCCCTATTCTGGAATTGGGAACCAGTGCAAAGATGCTTTCAATTGTGCCTCTTATGAATGGAGGTGGCTTGTTTGAAACTGGAGCTGGAGGATCTGCTCCTAAGCACGTACAGCAATTTGTAGAAGAAGGACATTTGCGCTGGGATTCACTTGGAGAATTTTTAGCCCTTGCAGTTTCACTTGAACATCTAGGGGGAAAATATGGTAATAAGAAGGCGCTTGTACTTTCTGAAGCACTCGACAAGGCAACTGAAAAATTCCTTGATCAGGACAAATCCCCATCCAGGAAAGTGAATGAACTTGATAACCGTGGCAGCCACTATTACCTCGCATTATATTGGGCTGAGGCTTTAGCCCAACAGAGCCAGGATTCACAATTAAAGGAGCATTTCACCAAGGTAGCTAAAGAACTTCAGGAAAATGAAGGAAAGATCTTGCAGGAATTGATTGACGCTCAAGGTTCACCTGTGGAAATAGGAGGATACTACTTCCCTGATGAGGAAAAAGTCAGCAATGCTATGCGACCAAGCCACACTCTTAATAAGATTTTAAAGAACTAGTCACTTTTTATTCAGGATAATACAGGGCCGGGACGAGATTTCCGGCCCTTTTTATTTTCAGGACGTATTTGAAATCACTACTTTACATCAGAACCAAAAGAAAAAAAGATGAAGAATCTTATATATCTGGCTTTTCTCTTTCTCAGTCTTGGCAGTCAAGCCCAAAGTGCAGACCTTTCTGTTGAAGTCTCTAATGTTTCAGGAACTAAAGGCATCGTCATCTTCAGCCTTTTCAATAAGAAAAATTTTATGGGTCCCTCGCCTTTATCATCTCTTAGAGCTAAAATTAAAGATGGTTTAGCATCAGCAAGTTTTAAGGATCTAAAACCGGGGGAATACGGGGTTATAGCACTTCATGACAAAAATGAAAATGGGAAAATGGATTACAGTGTACAGGGAATGCCCCTGGAGGATTACGGAGTTTCCAATAACACGCTGACTTTTGGGCCTCCACAATGGGAAGATGCGGCATTTATTATAGAATCCAAAGATAAAGAACTCAAGATCAGATTCTGAAAAGGCATAGGCAAAGTGATTTAAAATCTGTTTTTCCATAGAAAAAATAGATACTTTTGCGGTTCAGAAATAATAAGGAATGACCATTACACAACTACACTATGTTCTGGCAGTAGCCGAACATCAGAATTTCACCAAGGCAGCGCAGAAGGTTTTTGTTACACAACCAACCCTTAGCATGCAGATCCAGAAACTGGAAGAAGAGCTGGACGTACTCATTTTTGACCGAAGTAAGAAACCCATTGAGCTTACTGAAACAGGAAGAAAGATCGTATCCCAGGCGCGTAATATTGTCAACGAAAGTGACAGGATAAAAGATATTGTAGATCAACAAAAAGGATTTGTAGGAGGCTTATTCCGCCTGGGAGTCATACCTACCGTGATGCCTACGTTATTGCCAATGTTCCTGAACAACTTTATCAAAAGATATCCGAAGGTTAAGCTCAAAATTGAAGAACTGCATACTGAAGCTATAATCGAGCAACTTCAGGATGGACATCTGGACGCCGCAATTGCCGCTACTCCCTTAGATTTACCCAATATTAAGGAACAGGTTCTGTATTATGAGCCATTCGTGGGCTATATTCCGCAGGGCCATAGGTTGCATCGTATGGAAAAGATTAAGGTGGATGATCTCGACCTGGATGATATTCTACTTTTAGAAGATGGGCATTGCTTTAAGGATGGAATTCTGAACTTATGTAAGGCGAACCGAACTCCGGGAGAAAACGATCATTTTCAGCTTGAAAGTGGCAGTTTTGAGACCATGGTCAAGCTGGCGAATGAGGGACTTGGAATGACTCTTCTGCCCTATTTACATACCCTTGATCTAAAAGAAAGTGAGCACGCCAATATAAGAATGTTCCAGGAACCCAATCCTGCCAGGGAGGTAAGTCTTATCTATAACAAAAGTGAACTAAAAATGCAGATCATAGAGGCACTTCGACAAACGATCGCCGGAGTTATAAAAGGTGCTATTGCCTATCAAAATGTACAGATTATAAGCCCTGTACACAAGAAATAAAAAGAGCGGCTCGAAAGCCGCTCTTTTTTTAAGGATTTAAATAAATAAGACACTGATTAAGTTCGGGATTCTGTCTAATTAGAGAGAAAATATAAAGCTTTAATTCTTCAATCTCATACGGTAGTAATCGCTGAAGCGCCTTTTTCACCTCTTTACAGAAAAGCGTTACATCAAAACTTACTTTATGAAGTACCGTTTTGGTGTACTCAAACATCGCTCTTGCCATAGTTGTAAAAATAGTTGGTTAACCTGATTAAAAAAAAGTAATGGTTATCAATAAGCGAAAACGTTTTCGTTGGCTCAGTAAAAATAAGAATATTTTTTAAAAGAACCAGATGAAGAAGCTAATTTAACAACCTAGAACCTGTTATCTCCGCTCACAATATCTCCCAGGCCTCCTAAAATACTTCCTTCTCCTTTATCTTTTCCTCCACCTTGTGGTGCGGCAGCAAGAATTCTCCCCGCCAGCCTGCTAAATGGCAAAGATTGAACAAATACGGTACCTGGTCCTGTTAAGGTAGCATAGAATAAACCTTCCCCTCCAAAAAGGCTGTTTTTGATCCCTCCTATAAATTCAACATCATAATCAACGTCTCTTGTAAATCCAATAATACAACCGGTATCGACCTTCAGTTTTTCTCCTGGACCCAAAACCTTCTTGGCAGTAGTACCTCCAGAATGAACGAATGCCATGCCATCCCCTTCAAGCTTCTGCATGATAAAACCTTCCCCTCCAAAGAATCCTCGGCCCAGCCTTTTACTAAATTCCACACCAATGGATACTCCTTTTGCCGCACACAAAAAGGCATCTTTCTGACAAATAAATTTTCCGCTGAATTCCGTCAAATTAATAGGGATCACTTTTCCAGGATAAGGTGAAGCGAAGCTTATCTTCTTTTTTCCCTGCACATGGTTAGTGAAAATAGTCATAAAAAGACTCTCCCCTGTTAGTAACCTTTTTCCCGCACCCAGCACTTTTCCAAGAAAACCTTCGTTTTCACGAGATCCGTCCCCAAAGATCGTGTCCATTTGTATTCCATTCTCCATCATCATAAAGTTACCGGCTTCGGCAATAACAGCTTCCTGGGGATCGAGTTCCAGTTCTACATATTGCATCTCTTCCCCAAAAATTTCAAAATCTATTTCATGTGCATTCATGAGAGTATTATTTAAAGTTGTGTTCTATTATTTAATTTATACTTGTATTTGAAAGGCTTAGGATTTTAATTTTATCGTCCATTCAAACTCAAATGTCGAGATCTCCTGCCCTTCCTGGTTTACACCATGAGATTTCATCCAGAAGGTTTGACCTTCTCCGGTTCTTATTGTTTCTTCAAGAGCAGATGAGATAATATTTCCATCATTACAAATAAAGGAGATCTTTCCAACAGCTTTTTTAGTAAACCTGGAATTGCTTTGAATTACCAGCATTGAAACCGATCGGCCTGACTCTCTTACTGCTTTCATCACTAAAGCACCAGTACTTAACTCGGCTGCCATTGCCTGCACGGCAAAATAAAGTGAGTTAAATGGATTTTGATTGATCCACTTATGCCGTACAGTGGTGACGCAATGCTTCTCATCAAGATCTTTTACCCGCACTCCGCAAATCCAGGCGCTTGGCAATTTGAACATTAAGAAAGAGTTGATCTTTGGAGCAGAAATCTTCATGGTAGCTAATTAGTTTTCTTAAAAGTATTCAAAAATTACAAGATGCTCAAAAGTTAAATTTATGTAAACAATTAAAAATATTTAGTACTTTGTTTTGCACAATACCTTCTTAAAGATATATATTTGCATTAGAAAATCAATCAAAAATGACAAATCAATCGCTTAATCAAGACAAAACGGTAGCAGCCCTCATCCACCTGTCTACCTTTTCAATGTTCTTTTTTCCTTTTGGAAATTTCTTTTTCCCTTTGATCTTCTGGACGGCAAAAAGGAATGATCCTTTTGTAAATCATCACGGGAAACAGGCGCTCAATTTTCAGATCAGCTTATTTCTTTATTCCTTCTTTCTCATTATGGCAGGAGTTGCAGGTGCCCTTTTACTCGGTATTAGCCTGGACTTTGAGGGTTCGTTTTATATGAATGAACACCAACAGTGGATTGGAAATCCATTTGAGGCAACTCCCGTTGTCGTGTTCATTATGATCATGCTTCTGCTCCTGTTAAGTCTTTTTGTTCTGTTCATTTACGCCACCGTTTCTGCTACCGTAAGGGCCGGGGAAGGAAAATTATACAATTACCCTTTATGCATAAATTTCTTAGGGGCAGAAAAAGAACCTTCAGTTAGAAAAGATGCTGAAGTTCCGGAAGAACAAGAAAACCTATAAATCTAAAAATCATCAAAATCATCAATCAATCAAAAAATGAATAGTTCAACAAAACTCAAAACCAAACACTATGAAGATTGAAAACACCAAGGCCCAGATGCGTAAGGGTGTCCTGGAGTACTGTATTCTTTCAGTATTAAGAGACAACGACGCGTATGTAGCCGAGATCCTGGATACTTTGAAAGGCGCAAAACTTCTGGTAGTGGAAGGGACCATTTACCCTTTGCTCACTCGACTCAAAAATGCCGGACTCCTGAATTATCGCTGGGAAGAATCAACCAGTGGCCCACCGCGTAAATATTATGGCTTGACCGAAACTGGTAAAATTTTTTTAAAGGAACTCACCCTCACCTGGGATGAACTGCAAACAGCAGTAAATATAGTAACTACCCAAAAACCAAAAAATCATGAATAAGACAGTCAATATAAATCTTGCGGGCATATTCTTTCATATTGATGAAGATGCTTTCGCCCGGCTACAACATTATCTTGAAGCTATTAAACGTTCTCTTACCAACACCACTGGGCAGGAAGAGATCATTCATGATATAGAGGCCCGTATTGCCGAATTATTTGCTGAAAAAATTAAAACAGAGCGACAGGTTATTGGGGTCAAGGAGGTAGATGAAGTTATCTCAGTAATGGGGCAGCCCGAAGATTATATGCTCGATGAAGAGATCTTTGAAGATGAACCTGTTTACAAGAAAACTAAAGGCAGAAAACTATTCCGAGATACAGAGCATAGTTACATAGGTGGAGTTTCTTCAGGTCTTGCTCATTATATGCGAATAGATGCTATATGGATAAGACTGCTGTGGATCCTGTTAACGATCTTTTCGACCGGAGCTTTCATTCTAATTTACATAGCTCTGTGGATCTTCGTTCCTGAAGCCAAGACCACAGCCGATAAACTTGCAATGCGAGGAGAACCAGTTACCATCAGCAACATCGAAAGAAAGATTCGGGAAGGTTTTGATGATGTCTCTGGGAAGGTAAAGGATATCAACTATGAAAAATATGGCTACAAAGCCAGGGCAGGAGCAAGTTCGGCTGCTACAGCTGTAGGAGATGTGGTTATGTTCTTTCTAAAGCTGTTTGTTAAGCTCATTGGAATATTCCTTGTCCTCATTGCAGGAGCTACTCTAATAGGCTTGTTTATAGGGCTGTTCTCCATTGGCACCTTTGGTATCATTGAAGCACCCTGGACAGATTTTGTGGAACTCGCCGGCCCCGGTGCAGACAGTATCTGGGTAATCTCTATCCTTGCCTTCTTTGCAGTGGGGATCCCGTTCTTTTTCCTGTTTATTCTGGGATTGAAGATCCTGGTAAAAAACCTGAGATCAATTGGTCGAACTGCAAAACTAGTACTGCTGGCCTTGTGGATCATTTCTGTACTCGGTCTTATTTTCTTCGGAATTCAGGAAGCTACAGAACGCGCATTTGATGGGGAAGTGAGAATTTCAGAAACCTTACCTATTAGTGCCAGTGATACCTTGCACATTTCCATGTTCGGAGACAGGCAGCTCAATTCTACTCCTTATCGATCCTCCGATTTCAACATTTCTTATGACGAAAATGATACAAAAGTGATCTGGTCACAGGATGTTCAATTGATCATCAAATCTACCTCAGATTCTGTTGCAAGGCTGGAAGTGATCAAATTTGCTGAAGGAAAGAACTACGAGGAAGCTCGCGCAAGAGCTCAACAGATCAACTACAATACGAGATTTGCAAACGGCAACCTTGAATTAAGCGGATTGCTAACTACAAATCCCGATAATAAATATCGCGATCAAAGCGTGCAGGTAACAGTATTTATGCCCGTAGGTTCGATTCTACACGCTGCAGATAATACTTATTCCTTTCACCGGAACGAAGATTTCTATGGAGATGTTTTGCACAATGGGTATGAAGGCAGATATCTTAAGATAACCAGTGCAGGAGCTGAATGTCTGGATTGTCCTGCAGAAGAAGAGGATCCATGGGAAAATGAAGAAGACACCTGGGAAAATGAAAGCCACGTAAGGGAAAATGAAAATGACTGGGATCAACAGGAAGAAACTCCAGCAACCCCTGCGCAATCAACAGCCGTCGATACTTTATCGATCTAGACCATGAGTATTTTGATCGAAGTTATTATCACTGCTCTTCTTTCCTTCTTTATGGCTACTGGAGAAGTAAAGAGTGAAGTTTCTAAGGATAAGGTATCCATGGAAAAAATAACTTTCGCCAAAAGCGAAAAGTGTGACTAACATGATTGAATTAAAAAAGGAAAGGCTGCCAGTGATGGCAGCCTTTCCTTTTTTATCTTACTATTATTAGCCTTGTTTTTCGGCCACTTCTTCACTGCTCTCTACAGTAGCAAGATATCGCTCTGCATCTAGCGCTGCCATACAACCTGTACCAGCTGCAGTTATCGCCTGGCGATATTCCTTGTCCTGTACATCTCCAGAGGCAAATACGCCAGGAATGTTGGTTTTTGTACTTTTCCCCTGGGTAATAAGGTAACCTGTACTGTCCATATCCAGTTGCCCTTTAAAAATTTCAGTGTTGGGTTTATGCCCAATAGCAATAAACAATCCGGTGATCTTTATTTCCTCTTTCTCACCTGTCTGGTTATTGAGCATTCTTAGCCCCTCTACTACCTGTTCTCCTAAAACTTCGTCTACTTCTGTATTGAACCTTAGATCTATATTCTTGGTATTAAAAACTCTGTGCTGCATGGCTTTAGAAGCTTTCAGCTCATCCTTTCTAACGAGCATTGTCACTTTTGTACAGATATTTGCAAGATATGTAGCTTCTTCAGCAGCTGTGTCTCCACCTCCAACAATGGCAACTTCCTGTCCTTTATAGAAAAAGCCATCGCAAACTGCACATGCCGAAACGCCGCCACCTCGTAATTTCTGTTCACTGGGAAGCCCCAGGTATTTTGCAGTTGCACCTGTAGAAATAATCACGGTTTCGGCTTCGATCCATTTTGAATTATCTACGCAAATGCCATGAACACCTCCTACTTCCTTGCTAAACTGCACTTCGGTAACCATCCCCATTCTCACCTCCGTTCCGAATCTTTCGGCTTGCTTTTGAAGGTCCATCATCATGGCGGGTCCGTCAATTCCGTCGGGATATCCAGGAAAGTTATCTACTTCTGTGGTGGTGGTGAGTTGTCCTCCTGGTTCCAGGCCGGTGTACATAACCGGATGAAGATCTGCTCTAGCCGCATAAATTGCTGCAGTATATCCTGCTGGCCCAGAGCCAATAATAAGACACTTAATTCGTTCTTTGGTTTCGCTCATGATGTAAAAATTTCTTCCGGTAAAAATAGTAACTTTCGCAGAAACCTGCCGGGTTTAGAGATACAGATTTACTATGGATGCATAAGGTTCCTGAATCTTTTCATTTCTCACAGTTCTGCTATTCTTATACCTTTGCGCTATGATCGAACTCTCGCTTTTCAATGTCCTTGACCTTTTGGGTACCACCGCATTTGCTATTTCGGGCGCCCTGGCAGCGATGAACAGAAGGCTCGATCTCTTCGGAATTTTCATTATTGCCTTTGTCACGGCCATTGGAGGAGGTACAGTTAGAGATACGCTCATTGGAAACACTCCGGTTACCTGGATGGAAAATATCATCTATATCTATTTAATAGGCGTTGTTACCATTTTCTCCATCATCTTCAGAAGGAAGTTGAACTATCTCAAAAAGTCTCTTTTCCTTTTTGATACCATTGGGCTTGGGATTTTCACAATTACTGGTGTCGAAATAGGTATCCAAAATGATCTCAACCCCATTATTTCCATCACTCTAGGCGCTATGACTGGAACTTTTGGAGGTGTAATTCGCGATATTCTGTGTAATGAAATTCCGGTGATCTTTAGAAAAGAGATCTATGCTACTGCCTGCCTTATTGGTGGTCTCGCATTTATTATCCTACATGAAGTTGGAGTACCTCAAGACCTTATCTATCTTGTTACTTCCCTAACGGTCATCATAATTAGGCTAATTGTGGTAAAGTATCACATCTCACTTCCCTCCTTCTACCTTTCTTCGGAAAAGACACCTCTCTAAAATGCCATTTTTGAAGGCTCTTTCTGGCTCCTGAAAAATTTTGGATTAATTTCTCATACTTTTCTGTAACACTTTCATTTCCAGATAGTCTTTAAGATATAAGATGTAAAATCCCCCATTGTATCAATTATTAACTTTTAAAGATTGGAGTCATGAAACGTTTTAAACTTTTGCTGTTAACTCTCGCCATTTCCATCAGCACTGTTATCTATGCTGAAAAATCTAGGAAGATTTATGATCTGAACGCACTTTCTGCTGAAATTGAACTCTTACTGCGCAATGCCAACCAAACAATTCCTGAAGGAGAAACCGTAACATTATTCTTTTCCATTTCAGAAGAAATGGAGATCCAGGCCCTTAATGTAGCTTCCGCCAATAAAAAGACAAGCGAACTTCTTGAAAAGAAGCTGCAGCATCAAAAAGTCGATGGTAGAAAATGGAGGGAAGGAATGATCTATGAACTATCTATAAAAGGTCAAAAGACTTCCACTGCCTGTATCACTTCAAATTAGTGTGGTAGTTTATTTTTGAGCAGACCATACAGGAATGCTCCCAGCAATGCGCCTGCCAACACTACGAGTATCGACACATATCCCGCGCCTATTAAAGTATAAATAGGCCCGGGACATGCCCCCGCCAAAGCCCATCCAAGTCCAAAAATAACCCCTCCAAAAAGGTATTTTTTAACCCCCTTCTCCTTAGGGGAAATTTTAATGGGTTCCCCAGAAAAAGATCTTAATTCATACCTCTTTATAAGCTGAATTCCTATTATGCCAATTACGAGAGCAGATCCAATGATGCCATACATGTGGAAAGAATCGAACTGGAACATCTCATAGATCCGGAACCAGGATGCTGCTTCAGATTTAAACATCACAATTCCAAAGAATATTCCTATTGTCAAATAACTAAGTGTTCTTTTCATTTTAAAAAATTATAGGAAATAAAAAATGGACCATAAGGAGCCCGCCAATAAAAAACCCGATCACGGCGATCAATGAAGGAAGCTGAAGATTACTTAGTCCAGAAATAGCATGTCCAGAAGTACAGCCCGCAGCATAACGTGCGCCAAAACCAATTAAAATTCCACCCAACAGGAGCAGGAAAACTGCTTTGGGATCTAAAAGGGCTTCAATTGCAAATAGATTGTCGGGAAGATAAGCTTCCCCCGCGCTGTCAAAGCCTAAATCGTGAAGCTTTTCAACAGTGGTTGCAGCAATTTTCACATTATTATTATTGGAAAGGACATTTGCTGCCAAAAACCCTCCAATTGCTGCCCCCAGAATGACAATAAGATTCCATCTGCTTGCCTTCCAGTCAACATTAAAGTAAGCCGATTTCTTACCTGCACCGCACATCGTACACATGGTTTCGAGATTCGAAGACATGCCGAATTTCTTCCCCATAAAAATGAGCACAAACATGACCAGTGCGATCATTGGGCCGGCTACATACCAGGGCCAGGGTTCAAAAATAAATTCCATAGGGTATTTTTATGCAAAGGTAGCGCTTCAATCCTTTCTTGTGAAAACTTATGATCACGAAACCTGATGCTGCAATTACAGAAGCGCATGCTTTACATTCTGCAACACCTTTTCAGAAAGCCTTCTCTGGGTTTCTGCCGACCAGCCGGCACTTTTGTTAGCGGTAATGATGCGCGCCATCTTTTCGGCCTCTTCTGAAAGCTCCTTCTTTCCATCCCCGTCAAAAATGGCAAAATTTCCCTGCTTTTTTATCCAGGTCCTGAAGGCACTTTCTTCAAACGGAAGTCCTAAAGAAGTGTTGATAAGAATTTTACCGGTTCCAAAAATGTCAAATTCGGTAGCTGTTAAGATCACTGTATTTCTTGGAAGATGTATGGAGATCACATCTACGGTTTCCAGTAATCTTTTTAAAGGAAGGTAGGTTAGCTGCTCTTCCATATTCCTTTTCCGCGTCCGACTATAGTAATAGAGATCTGTCCCAAAAGCTCGTAAGCATTTTGCCAGTAATTGCCCGGTGACTCCCAGACCTATGATACCAATCTTCTTGTTGGTAAGTTCAACTGGCATTTCCCGCCATTGGTACGCACCCAGTCCGTGGAAAAGATGCACCAGTTCAGAAATAATGAATTCGGCCACTCCGGGATCTCCATAATCTTTAATTCCGGTTACAGTGATTCCTTTGCTTCGTGCAAATTTGACCGCAACGTTCGCTGAGGCATCGTCGTAGAGGCTGCAGGCCATGCCTATATATTTTAGATTTGGACAGTTTTTGATGATCTCCTCTGAAATTTGAGTTTTCCAGGAAACAATTATCGCATCGGCATCCCCAATCCTTTTCACAGTCTCCTCCTTCGTACCTGGAATATCGTTGTAAACGCAGAGCTCTTCTTCACTCAGCTCCTGCAACTCCTCAAGAGCCCAGGGCTCTAGTTTGGTATAGTCAACGCAGACAATCTTTTTAAACTTGTTTGACATGAGAAATTAGACAAGAGAATTGTGATTTTAGACGTGAGACGGTAGACGGTATAAATTGAATATTTTATATGGTTTATTTTGTAGGAGATATTTAATAAAGGCATTTCACGAACCCTTAATCCGGAACTAAAAAACGGCCACTTTAAACCTTGAATTTTGAATTCGAACTTTGAATAAACTGCCGGTTATAGCGGGATATTTCCATGCTTTCTGTCTATCCTAAGTACTTCCTTATTCTCCAACATGCTGAAGGCTTTAAGAAGTTTTCTTCGGGTATCTCGCGGCATGATGACCTCATCAATAAAACCTCGTTGTGCAGCTTTAAAAGGATTGGCAAATTTTTCGGCGTATTCTTTTTCTTTTTCAGAAAGCTTCAGTTCTGGATCTTCAGCGGCTTTGATCTCCTTTCTAAAAATGATCTCGCTGGCACCTTTAGCGCCCATTACAGCAATTTCGGCTGTGGGCCATGCATAATTTAAGTCGGCTCCAATATGTTTAGAATTCATTACGTCATACGCTCCACCATAGGCTTTTCGGGTAATTACTGTTACTCTAGGTACGGTAGCTTCACTCAACGCATACAGTAGTTTTGCTCCATGCAGTATGATCCCGTTCCACTCCTGGTCTGTCCCCGGAAGAAAGCCCGGAACATCTACCAGCACCAGCAATGGAATATTAAAACAGTCACAGAATCGCGTAAAGCGGGCTGCTTTTCTCGAAGATTCGACATCCAAAACCCCGGCCAGACTCATTGGCTGATTGGCGACAATACCAATGCTTCTTCCTCCCAAACGGGCAAAACCTACAATAATATTATCGGCATATGTCTTATGGATCTCAAAAAAGGAATCTTTATCGATGATTCCTGTGATCACCTCATGCATATCGTAGGGCTTATTAGAACTATTGGGAACAATATCCTCGAGTTCTTCTCTAATTTCATTACCAAAATCGAAAGGCAGTTTTTCTGGAGTGTCTTTATTGTTTTGAGGCATGTAACTCAGTAGTTTCTTAATGTCCTCCAGACAGGAAATGTCGTTTGCTGCAGTTCTGTGAGTAACCCCGCTTTTGGTGGAATGCGTGCTTGCTCCTCCAAGTTCTTCGGAAGTCACCTCTTCATTGGTTACCGTTTTTACAACGTTTGGTCCGGTCACGAACATATAGCTCGTGTCCTGCACCATAAGCGTGAAATCGGTCATCGCAGGAGAATAGACGGCACCACCGGCACAGGGACCCATGATCGCCGAAATTTGCGGAATTACTCCCGATGCCTGCACGTTTCTATAGAAAATATCGGCATAACCTCCCAAAGATCTCACTCCCTCCTGTATTCTGGCTCCTCCTGAATCATTCAATCCAATCACCGGAGCACCAACTTTCATAGCGTGATCCATGATCTTACAGATCTTTTCGGCATGCGTTTCTGAAAGAGAACCTCCAAAAACGGTAAAATCCTGTGCGAATACATAAACAAGTCGGCCATTGATGGTTCCGTAGCCGGTCACGACCCCATCTCCATAGTACTGCTGTTTCTCCATATCGAAATCGGTAGTGCGATGGGTGACAAGAATACCAATTTCTTCAAAAGAACCTTCGTCAAGCAGGTAATCTACACGTTCGCGTGCAGTGAGCTTTTTTTGCTCGTGTTGCTTAGCTATTCTTTTTTCACCTCCGCCCTTAAGGGCTTCAGCCATTTTTTCTTTTAGCTTATCAATATTTTGGCTCATGTTTTCTGCTTCAGCAATTAATGGTTGGGTAATCTTAATTGTTCTCTGTCTTTCAGGTATTGTTTTAGGGCTATCAAAGCAGCCAGTTCAGCCTGCTCCCTCGTCTGATTTTCCAGTTTCTCTGCGGAATAGTATTTTTTTACAAAGTGTGTATCAAAGTTTCCACTGCGGAAAGCTTCATGCTCAAAAACGAATTTTCCGAAAGGTAAAGTGGTACTCACTCCTTTTACCTCATACTCACCTATTGCCTGAAGCATACGCTGAATTGCTTCTTCACGGGTTTTTCCATAAGTTATAAGCTTTGCGAGCATAGGATCATAATAAATAGGAACTTCCATCCCTTCTTCAAATCCGTCATCCAGCCTTACTCCTTCTCCAGAAGGCCCGCGATATTTTTCAAGAAGCCCTACACTGGGCATGAAATCTTCTAAAGGATCTTCGGCATAAACCCTTAGTTCAACCGCGTGCCCCTTTATCTTCAGGTCTTCCTGTGAGAAAGAAATAGCCTCTCCTCTTGCAATTTTTATTTGCTGCTCCACAAGGTCGACGCCGGTGATCAATTCAGTGACAGGATGCTCAACCTGTAATCGAGTATTCATCTCCAGAAAATAGAAATTCCTGTTTTCATCCATAAGAAATTCCACCGTTCCCGCTCCAACATAATCACAGGCTTTCGCAACTTTTACAGCAGCTTCTCCCATTTGCTTTCGTAGCTCCTCATCGAGAATGACCGAAGGCGCTTCTTCCACAACCTTTTGATGCCGACGCTGAATGCTGCATTCGCGTTCGAACAAATGCAGGTAATTTCCATGGGTATCGGCAAGCACCTGCACTTCAATGTGCCGCGGACTCCCCACATACTTTTCTATAAAAACCGAACCATCTCCAAATGCCGATTCAGCTTCACTTATCGCCCGCTTCATTTGATCCTCCAGATCTTTTTCTTTTTCAACTATGCGCATTCCTTTTCCTCCCCCTCCAGCCGAAGCTTTGATTAGGATAGGGAAGCCAATTTCAGCAGCGATCTTTTTTGCTTTTTCAGGATCTGTAATGGCCTCGTCAATACCAGGCACCATAGGAATATCATATGCCTTGACAGCATCTTTTGCTGCAAGCTTACTCCCCATGATCCTGATCGCTTTAGATCCTGGTCCTATCCAGGTAATTCCGTTCTGTTCCACCTTTTCGGCAAAACCGGCATTTTCACTTAAAAATCCATAACCGGGATGAATGCCATCCACTTTTAGCTCTTTGGCTACTTCAATGATCTTGTCTCCTTTAAGGTATGATTGGTTTGAGGGTGCCTCACCTATGCAGACTGCTTCATCTGCAAACTTTACGTGAGGTGCGTTTCGATCTACAGTTGAAAACACAGCGACAGTTCTTATCCCCATTTGCCGTGCTGTTTTCATTACTCTTAGGGCGATCTCTCCCCTGTTCGCTACTAATATCTTTTTCATTTTTTTTGGAATTTGTTGCCTGAAAAAACTGGTGAGTTCTGCTTATTCCATTTCAATGAGCAACTGGTTTTTATCTACCGTCTGGCTTTTTTGAACACTAACTGATTTTACTATCCCATCTCGGGGTGCAGTTAAAGTATTTTCCATTTTCATGGCTTCGAGTACCAGGAGGTAATCTCCGGCCTTTACCTCATCTCCTTCTTTGACAAGTACGTCGAGAATAAGGCCAGGCATAGGAGCTTTGATGTCATTGATCACCTGCGCTGCAGCCAGACTTAATCCCATTTCTTCGATCAACAGATCTAATTCATTCGAAATTTTGATCTCAAAGTCCCTGGAATTTACCTTGACCGTATAGGACTTGTTTAAAAAATCTGACAGCACAAGCTGAGTCTTGAACGAGAGATGGTTCTTCAAGACATGAGCAGATCCTCCTGCAGTGTTCTCCAGATCCAGGTTGTCGATTTGTTCCTCTGTAAATTCAAATTCCATTTCCCCATCCACCAGAACTTTATATTTTTCTTTCATATCTGCCGTTTTTTGACGCTTCTGGTAAATATAAAAAAATATTTTTCCCTTTTTTTCCGAATTTTGCAAGTATGAGGCATAAAAAAACCACCTGAAAAAGGTGGTTTTTTGACATTTTTGGATCCCTTACATTCTAAAGAGCGCCTCGATATCCTTGGGTACTTGCATTGATCTTAAAGGGGGAACATTTGCTCCTCCTGTATTACCCGTTGGTATTTTGCCTACAAAAGATTTTACTCCCCCTACAAGTAACCTGGGGATTTGTCCCAGCACCTCACGCAGATCCTTGATCGCGACTCCAAATTTCAACATGAGCCAATGTGCGTGCGAATGCTCCAGGGGATATGCCTGCCCAATAATATGTGCACGTTCGAGGTGGTACCATGCATGAATCAGTTCCCCCTTCTGCAAGGCCCATTTGTACTGTACCAGCTCTCGAAGGTAATAATACTTCAGGCGTTTTGGGATCTTTGAATAGAACCTCATTCTTCAGAATTAACTGAATTTCTTGATATTATCGCTAAGGTCAAAAACCTTAGAGTTTCTAAAATGGTTTTCCAGGATGCTGCTTCCAGCCGAAGAACGATATCCGCCGGCACAATGCACAACTATGGGTTTGTCATTCGGAATTTCACCAGAGCGTTCCCGCAGCTGATTCAGCGGAATGGTCAAGGCATCATCAAAGATCTTTCCCTGCGCCACTTCACTATCATTTCTAATATCAACGATCGTGTAATCTTCTTTTTTATTCTCGAAATTCTCAAGATCCAATTCATCAGATCCTTTCATAACCGATGCAGACAGGGTAATTATACCTCTTACCTGCGCTTCATAACCTATTTTTGCAGTTCTTTCCAGGATTTCTCCTACTTGTTTGACGCTATTCACAACCAGGTAAAAAGGCTCCTCAGGTTTTATGATCGCCCCCAGCCAGGTTTCGAACTTATCATTTTCGCTTCTGGCCATAATATTGATACTATTGGGCAGGTGATTTTCTTTGTATTCTTTTTCATCCCTCACATCTACTACAGAAATTCCCTCCTCCACTTGTTCTGCCAGGAGCTGAAGTTTTACTGAAGCCTTTGTCTGCTGAACATTAGCTGCCCCGGCTTTGTTGACATCTACATTAAAACCAAAGTAATGCGGAATGAATGGCTGGTCCTGCAGAATTGTTTTTACAAACTCTTCTTCAGATTGTTCCTGAAAGGCCCAGTTATACTGGCGCTCATTTCCCAAAGTACTTGAAGAATCACTGCTCATGTTCTTACCACAAAGGGAACCTGCGCCATGGGCAGGATATACAAGCGCATCATCGGGCAAATCATTGTACTTATTTTGCATGGTATGATACATGGATTTCGCAAGTTCTACGCGCTTTGCGGTCATATTCCCCACCTTCTCTCTAAGGTCGGGACGGCCTACATCTCCAATAAATAAGGTATCTCCCGTGAAAAGAACGGTCTGTTCCTCATCTTCAGCTACAACAGTAATACTATCTGGCGAGTGTCCGGGAGTATTAATTGCTCTGAAATTTACCTTCCCAACTTGTATATCATCTCCTTCATCAAAAGCTTTATGTTCATAATCTGCACCCAATAATTTACTTACGTAAATAGTTGCACCTGTTTGTTCATGGATCTGGCAATGTCCACTCACAAAATCGGCATGCGGGTGAGTTTCAAAAACAGCAACGATCTGCGCATTATTTTCCTCAGCGTATTCGTAGTACGGCAAAGGATTTCTACTGGGATCGATCAACGCCATTTTTCCGTCACTTACTACAGCATAAGAATAATGAGCAAGAGGACTATCTTTAAATTGATGTATTTTCATAATGGATATATTGTATAACTAAAACTATAGCAAATTTAGCCTTTTTTGGAAGCTCAGTCAGTAACATGGGTTACAGAGATGGGAGAATGCTACTCAAATTCAGCACAATTTCCAGAAGGCGTATAGACTCCTGCAGCCTGTTGATAAACGAGCGTTGCACCAAGGTGCCCTGTATAAGTTAAAGTACCGGCACCAATCAATAGAAGGAGGATCATGACCAGCCGGAAAAGCATGTTCTTAAAAATGGGATATTTTAGCTGCCTTAGCAGATCTACACCAAGCCCGGCAGAAAAAAGCCACGCGGTAGTCCAGGCAAGATTTTCATGTTCCTTTAGTATGGTAGGATCGCATATCTTACGAGAAACTATACCATCGGCAAGATCTCCGGTAAAAACCGCCAGCCATAGACTTACAACCCCGGCAATCAACAAAACACTGCCCCCACGCTCCCACATTTCTCTGGAATACTTAAGGGCGATAATTTTGAACACCACAGCTGCAAGCAGTAAAGCAATGGGAAAATGAACAGACAGAGGATGAAAAACCTCTGTCCGCCAAAATTCAGGTATTTCTTCTATCATTACTCAAGCAACCTAACGGCAAGAGGATTCAATCTTTTCCCCTGCTTTTCTACCTCGACTTCCACTCGCATGCCTTCCTGAAGTTCAGAAAAGTCTACAGTAGTGCCATTGCGGGTAAGTTCAGTACTATCATTAAAATAAAGTTCCAGAGTTTTGTCGTCATCTGTTTCAACGTAGATCTCAGTCTTAGATGGCTCTACTTCTTTGATCGTACCTTCATAAGTTCCCGATTCTACAACGTCTGTACCTTCGCCACATGCGAAAAAAAGAAGAATAGTAGAAAATAATAAGGTGTTTACAATTTTAGCTTTCATAATATTGGTTTTTGGTGTTTCAAATACTGGTTTAGTCCTCAAATTTACCTAAAAACCTGCTCTTCCCAAAATGTTAGGCTTTCCTATGTAACATTTGTCACAAAGACTGTTTGTAGTAAGTTTTAAGTTTGCTACATATGGATCACAAAAGTTATTTAGCGATGCTCCTTGTTCTTATTTTCGTCGGAAAATTGGCCATTTTTGATGCTAAATTTCCGGCTTTGATATTTGAAGCCTCAGAAATAACGCTGGTAAATAATTGGTGTCCTAAAAAGCAAATGCAAATATCATCTCCTGAGGAATATACTTCAGAAAATTACACTTCCTTCCTGGAGATCGACTTCCTGTGCCATTCAGCCTATAATATTCAGTTAGGGGTTCCTTCAAACGTTCTTGCAGGAGAGAACTATAAAAAATATACTTATAATTCTCCAGGTATATTCTCAATACCTCATAAGAAGTACTATCCCCCTCCCAAAGCATGATCTTTCCTCAAGATCCAAAGGGCTGACAAATTGTAGACGCACCAGTCTTATTACAGCCAATTCGATAAACCTAATATAATTATCAATGCCGCACATTTTAGTGAAGCGTCATTCGGTTCAAGTATTCCGAATGATGTTAAGTGGGATATTTCTTGTAGCCAGTTTCAGCCATCTTTTAAAAGTGGAGAAAACGGTGCAACGTATAGATCAGGCGAAGTATAAAGCCATTGCCTATGTATTTGGAGAACCTAAAACCATGGTAATAGCATCGGGAATCGTGATGTTTATTGCAGGCATGGCACTGCTATCAGGTTTTAAAACCCGCTGGGCTGCTGGCATTCTCGCAGCTGTGTTGATCC
The DNA here is from genome assembly GCF_012037645.1 of Salinimicrobium oceani. Classification (NCBI taxonomy): domain Bacteria; kingdom Pseudomonadati; phylum Bacteroidota; class Flavobacteriia; order Flavobacteriales; family Flavobacteriaceae; genus Salinimicrobium; species Salinimicrobium oceani. Next base: position 253,833 of record NZ_JAAVJR010000001.1, read on the forward strand.
CAATAACACTTACTATTCAAGTTGGCCAGATCACCACTCTCGGCCCGCTTTTTAAGAACATCGCCATCCTCGGCGGACTTATCTTTTTTATTATCAACGACTTCAATAATACCAAAAGCAACAACAAATGAAAAAAATAATTTTAGCAAGTATCGTAATCCTCCTTAGCCTGTTAACAAATTTTGTGCAGGCACAGGAAAAACATGAAGATCATATCAATTATGTAGTCCTCACCCGAAACGTTCCTCAGTTGAAACCAATACTACTCGCTGCAGAAGAACTTGCTGTCCAGGACGGGGAGAACTTCGGAGATTTCCAGGTCATAATATGCGGAAAAGCAGTACAGGACCTGACGGATAATGTGATCATGACCGACTTTTTAGAGAAAGCTAAAAAAACCGGAGTGATTATTAATGCCTGCGGATTTTCTCTGAAAAAATTTAATGTAGACAGAACAAAGATACCTGCAGGCGTCCAGATCGTAGAAAACGGAATTCTGTACAATTTCGAACTTCAGAAGAAAGCTTATCTAAGTATTGAACTTTAATTCCAGTAACTATGAATAAGAAACTAAAAAAAGCCGTGATAGAATATGGGGTCATTGGTGCTATTATCATTGGCCTTTTTGTGAGCGGACTTCATGCTGAAGTCTTTGGCTTCATACAACGGGGGATCTTAGCCACCGGACTTATGAATCCCGATATCGAAGAAAAGGCTGAACTAACTTTGTCTTCGCCTGCCAAAATTGGCATTCTGGATTTCGAATTGGTGAATTCTAAAGGTGAGAGCGTGAATCTGGAAAAGTTCCGAGGAAAGGTCATCTTCCTTAACTTCTGGGCCACCTGGTGCCCTCCCTGTATTGCAGAAATGCCAGGAATAGAGAATCTTTATCAGCAAGTAAAAGGAGAGCATGTCGAATTTGTTATGATCTCATTTGACCGTGAGTTTGAAAAAGCTAAGGATTTCAGGAAGAGTAAGGGCTATGATTTTGAGATCTATAAAGCGACAGGTCGTATTCCAGGTGCCTTCTCCTCTAATAGTCTTCCCACTACTTACGTGATCGACACCAAAGGAAACCTCGCCTTCACTCATCTGGGTATGGGGAATTTTGACACCAAAGATTTTAAAAAATTTCTATTAGATCTTCAGTAAACCAGGATATAATGGAGATCTACAGGCAATTGCATTACCTGCAGATCTTCTATTTTTTCTGGGCCACAAATCTTATCACTACTCCCAGGCCGTCATGTAATTTTCCTTCCTTCAGGTCTACTTCTGTTTCGTAGAACTCCAGGAATTTCAAATCGGCAAAATCCTTTTTAAGTTCTTCTGCGGAAAAAAGCAAGTCTTCCTCCTTTGGGCCTCCAACTCCAGGATTTTTTTCCTGGTAAACTCTATGTTTTTTACTGAAACCCTCGAAAAAAATGAGTCCGTCGCGACGAAGATAAGAGATCAGGAGTTTGTGGTATTCACTCCGAATTTCGGGTGGAAAATGAGCATAGATCAAAGCTACGGCATCAAAATCCCCTTTTTCGAACCCCAGCTCGGGCAGGTCGCCTACGTGGTAATCCAGAGCTACATTGTGCTTTTCTGCGAGCTGCAAGGCCTTTCTTTTTCCTTCCTTGCTTTGGTCAAATGCTGTAACTTTCCAGTCACACTTCGCAGCAAACACTGCATTTCTTCCCTCTCCCTCTGCAGCAAACAGGATTTCCCCGGGATCGAACTGGGTAAATCTCGACTGGAAGTATTCATTTGGTACCTCACCATATACATATTCTTCTGCACTATAACGCTCATCCCATTTTTCTTTCATGATCCTATATCTTTAATTTTTCTTCTGAAAACTGCAAAAAGTAAAATTCTGTGTCTTTCCTGATGGTGTTTTATGATCCAGATTCTTGCCATTCAACATATTGAATTCTTCTTCGAACAGCTTGCACATATCTCCTACCGAATATCGCTGCACCTCTAACCCACTACATTTTTCGGGACCTTTGTCTGAAAAAGTTCCCATAATAAGATAACCTCCGGGTTTTACAGCTTTATTCACCCTGTCCATATAATTTTTCTTTTGCTCGTTACCTGTAAGAAAATGAAAAGCGGCACGATCGTGCCACAGCTCATACTGCCTCTCTGGCACAAAATCTGAAGCATCGGCAACAATCCAATTGATATCGGCTGCTTTCTCACACATGCGCTCCTTTGCCCGTTCTATGGCCGTCGCAGAAATATCAAGAACAGTTACATCCTTGTAACCTAACGAAACAAGAAATTCGGCCAAAAAGCTATCCCCTCCCCCAATATCTATGATCGGAGCGTCTTTACTTATACCACAGTTTCTAATGAGCTCCAGGGAAACTTCGGGCATGGGTTCGTACCAACTTACTTCTGTAGGTTGTTTCTGGGAATAGACCTTATCCCAATATTGCTGATTCTCGTTCATAATTTTTTTCTTTATTCTCGAACAGCCACCAGGGCTGCTGTTGATGTTCTACTGAAAAGTCTATAGGAGCTCCTATTTTTGGAGTGAGATAAGATAAATTTGCCTGCTGCGCAGCCCTTGTAAATTGCTGTATAGGTTCATTCCATGGATGGTAGGAAAGCACAAATTTCCCCCAATGTACAGGAACAGTTTTTTTAGCCTTTAGATCTAAGGCTGCCTGCACAGTTTGCTCCGGAAACATGTGAATTTGAGGCCAGTACTTCCCGAACTGCCCGCACTCCAACAAAGCCAGATCAAAGGGGCCAAATTTTTCTCCGACTTTCCTGAAGGTTCCATCATAACCCGAATCTCCGCCTATAAAAATGCGGTATCCAAAGATATCTAATACAAATGATGACCATAAGGTCTGATTGCGCTTGAGGCTGCGTCCAGAAAAATGTCGGGAAGGAGTAGCAGTTAAATTGATCTCATCATCAACCTTAAAAGTCTCCCACCAGTCAAGCTCATTAATTTTGTCATTTTTGACACCCCAGGTTTCCAGATGTGCACCCACACCCAGCGAGGTGATAATTCTCTTCACCCTAGGGGCCAGTTTTTTAATACTTGGATAGTCCAAATGATCATAATGATCATGAGTGATCACAAGCAAGTCAATTTCGGGCATGTCCTGAGCCTTATAATGGTCTGCCCCGGGAAAAGCTTTTCCGAAGAACCTGAAAGGAGAAGCATTTCCGCTGAAGACAGGATCTACCAGTACCTTATAACCATTGATTTGCAGCAGGTAAGAAGAATGTCCAAACCACACCAGTTGAGGTCTGTCTTTATCAAGCTTCTTCAGATCTACCTTTGCATTCGGAATTTCTAAAGCAGGCCTTACAGAAGATGGTCTGAAGATCATCTTTTTAAGAATCCTGAACATGGATACACCTCCAGGATTTACCGAAGTCTGCTCCAGGTTTTGAAAGCTACCGTCTTTGTAATTAGGGGAGTTTTTGATCCGTTGCAGGCGTTGCCCTTTTGGATCTCTTCCGAACCTCTTCATCTTCATTGGTTATATTCTTCCTTTAAATTTAGGAAAAAATCTGCCGGTATCATTCCTGTATTCAGCATATTCAGAAAACTTCTCTAAAAGCCTGCGCTCCTCATACCTGCTTTTCAGAAAGAAAATTAGATACAGCAACAAACTAATAAGCAGTTTAAAGCCAGATCCCAGCCATAAAGCCGCTCCAAAGACAATGAACAGCACGCCGGAATAAATAGGGTGTCTCGCAAAAGCAAAGGCGCCGGTGGTCTTTAGCCTGGCATTTTCAGGAGGGCTTGGAAAAGGTGAGATCTTACTCCCAATTTGAACTAAAGCAACCAGAATAAGCAAAAATCCTATCGCGGCTGCTAAGAAACCCAAAGAATGAAGATTTTCAGATATCTGAAACTTCAGGCTTTCTACATCAAATAACCAACCGATGAAAACCAGGAACTGAAGGAGCACGTAAATTTTGTCTTTTCGGGGAATGGACATTTCAGTTTTTTTTCTTTCAGTTTAAAGATCAGATAAAAGTAAAAGATTCTGAAAGTTTATTTTCAGAAGTCGGGAACAACCGCATAAGCTTTTAGAAAATTTCTTTCCAAAAAATATAGAGTCCCATTAACAGCACGAACCAGCCAAATCCTTTTTTCAGTTTTCTGCCATCAATAAAACGATTTAACCAGATTCCCAGGAAGATTCCAGCTATTGAGATCAAAGTGAAGACAACGAGAAAAATCCAGTTGATCTCCAGGTTTTGTACGTCTCCAATAAATCCTATAAGAGATTTTACCGCAATGATGACAAGAGAAGTAGCAACAGCTCTTTTCATAGGCAGTTTAGCCATAAGAACCAGTGCAGGAATGATGAGAAAACCACCCCCTGCTCCTACTATTCCTGTAAGCACGCCTACCACAGCACCTTCAAGCGTTATGAATAGATAGTTGAATTTTACCTTTCTGGGTTTCGCTTCCTTTTCAGACGGTTCTAATATCATAGAAACCGACGCCATGATCATGATCAAGGCGAAAAACAGCATGATCCCTATATTTTTGGTCACATCAAAGTTCCCTATGCTGAAGATGATTTCTGGAATTGCCGGGACAAGAAATTTCCGCGTAAGATAGACGGCAATAAAAGCCGGAATTGAAAAAACCACCGCGGTTTTAAGATCGACCCTTTTCTTCTGAAAATTCCTGATTGATCCAAAAAGTGAGGTTGCTCCTACTACAAAAAGTGAATAAGCCGTGGCCGTCACAGGATTAATGGAAAGTAAATAAACAAGCACCGGAACTGTAAGGATGGAACCGCCACCGCCAATGAGGCCCAGCACTACTCCTATTAATAATGCACCTAAGTACCCTAAAATTTCTGTTATTCCCATTACGCTCAGATTCAGCCCCAAAAATACCTGCTCAAAGTATTCGGGTCTGTAACAAAGGTCACATTTTAAAGTTGATGTACAATAATGCTATTGCGTTGCAAGCCGATCTTACCCTCAATCTCCAGCTTTTTTAGCAGTCGGGAAACTACTACCCGGGAAGTGTGAAGATCATAGGCAATTTCCTGGTGGGTGATCTGGATCTGTTCAGACTTATTGATCTTGGCTTTGTCCTGCAAATAACGCATAAGCCGTTCATCAAGGTGAAGAAACGCGATAGTATCTATGGTGTCAAGCATCTCACTCAGCCTGTTATGATAACTTTCAAAAACGAAATTTCGCCAGCTCTTGAACCTGGAGGTCCATTCTTCCATTTTTTCGATGGGAATCATTACCAGGCGGGTATCTTTTTCTGCAATTGCTCTTATCTCACTCCTTGTTTGCCCCAGGCAACAGGATAAGGTCATGGCACAGGTATCGCCACGCTCCAGGAAATAAAGTAAAAGTTCATCCCCTTCCTTGTCTTCCCTAAGAATTTTAATTGCTCCTTCCAGAAGTAATGGCATGCTCTTTACATACTCGCCAATATCAATTATGGTGTCACCTGCCTTTACCTCTTTAAGTGCACCAAATTTCACGATCTCCTGCAGCAGGTCCTCTTCAAAAATAAAATGATAGGCTTCTCTGAGTTCTTTTTCAAGCATGAGTAAGTATTTGCTCCGGTAAATTTAGGACAATTCTTACTAAAGAGTGGTATTTTTCCAATAGCTCCCAGGCGGAAAAAATGTCTGAAGACAGCTGGAGGAAACTTTTTTCACCAGAATACTTATCTTTATTACCTAAACTGAAAGTATTGAAAATCTTTACAACCTTAACTAAGCTTCTCCTTGCTGCCACCTTCCTTCTGATGGTTTCCTGCCAGGAAAATAACAAGGAAAGGGTCACCGAAATGGACCTGCTGTTCTCTTCATTACAAACAGACCAGGCAAAATGGTGGCGCTATCATAAAACGAATATTGATCTTACTGCAGATTTTGCTGCACATGCTGAAGACGGAAATAACCTTTCAAAAAAGGCATTTTTTGAAGCTCTTTTGACCGGCGATTATATCGCCATCGAAAAAGACACTCCCGAAGACACAGAGCATTACCAGCTTTTCAAATTAACCGAAGAAGCCGATGAAGATATTAGTTACACCATCATTGCCGACAGTTACAGACAATACAAACATTTTGCGATGGAGGGTACAGAATTGCCAGGTTTCAACTTCACCGACCTTGATGGGAAAACATGGACTAAAGAAGAACTAAAAGGTAAAACCCTGGTAGTTAAAACCTGGTTCATTCGCTGTAAACCTTGTATCGAAGAAATGCCACAGCTCAATCAATCGGTTGAAGACTACAGCGACCGGGAAGATGTGGTTTTCCTAAGCCTTGCCCTGGATCCTGAAGATGAACTCCGAAAATTTCTTTCTGAAAAGGAATTCACATATGCCGTAGTGCCCAGTCAAAAAACCTTTATTGAAGATAGCCTGGGTCTGTCGATCTATCCAACTCACATTCTCGTAGCACCTTCGGGAAAGATCAGGAAGGTTGTGAACTCTGCTCCCGAAATGATTGCTGCACTAAAAGGTCTCCCGCTCGAAGTGAAGAAGAATGGCTCTGCACCGCCACCACCTCCTCCTCCTGGCAGCTGATTCAGGCCTAATTAAAAGTTCATATATATACTCCTCAAAAATGACATTTTTGAGGAGTATTTTTTTACTCTACTGAGAGATTCTTTTGGATATCCCGCACCGCACTTTCTAACCTGTACAATGCATTTTCAAAGGTTGTTTTCTGCTTTATCAATTCCTGTTCCGCCAGTTTCCTGTAATGCGAAACTCCCTCGAGCAGATTATTGCAGAACCCTCCCCAGCCTTTGATATCTCTTGCATTAGGATTAAAAGTGTTCTTGATTTCCTCCTTTAGGTAATCCACGTAAAGCTCCAGTTCCTTGATGAACATGTGCGGCCGTGAAGCCGATTGTGGAAGTTCCTGCCTACCATAAATATGGTCTGTCATTTCCTGCAGACTTGCAATTTTACTGAAGTTAGCAATGTTTGGACCAGGGCAAATAGTAACAGCATCAAGCTTCTTTACTACAGGAACCTTATAATTGAGAGCGGCAGCATTGCTAAGGCCAATGCACAAACACTCTTTGCTCAAGAGATCCTCTACCTGCAGCTGGTATTCCTCTTCTGGAAGTCCGGCATCTTTGAGTTGTTCCAGCTTTAGTTTTTGATATTTTCTCGAAGCTGTGCAAATAGGTTCTTTGGTGAATTCGGTGTTGGAGACCAGATATTTTTCAGTGCAAGGGCTTCCGGGTTTTCCTTTTTCGATGCGCGCCTGCCTTTCTTGATGGGCGGTAGTATTTCTAAGATAATTGAACCGCACTCCCAAGGGAGAAGCTTTGCTCAACACCACATCCTTTTCCTTGCTTTTACTTAAGAGTTCCAGTGTATTTTCATCAACTGTTGTGGCTTCAGGACACAACAGGAATGGAGTTCCCCAGCCGGTGCCATTAACCCCGTAATAGCCGTAAAGCAACTGTTGCTCGGCGGCTGTTCCAATTCCCCCCTGTACAGTAATGTTTACAGGGTGTGGCTTATCAAAACCTGCTGCTCCTTTCGCCCTAATGGCAGGATCGTACAAGCTATAAAGTTCCTGCGCCAGTTCCTCCTTTTTACTTCGGAATTCTTCCAGGATAGGACCAAGTAAATACCCCTGCGTTGCAAAAGCATGTCCGCCGCAATTCAAGCCAGATTCGATCCTGAATTCACTCACCCAAATACCTTTTTTGGCAAGATATTTCCCCTGAATAAGAGCTGAGCGATAATCACTCACCTTTATAATTACTTTCTTCCTGAAAATTCCCCATCCCAGGGCATCAAAATCTCTAAAATGCTCCAGGTAGTTGAACAAGCGCGGATTCATCCCTGCGGAAAAGATCACTGCTGAATTTTCCAGGTCACTTTCGGCATAAGCTTTTAATGCGCCCAAAGCATCAGAACCATCAGGTAGGATCTCGCCTTTGCTGTCCAGGTTGTTCTTATCTACCTTGGTCATGATATTAACTTCAATTCCGCCGGGACGCATATGCTTCCGAAGTAAAGCTTCCAGCTCTGCCTTTGCTTCACCCTGAGCCTGTAAGAACTGATGATATTTTTGCTTGAGACCGCTTTCCTCCGGCAGCATTTCGAAGTACTTTACAATTTCAGAACCTCTTTCAAAAGCCGATTCCTTTATCTTTTCAAACCTCATCTGCACATTACGGTTCACAAGATTGAGATAATCTGTAATGCGGCGCACGCGGTAGTTGTCCTCATGTTTTTCAATGGGTACATAGGTCTCCTCGTTCTGTTGATAATAGTGTTTCCTCATCATTTCGATGAGATTGTCCTCAATGATAGACAAGGCCGACGTGATGCCGTAAGAGGCTACTTTAATAGGCGTGTCAATAGTAAATGCAATTCCCATCACCGGAATGTGAAACCGGTGGGGATTTAGATCATATGTCATATTGTAGAATTTTAAAAGGCAAAACTTCAAAGATGAAGAACCTCTCGCTCCTGAAATATGATCGAGATCATGTTTTGGAATAGATCTGAGATCCTGCTTGCCTGTAACTTTAGAACCCTCATGAAATACAGCCTGCCTGTATGCTGAATTCGCTTCAGGAGATTCTATTTGGAAAGAAACCTGCCTTTTTATGTTCCCGCCACGACTTGCCTGCAGCTGGAATATTGAACACCCTCTAACATTTATTTTGCCAGAGTAGCTTATAAAAGTCTAGAGGATTTAGTAAAGCACTCTGAATCTTATAGTGCCCTCAATGCCTTTCATTTGCTCGATCACCTCCTCGTTATATGCCTTATTAATATCGGTGATCACATAACCTATGGTCTCATTAGTCTTGAGGTACTGCCCTACGATGTTGCAATCGTGCTGTGACAACACATTGTTGATATGTGCTATTATCCCGGGACGGTTGTGGTGGATATGAATAAGGCGGTGTGCGTTCTCCAAAATTGGCAACTGGAGGTTTGGGAAATTCACACTGTTTGTGGTACTCCCGGTGTTGATGTACTCGATGATCTTACCAGGCACGAAATTTCCTATGTTCACTTGTGCTTCTTCGGTACTTCCTCCAATATGGGGCGTTAAAATGACATTTTTGACACCTCTTAATTCAGACTGGAATTCCTCAGCATTCGTTTTTGGCTCCTGCGGAAAAACGTCCACTCCGGCTCCACGAATCTTTCCGCTTTCCAAATGTGCTCTCAGGGCTTTAAGATCTACCACATGGCCCCGGCTCAAATTAAGAAAAACCGCTCCATCCTTCATGAGCTGCAGTTCCTTCTCCCCAATCAGATCTTTATTTTCCTTACGACCATCTACATGAAGTGTCACCACATCAGATAATTGGAGTAGCTCTTCCAGGCTTTTACACTTGGTTGCATTTCCAAGAGCCAGTTTTTCCATGAGATCATAGTAGTACACATCAAATCCAATAGCTTCAGCAACTACAGAAAGTTGAGCGCCTATGTTTCCATAGCCAATGATCCCTAATTTCTTACCGCGGATCTCCCTGCTTCCCGCAGCCGATTTGTTCCAGGTACCGGCGTGCATTTCGGCAATCCTGTCTGGCAAGCCACGCATAAGAAAAATGATCTCTCCTATGGCCAGCTCCACCACAGACCTGGTATTGCTGAAAGGCGCATTGAAAACCGCAATTCCTTTTCTTAGACATTCGTCCAGGTCTATCTGGTTAGTTCCTATACAAAAAGCGCTAACTGCTATAAGTCTGTTGGCATTTTCCAGCACTTTTTTAGTTACCTGTGTCTTGGAACGTATTCCCAGGACAGAAACATCCTTTACCTTTTCTGCCAGTTCTTCCTCATCCAGTGCACCAGAGATGGTAGAGACATTATATCCTTCATTTTTCATGATCTTCACGGCGTCTTCATGGACATTTTCCAGCAGCAAAACCTTAATTCGGTTTTTGGGATATGAAATAGCTTTATTCATTTTGTGCAGGTATAGAAATTCATCAAGGCTCGGGGTAATATGGTCGGCTTTTTCAAGCACATTCCCACGCTCCACATTTTCTGTGAACGCATAAAATTTGTTCGCCAGGCCTGCCGCTTTGATCTCATAGTCTGTATACCCATCTCCAATGACATACACATCGCCTTGCAGGTCAAGGCTTTTAAGCATTTCCACTTTCCCGTTGTTGGAGGAAAGCACGTTCTCTGTGTCAAAAGCGGTTAGACTGCCATTTTCATCGGGCCGAAAGGTGTTGGCAAAGACATTCTCTTCCTTTATTCCGAACTCCTTTACAATAGGAACTATAAATTCTTTAAACCCGTTAGAGATAATATAGATGTTTTCATGATTTTCCTCAAAAAACTCGCGGTTGCGAATAAAGCTTGTTGAGACCTTGCTTTTTAGTCGATTCACCAGGTGCGGCAAATGTTTTTCTTCAGCATTGAGAAGGGCAAGTCGCTGCTCCAGGGATTCTCTAAAGGAGAGGTCTCCGGCCATTCCGCTGTTGGTTAGTTCTACCAGTTTTTGAAGCCGCTCCTCTTTTTCCTTGTGACCTTCAAGGGAGATCTCCCCTAAAATATCGAGCGCTTCTACCTGGGTGAAAGTGCTGTCAAAATCAATGACGAAATGCCTGTTGTTCTTCATGCTGAAATACTTGAAATCTACCCAAAACTAAGCTTTTTCCTAAACACGCGGAAGGTTTGAATGCAAAGACTACAAGATTTTCGGCATCCTGAAACAATGCTTCTAAAAATTAGTTTTTTCGGAAATATTTCAGCGGAAATCACTGCTCCCTCACAAGATTCGCAAGATGCCCTGGAATCAAAGAGAAGATTTAGGAATTTCTTAAGCTTCTGCCTGCTTCAGAAAAAACTGAATATCGCTATCTTCGGAAAAATCTGTTCAAAAAGCTCTTTTTGAAGCCTAAATTCAAGACACGAATGACAACATTTAAGGAAGTAACTACTCAGGAACTTATAGAAAAACAAAGTAAAGGCGCAGTGGTCATTGATGTTCGACCCGTAGATGCTTATAACGGCTGGAAGATCAAAAATGAACACAGGGGCGGACATATAAAAGGCGCCAGATCCTTACCTGCCAAGTGGGCAGGTTATATGGATTGGATAGAGGTGGTGCGACATAAAAAGATCGAAGCTTCGCAAGAGCTTATCATCTATGGATACAACAGGGACGAAGCTTCAAAAGTGGCAGCAAGTTTTGAAAAAGCTGGCTATTCAAAAATAGCAGTTTACAACCATTTTCTGGATGAGTGGACAAGCGATGATACGTTGCCAATGAGTTATCTTCCAAAATACAGGCAACTGGTTTCGGCGCATTGGCTTAAAGAGCTTATAGACGGAGGAAAGCCTGCAGAATATGACAATGATAAATTTGTGGTAGTACATTCCCATTACCGCAATCGTGATGCTTATTTAACTGGACATATTCCCGGTGCGATCGATATGGATACCAATGCACTTGAATCACCCGAAACCTGGAATCGTCGCAGCCCCGATGAATTGAAAAAGGCGTTGGAGGAACATGGAATTACTGCCGATACCACTGTTGTGCTTTACGGAAAATTTATGTTTCCAGACAATGATGATGAATTTCCAGGTAGTGCCGCTGGAGATATAGGTGCAATTAGAAATGCATTTATCATGATGTATGCAGGAGTAAAGGATGTACGCGTATTAAACGGCGGCTTCCAATCCTGGGAAGATGCTGGCTTTGAAACTAGCACTGAAGATGTCAAAAAACAGCCGGTACAAGATTTCGGGGTAAAGATCCCCGCCCATCCCGAACTTGCTGTTGATGTCCCGGAGGCAAAACAAATGATCGCTGCTCAAGATGCCGAGCTGGTTTGTGTTCGCAGTTATCCCGAATATATTGGAGAGGTTAGTGGATACAATTACATCGAAGCCAAGGGGAGAATTCCGGGAGCCATTTTTGCCGACTGTGGCAGTGACGCTTATCATATGGAGAACTACAGGAATGTAGACCATACGACCCGAGAATTTCATGAGATTATTGAAAATTGGGAACAAAACAATATTACACCAAACAAGCACCTGGCCTTCTACTGTGGTACAGGCTGGAGAGGTAGCGAAGCCTGGTTCAATGCATGGCTTCTTGGCTGGCCCCATGTTTCTGTCTATGATGGCGGGTGGTTCGAATGGAGTAATGATCCCTCTAACCCATTTGAAACCGGAGTCCCCGAAGCAGGTTCTTTAACCAGGAACCAATAGAAGTTGCTTCAGAAGCAGCAGATCTTTTAAGGCCAGAATTATAAAATTCCAGATCTCCCCTGTAAACACTAGGATTGCGAAAGCATGATAAGTAATTTCAGAAGGGATCAGAAGAATTGGTGCGGCAGAGTATCAACCTGGATCTCCCATAAGACTGGGAGTAAAAAATAGATCACCAACGTTATGATCAGGATAGAAAAAACATTCATCCAGATCCCGGTACGCACCATATCTTTTATTTCAAGATGGCCAGATCCAAAGACTACGGCATTTGGCGGGGTTGCAACCGGCAGCATAAAGGCACAAGAGGCAGCCAATGTTGCCGCGACCAGCAGGAAATAAGGATGTATGTTCATTGCTATGGCCATAGGAGCCAGGATTGGTAGTAGCATAGCTGTAGTCGCCAGATTGGAAGTTACTTCTGTCAGGAAATTGACTGCAGCCACGAGTATGAACACCATTAAAATTAAAGGCAGGTGCTCAAGAGCTGTGAGCTGTTCTCCTATCCACACTGCCAGGGCGCTTTCCTCAAATCCTTTTGCGAGCGCCATTCCGCCACCAAAAAGTATAATTATTCCCCAGGGAATCTTCACAGTATCCTCCCACACCAGCAGTCGGTTGCCATTTTTTCCTGAAGGTATTAGAAAGAGAAGGATTCCGGCAGTAACAGCAATAATGGTATCATCCAGGAACGGTAATATAGGCTGCAGCAAAAAGGAGCGGGTGATCCACGCTAAAGCTGTTAAAATAAAAACTGCAAGCACTCTTTTTTCCTGTTTACTGGTCTTTCCTAAGGATAGCAGCAACTTTTGAATTTCGGCTTTACCTCCGGGAAGTACCGTGTTACGAAGATCAAACGCAAACGTGGTGAGGTATTTCCAACAAACCACAAGTAAGAAAATAGAAATAGGCAGGCCTATTTTAAGCCATTGTAAAAAACTGATCTCAATTTGATAGAGCTTTTGAACCATTCCAGCCAGCACGAGATTGGGTGGAGTTCCAATAAGGGTTGCAATTCCTCCAATTGAAGCACTGTAAGCAATACCCAGCATAAGGGCCTTTCCAAAAATGGCATTTTCATTCCTCCTTGTTTCCGGGTCATCCTGTAACTGACTAATAATGGCGGCGCCAATGGGTAACATCATTACCGAAGTAGCCGTATTGGAAATCCACATGGAAAGAAAAGCAGTGGCGACCATAAACCCCAGCACGATCAATTTGAGATCTGTACCTATTAAATTAATAATGTTCAAAGCAATACGGCGATGCAAATTCCATTTCTCTATAGCTATGGCGAGTAAGAAGCCACCCAGGTAAAGGAATACAAACTTATCTCCATAGGATGCTGTGGTAGCGCCAATAGACAGAGCCCCAGTAAGCGGAAAAAGTACAATGGGCAATAATGCAGTTATTGCAATTGGCACTGCCTCTGTTACCCACCACAGGGCCATCCATAAGGTGATGCCCAGAACATGCCATGCCTGGACAGTCATGGAAGGAGGATGATCTATTGCCTGAAACCCAATAAAGATGACGGGACCAAGAAAACCTGCTATCGTTTTAAGAGAAAGATGCATAAGGCTCGGTTAAGGCTGATTGATCACTTTTCATCTACTTAAGGTTTTTCCAAATCATCTGTATCAGCCACTATGAATTTTGAATAGAACAATTACAGACAAAATCTTGATTATTCAAAATACCGCCAATTTTTCGGTTCCGGATTTCCCGCACTTCAGGAAATTTCAGAATTAAAAGTGCTGAAAAATGCTTCAGATACTGACAGAGGTCATATAATTGAGACGAGCCTGTCCTTAATTTTGAACCTGGATAAAATAAAGGAACTATGTTTTCAAAAGCCTGTGAATATGCGATAAGGGCTACTATTTTTATTGCATCTGAATCAGAAAACGGACGACGAGCCAGTCTCAAGGATATCTCCCGGGAAATAGATTCTCCTGAAGCCTTTACAGCAAAAACACTGCAAAAGCTCTCCCGTAGTGGGATCGTCATCTCTACAAAGGGAGCTCACGGCGGCTTTCAAATAAGGAAGGAAGAAATGGACAGCATAAAGATCTCCCAGATCGTGATTGCCATAGATGGAGATAAGGTCTACACGCGTTGTAGCCTTGGGCTGCACAATTGTTCCGAAGAACATCCCTGCCCCTTTCATTCCCGCTTTAAGCCGGTGAGAAATGAGTTAAAGGAGATCGTGGAAAATACGAGCCTGAAAGATCTTACCTCGGGACTTATATCGGGAGAGACTTTTTTAAAGATTTAAATTTTCAGTAAATATTTATGCTTGCACCTGCCCTAGAAAGGACTATCCTCCAACAGAAAATCAATAGCTTAAAAAAGGAAAAAAATGCAGTTATCCTGGCGCACTATTACCAGGAACCAGCTATTCAGGAGGTTGCCGATTTTATTGGTGATTCCCTGGAGCTCTCCAAAAAAGCAGCAGAGAGCACTGCAGATATTATCGTATTTGCTGGTGTGCATTTCATGGCCGAAACAGCAAAGATCCTTAACCCTTCAAAAAAGGTAATCTTGCCCGATATGCAAGCAGGCTGTTCCCTTGCCGAAAGTTGCCCTCCCGAAGCATTTAAAAAACTGAAAGCACAGTACCCAGATCATGTAGTGGTGACCTATATCAATTGCTCTGCCGAGATCAAGGCAATGAGCGACCTGGTCTGTACCTCATCAAATGCCGAAAAGATCATCAATTCCATACCTGCCGAAAAGCAGATCATTTTTGCACCAGATAAAAATCTTGGGAAATACCTTATTCAGAAAACCGGAAGACAGATGCTGCTTTGGGACGGGTCATGCATAGTTCATGAAGCTTTTTCCCTTGACAAGCTGTTGCAGCTATTCAGGGAGCACCCAAAGGCCAGGATCATTGCGCATCCCGAATCTGAGCCACAGGTTCTAAAAGTGGCAAATTACATAGGCTCTACTTCGGGGATGCTTGACCATGTAAAAAACAGCGACCACAATATTTTTATCGTGGCAACAGAAGCCGGGATACTGCATCAAATGCAAAAGGAAGTGCCATGGAAAACCCTCATCCCTGCCCCTGCCAAAGAAGATAATACCTGCGCTTGTAGTGAATGTGCCTTTATGAAATTGAATACTCTCCAGAAGCTATACACTTGTCTGGAAAAAGAAGCTCCGGAAATCTCATTTTCAGAAGGTATCATGGAGCAGGCCTTGGTTCCAATTCAACGTATGCTCCAACTATCATAGCTATGAAAACAGATGTTCTAATTATTGGTTCGGGGGTAGCGGGGTTAAGCTTTGCCATCAAGGTAGCCGAGGCACGGCCAGAGGTGGCGGTAACGATTATCACCAAGGAAGCTAAGGAAGTTTCAAATACTGCACATGCCCAGGGAGGCATTGCAGTGGTGCTTGACAGAATAGCGGACAGTTTTGATCTTCACGTCAAGGATACCCTTACAGCAGGAGGCGGACTCAACGATAGGGAAGTCGTGAAAATGGTGATCTCACAGGCTCCCGACAGGCTGCTGGAACTGGTGGAATGGGGAACTTCCTTTGATTCTGGAAAAAACGGGAAGTATGATCTTGCACTGGAGGGAGGCCACTCCCGGCCACGTATTGTGCATCATCGCGATCTTACAGGAAAAGAGATTCAGCAGAAGCTTATCATGAGGGCGAAAGCCTGTCAAAATATTCAGTTCTATGATCATTTTTTTGTAACAGATCTTATGCTTTCAGAAACAGGGAAGCATTGTATAGGGATCACAGCATTGAACAAAAGAACAGCACAGGAAACGAGCATTTCTTCAAAAGTCACCTTCCTGGCCAGTGGCGGGTGCGGGATGGTCTTTAAAAATACCACAAATCCAGCTGTAGCTACTGGAGATGGCGTTGCTATGGCATGGCGGGCAGGCGCAAGCATAAAACAGATGAATTTCATTCAATTTCATCCCACCGCAGTTTACGAAGAAGGTAAAAATCCTCTTTTTCTTATTTCTGAAGCGGTACGTGGCTTTGGAGCATATGTGGTGAACCAGAAAGGCAATCGTTTTCTTTACAAGAGTGACATGCGGGGAGAACTTGCAACTCGCGATGTAGTTTCTGAAGCCATTGTTAAAGAACTAAAATCTTCTGGTGAAAAATGTGCGTACCTGGATTGTCGCCATCTCGACCTGGAGAAATTCGGGCAGGAGTTTCCCACCATTATTTCCTATTGCAGTGAAATTGGGATTAACCTGGCGACAGATCGTATTCCAATTGTGCCGGCAGCCCACTACCAGTGCGGCGGAATTGAAGTTGATAATTTTGCTCGCACTTCCATTAAAAACCTGTATGCATCTGGAGAATGTGCATTTACCGGACTTCATGGATCCAATCGATTAGCCTCAAATTCCCTCCTGGAAGCCCTGGTCTTTTCCCACCAGGCTTCAAAAATGGTAGCAAGACAGCTGGATCTGATCCCTGCGCCTGTTGCTCCCAGGCAGAAAATACTGCTGAACCATGAAGACGAAGCAGATGATGACATCATTGCAAGCCTTAGCATTCGGCTGAATGAGATCATGGATTACGACCTGTTATATACGGCTTCAAAAAGGGAAAAAAAAGAAGCCTTAGAACAAATACAGTACCTGCAGGATGTGGTTGAGAACTATCCTCCATTCAACTCTGGCACCGTGTCCTTCTATGAATTCCGAAACAGGGTACAAACGGCGATGCTCATTCTAAAAGACAGCATAGCCTATAGTCTTCCAAAAAAGGGATTTTCTGAAGAGATTTTTTAAGCCCTTCAGGAGCTGTGAAAGTACTTCCTGCAGAATTTCAAAGACTCTTAATTGAAATTCACTTCAAAAATTATTGCAGCGCTTAACCTCCAAAAAGGTGATTTTTCAGCTATATTCTTTTCAGCTTTTCATTAATTACTAATGAAGGAATTAAAAAATTCGAACATCATTAAAGTTAAAAATCTGGCGCAGGTCCTGAGGATCATAGCTTTCAAAAAAGGAAAAAATAGGGATGAATTTTTATTGAAACACAGCAGCAGCAGCTGCAGAATTTATATACTTGCAACTTTAAAAGTTTAGAAACATGCCTTTTGTAAAACGCAAAACCGCCTCCAAGATAAGGAAGGCGCATCGTTATCTCGGGATCTTCCTGGGTCTGCAATTTTTGATGTGGACCATTAGCGGACTGTACTTTAGCTGGACCGATATTGATGAGATCCACGGCGATCATTTTCGAAAAGCTCATGTTCATCCCTCCTCCTTTTCCGATCTTTTAGGTATTTCTGAAGTTGCACCGGGAAAAGAGATCACTTCCCTGCAGCTCAGGGACATTGCAGGAGAACCTTTTTACTGGGTAAATGATGAAATTTTAGTACACGCCCGAAGTGGAGAGAAAAAAGATGAGATCTCTCAGGAAGAAGCTATTAAAATTGCCGGCAGGTACATGAAAGATAGCCTGAAGATCTCACAAGTGGAAAAGATCGAAGTCACCGGGGCTCATCATGAGTATCGGGGGAATCGTCTTCCGGCATATGTGATCTCCTATTCTAAGCCCGAGCACCTCAAAGCCTATGTTTCTGCAGTTGATGGCTCTTTCAGGAGTGTCAGGTTCCGGGACTGGCGTTGGTTCGATTTCCTGTGGATGACACACACTATGGATTATGAAACCAGGGACAATTTCAATACTACTGTACTTCGGCTTTTTTCCCTTTTAGGCCTCATTACCGTTTTGAGCGGCTTTCTTCTCTGGTTTATATCCTCACCAAGTATGATGAAACTATTTGGGAGGAAAGGAAAACTGAAAAAAAGAGGCAGGTTAGGCTGATTTTAAGCTGAAGTACTACATTCATCAAAAATTTGGGGAATTACTCCAGATCCTTGTTCTTCGCATCAAAACCCAGGAATTCAGGAATGGTATTTTCTGATATGTTTTCGAACATACAGGAACCGTACTAAGCCAATGATAAAAATGAAGGGTGCAAGTACAAGAAGGAAGACGCCCAGGTCGAACATCTCTTCCAGAGCTTCTACTTTAAGAATGGCTACTCCAGAACTTAAAATGACGATAAAGGTCCTGAGATAGGCTAAAAATGTACGTTCATTGGCCATTCGCGTCCTGTCAATAGCGAGCCAGTCTCTGGTGATCAAGGTTTCACCGGCCTCAGGATATTGTTTACTTCTTTTCAAATGCTTTCCAGGCTAAATAACCACCTTTTAGATCTATGATCGACTGAAATCCATGATCCAGTAACAGTGCTGCAGCTTTTGCACTTCTGTTCCCACTTCGGCAATAGAGATAAACGGGCTGGGACTTGTCGAAATCCTGCATCTGTAACAAAAAAGAATCGGCCATAAAATCGACATTTTTGGCACCTTTAATATGTCCATCATTAAATTCATTGGGGGTTCTCACGTCCACCAGCTGAACTTTTTCTATTTGAATTTCCTTTTTGTAAACCGCAGGAGCTAGCACCTTAAAAGCATCATTCTGCTGTGCGAAGGTGGAATAACCAAAAAGAAAAAGGACTAATAAAAGGCACCAGAATTTTTTCATACCATTAAAGATACAGAATTCTCTTGTGATGTAGCAAAAAGATGTGCTACGGCACCACATGATTATAGATCGCCATGAAATGACAGTAACTGCCGGCAAGTACAAAAAGATGAAAAATGGCGTGATTAAATTTGATCTTGCTAATGCTGTAAACCAGGGCTCCCAGCGTATAAGCCAAGCCGCCACTAAACAACCACCATAAGCCAGGAGAAGACAAATTTTCCTGTAAGGGTTCAATAGCAAAGATGATGACCCAGCCCATCCCCACGTACAGTAAAGTAGAAACGATCTTAAAGCGGCCAGTAAAAAAGAGCTTGATGATGGTACCTAAAATTGCTATCCCCCAAACTACTCCAAAAATGATCCAACCTGTAGGACCATTTAAAGTGACTACTGCAAATGGAGTGTAAGAACCAGCAATAAGAATAAAAATGGCAATATGATCAAAGATCTCGAGAGCATATCGTTTTCTAAGGTCTCTAGTACTGTGATATAAGGTTGAAGCCAGATACAGCAGCACGAGAGAAAGTCCAAAAGCAAGAAAGCTCAAAAATAGACCTAAATCATTCAGAGCGAGGGCCCTGAGAAGGAGAAAAAAAGATCCCACTATACTTAGAACAAGCCCAAGCGCATGTGAGATGATATTCAGATTTTCTTCTCCAGGAGAATAATATCTGATCTTAAGTGGCTTTTTCATCGCAAGGAAATAATAGTTTAAAATTACACCATGCTCCTGCCAAGTCCAAAATAAAGTATAAGTACTTGTAAGAATTCCCAGCGCAGCATTAGCTCTGCGGATTTACGGTATCGATGAAAGGTAAGTTTATCGGGTGAAAGGCATAATTTTTCCATAAAAAGCTTGGTAGTCTGCAAAATTCGATTAATTTAGCCCTCTCAGTATCACCTACTTGTACTATATGGACCTACTAATTGCACTTATTGCCATAGAAATTATAGCCTCAAAATTTCTCGTTTCCTATATTTCTGCATATCGTCCCGAAGGCGAATACGAAGAAAAGAACCCTCTTTTACGATTTGTGCTGAAAAACCTACGAACCCGCCCTGATGAGTGGATTTCTTTTTTCTTTACAAGTCTCTTCGTCAGTATCACGGTCTTGTTGCTTAATTCCTTTTACAAAGCAGCTCCTTTCCAATTTTTATTTGTTTTTACTGGTTTCTTTACAACCATTCTAAATTTGGGTGCAGCACACAGTACGTATTTTAGAAAAAATAATTTCATTACCCGAAAATTATTGAGATAAACAGATCCTTCTCCTTTAGCTGAATCATTTAATCATTTAAATTCCAGAATTGACCACTGCTGCCACAGTAGTTGCCAGGAAGTAATGACGGAGAATTCCGTTTAGACAAAAATCTGAGCGGGATATCATACAAAAAAGCAAATTATTTCTTAATAATTTAATGATTTTACATACCTTTATGATAATCTTGTTATAGATTTTACCCCAACCCTATCTTTTTCTTTCCTTAGTTACGACGATTGCTCCGTTCTTTTTGCGGTATAATTAGATCTTTAACTTATAAAAACAATCTGAAAAATGGACAGAAAAACTTTTATTCAAAAGACCACTGCAGGGATTCTTCTCGGCATTCCTGCTATTTCGATCCTGGGATGTTCTGGTTCTGATGACGGAGATTCAAATCCTAATCCTAATCCGCCGCCCACAGCAGTTAATTGTCTTGAAAATGGCACTTTAAGTTCAGTTGCAAGTAGTGCAGGCCATTCGCATAGCCTTACCATTTCCAAGGAAGATGTAGCTGCAGGTGTTGAAAAGACCTATGACCTTAGTCTCGTAAGTGGTCATGTGCACCAGGTCACGATATCTGCCGCTCAATTCTCTACCTTGAAGGCCAATAATTCAGTTTCGGCTACTTCAACTTCAGACAGTGGACATACCCATAGTATTTCCGTGAGTTGTGCTTAAATACGACGATATGAAAACGGAAAATGACCCTTCAAGATCTTTGACCTTGCCGAGCTACGCTTCAGCAGGAAAGATAAAGAGTATTCCAAGCAAAATTTCGTTTATATGGATCTTGCTTATGGCTCTGGGGATTAGTTCATGTAACTCAGACGATGACACCTCTAAGCCTCCTGTGGGAGAAATGGCACTTGACCTTGTTCTTTTTGCTGAAGGTTTTGTTTCCCCGGTAGGACTTATGGAGAGCCCCGATGAGAGTGGCCGATTGTTCGTTATTGACCAGGTTGGAAAAATATGGGTCCTGGACGACGCTGGAAATAAGGAGACTACCCCATTCCTGGACATTACCGATAAAATGACCCCACTGAATCCAAATTATGACGAACGCGGATTGTTAGGTCTGGCTTTTCACCCGGGATACCAAAATAATGGACGGTTTTTTGTCTACTATACCGCTCCTCCAAATGCAGGAGGGCCCGAAGAGGGGGAAACCTGGAACAATATAAGCCGCATTTCTGAATTTGCTGTTTCTGCAAATAATCCTGCCCTGGCCGATGCAGGTTCCGAAAAGATCATCCTGGAGGTAGATCAACCACAGGGAAACCATGAAGGAGGAACCATAGCTTTTGGCCCAGATGGTTATCTCTATATCTCCATTGGAGATGGTGGTGCTGCAAATGACGTCGCAGCCGGTCATGTAGAAGACTGGTATGACGTCAATGCAGGCGGTAATGGGCAAGATATTGAATCAAACCTCCTGGGAGATATCCTGAGAATTGATGTAAATGGCAGTCCGCCCTATGCCATCCCATCAGATAATCCATTTATAGATCACCCGGGATTGGATGAAATCTATGCTTACGGTTTTCGAAATCCCTTTAGATTCTCTTTTGACATGGGGGGATCAAACGTGTTATTGGCTGGAGATGCAGGACAAAACCTTTTTGAGGAAATAAATCTGGTAGAAAAAGGTGGGAATTATGGATGGAATGTCAAGGAAGGTACCGTCTGTTTCGACGCCTCAAATAATGAGAATATCCTGGAACAGTGTCCCGAGGAGGATGTTTATGGTAATGAATTGATGGATCCTGTCATTGTTATGAATAATTTTTCCAATCCCGCCGGGGGAAACACCATAACCATTATAGGGGGTTACGTTTACAGAGGAACAGATATTCCTGAACTCGCCGGGAAGTACATTTTTGGCTCCTTTTCTCAAGACTTTGAACCCAAAGGACAACTCTTTCAGGCCATTCCTGCAGCCGGTGCAATGTGGAGCTTTAACGACCTTGAACCCAAAAGTTATAGTGGCAATTTAGGTCACTATGTAAAAGGCCTGGGGCAGGATCTTAATGGCGAAATTTATGTTGCGGCTTCAACAAATATTGGCCCGAGCGGAAATACAGGGAAAATTTTAAAACTCGCTTTGGTCGAAGAATGATGGGTTAGAAATTCGCCTTCTAACCAAAAGTGATTTGTATACTACAAAAGGAAAATGCTGAAGTATATTTCGAATAGTATAAAAAGGCATGCCTGAAAGCATGCCTTTTTGTGCATTTTTGAAGCCTTTCCTCCTCTCCACCTTGTAAATTCTGCTTTAGCAGGAAGCTGGTTAATGCTAATGTCCTGCCTGGTGTTGTGGATTTGCATCGTAGGATGGTTCTCTTCTTGTCATAAGACTTGCCCCGACCTCCAGAAGTCCCAATATGACAAAAGGCCAGAAAGTCTCATCAGCAAAACCAAATAGCCAGGGAGAGATGATCAATAAAGCTCCGCCTAAAAGATCCATCATAAGATGGGTCTTCATAGCCAGGATCTTGAAAAGTCCCAGTTCGTAATCTGTGATCAAACTGTAAATAATTACCCCCGCGCCTAGTACAATGAGAATGGTACTGGCTGCACCTTCCGGAATCTTGAACAGGAGTGGAAAAAACATGAGGGTCGCTCCCATAATGTAGTCCAGATAACCGTGGATCTTTGTGCTTATCATATCATATTTTTTTAAAATTAGTAATATTAATTTAGGGAGATTTCCAGACAAAATAATTGTGCTAGTCACTGTTTAACAGGGATTTACACCGTCCTGCCAAGAACTTCTAAATTTTTAATCTATTGTATTTCCGAAATGATCAACATTAATCTTTTAAGATCATGTTGGAACTGCTGTTATAAAGCATAACATTTCCCGCCAAACGATCTTCAGTTGCCTTTATGCAGTCTTTCAATGTTTGGATGTAAGCAAGATCAGGAATCCTGTTTTTGTGCTCATCCAGATCAAATATTCCGCTGTTGTGATAATAGTTCAGGTTATCCCAATCGGGGCGGTCAATTACAGGATAGATGCAAATGCCCTGGAGATCTACACCTGCATCAATGGCTGCAAGGCATTCCTGAGTGATCTCCTGGATCCATTGGGCTCTTCCAGAACCAAAATGCCCGGTTTCAGAAAGGATCACCGGCTTTTCAAGGCGCGAATAAGCAGTGTGCAGTAACTGGTTCAATGGCAGGAGCTTTTCCTTTTCCAGTGGCCAGGAAAGTGTCCTGCCTTCATGATCCCATTGATTGCTGTGATAATAATTGAAACCCACTACATCAAAGAGCTCACCATTACCTCCCAGCTCCTCGCACATGTTTCCGGCAATCATATCTACCGCCTGGAACTGATGTGAATTCAGCTCGGCCAAAGCTGTTTCAGTGATCTCGCTGCTTCCTTTGTGGATCCAGATTAGAGGCTCTACGACGTAAATAACAGCGTGAGGCACAAGATTCCGAAGTATTTTCATTCCTTCAATTGCGGCCTTACAGAGATGATATTTTATATCGAAACCTGAATTTACTGCAAAAGGCACCGTTCCTCTTACATCTCCCGAATGCCAGGAGAGAAAACTTATTTCATTGACTGGCACAACATGTAACCTGTCTTTCGCGTATTTTTTATGGAACTGGGCAAAGGCTGTACAGAGAGATTTAAACCTTTCTAAAAAGAGTGGATGGGTGGGGAAAATAGCATCGGGATATCCAAAATGACAAAGATCCCACACCACCTCAATTCCCATGTTTTCTGCTATTCTCAACCTGTTTCGTACTTCAGAGAAATCAAAGACTCCCGGAGATTTTTCTACTGAACTCCAGCAGATCCCTTCCCGAACAACCTTGATATCAAGCTCAATTAAGAGCCTGTAATCTTGCTCCACCCTAAGGTCGTGCTGATTTTCCCGAAGCAGGTTTACTCTAAAACCCGATCGATTAATATGATCTGCACATTCAAAACCTCCCATAAAGAAGGAGTTATACCTTTTTCGCAATCTTTTTTCCATATTTCTTGCTTCTCTTTTTCACATTGTTTGCTTCCAAAACATGAAATAAATCCAGCGCATTTTTAAAGGCCTCGTCCATATTAAAGTATTTGTAATTTGCCAGCCTGCCAACAAAATATATATCCTCTAACTGTTCAGCTTCTGCTTTATACTTTTCATAAATTTCTCGATTCCTCGCATTGGGTACAGGGTAATAAGGTTCCCCTTCATCTGTAGTATACTCTCTTACAATAGTTGTTTTTTCTGAAGGCTGATTTCCAAAATGTTTATATTCAATGATCCGGGTGAAATTGACATCTGTCCCCGGATAATTTACCACTGAATTCTCCTGAAAGAATTCCTTATTAACGGTCTCGGTGACGAAATTGATGGAACGGTATTCCAGCTTTTCCATAAGACTGTGCTTGAATTCAAAAAACCGATCTATAGGTCCCGTGTAAAATAATTTGGAATATCCCGAAACCTCATCCTTAACATCAAAATAGTCGGTATTGAGCAGTACTTTAATTCTTGGGCTCGACAACATGCTTTCAAACATCTTTGTGTAACCTCCAAGGGGTAAGGCCTGATAGGTATCTGTAAAATAACGATCATCAAAATTTTTGCGCACCGGGATCCGTTCTAAAACCGAAGCGTCCAGTTCTTCAGGATATTTATCCCATTGCTTTTTCGTATAATGCCGAAACATCTTTTCGTAGAGCACACTGCCTACTTTATTGAGTACTGCTTCTTCTCCGTTAGTGGCGTTTTCAAAGGGAATCCTGTTCTTCTCAAGCCAGTCTGCCATCTCCTTTTCTGTAGAAATCTGCAAACCGAATATTCTGTTGACCGTCGTGATATTGACGGGGATAGGGACCAGCTGGCCATCAACTTTGGCTATAACTTTATGCTCCCATTTATACCATTTCGAAAATCTCTGTACATACTGCCACACCTCTTGGTGATTCGTGTGAAATAAGTGTGCCCCATATTTTGAAACAAGAATGTTGTTGTCATCAACATAATCATAACAATTACCTGCTATATGATTCCTCTTTTCAAGGATGACCACTCTTTTTCCTATTGCAGCGTAACGTTCTGCCAGTACTGCACCCGATATTCCTGCTCCTATGATCAATATATCTGCTTTCATGCTCCAACTTTTCTTTTTATGATCTTTTCCATTTTCATTGCCGTTTGATCCCAGGAAGTACTATCAAGAATCTCCTTATACTTCTCCCCGGTCTTAAGCTCCTTTGCATCTAAGAACTTGTCAATAGCAGTTGAGAACTCTTCAGGTCCATTTACTATAGATATACAGTCCCTATAATCTCTTTCCACGTCCTTTATTGCCGTAGAAATTATGGGTTTCCCTGCTGCCATGTATTCAAGTGTCTTGGTAGGACTAATAAATTTTGTCGCATCATTAAGTGCAAAGGGCATCATAGCAATATTAAAGGCAGCAATGTATGCCGGGAGGTCTTTATAATTTTTCATTCCGAGGTAATGGATGTTCTTTTCTCTTGGCAGGTCCTGCTCCTCTATTTTTGCCAGAGGTCCAATCATCACAAAATTTACATTAGGTCGTAGTTGGGCTACATCATGGAGAAGTTCCAGGTTGATTCTCTCATCAATAACCCCAAAATATCCAACAATAGGTTTCTTGATGGGTTCTATGTCGGCCGGCAAGGTCAAATCCTGTTCAACGGACTCAAAATGTTCTCGTTCTACAGAACTTGGAAAGCAAAACACCTGCTGATGGTGCTCTTTCTTTGCTTCATATAAAGATTTCCCTCCCGTAAAAACAAAATCGGCTTCAGAGAGCAGGAACTTTTCCTGCCTTACCAGTTGCGGATTTGCTCCTCGGAAAAGAGATAGTTCGTCCATACAATCATAGATCACCCGCTCGAATTCGAAATCCCCAAGCAACTCGCTGAAAGCTGCTGAATAGAACCACCCAATGGGAAAATGTCTCCTGGAAAGAAATTGTTTTAAAATATCTGCAATGCCGGCAATCTCTGAGCATCTTGGCTTTAGGACGTGAAGCTGCGTATTGATGACCTCCAGGTCGAAAGTGTTTCTCTCCTCTTCATGGAATGCAATAGGTTCTTCTATAAAAAGGACCTTAAATGATTTCGAAAGTCTACTAATAAGGTGCTGCGGGCGCTGGTAAACAAAACCCCACCTCAAATGCGAGAATACCAGCATCTCATAAGATCCTTCTGAATTCGCTGATATTTCCTGCTTCATCAACTGCCTGGAATTCTTTCCAGAGATCGTCCTTTTCTTCTCCATAATGCTCTTTTTAGGGTGTATTTGTCTGCCCCTGAAAAAACGGGTTTCCAGGATAAAATTTTTGAAAAAATGTAAAATGGATCTAAGAAGCAGGGGGCGGCTTTGCTCTAATTCCTTTATCTAAATGTAGACGGTTACCTACCTCTCCCAAAGGTATTTAAGAAAGAATTACCGCTTATTTTCATCATAATTAACAGCAGGAAAAATGGATTGAATTGATAAGAAAGGAATACTACTTCTATTAAATATATTTTATTATTCCCTTCACATTTCACTCCAGAAATATTTGAGGATCTGAGTTCCAAAAGGGAACTTTTCTTATTTGAACATTAGCAAAATTTTAATGCTTTCTGAAAAGAGGAATACATATTTAAGCTATAACTTGAAGATCGATGATGGAAACAGATTTTCCACCAGATGTTTAAAATTTGAAAGCAGCCATTAGTAAATGAGAAACCTCATAGTCATAGGAGCCTCGGCCGGAGGAATTCCTGCCATTAATACCGTGATCAATGAACTACCTTCCGAGCTTGACGCAGCGGTCCTTGTTGTTATGCATGTCTCCCAAAAATCAAACAGTACTACTATCGCAGCGGGTTTCCAACGGCATACTGCTCTTGTTTGCTCTGTAGCGAAAGATGGAGCTCTGCTAAAAAAAGGACATTTATTTGTTGCTCCTCCAGGGCAACATTTACTGGTAAAAAATGACCGACTCAAATTAACGAATGGGCCACATGAAAATAAATACAGACCTTCAATTGACGTATTATTCCGATCTGCTGCAGTAAACTATGGACATAGAACTATAGGCATTATTCTTACCGGTCTTTTTGAAGATGGCACTTCGGGTATGCACGCCATAAAGAGCAGTGGTGGAATCTGTATAGTTCAGGACCCTGTAGAAGCGCAGTTTTCTGATATGCCCCTCAGTGTTTTAAATAAGATCAAGGTGGACTATCTGGCTCGCTTAAGTAAGATTCCCGAGATCATAACTGAAATAATAAACCTTCCGCTTCCTCCGGCAAAGCCCATTCCAAGGGAATTGCAGATCGAAGCCGAAATAACAGAGAAAATGATGTCGGATTTAGATGATATGAAAAAGATAGGCGAGCATAGTGATTTCGTCTGTCCAGATTGTGGAGGCGGACTCTGGGCCTTAAAAAATGACCCGGTGCACCGCTACCGATGCCATACGGGACACGTTTTTACTGAAAAACTACTGCATGACCTGCAGGATCAAAAGATCGAAGAGTCTATTTGGGTTTCCCTGAGAATGTTGGAAGAAAAGGAAAATTTACTCCTGCTCATGACTAAGCGGAATAACGGGAACGGCCAATCAGAAGTTTCCGGATTTAAGGATGACCGCCTGTCAAATATCCAAAAGCACATTGCCAGCTTAAAAGCGCTGCTCAAGGTACTCAATCAGGATCTCCACAACCCCCCTCCTAAAATGGATCAATAGAGAGAGAAGCTGCTAAATTTTACCCAATTATTGTTTTGATTTTCGAAAGCAGGTCATCCATTTCAAATGGCTTGTAGATAAAATCATCAGCCCCGGCAGCTTTACAGGTTTTATCGGCATTACTAAGGGCAGACATCATTAAAACAGGAATATGCTTCGAAGTCTCCGATTCCTTCAACTTTGAGCATATCTCGGTACCATCTACTCCAGAAAGGCGCATATCCAGCAGAATAAGATCAAAATGCTCTTCGGCGACCTTATCTTCTACCTTTTTAGGGTTATTAACTACAATGGCTTTATAACCACTAAACTCCAGTAATGTCCGCAGCATCTCTCCTATACTCACGTCATCATCCACAATGAGTATCTTTTTTACATTATTTTCCATCATTCTTCATTTTATTACAACTTACAGGCAGGGTAAAAGTAAATTCTGAACCTTTACCTGGCTCACTTATTACATTGATGTATCCGCCATGCCTAATAACAATTTCATTTGCCAGGAACAGCCCTATCCCAAGACCAGAATATGTTTCTTCATTCTTTCCTTCAACTCTGTGAAACCTTTTAAAGATCTCTTTTTGATCTGCATGTGAAATGCCTATTCCCTGATCCTTTACACTAACTCCAACTTCCCCTTTCAGGTTTTTAAAAGTCTTTACAACGATCCCTTTTTCGTTAGGAGAATATTTGATCGCATTGGTGATAAAATTAATGATCACCTGTCCAATGCGGTCTTTATCTGCATGCACCACACATTCTTCGTCTTCCTCAACGCTAATATTATGATCGATCTCAGTTCTATTGATGTCCTGCACGGTCTCGGTTACAAGTTCATTGAGACTAAAGATCTGTTTCTTGAGCTCCAATCGATTGTCTTCAATTCTCGAGACATCGAGCATTTCAGAAATTAACCGGGTAAGCCTGCTTACCTGGTCATCTATCCGTTTTAGGGAGGATTTCAAGGGAAGACTGCCAATGGAATAACTGCTCTCCTGCTCCAGAAGGTTGAGCAGCAGTTGCACATAACCTTTGATCGATGTTACCGGAGTTTTTAATTCATGGCTCACCAGCTGAAGAAAGCCTTCTTTCCTGTTTTCTTCCTCCTTGATCTTTTCGATCTCTGTTGTTGCAGCTATCCATTTCTTTACTTTCCCGGTATCATCCTTTACAGGAACAGCCCGACTCAAGTGCCATTTGTATTCTCCTTTTCGGTTAAGGCACCTCATTTCTACTTCAAAATCACTTCCGGAAGCAAGACAGGCTTTCCATGACTCCACCACCTTTCGTCGTTCATCGGGATGAATGATCTTGATCCAGCCAGAATCTTTTAGTTCCTGTAAATTCAACCCGGTGTATTGTAGCCAGCTGCGGTTATAGTATTCGACATTTCCTACGGGATCTGCATAACTTACCTTTTCAGGTATGAGCTCGGCCAGCTCTTTAAAATGTTCCCTGCTTTTAAAAAGAGCCTGCTCTGCCTCCTTCTGAAGCTCAATATTTGTGCTGGAACCAAACCATTTTATGATCTCCCCGTCTGTACTAAAAAGCGGCAAGGCCTTAATGAGAAACCAGTTATAGGTGCCGTTAGCACTTTTAAGGCGACATTCCTGAGCAAAAGATTCACCAGATTCCAAAGATCTTCTCCAGCTTTTCAATACCTTCTGAAGGTCATTATGATGAACAAAATCGCTCCAGGCATCTTCAATTTTCTGTGAATGTTCAAAGGAAGAAATGCCCGTATACTGCTTCCACTTACTGTTGAAATATTCAAATTCTCCTGCCGGATTTGTTATCCATATGAGCTGCGGAATGGTTTCAGCAAGCAGTTTGAACTTGATCTCGCTTTTTTCCAAAGATTGCTCGGCCAGTCTTTTGTCTGTAATATCACCAAAGACAAGAAGTATCAGTTTTTCACCTCCTTCTTCTCTCACGATCTCCCGTGCATTCAGGATCATGGTCCTTTCGCCAATGTCTGGAAATTCCTGAGTGATCTCATATCCCGAGATACTCTTCTTCTCAGCGAGGACTTTCTTTAGCAATTGTTCCAGCTCCGGCTCTTTCCATTGTTTTTGACCTAAAGTAAGGATGGATCTGTTCTCCATTTCCTCCTCATTAGTCCTAAAAATCTTGTAAAACAGGTGATTTGCGCTCTTTATCCTTAAGTTCTGGTCAATAACTACCCAAGGCTCCCTCACCGTTTTAAGAATATCAACTGCAAAATTTCTTGCCGTGGTAAGACTTTTATTCATACTCACCAGTTCCTGATATAGACTGGTAAGCTCTTCATTGGTGCTCTGTAACTCTTCCTTACTGGTTTCCAGTTCCTCATTTAGCGTTTGCAATTCTTCACTGCCGCTCTGCAATTCTTCATTTGCACTCTGCAATTCTTCATTCGTAGCTTCCTGGTCTTCGGTGATGCTGCGCATATCTTCGCGGGCCTGCGTTAGTTCCCTCTTCAACTGCTTTATAAGAAGGTCCTTCTCATCCTGCTTATTTTCTGAAGGCGCTGTATCATAGGCTTCAAATCCCTGAAATCCCATCGCACCTGCCTGTGCCATTGGATCATGAAAGAGGATAAGATAATAGGGTTCAGCAAGATTAGGTAAAGGGATCGCTTCTATAGAAATTATTCTTTGTTTATTCCCGTCCTCAATTGGAATATTTTCTTTTGTTACTGCATCCCCACCTTTTTTGGCATGATGTACCAGGCTCCTTAGCTCAAAAGCAAGCCCTTGTTTTGCCATTTTTAAGAGGTTAAGATTCGGCTTGCCTGCCTGTGGTTCCAGGTAAGTACCGGTACGGCCCCTAAAATGCACAATATCCATAGCCTCGTCGATCACTACCCCGGCTGGAGTGTACCGGCTTAAGATGATCTCATCTGCAGTACGCTGAAAATCGGTTCTCGCGTTTTCTGCCTTAAAAGTTTTTCCGAAGTTTCTGAATTTATCCTCTCTTGCCTGGCTTGCCACCTGCATAAATCTACCCGGTCTATCCTTCGGAATAAAGATCTTTTGATGCTTTTCTGACTGATTGAATAATTCGGGCGCATTATTCGTTGTTTCAGATTTGCCTAAAATAAGATAGCCTTCTTTATTTAGCGCGTAATGAAAAGTGGTTATGGCTTTCTTCTGAAGGTAGGGTTGTAAATAAATTAGGACATTTCTACAGGTGATGATATCCATCTTTCCGAAGGGCGGATCCTTTAGAAAATTATGAGAAGCGAACACACATAACTCCCGTACCTCTTTCTTAATTTGAAATTTACTGTCAACTTTGGTAAAAAACCTGTCAATATATTCCGGTGCCAAGCTGTCAACTTCGCTCCTGGTATAGATGCCGCTACGTGCTTTTGCAATGGCCTTCTCGCTGATGTCTGTACCAAAAAGCTGCACTTTTAGAGGAAAACTTTCTTCAGAATTTCGCTCCTGCAAATAATCAATAAGACACATGGCAATTGTATAGGCTTCCTGACCTGTACTGCAACCTGCAACCCATATACGCACAGGTTCCTTTTCATTTTTGTTCTCAAGTACCTCTGGGAAGATATCATTGCACAGGACTTCAAACAAGTCCTTGTCTCTAAAAAATTCGGTGACCGGGATCAATAGATCCTGGTGTAAGATATCTTGTTCCTGCTGGTTTCCTCTCAACATCTCCAAATAAGCAGCGGGATTATCTGTACTGCTTAAAGCTATTCGTCTTAAGATCCTTCGTCTAATGGTAGTTTGTTTGTAATAAGTGAAATCTGTGCCTTTCCTTATTCTCAATAAAGCCAGTATTTGCTTATATACCTGTTGATTTTCATGGTCGGTCTCTTTATGATTCCACACATCTGCATAGAGATGATGCACCACTTCCATGATCCTTGGAGGAATATCCCGTGGTGGAAGTGTAAAATCTACCACACCTTCCATATTGGCACTTTTAGGCATGGAAGCATATTCTGCTGTTTCCTCACTTTGACTAAAGGTAATTCCTCCACTGTCTTTAATAGCCTTTAGACCCGCTGTACCATCACTGCCCTGTCCCGTTAAAATAACTCCAATGGCGTGTGACTGATAAACCTGCGCCAGCGATTTAAAAAAAAAATCTATAGGCAGGCTCTTCTCCTTATCTGCATGTTTCGGCATTGGGGTGAGATGTAATTGTCCCTCGTTGGAGATCAACATATTATTGCTGGGAACGATATATACATTATTAGGTTCTACAGTAATGCTGTCCTCTATTTTTAAGACGGGAATGGCGCTGCATCCCTGGAGCAGCTCGGGAAGCATGCTCTCGTGGCTGGGATCAAGATGTTGTACCAGAACATAGGCCATATTAGAATCTGGAGGAATGGCCTGGATAAATTCCTTAAAAGCTGCTAATCCTCCGGCCGAAGCACCTACCCCTATAACAGGAAAAATATTATCAGATTTTTTAAGGGATGCCATATTTCTTAAAATGTTATTTTTTGACATGAACTACCGTAATAAAGTTTCGCTTCACCGCCAGGATGGCCTGGAGCAGAAAAAACACAAGACCCTTCCTATCCATCGTTAATATGGAAAAAAAATATTCCTTTTCAATTAAACATGAACCATTAACAGCGGGGGAGATCTTTATTTACTAATGTAAAATAAAAGTTAATTAAATTTCACTATCGCTGCAGAAAAAGAAAAGAATATTTAAAAATAATAGCAAGTAAAGGACGTAGGTTAAAAAAACGAAAAACTAAAATCGCCACAACTCAGGTGTAGCCAAAGTCTTGCAGACAAACATCAGATTTTTAAGGTCCCCCTGCGCAGCTAATTTTCCTTTTCCACATATTTTACTGTGACAGGCTTTATTTCTTCCGAAGGCTCCTCTTCCTCAAAAACCTTTATTACAGAGATTTTTTAGAACTTTTATGAGACATTTCATTTTCAACGTCTTCACCAGAAAATACTGAGGTTAACAAAAAGGTAAAAACAGCAACAATAACTATTTCCATTTATCAAGAATATTTGATGAGAAATAAGGTTGCCGTAGGGAAGCAGCCCAAATGTAGGCATTAACTTTTTATTGATAAAATAGAGACAAATAAATTTTTAAACTGCAGCGGTATTTGTTTTTCAGCATTCCACCAAACACGACTGCAACAGCCAATTTGTTTTATATGAACCATCTCAAGACCGGCAACAAGCTTATTTTCAAATTGTTTTTGTCTGCAGGCATATTCATTCTGTCACAAAACGTCCGGGCCCAGAATTCAAAAACCTTGTTCTATGAAAATGAATTCAGCCTTTCAATACCGCACAAGGAACTTTGGTCAATAGACGTGGGATTAGGAAATCGAGGTATGCTGTTGACCAGCCACGAAACAGAAAAAAATAAAGGTTACCAACATGAACATGTGGAAGTCAACAGCTTTCTCAATTATGAGATTCACAAGCCAGTCACGCTGAGCCTAGGCCTAAGATATCGTCTTAGAGATTATTTTGACCCTTCTGAAACCAATGAATTCAGAATCATTGAACAACTGGAAATAACTCCCTCTGCCTCTTCCCTTCCCCTTTCTCACAGAATACGACTAGAGCAGCGATTCAGAGAAATTCTTGTGCACAGATTAAGATATGCAATAGATGCGTCATTTCAGCTTCACAATGGCATCACCGTAGTGGCAGGGACAGAATCCCTGTATGCAATTGCCGCTTTGGCAAAACCTGAAGCAGAACAGCGGTTTGCGTTAAGTCTGGAAAATCCGCTTTTAAAAGACCTTGAACTGGAACTAACTTTGGAATACAGGATGGAAGATCTTCTGCGGAACCTCGCTCACGAATTTTTTCTTATCACCGGGATCACCTTATCGCTCTAGACTTACAGTTCCTGAAAAAACATTTGTAAATAACATTTTTGACACCTAAGACAGATGTGCTGGCGCCCTCATGAGTTGAAGATCTCAAAGAAAGAGGTGCCGAAAATGGCATTTTTGGAAGGTTATTATTTTTCCCCTTTGGTCCAAAAAATACACCCGGCAAAAGCTGAAAATAAAAAAGCGATGCTTTCGCATCGCTTTTCTCCTGGTCGGGATGACAGGATTTGAACCTGCGACCCTACGCCCCCCAGACGTATACGCTACCGGACTGCGCCACATCCCGAATTGGAACTGCAAATTAAACAGCTTAATTGCAATTTTCAAAGGGAAAAATGGCTTTTTATCCAATCTCCTTACCACCTCAGTAAGCTTCAGTTCGAAAAACTGATTCGTCTTCTGAAACAAGGAAAAGGATCATCATCCTGCTGTGGTTTTCATTTTTTAGTTCATTTTACTGTTTACTGGTTTCAGCCAGGGTTCTTGTGTCGACATATTGTTGAAAAGCAACCACCTTCCCGTTGTGGACGGTCCATAAATGTGCAGCCTGCACATCGTATTGCTTTCCTCCTTTCCATTTCCCATCATAGCGCAAGGTAGCCAGTACCTTGTTATTGCTCATCTCATGGAGCTCGATCTCCTTCAGTTTAAAATATTCATGGTCTTCCCCTATTCGGCTAAAGACCCCTTTTAATACAGCATCTGGCCCCTGGTAAGGATTCCCATCGGCATATTTGTTTCCTTCAGCTTCATTCCAATTAACCGAGGGATCCATACCTGCAAGTACAGTAGGCACGTCTCCGGCCATAAAGGCATCATAGAGAGAATTAATAAGGCCTATGTTATTCGGCTCGCTCATGAGGCCAAGTTGCTGCATAAAGATCATACTGTCCATAAAATCATGCTCCTGGACAATTTTACCATTTTTCATTTTTACCAGGGTGACACCTTCCACATCTACAACTTTTCCGGTAGCCGGAATTCCGAAGAAATCACCCGTGTGTTTTCCCTTGAATCGCCAGTGTTTCACCAATTGATCCCCCTGTCCAAAAGCGTCAATTACCCTGAACTCAATATTGGAAAACCCTGTTAGAAAGTTCTGATAATATGCCTTGAAGTTCTGAATTCCCACCACGTTCTCCGGCTGACTTATCATGACGATGTTTTCATCAAAATTCGTGGCGTTGATCTGGTCGATTTGACCTTTGTTGATCACCTTATCCCAGGTGGTTTTGTACATCTTGAGATTCTGTTCCACCCGATTGTCCTGTGCATCAGCTGTGGACAAGCTGAAAATAAACAGGACAAATAAAAATATTGCGTTTTTCATTTATAAATATTTAGTAATTACTAAGTCTTCAAAAAAGAGATTTTTGAGCCTTGTTTTTCATTCTCTGAAGCCAACCACTTTGTCGTTTTTTACTAACCAGTAATGCTCAAAATCATGAGAAATGAAATCACATTCGGCAGGCTGTCGGCCGTTTACAATCCCTGTGACCAGCACTTCCTTCCTGTCTGTTGTTTCAAATCGAAGATCCTCAAATAATACAGTGGTCCAGCCACTTTGCATGATACTCGACATATTAATTTTATACCTGGAAATTCCCCTTTTTGACACCTCAGTTTGTTTCCAGTTGATTTCTGAAGTCAGGGCTTGCATATCTTCAACACTCCGATTTTTATCCTGAAGCATTTCATAGATCTCATTTACCAGAATATGATTTTTGTCTGCCATCTCCTCTGAAGTGATCGCTATAACACGTTGCTTCTGAAGGTTCTCCTGCCCACGTAGCCCTTCTGGCAGACTTACCAGGAAAAACAGAAATATGAACGTATAGCATATTCGCATAGCAATGGATTTTTTCAGAATAACGAGGGGGAAGATGTAAAAAGAAAATAAAATTACCACCAGACATTTAAGAAATATTGTACAGATGCGACAAACTTATTCGCACATAAAAAAAATATTATCAAGCAAACATCTAAAATACTATCTATTCAGCAGATAATTAATGAAATCCATATCTAACTTCACCATGCTGTTGGGAGAAACCTGCAGATATTCCTTCACATATCTCGACATGTGAGATTGGTCGAAATAGCCTGTTTGATTAGCGAGCTGCGTCCATGTGATCTCAGGATGAGTCTCCAAAAAGTTAAGCAGACACTTGAACTGATAGATCTGGGAGTAGACCTTAGGAGTTAATCCCACCTTTTTCCTGAAGTGACGCTCCAGCGTTTTTCGAGAAAAGCCAGTGTTTTGTTCAATTTCACTTATGCTTACATTTCCGTTTTTGTTGTGAATATAATCGAGAATGGATTCAAAATGGTCTTGCTGAGGTTCCGCTTTAATTCTTTTGCTGAAGAATTCATCTAAGATCTCAATTTGTTCGGCTTTCCCGGGCTGAGAAATAAGACGCTCCCAAAGCAAGTCTGCCTCCTCATTGCCTACTATTTCACCCAGGATCTTAGAGTCATTGGTAAGCTCCGAAAGATCATTTCCAAAGAGCCGATGCATCCCGGTAGGTTTAAAAAAGACGAGTATTGATTTTACCTCTCCTCTCATCTCTCCATAGACAGGACTGGTAACCTGGCCCGTGGCAACTGCACTTTCAGTGAAGAAATCCCGGCCGTCGATTTTACATGAAACCTTTCCGTGATTACTTCCAACGTTTATAATGAAGCCACTTAGAGCTAAGGGAGGTGAAAAGTAAGGATGAAATTCTCCTTCGGGAATTTCTATAACTCCATATGAAGCTATATACTCCTGAAGTGCAGGTGCTGGAAGATAGGTCTCAGGTTTAGGCATATTACAATTTAAAGCAGTAGGATTAGATCCATAAATAGTGGAACAATAAATACTCTTACTACTTATGATTGCAGGCACACCTGGGATTGTTCTAAGGTACTAAACATATTTGAAATTACTGCATTTCAGTGCGTTATGGATACAGGCCCACATGTAGAAGATCCTTCTATTTCTGCATTGAGAGAAAGAAAGGATTCAAGAAAGGCTTTAATGGCAGAAGAAGATCCTGAATTTGACTACCATTTAGGAAGTTCCTTTACCGGATCTATAGTAAAATCATGTAATTTCCAGTGCATTTCCTTGATCTCATCATAGCCCTGGATCAATTTATCCATATCTAATTCGCCTTTGGGCACCACAGCAATCTGACCGAAATAAACTTGTCCTGCTTCTCTAAATCGCACTTTTGCCTCTTTTACCCAGGGCCAGGATTTGACCCTGTTAGAAACATCTATGATGATCTCATCTTCATGTTCGGTTAACAGCCGTTGTGGATAACGATCCATAAGGTCAAGGGCTGCAGTTTTTGTATGTTTAAATCCATCTTTAAGAATAGATGCCGAGATAAAAATAGCCGCAACAGAATCTGCCCACCACAATCCCATTCCCACTCCAAGGATACCGAGAATGGCTGCAAGTGCTGTAAGATAATCTGCCTTTTGCGCACTGGCATCGGTGTAAAGGAGCTTATTGTGCAGTTTCTTGGCCATTGGAACCTTCTTTTGACCAAGCCACATTGCCGGTGCCGCGCTGTAGATCAACGCTGCTATCATGATCCAGCCCATCCATATTGTATAGCCAAAGATCTGCATGTGGCCTATGGTAGGATGTTCTTTTTTTATTAACGTCATGCTCGAATCAAAAACAAGAAAAAGACCCATCCCCAGGAGTGCGACGGCGCCTACAAGAAAAGCAATGGAAAAGACCCGGTGATATCCAAAGGGGAATTTGTCATTGGGCGCCTTGCTATTGATCTTACTCGCAATAAGAAATCCAGCAGAGGGTATGATGCTCAATACATCTTCAAGCCATGCTGTTTTCATGGCCTGGCTGGAGCCTAAAACCAGGTACATAAGTATGGTGACAGAGACAAGATAAACCAGGGTTATCCACTCCAGCTTCTTTGCCTTTTTAAGGGTTTCCCTTAAATGTGGCGGAAGTTCAAAGTCTTTGATACTTCTCATCCTTTTTTCTTTTTACTGAAAATATACCTCTCGAGCCGTTCCAGGAGCTTATTCTCCCCGCGGGGAATAAGGAAAACATGTCTGCTATCATAAGGGGTGGACAAGCCAGCCTTCTTTTTCCAAATAGTCTTTTTTTCCATTCCCCCGGCAACAATATGGAGATGATAATTGTGAAGCTCCTTAACAAGCTCACTTTCTGAACCTCTGGTGAATTCCAGTTGCAAACCTTCCCGTGCTGCAAATTCTCTCAACATTTTCACTTCGCTTCCAGAGGCTTCCTTTCCTTCAAAGATCACATAAGGAGGATTCTCTACCAGCCCTACTTTAAGCCCAGTGCTTTTGGCTTCTTCAAAGGAACCTTCAGGATCCTTTGGAAAAGTGCAGGAACCGAGAAGCAAACAAAAAAGAAGTAGGATAATTCTCATACTACAAGTTACCTAAAAGGACAGCAGTAGCAGCTGAGACAGGGTTAAGATTTTCCTAAACCTCCACTCTTTTACCTAAAAAAGAATGAACGCATCCAGACTTGAGCAGGCTAAACAGGGGCTTCTGTAACAATATTCATCTCAAATTTTGCTCGCTTTTTGATTTCTAGTTAAACTATCCCAAAACTAAAAACATCTTAGCAGCAATTTCTTAATTTGAAAGCACAAAATCAATAAAAATGAGATCTGAAGAGATTTTTGAAACAGTAAAATGCCAAGTTAAAAAACTTAATAAAAAGGAGAAAATACGATTGTGTTCCAAGATCATTCCGGAATTCGACCTGGTATTGAAGACTCGGAAAAGAGGGCGAAGCAAAAGTCTGGAACAAGCAAAGGAGAAACTTTCGAAAGATTTTTACTGGGCACTTTTTCAGGAGCAACAGGAACTACGCTAGTGGGATCTATTTCTCAAAAACGGCTGAGGCCGGTATTTATAAATATAACGCTATAAATGCAGCAACATTGGAGACAATTAGATATTTCTACAGGGTCGAAATGATCACACATAGACCTGCAGCCGAAGATAAGATCACTGTATTAAAAGAAGTAAAAGAAGAAGACCTGCATCTTTCAAGGTTACTGGCAACAAAATGTTTTCTTGATGAGAGTCAGGAGCTCAAGGGAAAATATTCCCCCTCTGGATTTGATACCTACGACACAAGGAAAGGCGTAGGATTTAACTACCAGCTCCTGTTAGTTGATACTGAAACAGAAGTGGAATATCTTATTGAAACCACTATGGAGCATGCAGGAGACCAGCTCACTGCCATGAGAAAAGAGGAAAAAGCTATTTTCTTTAAGCTTGGCCTCGACGATGAAATTCTTGCACTTTAAGAATTGATCACATTTATAAATTAAGCCTCCTCTCCCGTTTGGATGGAAAATTTTTAGGGGAAGAATCATCTTCGTATTTCTTTTTATCGTAATATTGCTATAAAGCATTTACGTTTAAATTTAAGACCTTTTATTATGAAAAAAGAACAGGACATAAAAGCTGCTGTGAAGGAGCGTTACTCAAAGATTGCAAAACAAGGTAAGGCCGAGAATGCCGCCTCCTGCTGTGGCGCAACTACACCCTCAAACAAAGTCTATAACATCATGATGGATGACTACTCTGGAACTAGAGGTCATGTTGAAGATGCAGATCTCGGTCTAGGCTGCGGATTACCTACTCAGTTTGCAAAAATCAAATCTGGAGATACCGTAATTGATCTAGGCTCGGGTGCCGGGAATGATTGCTTTGTAGCCCGTCATGAAACTGGTCAAGCTGGTAAAGTAATTGGAGTAGATTTCACTCCCGAAATGATAAAGAAGGCTCGAATAAATGCTGAAAAACTTGGATACAATAATGTTGAGTTCCGTGAAGGGGATATAGATGATATGCCTGTCAGCGATAATTTGGCCGATGTAATTGTAAGTAACTGCGTTCTAAATCTCGTGCCAGACAAACAGAAGGTAATTTCCGAGATCTACCGGGTTCTGAAACCAGGAGGCCATTTTAGTATTTCTGATATCGTACTGCTGGGAGAATTACCTGTATCTCTGAGAGAAGACGCCGAAATGTACGCAGGCTGCGTATCGGGTGCCATTCAAAAAGAGGATTATTTGCAGTACATCAAAGACGCAGGTTTCCAGAATCTGCAGCTGCAAAAGGAAAAACCAATCACTATTCCCGATGATATTCTCGAAAAATATCTTTCCCAGCACGAAATTGATGAATTTAAAAAAGGTAGCACAGGCATTTTCAGCATCACCGTTTACGCCGAGAAACCTGGAGCTATGAAAGAAAAGCCAAACCTGAAAATGGCTGAATTACAGGTTGAAGGAGCATGCTGTGAACCTAATTCGGGGTGTTGTTAATCGTCCTGCCGTCAGTTCGAGTTACTTTTTCTGAGCAATAGGGGAAAAAGAAATGCTCCCGTCAGTTCGAGTGATTTCTTTTAAAGCGAGAGCGGAAAAAGAAATTGTATCGAGAACAGAGGCGTAGCCGGGGACCGTCGATCGGCATACAAATCTGCCACTGCTGTCGCAGTTCCAGATTCACTTGGTTCTCGATATAAATTGATCCTGCTACCGCAGTCTCAATTCACTCGAACTGACGGTATCACTACAAAAAGATTATACTCTGCCATGGCAAAGTCCCGCCATCAGTTCGAGTGATTTCTTTTAAAGCGAGAGCGGAAAAAGAAATTGTATCGAGAACTGAGGCGTAGCCGGGGACCGTCGATCGGCATACAAATCTGCCACTGCTGTCGCTCACTCGGTTCTCGATACAAATTGATCCTGCTACCGCAGTCTCAATTCACTCGAACTGACGAGCACTTTCACAAAAAAAGCAGGCGATAAACCGCCTGCTTTTTTGTCATTTTTGAAGCATATAAACTATAACTTCTTCAAGCCTTTTGTCTCAGACTTATCTGCTTCCATAATGCTTATCGCATAACCACCTCCCGGCGCAGAACGCTGAGAAAGCTTCGACTTGTTGTTCACCACCACTTTCCTGATGTTATAAGCCTGCGGATTATCCTTATAATGCGCATCCTTTGTATCTGAATAGATCGTCGCCACGTAGGTCTTGCCTTTTTCGAGGAAATCAAGGTTGATCTTTGAAGTTCTCGGCGTCTCCCCGTTCACGTTTCCAACAAACCAGGTGTTAGTGCCTTTTTCTTTTCTGGCAATGGTGATGTAGTCTCCTGGCTCGGCCTCAAGGTATAGACTCTTTTCCCAATCCATTCCAACATCTTTGATAAACTGAAATGCATCTGGGAACCGCTCGTAATTTTCAGGAAGATCTGCTGCCATTTGCAGCGGAGAATACATAGTTACATACAAGGCCAGCTGATTAGCGATTGTAGAATTCACCCACGATTCATTATTGGGGCTGAATTTGCTGATGTCCATTTCAAAGATCCCAGGCGTGTAATCCATTGGTCCCCCAATTAACCGTGTGAATGGAAGTACTGTTACGTGGTTCGGTTTCGAACCTCCAAAAGCCTGATATTCTGTTCCTCTTGCCGACTCATTGGCAATAAGGTTGGGCCATGTACGGGCAATACCCGTTGGTCGTACAGCTTCGTGTGCATTGACCATGATCTCATAATCGGCAGCTTTTTCGATGGCATACTGATAATGATCCACCAGCCACTGACTATAGTGATTCTCTCCTCTTGGTAGAATGTCTCCTACATATCCGCTTTTTACAGCATTATAGCCGTTGTCTTTCATAAATTGATATGCAGCATCCATATGGCGCTCATAATTCCTTACAGAAGAGGATGTCTCATGATGCATGATCATCTCCACTCCTTTGCTCTTGGCATAATCTCTTATCTCTTCAAGGTTAAAATCTGGATAAGGAGTCATAAAATCAAAAACATAATCTTTTGAGTTTCCAAACCAGTCTTCCCAGCCCACATTCCAGCCTTCTACCAGCACCCCATCGAAACCATGCCTGGCAGCAAAATCTATATAACGCTTCACATTTTTAGTAGTTGCACCATGTGTAGCATTTGGCGTTGCGTTTTCAAAATCTGTTTCACCCAGCTTTACGGCAGCAAAGTCATTGGTAAAATGCCAGGAACTTTTCCCTGTGATCATTTCCCACCACACCCCAATGTACTTCATTGGCTTGATCCACGAAGTATCTTCCAAAGCCACGGGATCATTAAGATTGTAGGTCATTCTCGAAGCCAGGATCTCACGGGCATCATCACTAACAATGATCGTTCTCCAGGGGGTTTGGCCTGGAGCGATCATATAAGCCTTATTCCCGGTAACATCTGGAGTTAGCCATGAAGTGAATATCATGTTCTCATCATCCAGCTCCAGGTGCATAGCCGAATAATCAAGTAGTGCTGCTTCGTGCAGGTTGATATACAGCCCATCATCGGTTCTAAGTAAAAGGGAAGTCTGTACTCCGGTATCCGAAAAAGAGGTTTGAGAAAGGTTATCTGTAATTGACTCTTCCATTAGGCCTCGAATTTCACTTAACCGGGATTCGGTGTAATCATATTCCTGGGTATCGTAGTCTCCTGGAATCCAGAAGGCAGTATGATCTCCTGTCATGGCAAATTCGGTTCTTTCATCTTCCACTATGAAATGTCCCAGGTTTTGTTGCTGCGGAAATTCATATCTAAAACCTAGTCCGTCATTAAACACTCTGAACCTAATGATCATCTGCCGGTTTGTTGATTTTTGATTCAGTATTACGGCAAGTTCTTTATACTGATTCCGTATCTCGCTTTCTTCTCCCCACACCGGTTCCCAGGTCTCATCAAAACTAGACTCTTCACGCTCGATCACTTCAAAATTGTTAAGCAGCGAGTGCTCATCATCTTTTAATTTGAGCCCAAGTTTACTGGTTTTAATGACAGGTTTTCCCTTATATGTAAGGTTATAGGCAGGAGTGCCATCTTCCATAAGTTCAAATTGCATTTGCATCTCTCCATTGGGAGAAGTAACTTTTTGAGCCACTGCTACTGCGGAAAAATTCAGCAAACAAATAGCTAGTATCAATAAATTCTTCATTTTCATTTCTGAAATAATTTTACTTAAGAACACAAATATAAGCTTCTTGAAACGATGTTTCCCAAACAAAAAAGGCAGGTTAAATTTCCTGCCTTGCTCAAATTTTTAAGTCTTTACCTACTGAAGGTCTTTAGGAGAAAACTGGAATATTTTTGGTGTAAAATTCAGCATGATCCATGCCCAGTTCTGCGTTCTGTCTCTGTCTCCTCCCTTTAACACTTCCAAAGTTGCTGATGCAAACATCTGGGAATAACCAATACCTATGGAGAAATCGCGCTGTACCTTGTAAAGACCTACAAAATCTATTTCTGTACCTAAGTAAGGAGCATAACCCGCACCCACTTCAGCTGCTGAAGAAAAGAAATGAGGCGCAACGAAAACTTCGGATTTTGATGATTTCCAGGAGAGTTTCCCGTAGAGATCAAGGAGACCGACATCATTTTGATGGTTTCCCACGAAGAAATAATCCATCGAACCATTAAAGCCGTGATTTGTTCCGAAGAGCGGGGTGAAGGAAAAAATGTGCTCAGAGCTTTCACTTCTGTCTGTACCCGAAAAATATTCTCCTCCCATACCCAGGGTCCAGGCGGTGTTCAATTTATAATTCAGATTTATTCCAGCGTACCACGCATCCACTTCCCGGTCATTTCGCTCCCCTGTCTGACCATAGGCTGCTACATTTCCAAAAAAATTACCCGAATTGAATTGGTGAAAAGCACCATAAGTCTGCAGGTAATCCACTTTAGGGGAGGCACCTGCGAGACCATGTTCATAGCCTGTATTTAAAAGCAAAAAGCTGAAGCCAACCTTATTTACATCCAAATGATACCAGGCAAACTGCATGTTCTTATATGAATTGACATTATAAGGAATTCTGGCCACCGTTTCGGCCGATGAATTGTAGGCCGCACCTACATCAAGCCTGTGATTTCCTGCCAGCCACCAGGAAAGAAGCGCCGCATCATGACTTTGGGCCTGCTGCGCCCAATCTACTTCTCCGAGTATTCTTTGATTATCATATGTAAGCACCTGTCTTCCCACACGCAAAATAAACTGCGGACTCACCTGGTATTGACCATAAGCTTCAAAAACTGAGAGGGCATTATTATCTTCCAGCCGCATAGTGGGAGAATCTCCCCACACTCCTGTGCTCTGAACAGAGAATTTTACCTGCAGGGCTTCGTTTTCAAAACCCAGGAACAATCGTGACCGCTGGGAAATAAACGATGCCGGATCCTCCTCCTCCACAAGAAGCGTCTTAAACCCATTTCTGAATTCATATCTCGGTCTCAACTGCAGGCCGGCTTCAAAGTTCTGGGAATGCATGGAAAACGGGGAGAGGAAAATGCTTAACATAAGAAAGCAACAAGTTGTGAGTTTCATGAAAGCTGGTTTTATACTAGACAAAAGAAGATAAATTTGTCCGTGATAATTATGATCTTGCTCAGCTTCCCCGAAAGACTTTAAAGAGGTGAAGGTAAATTTTATACATTTGACGCAACATTGCCCCTCAAAAATGACAAAATTCAAGCTTCTTTTTTTTGTATGCCTCTTCAGCAGTTTCGTAGGCCATGCTCAGCAATTAGACACCGATAAACTTTACCTGCAGGCACTTCAGGAGTACAGGGAAGCTAGATATTCCGAGGCTCTTGATCTCACCAAAAAAGGCTTGGAAGTTGCTCCAGATTATCATGACATTAGGATCCTGAAGGTTAGAACGCTTTTCGCTCTTCAGAAATTTGAAGCAGCCGGAACTGATATAGACCTGCTTCTTGCCAATGCACCAGACTATGAAGGGGTGAAAAGCATTGCAATGCAGAGACTTAACCAGTTAAAAGGCGATATGGCCCTGAAATACAATGAAAACTTGCTGAACATCTATGGGTCCGATCCCGATATGATGATCTATAAAGCAAGGTTGCTTCTGGAAAATGGGAGGTTTGAGGATGCAAGGGTACTGGCATCGGAAACCTATTCTGCTTCAAACCTTGATGACGGGCAACGGTATGCAATACAGCAAATCATGAACTTAACAGTTAAGGATGCTGTACAGGTGACAGGCCAGTACATCACTTTCAGTGACAATTATTCCCGAAATAATTCGTGGTATGCCTTGAGCGCAGAGTACCAGCACAACTTCC
Source organism: Salinimicrobium oceani (assembly GCF_012037645.1). Classification (NCBI taxonomy): domain Bacteria; kingdom Pseudomonadati; phylum Bacteroidota; class Flavobacteriia; order Flavobacteriales; family Flavobacteriaceae; genus Salinimicrobium; species Salinimicrobium oceani. The sequence continues at coordinate 298,541 of NZ_JAAVJR010000001.1, forward strand.
CGCATCTCGCTCTTATAGGCAGAGCCACCTATTCTGACAGATCTTATAATGATGGTAGCCTCTACGAGATCGAAGCTTATCCCATTTTTTCTGATAAAATGTACGCCTTCGCTAATCTGGGCTTTTCTGAAGGGCAGATCTTTCCAGATTACAGGGCAAGTGCTTCTTTATTTTACAATTTTGCAACTTCCCTTGAAGCCGAAGCAGGCTTTAGAAGTTTGTTCTATAACGACAACAGCTATTTTACTGCAATTGCAGGACTCACCGCTTATACCGGCAAATTTTATCTCAATGCCCGTGCCTTTATTGGCCCTGAACGGCTCGAGCAAATGGTGCAGAATTATCAATTCAATGTACGCTACTATTTAAGCACTCCTGAAAATTACCTTTTTGGAAGGTTTGGCAGCGGCATCTCTCCCGATGAACCCACTTTATACACCCGGGCACAGGAAAATCCAACCCTGGAAGCTCGTTATTTCAACGCCGGTATAAATAAGACATTTGGGATGCACCATGTGATCTCCTTTAGCGGCGGAATACTTACCGAAGACCTGCCCAGAGAAGAAACTGGAACCCAGTACACTACCAGCTTTAGCTACAGATATAAATTTTAAGCTGAAGCTTCTGAACTAAATCCTTTACGAGTCATAGTACCCCAGCCAGATTCAATTCTGAAAAGCTTTTTGTAAAGCCCTTTCAACTGCCCGAAAACCAGCACCGGATGAAACAGAAAAGGTTCCAGGTATGAGGCCAGCAGTAATTCGGCAACCTCTCTAGCAGAAGAATAATGCCTGAAGTTGAGGATGTAAAAGAATACTGCAACAGATGAAAATATGCATCCCAATAAATAAACAGCTGTAAAAAGCAGTATTGCGGAATTCCAGTCGATCAAGCCATAATATCCAAAGATGATCATGAAAATGATCCCAAGAAATTCAATGATAGGAGCACCAAATTCGAAGAAGCACCAGTAAGGGAAAAAGATCATTCCCATCTTTCCGAATTTTGGATTGAGGAACAGGTATTTGTGCAGCTTTAAAGTTTCCCATAGCCCCCTAGCCCAACGATCCCGTTGTTTTACGAATATTTCATAAGTATGAGGCACTTCGGTCCAGCACAATGTTTCTGGCACGTAAACAACTTTATACTTTTTTTTCAGCTTTTCCATATGCACCCTCAGCCGTATGCATAGCTCGAGATCCTCTCCTACAGTTTTAGTATTAAAACCACCCACTTCCAGCAGTCTTGTACGTGGATACATTCCAAAGGCACCAGAAACGAGCATTAAACCATTTACCTCTCCCCAACCCATCCGGCCTATTAGAAAGGCTCTAATATATTCTACCACCTGTGTAGTGGTTAAAAGATCTTTGGGAACACGTAATTTTTTCAAAATGCCTTCCCTGATATCTGAATCATTGGCAACGCCTATGGCACCGCCACAGGCAATGATCTCACTATCTCCTTCTTCCAGATAAGGCCGCACCATTTTCAAGATCGCATCTTGCTCTACAATACAATCGGCGTCGGTACAAAGAACAAGTTCGGTAGTTGCGAAGTTGATTCCGCAGTTAATGGCGTCACTTCGGCCACCATTGTTCTTATCAATTATGGTGAGGTGTTTATATTGGATTTCGGTGCTTTTGTACACCGCCCGAACCATTGCGGTGGGAATAGGTTGTACAATAAAAGTCGAATCTACCGGCTTTAATTTATACTTCTCAATAAGCAGCTGCATCGAGTTGTCCTTACTCCCATCATTAACAACTATGAGTTCATAAAACGGATACTGAATGGACAAGAGGGATTTTACATTTTCTACGATGGTAAGACCCTCATTATATGCAGGCGCTACCAATGTCACCGAGGGAATATCTGTGGCGCTGACGATATCTTTCACCTCCAGGAATCTTGCCCTCCGTTTATTCCGCTTAACAGCTCTTGCAGAAAGAATGACTCCAAGAAAATAAATGGACAGCAGCAAAGCTCCATAAACAAAGAATATCCAGCTAATCTTTGTGTAAATGGCCTGGAGCAGTTCTGTCATATGACTTCTTTTAAGGCAACACCCGTAGCATACTGACTATAATAGAATTCGTGCACTAATTGTTCATAACCGCTGTTCCACAGAATTTCGGCTGCACTCAACTCCAAAATATCATTTTTGGACTTCAGGATCTTCTTGTAAAATTCCAGATCTGGAGTGCCAGATACCTGCTGCACGTATCTAAGCAGCTGTACCTGTTGTTCGGTATTATCGATCTTAAAGAGCTTGGATTTCACTTCCTCCAATTGTTCTCCCGTGAGCCGAAATGATTTAATACAATATATGGCAGTTTCACGACGATCAAAATCCTTATGATCCAGGAAACTGATAATATACCCTACCTCTGTGAACAGGTTGAACTTTCGAATGATGCGCATCAATAACTCCTGTGCATAAGGCCTTTGAGTAGCATAAGATTTTTGAAGATATTTTATCTGTGCTTCAGGATAATGAGCAAATAATTTCTCTACGATCTTTATTTGTTGCCATAAGGTCATCTCTCTTTTGAGATAAGGAAGAAAACGCAGGCTTTCCCAGCCAAGGAAAACAACCATGGCTATTTGTGCTTCCCGTCTTACAAAGATGTTGGGATTGTTCCTTTCCCTGGTTATTTCTTTGATGTACTGCACCTGTTCCATTTCATAGATCTCCCTGATTCCCCGGGCCTTGATATACCACTTCCTGCTGTTTAATTTTGAAAGAGAAGCTCTGTAAGGCGGAATCTGACTAAACAACACCTGCAACCGGGAATAATTCTCCCCCAGCATAGAACGTTGCGCTCTTATCATCAGGTCGATTAGGTACTGGATATTGCCCTTTTTGGAAGGTTTGGCGCCAGCCTTTTGCAGGGCTCGTTGCACCTTTAAAAAATGATAATCCTTTCCTTCTGAAGGATACAGAAACTTTCCTATTTCTTCGGCAAAAGTGACTTCTATTTTTAACAGCTGTTTCAATCTGCGTTTGCGGTATATCAGGCTGAACCCGATAGTGAGCCATACCATGATGAGAAAAACAGAAAGAAATTCGATAAGTAGGAGTAATTGTTCAGCCATACTAGTGGAGATATGTTTCTACCTTATCAAAATTGAAGGGAACTGCAAAAAACCCTGCAACATGTCCCATGTTGAGAATTTCCTGCCGTACTTTCTTCTGGCCCATGCTGGTTATGATGAGCAGGGTTTGGTGCTTGATGATCTCCTTTATCTGGAAAACATAGTCTAAAGGAGCGATACCGTCAAAAAGTATATCGGAAATTATGATATCAAAGTTTTCGCTCTGGTCCTCAATATTGAGTTCGTCCAGCGCTCGAATAGCCTTGCACTGGTACTGGTGCGATAATATCATTCTTTCCAGGACCTTTAATAGAATAAGGTCCTGCTGAATAATCAGGGCAGTTTTTGCCATAACAGATTTTGTAGGGATGTAGAATTGGGGCTCTACACTTACAAATCTAACAATTTCCTGTTATAATTATGTTAACGCTCTTTTTTTTAGATCATTTCTTTGTATTAACTCCAAAAAAGAAGGCCCAGCAGCATTGTGCAGGGCCCCAATTTTTAAAAGAGTCATTTGTTATACGATAACCTTTTCCCGTCGAAGCAAATCATCCATTTTACTGGCGAGTTCAAAGCATCGGCTTACCTTTTCAGTATCACTACAGGAGCGGGAATCGGGTTTATGGCCTTTACATGTAAAGTCATGCAGGTCGATCTCCCCAAACTTTTCATTTAAGGCTACACATCTTTTGAAAAGAGTGTTAATGTTCTCATCCCTTGCAGGTTCAATGCTGTTCTTGAGAAGATATCCTCTCATAAAACGCTCGATAGCGAATTGGGAATTCTTACAGACCAGATAAGATACTACATCCTCCTCGGGCCTGCAAAGCTCTTCGTTGGCTTCCCGAAGCTTTTTAACAGCTTCATCAAAGAGACCGGGTGCTTTGCTTTCCATAGAATTAAATTTAGTTGAACAGAGGCCTTTTTGGCAGGAATAAATACCTGCCAAAAAAGCCATTTTTAAAAGGTTACATATCTCTATGTAGTTCAAGTCTTTCCCACTTGGAATCCACTTCTTCCTGAGCCTGCTTTAACAAGGCTGCCCCGATTTCGGCATTTTCTTTGGCCACACGGGTGAAGCGGGTTTCGTTATACATGAACTCTTCGAGCGGTGCCTGTGGAGGTTTGGAATCCAGCTTAAATCTCTTTCCTTTTTCTTTTGAAGGATCAAACCTGAAGAGTGGCCAGTAACCTGTCTCCACAGCTTTTTCCTGCTGCCGTGGCCCATGCTTAAGATCATAACCGTGCTCCCCACAATGTGAGTACGCAATGATGATCGAAGGACCGGGATAAGCCGCAGCTTCTTCAATAGCTTTTAGAGTCTGCATATCCTTAGCTCCAATAGCAACCTGGGCTACATAGACGTTCTGGTATGAAACAGCCTGTAAGGCAAGACTCTTCTTAGAAGTTCTCTTACCCGATACAGCAAATTTCGCACTGGCTCCCAGCGGGGTTGCCTTAGACATTTGTCCGCCGGTATTGGAGTACACTTCGGTATCCATCACCAGGATATTGATGTCTTCTCCCGATGCCAATACGTGATCCACTCCGCCGTAGCCTATGTCGTAAGCCCATCCATCTCCTCCAAGGATCCAGACTGCCTTTTTACGCAGATATTCGGTGAGCTGATCTAGTTTCAGAGCTTCAGGAGTTCCAATGGTAGAAAGAATGTTCTTCAATTCAGCAATGTCGGCATGTTTTTGCTTTTTCTGAATTTCATCTGTTTCCGGATTATTCAGAATAGCATTCACAAGTTCTGAACCGATCACCGGCTCAAGTTCCTTCAGAAGATCTACTGCGATCTCCTGCTTCTTGGTGAGAGCTAATTTCATTCCTAATCCAAACTCAGCATTGTCCTCGAACAGGGAGTTAGCCCAAGCGGGACCTCTTCCGAATTCATTTTTCTTGTATGGAGTGGTTGGAAGGTTTCCGCCGTAGATAGAGGAACAGCCTGTAGCATTTGCGATCATAATGCTGTCGCCGTAAAGCTGGGTCAACATTTTGATATAAGGAGTTTCCCCACATCCCGAACATGCACCCGAAAATTCGAATAATGGTTCAAGGAATTGAGATCCTTTCACATTAGTGATTTGTAACTCGGTGCGATCGTAATATGGAAGGCCGGTAAAGTAATCCCAGTTCTTGTTCTCGGCTTCAGCAACATCAAGTTTGTTGCGCATATTAATGGCTTTGAAATTTTCCACTTCTTTGCTCTCTGCTGGACAAACGGCTACACAAAGATCACAACCGGTACAATCTTCTGGAGACACCTGAAGGATATAAGAATCTGTTCCTGTGAAAGGTCTTCCTTTAGCGGCAACTGTAGTAAGCGTAGCAGGAGCATCGGCAAGATCTGCAGTAGGAACTACTTTTGCACGAATTGCAGCGTGTGGACAAATAGCTACACACTTGTTACACTGGGTACAAAGGTCTGCCCCATCCCAAACAGGGACAAAGTCGGCAATACCACGTTTTTCATACTGAGTAGTACCTGTAGGGAATGTCCCATCAACAGGGAATGCGCTCACTGGAAGTTCATCTCCCTGGCCAGCCAGGATCTTACCAAGAACATCTTTCACAAAAGGATCGGCTTCGCCGGTCATCATTGGCTTAAGATACTTGTTGCTGGTAATTTGCTTCGGATAATCTACTTTTTGGAGGTATTCTAAAGATTTGTCGACCGCATTGAAGTTCATCTGCACGATCTTTTCTCCCTTGTGAGAGTAAGATTTTACAATAGCATCTTTGATCTTCTGAATAGCTTCATCTTCAGGAAGCACTCCGGATATCGCAAAGAAACAGGTTTGAAGAACGGTGTTTGTACGTTTTCCTAGCTTGGCTTCAAAAGCTACTTTTGTAGCATCTACCACATAGAATTTCAGTTCCTTCTCTACAATGTCTTCCTGCATTTTCTTCGGAAGCATATCCCAAACTTCCTCATTAGAGAAAGGAGAATTCAGAAGAAAAGTTCCTCCTTTTTTTATCTTTTTCAGCAGGTCATATTTCTCAACAAAATTGAACTGGTGACAAGCAATAAAGTCGGCAGTATTAATCAGATAACTGGAGAAAATTGGCTGCGGACCAAAGCGCAGGTGGGAAACAGTTTGTGAACCTGCCTTTTTAGAATCGTAAACAAAATATCCCTGAACATAATTATCTGTAGTTTCCCCAATGATCTTGATGGAGTTTTTATTAGCACCTACAGTACCATCGGACCCTAAACCATAGAACAGACAATTAAAGGTGGTTTTCTTCGTCTTGAAAACCGGGTTATAGAGAAGGCTGCTGAAGGTAACATCATCATTGATACCTACTGTAAAATGGTTCTTTGGCTGAGGTTTTTCTAGCTCATCAAAGATACCTTTTACCATGGCAGGATTGAACTCCTTGGAAGAAAGTCCGTAACGGCCGGCAACGACCTGCGGAATATTTCCACCGGTCTCGGCAAAAGCGGTGACTACATCCAGGTAAAGCGGATCTCCCGTACTTCCGGGTTCTTTGGTCCTGTCAAGAACAGCGATCTTTTTTACCGTTTTTGGCACCTTAGCAATGAAATCCTTTATGGAGAATGGCCTGTAAAGCCTAACGATCAATACACCAACTTTTTCATCAGAATTTAGCAAGGTATCAACGGTTTCTCTCACGGCACCTTCACCAGATCCCATGATAACAACAACTTTTTCAGCTTCAGGATGGCCTTCATAGTCGAAAAGGTTGTACCTGCGACCTGTGTGCATATAGAACTCGTCCATGATCTCCTGCACGATCTCGGGCACATTCTGGTAATATTGATTAGCCGCTTCACGTGCCTGGAAGAACACATCGGGGTTTTGGGAAGTACCACGGATTACAGGGCTGTCTGGATCAAGAGAGCGTTTCTTATGCTCCATGATCTTATCTTCGGGCATCATTGCCTTAATGATATCATCCGGAATCCCATCTATCTTGGAGATCTCGTGAGAAGTTCTAAATCCGTCGAAAATGTTCAGAAAAGGCACTCGTGATCTAATAGTAGCTACCTGCGAAATAAGAGCAAAATCCTGCGCTTCCTGAACCGAGCCTCCAAAGAGCATAGAAAAGCCCGTTTGCCGGGCTGCCATAACATCTGAATGATCTCCGAAAATGGAAAGCGCATGAGTTGCAATTGTTCTTGCTGCAACATGTATGACATTGGGCAGCAGTTCGCCTGCGATCTTATACATGTTGGGGATCATAAGGAGTAAACCTTGTGAGGCCGTAAAGGTCGTAGTCAATGCACCCGCCTGTAAGGAACCGTGCACAGCACCTGCCGCACCTCCCTCGCTTTGCATTTCTACAATTTTCGGAACATTGTTCCAAATGTTCTTTTTGCCTTTTGAACTATAAACATCCACATGCTCTCCCATGGGAGAGGCAGGGGTTATAGGATAAATGGCACATACTTCATTCGTCTTATGCGCTACACGGGCAACAGCTTCGTTGGCATCACAAATGAGTTTGGGAAATTCTTTCACCATAATATTGTTCTATATAATTAGGCACCGTGAAGCCAAACTTTTTTGGCCAGTAATTCTTCCTCGTTTTCTTCCATATCTTCTCTTGGATGTATACAATCCACAGGACATACAGAAACACATTGTGGAGAATCGTGGAAACCTTTACACTCGGTACATTTATCTGCTACGATGAAATAGAATTCATCAGACAATGCCTCGCGTTGCTCATTAGCATCCTTTTCTTCTCCTCCTGGCGTAATAACAATTCCTTCAAGTGCAGTTTCTTCTGCTAATGACCATTCCTGATCGGGTTCGTAGATAGCGGTATTCGGACATTCCGAAATACATGCATCACAGTTGATACACTCGTCTGTTATAAAAAGAGCCATAACTTTTATTTTTTGGATTAATAATAAAATTTCCAATAAAAGTATTGTGGCTTTACCTGCGCCGACATGACGGTAATCATATTTTCCTTAACTAAGAATTATTCTTAATAAGTTCATTTTAAAAACTATATGACCTGTATCATATTTCCTGCTGCGGAATGAATTTACATTTGAGTCAATATCCACACCTTTTGGTTTCACCACGAAGGTTTACAAAATCTCATGTATGATAGCAGCAGAAAAATCTCAAACTCAAGCCGAAGCTCTTGAAGCCGTTGTAATTCGCTTTGTGGGAGACTCCGGCGATGGAATGCAGCTCACCGGCACCCAGTTTTCTGACACCTCGGCAATGTTTGGCAACGATGTGGCTACTTTTCCAAATTATCCATCTGAGATCAGGGCGCCACAAGGCAGTCTTTACGGCGTTTCTGGTTTCCAGGTGCATATTGGAAGTGTAGAAATTAGTACTCCAGGTGATAATGTTGACCTCCTCGTAGCTATGAACCCTGCAGGACTAAAGACGAACCTCTACGCTGTAAAACCGGGACAGACCATTATTGTAGACTCAGATTCCTTTTCCAAAAAGAACCTGGAAAAAGCTCAATATGTAACTAACCCACTCGAGGACGGTAGCCTTTCAAATTACCGGGTGATTCAGGTGCCAATGTCATCTTTGACAAAAGAGGCTCTTAAAAATATTGAAGGCCTGGATCAAAAGATGATCACCCGCAGCAAAAACATGTTTGCTCTCGGAATGGTTTACTGGCTTTACAGCCGTTCTCCTGAACATACCATAGAATTCTTTAACAAGAAGTTCAAGACAAAACCTCATCTCATTGAGGCCAATACCAAAGTGCTTAATGCCGGATATTTCTATGCTGAAACTATAGAATTGATCCCGAACTCCTATAGTGTTTCTCCTGCAAAGATGCAGAGCGGCACCTACAGGATCATTATGGGAAATACAGCGACGGCCTGGGGCTTTCTTGCCGCTGCAGAAAAATCCGGACTCGAACTATTTTTAGGTTCCTATCCTATAACTCCTGCGACAGATATTCTACACGAACTGGTAAAACATAAACATTTTGGAGTAAAAGCATTCCAGGCAGAAGATGAGATCGCAGGGATTACCTCGGCGATCGGAGCTTCCTTTGCAGGAGATCTTGCTATTACAACTACTTCAGGTCCCGGACTCGCTCTAAAAGGGGAAGCTCTTGGCCTGGCAATGATGATAGAACTTCCGCTTGTGGTAGTGAACGTTCAGCGGGGAGGACCTTCAACAGGATTACCCACAAAAACCGAACAATCTGACCTCCTACAGGCCATGTATGGCCGCAACGGGGAAAGCCCTGTGATAGTGATCGCCGCAAGTACTCCGGCCAACTGCTTTATCTATGCCTATCAGGCTGCAAAACTTGCTCTTGAGCATATGACTCCGGTGGTACTGTTGACCGACGGTTATATCGCTAATGGTTCAGCTCCCTGGAGGATCAGAAAAGTAGAGGACCTGCCCGAGATCAAAACCAGAAAAGTTACAGAGGTAAAAGAAAACTGGCATCCGTACAACAGGGATGAGATCACTCTTGCCCGGGATTGGACTGTACCCGGCACTCCGGGCCTTGAACATCGCGTGGGAGGACTTGAAAAAGACCAAAAGACCGGAAACGTATCGCACGTGCCCGAGAACCATGAAGTGATGACGCAGGTAAGGTCCGAGAAGGTGAAAAGGGTACAGAGTTTCATTCCTGAACTTATTCCTGAATTTGCTTCAGAAGGTGACCTGCTTATAGTTGGTTGGGGAGGTACCTATGGTTCGCTTCATACCGCTGCCAAGCAATTGTATGACGAAGGCTTCAGAAATATTGGCTTTGCTCATTTCAATTACATCAATCCGCTTCCGAAAAATACAGAAGAAGTCTTCAAAAAGTTCAAAAAGGTGATCGTTTGTGAGCTGAACAACGGACAGTTTGCAAGTATTCTCAGAATGAACTTCAGCAGGGAATTCCTTCAATGTAATAAGGTACAGGGACTTCCTTTTGCCAATACCGAGCTCATAGAAAATTTCAAACAAATTCTAGCATAACATGGAAACTCTAACTGCAAATAAATATACGTATAAGGATTTTGCAAATGACCAGGAGGTAAGATGGTGTCCCGGCTGTGACGACTATGTTATTCTAAGGTCTGTTCAAAAAGCTCTGCCCGAAATGGGTGTCAAAAAAGAGGATGTGGTGTTCATTTCCGGAATTGGCTGCTCTTCGCGATTCCCTTATTATATGGGAACGTATGGAATGCATGGAATTCACGGAAGGGCTCCGGCAATTGCTTCGGGAGTAAAACTAGCCAATCCAAACCTCAGCGTATGGGTGATCACCGGGGACGGCGATAGTATGGCAATTGGCGGAAACCATTTCATTCACGTGCTGCGACGCAATATCAACCTAAATATCATCCTGTTCAACAACGAGATCTACGGACTAACAAAAGGACAGTTCTCCCCTACTTCTTTAGTAGGCCAAAAAACAAAATCCTCTCCATTTGGGAATACTCAGCCTCCATTCTCCCCGGGTGAATTGGCCATAGGTGCACAGGCGAGGTACTTCGCTCGTATAGGCGGAAATGCGCCAAAAGAAATGACAGATATTTTCATTGAAGCAGAAAAATTTAAAGGCACCTCTTTGGTAGAGGTCCTTCAAAACTGCGTGATCTTCAATGACGGCTGCTATGTAAAGTACACAGACAAGTCGGTAAGAGAAGACAAACAATTGTTCGTGGAGCATGGGAAGCCCATGATCTTCGGAAAAGAGCGCAACAAAGGACTGGTGCTTAACAAGCTAAAACTGGAGGTTGTGACCATAGGTGAGAATGGAGTAACTGAAGAAGACATCCTGGTTCACGATGCCAAAGAGAAAGATCCTACCATGCATCAAATGCTGGTAAGACTTGAGTATCCATTGGTAACCGGAATCATTAGAAGTTATGACGATGTGACTTTGGAAGAGAGAGAAGATGCGCTCACTGCGCAGATAAAGTCAAAGTCAAAATTTAAACAGACAGACGATTTGTTTTTTTCAGGAGAAACTTATGAAGTAAAGTAGCGTAGAACTGATGAAGATCAGTTCTTACCTGCAACTGAAACGTTAATTTTATTAACAAATAAACCTGTATCAAAATGGGTTCAGAAGCAATCATAGTCTTTCTTATCGCGGGGATCTTTTTGGTCGCCGGCGCCAACTTCCTCTCCAATCTCATCTCTTCAAAATCTGACAACCCTGCCAAGAGGGAGCCCTATGAAAGTGGAATGACCACTATAGGACCCACCTGGGTTCAGTTTAAAGTAGGCTACTACCTCTTCGCCATTCTCTTTCTCATTTTCGACGTGGAAGTTGCCTTTTTGGTGCCGTGGGCAGTGGTATTTGGAGAAATGGGAAGTATTGCCCTGGTAGAGATCCTCATCTTCCTCTTCATCCTGGGCTTGGGATTAGCATATGCATGGAAAAAAGGAGCATTGAAATGGGAATAGTAAACAATAAAGAACAGGCTGCCCAAAAAGGCAGAATTCCGGCAGATTTTCCGGGAGACGTAATTCCTGCAGGAAACGGTGGGAATATCCTGGTCACCTCTCTTGATAAAGTGATTAACTGGGGACGTGCCAACTCTCTTTGGTCGCTCTATTTCGGCACCAGTTGTTGTGCAATTGAGATGATGCAGACGGGTGCTGCACGTCATGATTATTCCCGCTTTGGTTTTGAAGTTGCACGCCCATCCCCCAGGCAAGCCGACCTTATTATTATTGCGGGAACTATCACCACAAAAATGGCTCCGGTACTACGGCGTTTGTACGACCAGATGGCCGAACCAAAATATGTCATAGCCATGGGTGCCTGCGCCATTAGCGGCGGACCATTCTTTTACAACTCTTATTCGGTCGTAAAGGGTGCAGATCACGTGATCCCGGTTGATGTTTATGTTCCAGGGTGTCCTCCGCGACCTGAAGCGCTGCTCGACGGAATGATCATGCTGCAGCAAAAGATCCTGAAAGAGAAAAGACTGGAAAAAGCTAATCCAATTGATGGTTTTGATGAAGGAATTTAAAATGAAATGGCTATGACAAATGAAGCAATACAACAAACCATTTTAAGCTGGTTTCCCGATCCCGAATTTCCTCAGCCGCAATTCTCTGAAGAAGGCTCTCAATACCTCACTGTTAATGTTGAACCGGGACAGCTGCATGAACTCATGCAACTGCTTAAAAATAATCCCGAAACCCATTTTGATTATCTGTTCTGTCTCACCGGAGTGGATTACGGAAAAGAATTCGGAGTGGTTTACCACCTGGAATCAACTGTGCACCGTCACACTCTTGTAGTGAAAGTGCAGACAAACCGTGAAAATCCTGTTTTTGACTCCGTACAGGATCTTTGGGCTACAGCCAATTATCACGAGCGGGAGGTTTACGATTTCTTCGGAATAAAATTTAGCAAACATCCCAATTTAAAACGGCTGTTCCTTACCGAAGACTGGCAAGGTTTCCCGCTTCGGAAGGATTATGTTGATGAAACAAACATGGTTGTAAAATAGGAATTATGGAAACAGCTACTTTAGAACCTACCACAATAAAAAAAGGCTTTAAGTCTGAAGAATACTTCATCAACATGGGGCCGCAACACCCTGCAACCCACGGAGTTTTGCGACTGCTGCTTACCATCGACGGGGAGATCATTAAAAAGGTAGAACCCGACCTGGGATATATTCACCGCTCCATCGAAAAGATGTGCGAGAGTAACAGCTATCAGCAAATAGTTCATCTTACAGACAGGCTTGATTACCTTTCATCTCATATCAATAACGAAGCAGTTTGCCTCTGCGTTGAAAAAGCGCTGGAACTGGAGATCCCCGAGAGAGTAAAAGTCATTCGCACCATCCTGGGAGAATTGACCCGAATTGCCTCTCACACTCTTTGGTGGGGCGTGATGGGTATGGATGTTGGTGCCCTCACCTCTTACTTCTACGGCTTCAGGGACAGGGAAATGATAAACGATATTTTTGAAGAGACCTGTGGTGCCCGTTTAACAATGAACTATAACGTTCCCGGCGGATTGATGCAGGATATACATCCCAATTTTGTAAAAAGGGTCAAGGAGTTCATTCCTCACTTTAGATCCAAACTTCCTGAATACGACCGGCTCCTCACCGGCAATATCATCTTCCAAAAAAGAACAAAAGGAGTAGGTATTTTGACTAAAGAAGATGCGATCAATTTTGGCGCCTCAGGCCCTGTGGCAAGAGCATCGGGATATTCCTGTGACGTCCGAAAATATCACCCGTACAGTGCACTTGAGAAGGTGAATTTCACTGAAGCTCTCGATACTGCCGGAGATTCCTTCGCAAGATACAAGGTAAGAATTGCCGAGATGTGGGAATCTCTAAACATTATCGAACAACTCATTGATAACATTCCTGAAGGTGATTTCAAGGTTGCGACCAACGCGGTGATTAAATTGCCAAAAGGAGATTTCTACCAGAAGGTCGAGACCGCCAGAGGGGAATTCGGTGTCTATATCATTAGCACCGGAACAAAGAATCCGTACCGGGTGAAATTCCGTTCTCCGGGGCTGTCCAACCTTTCCCTGCTCAACCACATTGCAGTAGGCGGGAAAATCGGAGACCTGGTCGCTACCATGGCCACTATAGATATTGTTGTACCTGATATTGATCGTTAACCTGACAAAAATGAACAGCATTTCAACCATAATCGATTGGTTTATAAATACAGGGGTGTTAAATATGGCCATGATCGCCCTGATCTATCTTTCTGTCTTTGCAGTGCTGGGGTTATTCCTGGTATTGCTTGAAAGAAAGGTAGCTGCATGGTTTCAGCTTCGGATAGGTCCGAACAGGGTGGGTTACCTGGGCTTATTTCAAACCATTGCCGATGCTTTAAAGCTAGTGTCCAAGGAACTTACAGGCACAGTGAAGGCCGATAAATTCCTCTACAACCTCGCCCCTTACTTCGTCATAGTCACCTCCTTAATGGCTCTAGCTGTTTTTCCATTCACCAAAGACCTTCAGGCTTTTGACATCAACATCGGGATCTTCTTTCTAATCGCCATTTCCTCTATTGGAGTGATAGGCATTCTTTTGGGAGGCTGGAGCAGCAATAACAAATTTGCTCTTATTGGCGCCATGCGCAGCGGAGTGCAAACGGTGAGTTACGAATTATCCGTCGGGCTTTCACTACTTACCATGGTGATCCTTACCGGCAGCCTTCAGCTTTCTGAAATTATTGAAGTACAAAAGAGCGGCTGGTTGATCGTGCAGGGACATATTCCCGCCATCATCGCTTTCATGATCTATATGATCGCAGGTACAGCCGAAACCAACCGTGCTCCCTTTGACATGGTCGAAGCCGAATCTGAACTTGGGGCAGGATATCATACCGAATATTCAGGGATGAAGTTCGCTTACTTCTTCCTGGCGGAGTTTATCAATATGTTCATCATTGCTGCTATCGCCACCACGATCTTCTTTGGAGGCTGGTTATCTCCTTTCGGGATCACAGATTCCCTGCCATGGATGGGGCTTTTATGGTTCCTTGCAAAGACTTTTGTGCTGGTGTTCCTCATGATGTGGTTCCGCTGGACTTTTCCGAGGTTAAGAGTTGATCAGTTGTTAACGCTCGAGTGGAAATACCTGCTTCCTATCAACCTGGTAAACCTGGTGCTAATGGCCGTGATCGTATGGCTTAACCTTACCATTCAAATCTAATTGCTATGGGTTATTTCTTTAATATATACCACGGAATTGCTACCCTCCTCACAGGGATGAAGGTTACCGGCAAGTATTTTCTAAATGCCCGTAAAGGTGCTATTACTCAGCAGTACCCAGACAATCGCGACACGCTAAAGATGTTCGAACGCTTTCGTGGGGAAGTGGTCATGCCGCATGATGAGAACAATGAACACAGCTGTACCGGCTGCCAGAAATGTGAACTCGCCTGCCCTAACGGAAGTATTGAAATTATCTGGGACCGCGTGATCGATCCTGAGACCGGTAAAAAGAAAAAAGCTATAGATCAACATATCTACCACCTTGGAATGTGCACCCAGTGCGGACTTTGTGTAGATGCCTGCCCTTCGGATGCTATAAAATGGGGACAAAATTTCGAAAATTCTGTTTACGACAGGACAAAGCTTACGAGAATATTAAACAAACCCGGGTCAAAGGTTAGAGCCGGCGTAGAAGAATAAGCCATGGAAAAAGTAATATTTTACATCCTAGCAATAATTATGGTTACCTCGGCAATTGCCGCGGTGAGCAGCCGGAAAATGCTTCGGTCGGTAGTATATCTCCTCTTCGTTTTAATAGGAGCTGCCGGACTCTATTTTCAGATGGATTACAACTTCCTTGCTGCCATTCAGCTAACGGTTTATGCCGGGGGGATCGTGGTCCTCATCATTTTCTCTGTCCTTCTTATTCAGCATATAGAAATGGAACTGGAAGTGGCCGGGAAATACAGGCAAACGATCTCTGTTTTACTTTGCCTGCTGGGTTTAAGTGTTTTCCTGGCAACCATCTATGCGCATCCTTTTGAAGCAGCCGGAGTGACTACAACTACTACCACAGCAGAAATTGGAAGAGCGCTGCTCAGCTTCAAAAAACAGGGTTTTATTCTGCCTTTTGAAGTGATAAGTGTACTGCTGCTTTCAGCAATGATAGGAGCTATTGTGATCGCAAAAGGTGGAAGAGCAATTAAGCAACCTCCCCTTGAAAAAATAGATCCCGAAAAGATCCTTCAGAAGATCTCGAAGGAAGTTAATGAAGAGAAAGTACCTGAAGAAGAAATAGGTGTCTAAAATGACATTTTTGAACCAGAATAATTTGAACACATCCGGCAGTTGCCGATAAATATAAAACCTATGATCCTGGGCGTAAGCATAAACGAAATCCTCACCCTCACTTCAATTCTGTTCTTCATTGGAGTATATGGGTTTATTACCCGAAAGAATCTCATCTCAATCCTCATCTCTCTGGAGTTGATCCTGAATTCTTCAATAATAAATTTTGTGGTGATCAATAAGTACCTCTATCCCGAGCTTCTGCAGGGAATGGTATACTCCATTTTCATCATAGCCGTAGCCGCGGCCGAAACTGCTTTGGCAGTGGCTATTATCATCAACATCTACAGGCGAACAGGCTCTGTAGAAGTTAACGAAACTGAAACCATGAAGCATTAATCTGTAAAAGAAATGAACCTCATCAACCTTCTTTTAATTCCTGCGATCCCCCTGGCCGTCTTCCTGGTCCTCGGGATCTTCAGCCATAAGATCAAACCGGCAGCATCGGGCGTTATTGGTGTGGCAGGTTTGGCTACCTCCACCCTCCTCTCCTACTATACTGCCTGGCAATATTTTTTTGTTTCCGGAAAAGCTAATGGTGCTTATCAAACCTTTATAGAGAAAACGGTCTGGATCAATTTTACCGATACACTGCATATAGACATGGGTGTGCTTGTGGACCCAATTTCGGTAATGATGCTTATCGTAGTTTCCACCGTCTCCCTAATGGTGCACATCTACAGTAGAGGCTACATGAAAGGCGATGATGGTTATACCCGTTTCTTCGCCTACCTTTCTCTTTTCACCTTCTCAATGTACGGACTGGTACTCGCCACGAACCTGTTCCAGATCTATATATTTTGGGAATTGGTGGGGGTATCTTCCTTCCTGCTCATTGGATATTATTATACAAAAACTTCGGCCATTGCAGCTGCTAAAAAGGCCTTTATTGTTACCCGCTTTGCCGACTTCGGATTTTTGATCGGGATCTTTATCATCGGCTTTTATACCAACACTTTTGACTTTCAACTACTAAATGATCCTGAAGGACCTGCGATCCTCACCTGGGCGTCCTCTTCCTTTATGGGGCTTTCGGTGATCACCTGGGCACTGATCCTCATCTTTATGGGTGGTGCGGGGAAATCGGCTATGTTCCCGCTACACATCTGGTTACCCGATGCGATGGAAGGACCTACCCCTGTCTCCGCTTTGATACACGCCGCAACCATGGTTGTTGCCGGTGTATATCTCGTTGCCCGCCTCTTCCCGATGTTCTATATGGTTGAAGATGGATTTTCGCTGCAGATCGTCACTTATGTAGGTGCCTTCTCTGCCTTATTTGCTGCTATCATTGCCATTACTCAAACCGATATTAAAAGAGTCCTCGCCTTTTCAACCATGTCCCAACTTGGTTACATGATGATGGCGCTCGGTGTTTCCGGCTTTGACGGACACGAAGGTGTAGGTTACATGGCTTCCATGTTCCACCTTTTCACCCACGCCATGTTCAAAGCCTTACTCTTCCTTGGAGCAGGCTCTGTGATCCACGCGGTACACAGTAATTTGCTGCAGGACATGGGAGGATTGCGAAAATATATGCCAGTGACCAACATTACGTTCCTTATTGCAGCTCTTGCTATTGCAGGAGTTCCACCACTGGCCGGGTTCTGGAGTAAAGATGAGATCCTTGTTGCAGCTTACAGCAACAGTCAGTTCATTTATGGAGTGGGTGTCTTTGTAGCAGGTTTAACCGCTTTCTATATGTTCAGGCTTTACTTCGGAATATTTTGGGGTAAGGACACAAAATATGCTCATACTCCGCATGAATCCCCTGCTTCCATGACCATTCCGCTTATTGTTCTGGCAGTGCTTACAATTACAGCAGGCTTCGTGCCCTTTAGTGAATTAGTAACTGCAGATAAAGCGGGATTTGAAGCTCATTTAAATTTACCTCTTGCAGCTATTGCTGTAGCGGTGGGTGCGTTGGGAATTTTCCTTGCCTGGATCTTCTACAAAAAGGAGAACGATCTGGCTTTGCGATTTGCGATGGCATTTGGATCCCTTTACAAGTGGACAACAAACAAATTCTATTTTGACGAGATCTATCTCTTCATGGCAAGGACCATCTTCTTTAAGAATGTAGCTGCTCCCATTGCAAAATTTGATAAAAAAGTGGTTGATGCCACCATGGAAGGAATAGGAAATCAAACTGTTGTGATCTCGGGAAAGATCAAAGGCTGGCAATCAGGTCGGGTGCAGGACTATGCTTTCGGCTTTATTGGAGGGGTAGTCATCCTCGCCCTGGTCTTCATTTACATTTATACTAACTAAAGTGTTATGGATATTTTAACTCTATTTGTCGTTGTTCCGGTTCTGGTGATCCTGGCACTGGTCTTCACCAAAGATCTAAAACAAGCAAGGATCGTATCCATGATTGGTGGATTGATCCAGCTGGGAATGGCTATAAACCTATTATTCGCATACTTCAGGGAGAGAGCAGTCAATGATGCTGTAATGCTCTTCACCAGAGACCTGGTTTGGTTTGAACAATTCAATATCCATTACAATATTGGAGTGGACGGAATCTCAGTTTCCTTGGTCCTGCTTACCTCCATCATCGTTCTTGCCGGAGTCTTTATCTCCTGGAAAATGGAAGAATTACCCAAGGAATTTTTTATTTCCCTGATCGTGCTGGCTACCGGAGTCTACGGGTTCTTTATTTCTATAGACCTCTTTACAATGTTTGTGTTTTACGAGATCGCCGTGATCCCAATGTACCTGCTAATTGGCATCTGGGGTTCCGGAAACAAAGAGTATTCTGCTATGAAGCTCACCTTGATGTTGATGGGAGCTTCCGCAGTTTTAATGGTGGGAATCCTTGGGATCTATTTCAATTCAAATGCCGATGGCGGAGCGTTAACTTTTAATATCCTTGAGATCGCCAAGGTGAACATTCCTTTTGAAGCGCAGAAGCTGTTCTTCCCTTTAACCTTTATCGGATTTGCCATTTTAGGAGCTCTATTTCCTTTCCATACCTGGTCACCTGATGGACATGCCTCTGCGCCTACTGCAGTTTCCATGTTACACGCCGGAGTTTTGATGAAGCTTGGAGGCTACGGAATCTTTAGAGTAGCTATGTTCCTGCTTCCTGCAGGAGCATTAGAGTGGAGCTGGTTCTTCATCATACTTTCGGCTACCGGGGTAATCTATGGCGCCTTTGCTGCCCTGCGTCAAACCGATCTGAAATATATTAACGCTTACGCTTCTGTGAGCCACCTCGGGATGGTCACCTTCGCGCTGCTCATGCTGAATAAAACAGCCTGGAATGGAGCCATCTTACAATCCCTGTCTCACGGATTCATGACGGCCCTGTTCTTTGCTTTGATCGGAATGATCTACGGTAGGACGCACACCCGGGATATTACAAAACTCGGTGGCTTGCTTAAGGTGATCCCTTTTATTTCGGTAATCTACGTAATTGCCGGAATGGCTTTGCTGGGGCTACCCGGATTCAGCGGATTTGTCGCTGAGATGAACATCTTTATGGGTGCATTTCAGCAGGACAGCATGTTCTACAGGATCGCCACCATTGTCTCTATTTCAGCAATAGTGGTAACTGCAGTATATGTACTGCGGGTGGTTGGAATAATGCTCATGGGCCCGGTGAAGAATGAAGCCTATACAAAACTTGAATCTACCACCTGGTATGAAAAAACAGGAATTATGTTATTGTTGATCCCCATTATAGGAATTGGTGTAGCTCCATTGTGGATAAGCAATTTAATTATGGAAAGCCTTCAGCCCTTCATCCAGGGAGTGCTATAAATTAAAAGAATAGAAAATGGAACTGAGTAGTTTTTTACTAATGCGGCACGAGATCTCCCTACTGGCGATCATCCTGCTGCTCATCATTGCCGAGATAGCAATTCTCGATCGTAAGAAAAGTAGTATTCTGCACCTGGCTTTGATTTTCTTTGGAATACATACCGCAATAGGATTCTTACCTCTTGCTGAAAGTTTTCTATTTGGAGGAATGTTCAGGAGTAATGACATGATCCACTTTTTTAAAGGCGTTTTTAACATCGGCGTTTTCACTCTTTTACTTCAGTCGGCGGAATGGCTGGAAAAGAATATGATGAATCAGGAAAGAGGAACAGAATTTTTCATCCTGTTGTTCGCTTCCCTGCTGGGAATATATTTTATGATCTCTGCAGGCGATTTTCTTATGTTCTACATAGGAATGGAACTTTCCACCCTACCCGTTGCTGCTCTTGCGGCCTTTGAAATCATCAAAAGAGAATCGGGCGAGGCCGGAATCAAATTCATTCTTTCGGCAGCTTTGGCTTCGGGAGTATCCCTGTTCGGGATCACCATGCTTTATGCCACCAACGGTTCCATCTATTTTGAGGATATACTAACTACCTTGACTGCGGAGAACCTTACCATTCTTGGATTCTTACTGTTCTTCGCCGGACTCGCATTTAAGATTTCCCTTGTGCCCTTCCATTTCTGGACTGCCGATGTCTATGAGGGAGCTCCAATTGGCATTGCCTCATACCTTTCTGTGATCTCCAAAGGTGCTGCAGCCTTTATATTGATGATCCTGCTTTTCACCGTGCTTAAGCCATTAATGCACATCTGGGAGCCTATGCTTTTTGTGCTTGCAGTGGCTACTATGTTTATTGGCAATATCTTTGCCCTTAGACAGGAGAACATGAAACGTTTCCTTGCCTACTCTTCCATTGCACAGGCAGGATTTATTCTCCTGGGGCTTATAAACGGAAGCCTGTTGGGAACTGCAACAGTAATTTACTTTGTAACCATTTATATTTTCTCCAATCTGGCAGCATTTGGAGTTGTGCAGGCTATTTCCACCCAAACAGGAAAAGAGAATATGAAGGATTATGAAGGGCTTTACAGAACTAATCCGAAGTTGAGTCTCGTCATGATGCTGGCACTTTTTTCTTTAGCGGGAATTCCGCCGGTAGCAGGTTTCTTCGGAAAGTTCTTCCTCTTCACGGCAGCAGCCAGTGAAGGTTATTACCTGCTGGTCTTTCTGGCGGTGATTAACGTAACCATTTCTCTTTATTACTACCTGCTGGTGATAAGAGCAATGTTCGTGCGAAAAGGGGAAGATCCAATCCCGTTTTTTGAAAACAAATTGTACATGAGACTTGGCCTGCTTATAACAGTAGTGGGAATCCTGGCCCTCGGCCTCTATAGCCCATTGTACGAATACATACATCAATTAAGTGCAGTTTTAAATTAAAAAATTATGGCATTAGATGGAAAACATAGCTTCGGAAGCATTGGAGAAACAAGAGTGAGCTTCATTGAGAAAAAGATCCATGGAGACAGGAAGGAATTTCTCACCCGACTTCTCGAGCACAACCAATTTGAGGTTTTGGTAGAGGAAGAAAAGAGAAAAACTCCTGAAGAGCCCCAGCTTTACACCCTTGGAGTAACAGATATTACTTTTAACCCTGTAGTCGCAGTGTTTGAACGAAAACTAAAAACATTTGATGGTCGAAAGGTAACGCCGGCATATTGGAATCAGCTTACCAATGAGGCCAAACCTCAATACTGGGAATAGGTTCAGTAGATTTTTGTTTAAGTTTAGGTTGGTCGGGGACGGCCGGGGCCTCTGCAATGCAGAGGCCTTTTTTTTACCTTCCAAAAATGCCATTTTTGACACCCTATTTCTGCGCCAGTTGCGTGGGTGGAATTGGTGCCGGGACAACATTTTCGACAGGTTTAGTGCTTTGCAGGTAGGCAAACATAGCCTCCAGGTCCTCGTCTGTAAGGTGCGCAAAGTTGAACCAGGGCATAGGAGGTAAAAGTTCTCTGGAATTTTCAAGTCCCTTGAATTTTCCTTTGCGCAAGGCGGTTTTGAATTGTTCCAAACTCCAGTTTCCAATACCGGTCTCATCAGAAGTGATGTTTGCAGAAAAAGAGGTGCCCCAGGGACCAACAGCTGCTGTAAGATCTCCATTCATGACCATATAACCAAGCGGCAGCTGAGACATATCTACTTTTGGTAGCTCTTGCCCCTGCTGAAATCCTGAGAGTTGCAACCCTTCAATTTCTTCCGGCCCCTTTTCTCCAAATTTCTTGGGAGAATGACAATCTGCACAACCAATGGTGGTGACAAGGTATTTACCTCTTTCCACTTGTTGATCCTGAGTTTCAGCAGCAGCAGTAACTGGAGTCTCAGGAACTTCTGCATAATTCTTATCCTGGCATCCTGTAAAAAGTACTACTGAGCAGGAGAAAAACAAAAAAATCAAAAAGGATTTTTTTGGAGCAAATTTCTTAAACGGAACAGCAGAATTTTTCATTATAAATAATTTATATTCCATAAATATCCCTAAATTTTAGATCGAAAACAAAACTAAACGTTAAGATGCTGAAATACTTGTTATTTTACTCCTTAGAGATTGAAAATGATTGATAGCTATTTCCTTATGTACGTTTTTTAATACAATTTGAAATGACCTCTTCAATTCTTCATAACAGGCTCAAAAACCTGAAGTTTTAGCTGTTAAAATTTTCTTAATAGAATTATTAGTATTAGACTTGCTGTTTAATAGCTAAAACCAGCATGAGCTTTAAAAAAACAGGATTTCCCCTAAAATCCGACAAACCGGTACTGGCCGGATTTTTAGTTTTTCTCACCGTCTTGCTCCTGGGAGCTTTTATTTACTGGCAACGATATCAAATTCTGCATGAGGAACGGGGCCGCGAGATGCGCGGAATCATACAGGTTATAGATAATAATATTTCCCAGGTCTTAAAAAGTAGTTATTCGGCTGCCTTAAGTCAGGCTTTATTGATCGGTGACAACGGAGAGATCAATGATTTCGAGATCAAGGCTAAGCAACTTCTGGAGGCAAATCCATTTCTTGATGCTATTCAACTGGTGCCAAATGGTGTGATCACTCATGTTTACCCATTGGAGGAGAACGAAGCGGCTCTCAATTATAACATTCTGAAGGACGAGACCCGCAACAAGGAAGCCTTACGAGCTATTGATGAAAAGAAAATGTATTTTGCCGGTCCTATTGAGCTTAAACAAGGTGGATTAGCTGTGGTAGGCAGGTTGCCCGTTTTTATTGAAGATGAGTTCTGGGGATTTTCTGCCGTGATCATTAAGTTCGAGAACTTCCTGAAGCATGCCGGTTTCAATAAATTGAATTCCAAAGATTATAAATTTCAGTTCTCAAAGGTAGATCCAGATACTGGAATTGCCACTTTTTTCCTAGATGAAGACTTATCATCTGATGCTTATTCCGAAGAAATTCTTTTCACCGACGGAAACTGGAAGATTCATATTGCGCCTGAAAACAAATTTGTTCCTTTCATAAGTCTGCTTCCTCTAGGCGTACTATTTTTATTTTTAGCATTCTGGTTAAAACATCGTACCGTAAAGATCATGAAACGCCCGGAGAGACTTCAGGCAATGGTCGATGCGCAGAACATTGAGATATTTAACAGTAATCTTCGGTTCAAGAAAATATTCAATCAGGCGGCAGTGGGAATGGCCAGAATGGACACAAGAACCGGAACCTTCATAGAAACCAATAAGCGTTTCAGAAACTTTTCGGGCTATTCAGAAAAAGAAATTACCGGAATGAGTTTCAGGCAGCTTTCACATCCCGAGGATATTGAGGAAAACCAGAAGCTCATGCAAAAATTACTGCAGGGGGAGATCAAGGAGTACAGCCTGGAAAAAAGAGCCATTAGGAAAAATGGTACGGTAGGTTGGATCAAACTTACTGTTTCTCCCTTATGGCACCCGGGCCAGGAGCCTTCTAATCATATTGCCATTATTGAAGATATCACGAAGAGCAAAGAAGCAGAATTACAACTGACGAAATCCTACAAGGTGCTGTTAGATCAAAATAAAAGACTGGTCAATTTCTCATACATCATCTCCCATGATTTGAGGTCGCATTCTACTAACATACAGTCCATCCTGGACCTGTATGGTATGAGTGAAATTCCGGAAGAAAAGGAACACTATGTTGAACTTCTTACTAAAGTTACCGCAAATCTCAACCAGACTTTACATCATCTCAATGAAGTAGTTTCCATTCAGAATAGTCCCAATTTGAAGAAGGAAAACCTTAACCTTCAGGAATTTGTAAACAAAACCATAGAGAATCTTTCAATTCAAATTCGTGAAAAGAAAGCAGAAATGATCGTGGAGATTCCAGAGGGGGCGAGGGTTTATTTTAATTCGGCTTATCTAGAGAGCGTGTTGCTCAATTTTATTTCGAATTCTTTGAGGTTCAGCGATGAAAATAGAAAACCTGTTATTGAGATCAGGGCTACTGAAAGAAACGGAAGATGGATCCTTCACATTTCAGATAATGGAATTGGAATTGACCTTGAAAAAAATATGGATAAGCTGTTTGGTCTTTACAAGACCTTTACCAACCGAAGAGACTCCAGGGGCATCGGACTTTTTATAACCAAACACCAGGTGGAAGCCATGGGTGGCGAAATTGAAGTGGAAAGCACCCCTGGGATTGGCACTACATTTAAAATCAAATTCCAGTGAAAAAGACGATCGCAGTAGTGGACGATGATGACATCTACAGGATCATCGTAAAGAAAATGATAAGCATAAGTGGCCTTTTTGAAGCCGACCATTTGTTCAATGATCCTCAAATGGCATTGAGATCTTTTAAGGAAGAAGGAATAAGTCCCGACATCATCCTGCTGGACGTCAATATGCCGAGCCTTGATGGGTGGGAATTCCTGGATAACCTGAAGTCATGTTGCCCTGATATTTATCACAGCTGTGATATTTACATCGTCACCTCTTCAATTTACAGCAAAGACCAGGAAAGAGCAAAGTCTTACCAGGAAGTAAAAGGTTTTATAAGTAAACCCATCAGTCAGGACATCCTGAAGAAAGTAGCTTCAACCCCTACACTTTAAGGACCAGCTTTAATCCTCAACAAGAAATTGGAGTCTGCCAGGATCTACTTCAACTACTATTTTTTCA
Organism: Salinimicrobium oceani; assembly: GCF_012037645.1. Lineage (NCBI taxonomy): Bacteria > Pseudomonadati > Bacteroidota > Flavobacteriia > Flavobacteriales > Flavobacteriaceae > Salinimicrobium > Salinimicrobium oceani. Next base: position 323,358 of record NZ_JAAVJR010000001.1, read on the forward strand.
TTCTTATAATGCTTTAACAGGTCATCATCGACATGCACCTCCTCACCTTTCCACTGTAAAACTGCCTTTTTTCCCCGATAGGTTTTAGAGAGGGATCTTAAGGAGGTTTCGTTTTTTCTTCCCTGAAGCAAATCTTCCAGGTATTGCACTAACAACGCCCTGTTTTCTTCAGGAATGACCACAAGATCAAATTTCCCGTCTCCTGGATCTGCTTCCGGAGCTAAATAAAATTGTGGCCCAATGAACTTGATGTTCAGCAATTCAACCAGGAGAAAATTTGCTTTTATCGCTTCATCATCTATAATGATCTCTGCCTCTTTTGCCTCAAAATCTTTCACGATTTCAATTAAATTCATAAGGATGACCCTTAACTCCTTATCGGGATCTTCAATTTCCACTTCATTCTTTTCCATTTCTCTTATGAGCTTCGGAAATATGCCAAACCCCATCCCTTCTATAAAAAAATCAAAAGAGTCAATTCCTGAAATCTGACCTATATCGAAACTTTTTACCTGCTTTTCTTTCTTCAGGTTTTCGCTGTTTATTTCTGACGGAATCTCTAAGGTATGAGCGATATTGTTGGCTGTTCCAAAAGGGAGGATCTGAACAGGAATTTTTGAGACCTCAGCATTTTTTGAGATAAGTAGGGTCTGCGCTAGTTTTTGAACGGTACCATCTCCTCCTGCCACAAAAATGATCTCAGGATCTTTTGAAGTAAATTCCTGCCAGCCTGGTTGATCTGTAGAAAAATATGTTACATCATAATCTGCAGATGTTATCATTTTCTTCACCTCTGCTTTCTCGTGTTCTCCAGAACCTGCCGTAGGATTGTGGATAAGGACAGCCTTCTTCATATTTTAAACTTTTTAATAAATTTAATCAGGCAGCAACACTTCAAGATGCTTCTTAACATAGACTTATAATTCCTCTTGGTACTTTTTTCCCAAAGTTTTGTAATTTAAATATTGAATGTTTTAAAGAAGAGAATGATGAAGATCCTGGTAACTAATGATGACGGAATTTACAGCCCCGGGCTTTCCTCCCTGGCGAGATGTGCTGCAGAATATGGGGAGGTTATTGTGATGGCGCCCGATGTGGAACAATCTTCTATGGGACAGGCGATCACTTCTGCCCGACCCATAACCTATAAAAGATCTCCCATCCACTTTGAAGGCATGGAGGCATATCGCGTTAGTGGAACTCCGGCCGACTGTGTGGCACTGGGCACTCATTTATTTGACGACATTGACCTGGTACTTTCAGGAATTAATATAGGCTCCAACCTGGGAAACTCGGCCTGGCATTCAGGGACATTATCGGCTGCGAGACAGGCGGTTCTTTTTGGTATTAGAGGTATTGCATTAAGTGTATCTGTAGGCGACGATGAACCTGATTTCGATGCCCTGGAACCTTACGTGAAGCCAGCCCTAAAAGAGGTGATGCATGAATACGAAATGGAACTGCTCAACATCAACTTTCCTCGCAAACCACTGGGAGAGATTGCATGGACCTGTCAATCTATAAGGCATTATGACGGAAAAGTTATTCAACAGGAAGACCCTATGGGTAGAGAACATTATTGGTTTACTGTATTTCCTATAGAAGAAGTTGAGGAGGGAACAGATCGTTGGGCTGTCAAAAATGGCAAAACCAGCATCACTCCTATGATCCTGGATCTAACAAACAAGAAGATCTGGGAGTCAAAAAGGTGATTTTTGCTTTGTCCAAAAGCCTTTCTAGTGGAAACAAAAAATCCCTGCACCTTCGTGCAGGGATTTTTTTGTCGGGGTGGCAGGATTCGAACCTGCGGCCTCCTGCTCCCAAAGCAGGCGCGATAACCGGGCTACGCTACACCCCGAAATAATTCAAAATTCAATATCTAAAATTTGAATTTACTCAAAAGGGAATCTTGAACCTTAAATTCAAAATTTTGAATCCTCCTAAGCGGCTGCAAATATAGGAAATTAATCTTCTTAGAAACTAATTTTATTTACTCTTATCCCGTTTTGAAGCCTTTAGGTAGTTATTTAATTTACCCTGAAAATTCTTTTTGCTGAAATAGGTATGCCTGCTGAAGAATAACCCTGAATATTTAACTCATATAACCCTGGAACATCAGAAGTGTAGAATTCTATGCTCCCGTTTTTCGCCATCACTTTCGGGTTCCATAACAATTGTCTTCTAAAGTCAGGAATATGGTTTTCTTCCTCCTTCCCCTCCTTATATTCCTGTTTGAAATATCTCTTTGTTAATAATGGCCTTAAAAGAGTTGCCGAGGTGTAGTCCTCTTTGTCAAGAAGTTCGAAAAAATTACCTTCAATAGTTTTTACATGAATGATCCCATGGAAAACCTGCGGACCATAAAAATATTTCTCCCTAAGGATCCCTATTGACCTGATCGATCTCGCTGGATAATTGATCAAAAGTTCATGGTCCTGGACTACCACCCCATCTACAAGGAGTAAAGAGGGCATTTCGGAATCTACTAAAGAGTTCTCCCCTCGAGTTTTCAATAATTCTCCGGCAGCTGTCTTTTTCACTGTAATGTCTCTTACAATTTCAACCAGAGTTTCCTTTAGAGAATTGAATCTCGTATAGTCTCCAAGCTCGTAAGTTACCAGAAGATCCCCATAAAATGGAAGTTGTCCAGGCTTCTTGGAGACAGTGTCTTTCTTTACTACCGCATAGGCGTTTTCGATCTGATTATATACACTTTCTTCAACGAGGATCTCTTCAATTTCAGGACCTATTTTAAATTCTGAAAATAGTACGGAAGGTTCAAAGGCTGGAAAAGGCTGTAATTCGATCATAAAGTCTTCGCGGTCTTTGCCTATAATCTGGATCAGCGCCTCTTCTCCTCCACTGCCCGCTTCAACGTTAAACAAAAACAATCCATGTTCATCTGTAGCTGAAATTTTTAATTCAAAATTTTCCCCAGGAATGGATAAAGCTACATGCTTGTCTTGAAGCCCATCTACTTCATTCACATTTTTTGGAATGATGTAACCGGCAATGATCTCACCTCGTACCTCAGGAAGTAAAATTTCTGAATTTGAGCCAGACAAAGAAATATTCCCAGAAGTTCTGGAAATTTCTTCCGGATTTGTCATTTTTGGAACCTTTACCTTCAATTGTTTTCTAACAGAAACAGAATAAGTGCCTTCAGGATCCAGCTCGGCAAATTGAGAGATATCTACAGACACCTGTGATCTTCTGTCATAATTCGGAACTGCCAGATCTTCTTTTAAATCATCCAGGCTCTTTTTCGCCTGGAATAAGATGCTGTCATTTTTGATCCCTTCCCGCGGTATATCCACTGTTCGATCTGAAGTGTAAGGATTTACGATCACGAGATCCCCCTGGAAAATTTTGTCCCAATTGCTTTCATTGAGCATCCACTGAGTATAAGCCAACAGTTTATAGCTTCCTGTTGGCAGATGAGCCGGAATGAAGAAATCTCCCTGTCCCGTTCCACCATCAATCCTAACCTTTTGCCGAAATACAGAAGATCCATTCTCGCTCTTCAATTCCACATAAGCTATTTTGCTTAGTGAATTTTCAAGACCTGATATACTGTTTAAAAGATAGATCTTATAATACAAATATTCTCCAGAAAGAAGAAAGGTGGAATTATAATGCAAATGAACTTTCTCCTGCGGAAAAGACTTTAAAGCTTCACGCACCTGCATCTCATCAGCCATCTTTATCTGGCAAAAGGAATTTTCAGGAATGGCTAGAACCAGCAACAAAAAAGCACTTATCCTACCTATCCACATATTGAGATCTCTTTTCTTCATTCTTTAAAACCTATAGTTTTCTTTAACCGAATATTTATTCCTCCCAGAAATCTGGAACCACATTGGTGCCATAGACAGTACAATCCATACAATACAGAGGAACTACTCTGTAGTCTCCTGCTCCTTCTTCATCTGGGGGTTGCATATTGGCCTCCTCCAGAAATTTAACCTCACCCGCCCTGATCAAGGCTTTCAAGGTGGTAGCATCTGGTCGGGTAATTGGGCAATTGGTCACGAAGGTTGCACCTCCCTCAGAGAGAGAGTAAAAATCCAGAAAGTCAAAGAATATCCTTTTTGTTGCTACAGAAGCTACACTAAAAAATCCAATCACAGGCTCATCCGGCTGGGTTACCGAGTACATATTTCCCTGTAATAATCCTGGTTGTATTTGAGAAAAAAGACTTTCCGCTTGTGATAGATCCTTCAAGGTGTTATAGTAAGAATACGCACTTTGCGATAATACATACTGCTTCACTAAAAGGCTGTACCTCTGGGCAATTCTGGGATCATTCTTGGGTATAAAATTCAGGACATGTCCTTTTACCTTGTTTCCTCCGAGTAAAGTGGTATTGACCAGGTTAATATCTGTGGATTTATCGCTCCCAAAACAAGTATATTCCTCCTTTTCTTTAAGAACTAAAGTTATTTGATCATTCACTATATCAAAATCGTTTAAAGCAGACATTGGCGAAACCATCTTGAAATCTTCCTGATATTCATACATCAAAAATGGTGATTCGCCCGGTATGCTGCCGCTATCGACTTGCATTACGATTCCGCTAACTCCCTCCTCATTTATGATCTTACTGGCAGTGACATTTTCAATACTGGACTGCGGGGTAAGCACAGTCGGTTCAGACGCATAAACTTCATTACTGGAGGTATTGATCAACAGTTGGTATTCCATTCCTGGTTTTGCACTAAACTCCTCTCTCGATTCATAAATACCGGGTTCCACCTCCTGGAAAAGATATTCCCGCTGCCCCTCTTCCTGTACTATAACCTGTGCATTTACCTCTGGTGCAGCCTTTTCCTCTTCAAAACGAAAACTTCTGGATAAAACAATGCGGTGGTGTTGAACATTATCTGTAATTCTTCCTTCTACCACTAAAGCACTTTCAAACGTTTCCTGTTCAAAGTCAAAGGGTTCGACACATGATTGTAATGTTCCGGCGAAGAACAATAACATCCAGAGCGTGTTATTCTTTAAAAAGAAATATGATCTCAGTTTTATGGACATCAGAATTTAATATTATACGTTATAGTTGGTACTGGAATTGAAAAGATAGAACTTTGCAAGGCCCTAACTTCTCCTCCCTCGGTGACGAAAAACACAGAATAAGGATTGTTCCTTCCCAGGACATTATAAACAGAAATGTTCCAAAAACTGTGCGCCAGTTTCTTTATTTTGTGGTTTCCTTCGATGTTCAGACTCAGATCCAAACGATAATAATCGGGGATCCTATATGCATTTCTTTCACTGTAGTAGACATAATCTCGACCATTAAATGTGTACTGCCCTACCGGGAAGGTAACAGGGCGACCGGTTTGATAGACAAAATTTGTAGAAAAGCTGAAGCGTTTGGTCAGTTTGTAATTCCCAACGAAGCTGAAATCATGCGGTTTATCGAAATTTGAAGGAAAATATTCTCCATTGTTTACACGCTCCTCACTGTATTCACCATCCAACCTTATAAGGGATCTGTTATAACTGTACCCTACCCATCCGTTAAGCGCACCTCTTGATTTTTTTAGCAGGATCTCAACTCCGTAAGCTTTCCCTTCCCCCTGAAGCACTTCTGTTTCTACAGCTTCATTTAGGAACAATTGTGCTCCCACTTTAAAATCGAGCATATTCCTCACCTTTTTAAAATAAGTTTCTATGCTCATTTCATAAAGATCATTGTCGAAGTTTTTGTAAAGACCTAGGCTGTACTGGCTTCCTTTTTGGGGCTCAATGTTTCCATTAGACAATTTATAGGTATCTGTTGGAGAAATGGTAGTATTGTTGGAAAGCGTATGGATATATTGCAGGCTATTATTGAAACTTCCTTTAACCGAAAAGCTTGGCCATAGAAAATACCTGGCAGAAATTCGTCCTTCCAGGCCTCCATAGGTTTCCATTACCTCATTTTTACCATATGTTTTTCGTTCTATAACAGTGGCCTCACTTTTAGGAAATCCTGTGGCATAAACATTTTCAGTTCCGGCTCCCAAAGCCGCAAATTGTGAATACCGTGCCCCTATGTTGATCAGCAATTTTTCATTGACGGTAAAATTATCGGTGGCAAAAAGGGCAGTTTCTAAGCCTCTTTCTTTAGGAATTCGGAAGAGATCAACAGCAGAATCTGCGCCAAGAGGTCTAACTTCTCCAGGCTGGATGTTGTAAAGTTTTCCTGAAATTCCATATTCAAATTGATGTGTCTCATTATGACGGTAATTCAAATGAATTTTGACCTCTGTTTCGTTGATGTTATATGCTGAAGAAAAGTTGTCAAAACCTGAGAAACCTTCGTAATCGATCTGAAATTCATAATCACTATTACTTACTATCAAACTGGCGTCGTGCCTGTCATTAAGGGTCCTGTTATACCTCAGGGATCCAAGCCTGTTGCTGTAGCTGTAAATCGAATCTGAAGTGATGCTGAATTCGTCCCTACTAAAATATCCCGTGGCTTCGATCTCACTCTTCTCATCGAGAATATGGTTGTATTTGGCAACTACGTCATAGAACATGGCAGTGCTGTTCTTGAGGGATTCTTCATCCAAAGATCTAAGGATCCAGTCTGAATATGTACTTCTCCCTCCCACCAGCAATCCTGCTTTATCTTTGATCACAGGAAATTCTAAGGCCAGATTTCCAGTTACCGGACCAATTGAAGCCTCTCCCGAAAACTTCTGCGTAGTGGCATCTCTTGTGCTTATATCAAAAACAGAAGAAAGTCTCCCACCATATTCCGCAGGCATGTTGCCTTTGTAGATCTTTACTTCACCCGATGTAAAAGGATTCAGGGCAGAAAAGATTCCGAAGAAATGGGAAGGATTGTAAATGACAGCATCATCGAGAAGAATGAGGTTTTGATCTGCCTTACCACCTCTCACATTATAACCCGCAGCACCTTCGCCAGCTGTGGTGATTCCCGGTAAAGTAGTTGCAACTTTTAGAATATCGCGCTCTCCCAGGACTAATGGCACGGTTTTAATCTCCTGTACATTGATTTGGTTCACCCCTGTATTAGCTTCTCTTATATTTTCTTTTCGTTGCGCGTCAAGAGTGACTTCCTGTAGCATTTCGAGATTTTCTCCCAGGCCTATATCTAGTCTTCCATTGTTGAAGATGAGCACGCGCTTCTGAAAAGTTGCTGTGGTGATGGATTTTGTCTCCAGGATATTTTCTCCAGGAGGCAGCTTTAGCTCATAAAGACCGTTTATGTCACTTACAGCACCAAGATCATTTCTACCTCTCACAACTACTGCTATCCCAGGAAGAGGCTCGCCCGATTCTTTCGATGTTATTCTGCCAGACAAGGTAAAAGAACTTTGAGCGTCTCCATTTGCCCTCCCTATTCTCACCGTCTCCATTGCGCCATTATCGGCTACCCTGCCTGGATTGATCAAAGAGGGCACAGCCTGTGCATTCTGATCTTCCTTTTTCTCTTCATTACCAAAAAAACCGGGAGGTAATTTTGAATGTATTCTCACATTTTCTGTCAACACCACCCTCTGCCTGTCCATTATGTAATAATTGATCAAAGTATTCGCAAAGATCTCTTCCAGCACAACCTGCAGCCTGGCCTTCTGGTACGTACCAGTTGCTTTAAGATCCTGTATCCAATCCTCGAGGAAATAGAATTTCACATCAGTTTGATCTTCTATTTGTTGCAGGACCTCTGTAACAGGTGTTTGCTTTAGCTCTAAAGTTACGACCGGCTCTGTTTGAGACCACATAGACCATGAATTCAGAATTAAAATGAAGGATATCAGAAAATTATTTTTCATTCCTTATTCTTTGGAGCTATTTTCTAAATTGATATTACGGAAAAGATTCACCATGAACTGATCTCTGTTTATTTTCAAAGTTTTTCTCTCGGAAGAAAAGTAATTCCCAATGCTCTTTTCAGCATCAGGAAAAAGTTTTACGATTTCCCTTTTGGAATTAAATTCGTACAGCTTGTCTGAATGCTTTAGGAGGTAACCCATCTCTTTTGGTTTGAATTCATAGTAAACCACGCGATCCTTTATGAGCTGATTAATATTTCGAGCGTGTTTTTTGAGAAGTTGCATCTCCCCATTTTGTGCGAGCACTTCGTAAAATCCGTTTAACTCCTCACTTTCAGAGGATTTTATATTGGTGAAATAGTGGCCATTGATCTCAAACCCGTCTACTTTTTCCTTTATTAACTGGAAAAGTGAAAGATTACCTCTGTCCTTTGCCTGGATTAGAAGCAGGTCATCAAAAACATTATATTTAAGTAGTTGAGAAAAATAAGGCTGCCCGTTGTAATAAAGTGTTCCTTCAACAAATGCAGTAGTGAGAAAAAATTTGTGATTTTCATTGATCGTCCTATGTACTTCTTCATACCCTATCCCATTAAAAACACCTGTGTTAGAAGGGTTAACAAGCTCATCAAATTTATTGTAGACCTGCGCATTTGGAGCCTGCGCTACAGCTTTTGAAGGAATGATCATGATCATACCAATAAGGCAGAATAAAAACTTGATGAGGCGTCCCATTGTTATCGACTGTAAATTATATGTGTTCAGCGGAAAATTTCAAATCTAATGTATTTAGATTAACAATTCATTAGTAATTTTTAAAAGCATGTAAATTCCCATTTATCTGCAGACTTTCAACAGATGCATTCCTCCTAAAAAGGCTTATTCTGTTAGATTATCTGTTTTGTCTTCTGGTTATTTTCCTGAATTTCTTTCTATATTTGAATCAACAAAAATTCTATTATGAAGATTAGGATATTACTTGTTCCTGTATTTGCAGCCGCTTTTGTGATAGGCTGTGGGGAAAATGAAAAAGCAAAAGCAGAAGTCGATCAACAGGCCACAGAGAATGATTCCATTCAGGAAACAGTTTCTGTAACCATTCCTGAAGAACAATTAACGACTGCCGAATATGAATTTGAAGTAGTAGTGCCCGATCTTCAGATCGCTTGGGGTCTGGACTTTCTTCCTGACGGAAGTATGTTGATCACCGAAAAGAGCGGCGAATTAATACATTATAAGGACGAAAAAAAACAGCAGGTAAAAGCTTCACCTGAAGTTTACAACAGGGGGCAGGGAGGCTTCCTTGACGTGGCAGTAGGTCCTGATTTCAAAAATGACGGGTGGATCTATTTCACCTATGCTTCTACAGAGGGTGAAGGGGAAGGTGGAAATACCACCCTTATGCGTGCAAAACTTGAGAATAACCAGCTCACCAACAAAGAAGTTTTATATAAAGCAGTCCCCAACTCTACCCGTGGCCAGCACTTTGGCTCCCGAATCTCTTTCGACGGGCAGGGACATTTATTTTTCAGCGTTGGAGATCGTGGAGATCGTGATGTGAATCCTCAGGACCTTACCCGCGATGGCGGTAAAGTGTACAGGCTCAACCTTGATGGCAGCATTCCGCAGGACAATCCTTTTGTAGGAGAGGCAGGAGCTAAAGAAGCAGTCTTTTCCTATGGTCACAGGAACCCACAGGGGATGATCTTCAACAAGGAAACAGGCGAAGTCTGGGTGCATGAACATGGCCCACAGGGAGGTGATGAGATCAACGTCATCAAAAAAGGTGCAAATTATGGCTGGCCCCTCGTGAGCTACGGTATCAACTATGATGGCACCTCCTTTACTGATGAAACCGCCGGACCCGATTTTGAAGATCCTCTCTATTACTGGGTGCCTTCAATAGCTCCCAGCGGATTTGTCTTTGTGACTTCAGACAAATATCCAGAACTCAAAGGAGATGTACTTGTTGGCTCATTGAAATTCCAATACGTGGAACATCTTAGCCTCAATGGAAAAGAGGTCACTGCACGCGAAAAAATTCTTGAACAAATTGGTCGTGTAAGAGACATCGTGGAATCTCCAGACGGAGATCTGTATGTTTCGGTTGAAGGAATAGGAATCGTAAAAATCCTTCCGAAGCAGTAATGAAGAAATTTATTTTCTTTTTCCTGGTTATCTTTAGTTTCAGCTGTAAAAACACTTCTAACGAAAAGACTGCCGAAGTATCGCAACAACAACATTCACAGGAAATGCAGGAAAGTATGTCGAGGGGAGCGGAGATTTATAACAATTTCTGCGCTTCCTGTCATCTTTCTGGGGGAGAAGGCATCTCGGGAGTTTTTCCTCCTTTAAAAGATTCCGATTGGTTAAAGGAGCAGCAAAAAGCTTCAATTCACGCCATAAAATTTGGCTTGAAAGGACCTATTGAAGTAAATGGTGTGGCTTACGACAACCTAATGCCTGCTTTAGGCCTTAGTGACAGGGAAACTGCCGATGTTCTGAATTACATCAACAACACCTGGGGCAACAAGTTTGGAGAACCTGTAACCCCAGAAGATGTGGCCGCTATAGAAAAATAAAACGTATTTTATAAAACGGTAAATAATTAACTTTGCCGAAAATTTGAAATATGTTGATCATTGGAATCGCCGGAGGTACCGGCAGTGGAAAAACAACCGTAGTAAATCAGATCATTGAAGAACTGAAAAACGAAGAAGTGGATGTCATTTCACAAGATTCCTACTACCAGGACACCAGCCACCTTACCTACGAAGAGCGAACCAGGATCAATTTTGATCATCCAAAGTCCATCGATTTCGACCTGCTGGTTTCTCACTTAAAGGAACTTAAGGCAGGAAGGAGCATTCAGCAGCCTGTATATTCTTTTAAAGAACATAATCGTACCGGCGAAACCATAAAGATAGATCCGCGTAAGGTAATCATTGTAGAAGGGATCCTGATTCTTACCCACCCCGACATCAGGGAGATGTTTGACATCAAGATCTATGTTCATGCAGATAGTGATGAACGTCTCATTCGCCGCCTAAAACGTGACATTGCCGAGCGGGGCCGGGATCTTGATGAAGTTTTGAACAGGTACCAGACAACGCTTAAACCAATGCACCAGCAGTTCATTGAGCCCACCAAAGAGTTTGCCGATATCATTATCCCTACCAATAGATATAATACCGTAGCTGTTGATATTGTTCAGACCATTATTCGGCAGCGTTTACTCTAATTTTGTATATTTCGGGCTATGAAATTGAAAGAGATTCGCAGGAAGAAATGGTTTCGTATAGCCAGCAATAAGTATTTGCTCGTATTAGTGGCCTTTGCTTTCTGGATGCTCTTTCTGGATAGTAATTCGTGGCTTATTCACCGCGAGCTCGATCTTGAGATTGATGATCTTGAAAAGAACCGGGAATACTACCTCAATGAGATCTCAAAAGACAAAGCTATAATTGAAAATTTAAGTGATTCTCTTGAACTGGAGAAATTCGCCCGCCGCGAGTATTTCATGAAGAGAGACAATGAAGAGATCTATATAATTGAATATAAGGAGGCAGAGGAATAGGTTCTTAAAATGACATTTTTGGAGGTCTTTTAATTTAATTAAAATGAAAGAGAATTTATTCAGCGAGTTTGAAGAAGTATCGGCCAAACAATGGAAACAAAAGATCCAGTACGACCTAAAAGGTGCCGATTATAATGAAACTCTGGTCTGGAAATCATTGGATGGCATTAATGTAAAGCCATTTTATCATCCCGATGAAACTCCGCAGCCCGTTCGGCTTGCACCATCTTTAGGCTGGAATATCACCGAACAGATTTATGTATCTACTGCAGAAAAAGCGAACAGAAGAGCACTTGACTCGCTTCGGAAGGGAGCAGAAAGCATTTGGTTCCTTCTTCCTTCAGAAGAGACAGACCTGCAACAGCTTTTTCAGGATATCGATCTTGCTGAAGTTCCTGTATACCTGAAGCCGGAATTTGCTTCCGAAGCATTCTTTCTGCAACTGGATAAGCAAGTGAAGAAGCCCTCTAAAGTGCACCTGCAGTTCGACATCGTAGGCCACCTAGCAAGAACAGGAAACTGGTTTGAGAACAAGACTGAAGATCACAATGTTCTTAATATTCTGCTCCAAAAATGTGAAAATTTAGACTCGTTTCTTTCCATTGATGCAGCGCTCTACCAAAATGCCGGAGCTAACATTCCGCAGCAGCTGGCATATGCACTTGCTCATGCAAACGAATATTTGAATCATATTTCTGAACAGGAAGAGGTCCCAAAAAAGCTAAAATTTCAGTTCCTTCTGGCAACAGGTCCTAATTATTTCTTCGAGATTGCAAAGATCAGAGCACTTCGCTTTTTGTTTGAAACTTTGAGCAGCGAGTACAATTTTGAAGCTGAATGTGACATCCTTGTACAACCCACCCGCCGCAATAAGACCCTGTACGATTATAATGTCAATCTTTTGCGCACTACAACAGAATGTATGAGCGCTGTGCTTGGTGGGGCAAATAGCGTGTGTAACATGGCTTATGACGCGATTTACCACAAGAACAATAGCTTCGGAAGCCGAATTGCCCGCAATCAGCTCCTGGTCTTAAAACATGAAAGCTATTTCGAAAAAGTAGCAAATCCTGCAGAAGGTAGTTACTACATCGAGACCCTTACCCACGAATTGGGCGAAAAGGCCCTTGAGATCTTTAAAAACATTGAAAAAGGCGGAGGTTTCGTGACCCAGCTTAAAGAAGGCATTATTCAAAGAAAGATCTCTGAAAGTGCTAACCGGGAGCAGGAAGAATTTGACGAAGGAAAGCTTGTACTAATTGGCACGAATAAATTTCCCAATCCTAGTGATCGCATGAAAGAGGAGATCGAGCTCTACCCTTTCGTAAAGCAAAAGCCACGAAAGACTTTGCTGCAACCGATCATAGAAAAACGATTAGCGGAAAAAACAGAACAGGAAAGGCTAAAAAAGGAAGAACAGATAAACAGCGAAAAGTAATTTATGGGCAGAAAGGATCTTCAGCATTTGAAGCTGAAAAATATCAGGAAAGATTCAGCAACATCCAAAAGCACGTACAGCTTTCAGGATCTGCCTCACCTTAAATTTGCTGCAGGAATTCCGCCCTTCCTTAGAGGGCCGTATTCTACGATGTACGCAACCCGTCCCTGGACCATTCGCCAATATGCCGGATTTTCAACTGCCGAAGAGAGTAATGCTTTTTACCGGCGCAATCTTGCTGCGGGACAAAAAGGGCTTTCAGTAGCTTTTGACCTGCCTACGCACCGTGGATATGACAGTGACCACGAACGGGTGGTTGGAGATGTAGGCAAGGCCGGTGTGGCTATAGATTCTGTAGAAGATATGAAGATCCTCTTCGACCAGATCCCTCTCGACAAAATGTCGGTATCCATGACCATGAATGGTGCTGTTTTACCTATTATGGCATTTTATATTGTAGCCGCAGAGGAACAGGGCGTAAAGCCAGAGCTGCTTTCAGGAACCATTCAGAATGACATTTTAAAGGAGTTCATGGTGAGAAATACTTATATCTATCCTCCCACTCCTTCCATGAAGATCATTGCCGACATTTTTGAATATACGTCTCATCACATGCCGCGTTTCAACAGCATTAGCATTTCCGGTTATCATATGCAGGAAGCTGGTGCTACAAGCGAAATCGAGCTGGCCTATACTTTAGCAGATGGGTTGGAATACATTCGCAAGGGACTGGAGGCCGGAATGGATATAGATAGTTTCGCCCCCAGATTGTCATTTTTCTGGGCTATTGGACTTGATCATTTTACCGAGATCGCGAAAATGAGAGCAGCTAGGGCACTCTGGGCAAAATTGGTAAAGCAGTTCAATCCCAAGAATGAGAAATCGCTTGCGCTTCGAACTCATTGCCAAACCAGCGGCTGGAGCTTGACAGAACAAGACCCATTTAATAATGTGGCTCGAACTGTAATTGAAGCTGCTGCAGCTGCTTTTGGAGGAACCCAGAGCCTGCACACCAACGCCCTGGATGAGGCCATAGCCTTGCCTACAGATTTTTCTGCGCGAATTGCCAGAAATACACAGCTACATCTCCAACAGGAAACTATGATCACAAAAACTGTCGATCCCTGGGCCGGCAGCTATTATGTTGAGGATCTTACAGATAAAATTGCCACGAAGGCATGGGAGCTTATCATGGAAGTGGAGGAACTTGGCGGCATGACCAAAGCAATAGAAGCAGGTATCCCGAAACTTAGAATTGAGGAAGCAGCTGCCATTAAACAGGCCAGGATAGACAGCGGCCAGGACATTATAGTAGGGGTGAATAAATTCCGCAGAAAGAAGGAAGATCCCATAGTTACGCTCGAGGTCGATAATCAGACTGTGCGAAAGCAGCAAATAGAGCGTCTCAGAAAAATAAAGGCTGAAAGAAATTCGGAAAAGGTAAGTACAGCCCTTTTGGACCTAAGGAATACAGCCAAATCAGGTAAAGAAAATTTATTAGCTTTAGCCATTGTAGCTGCAAGAGAGAGAGCAACCTTAGGGGAAATTAGTGATGCTCTCGAAGAAGTATTTGGCAGGTACCAAGCAAAAATAAATTCCTTTAGCGGCGTGTATTCAAAAGAAATAAAAGACGATTCTTCCTTTAAAAAGGCGAGAGAGATGGCCAATAAGTTCGCAGAACTCGAAGGCCGACGACCGCGAATAATGATCGCGAAGATGGGACAGGATGGTCATGACAGGGGTGCAAAGGTTGTTGCTACAGGTTATGCCGATGTTGGTTTTGATGTGGATATCGGACCTTTATTTCAAACTCCCGCTGAAGCTGCGAAACAAGCCGTTGAAAATGATGTGCATATTTTAGGCGTTTCTTCTCTTGCAGCGGGCCATAAGACGTTAGTGCCGCAGGTAATTGAGGAGCTAAAGGACCTGGGCAGGGAAGATATCATGGTCATTGTAGGTGGAGTGATCCCTTCACAAGATTATCAGTTCCTATTTGATGCCGGCGCAGTAGCAGTTTTTGGTCCGGGAACTAAAATAAGTGAAGCAGCAATTCAACTCCTGGATATTCTTATTGAGGATCCAACGGAGTAAAATTGACTTTGCAATAGAAACACTTCAAGTTCAAAGTGCCTTTTTGAGCCTGTCTTTGACTGCTACCAAAAAAGCCCTAACTTCTCACTTCTAAAATCTAATTTCATATTATGGATTATACAAAGAAAATGCTTCGGGATGATGCATTGCAAGGCAAAACCATCGTAGTCACAGGAGGTGGCAGCGGACTGGGGAAAGCGATGACAAAATATTTCCTGGAGCTTGGTGCACAGGTAGCTATCACCTCGAGAAACCTGGAAAAACTGGAGCATACGGCCAAAGAATTAGAAGCCGAAACTGGCGGTAAATGCCTGCCATTGCAGTGTGACGTAAGAAATTATGAGCAGGTGGAGCATATGCTGCAGGAGACCATAAAGAGCTTTGGAGATGTGGATATTCTTTTAAACAACGCCGCAGGAAACTTCATTTCTCCCACAGAGCGTTTAAGCGCAAACGCTTTTGACACCATTATAGATATTGTTTTAAAAGGAAGCAAGAACTGTACGCTGGCCTTTGGAAAACACTGGATAGATTCTAAATCAAGAGATAAGACTGTATTGAATATTGTCACCACATACGCCTGGACGGGTTCTGCATATGTTGTGCCCAGCGCAACAGCAAAGGCCGGTGTGCTCGCAATGACCCGCTCTTTAGCAGTTGAATGGGCGAAGTATGGTATTAGAATGAATGCGATTGCTCCAGGACCTTTTCCCACAAAAGGAGCATGGGACAGGTTATTGCCGGGTGACTTAAAGGAAAAATTCGATCTCGCAAAAAAGGTTCCTTTAAAACGAGTGGGAGAGCATCAGGAATTAGCTAATCTCGCTGCATACCTGGTGTCTGACTTTTCAGCTTATGTAAACGGGGAAGTGATCACTATTGATGGCGGAGAATGGCTTAAAGGTGCGGGACAGTTCAATTTGCTTGAAGCAATTCCAGAACAGATGTGGGACCAACTCGAGGCAATGATCAAAGCGAAAAAGAACAATTAGAAATTGAAAGAATACCTTTCAAAAATGACATTTTTGGGCCTGCTTTCTTAGCCAATACTGCTAAAAACCTGTTAACAAATTACCTTTCGTAAACCTATAATAAATTGTATTTTTACCCTTTAAATCCAAAATAGTTGAATGGGTAAGATTATTGCCGTTGCAAATCAAAAAGGAGGAGTAGGTAAAACTACAACTTCAGTAAATCTGGCGGCATCCCTGGGGGTGCTGGAAAAAAAAGTTTTACTCATAGATGCCGATCCACAGGCCAATGCCACTTCCGGGTTGGGAATAGATGTTGAGTCGGTAGAGTTGGGAACTTACCAGTTACTGGAGCATTCCATCAAGGCCGAAGAGGCTATAATTAAAACTGAATCTCCAAACCTGCACATTATTCCTGCTCATATAGACCTGGTTGCCATAGAAATTGAGCTGGTAGACCAGGAGGAACGGGAGTATATGCTAAAAAAGGCTATAGGACACTTAAGGGAACAATATGATTATGTGATCATCGATTGTGCTCCTTCTCTGGGCCTATTGACACTTAATGCTTTAACCGCCGCCGATTCTGTTATTATTCCTATCCAGTGTGAATATTTTGCCCTGGAAGGCCTCGGAAAATTATTAAATACCATCAAAAGTGTGCAAAAGATCCATAATGCCAAATTGGACATCGAGGGATTGCTGCTCACCATGTATGATTCCCGCCTGCGTTTGTCAAACCAGGTAGTGGAAGAAGTTCAGAAGCATTTTGATGAAATGGTTTTCAAGACAATCATTCAACGTAATGTGCGTTTAAGTGAAGCCCCTAGTTACGGGGAGAGTATTATTAATTATGATGCAGGCAGCAAAGGGGCAACAAATTACCTGAGCCTGGCTCATGAGATCATAAAGAAAAATTCATAGAAGAAGATGGCGAAGGCTACGAAGAAACAAGCTTTGGGAAGAGGACTTTCAGCATTGCTGAAAGATCCGCAGAATGATATTAAGTCGGCCGAAGATAAAAATGCCGATAAGCTGGTTGGGCATATCGTGGAACTGGAGCTGGATGCAATTGAAGTCAATCCCTTTCAACCACGGACAAGTTTTAATGAGGAATCCCTTAGGGAACTAGCATCTTCCATTAGAGAGCTGGGGGTGATACAACCTATCACTGTTAGAAAACTCGATTACAATCAGTATCAGCTGGTATCGGGAGAGCGGCGTTTCAGAGCTTCTAAACTGGTAGGGTTAGAGACCATCCCTGCTTATATAAGAATAGCAAATGATCAGGAATCCCTTGAGATGGCGCTGGTTGAGAATATTCAGCGACAGGATCTCGATCCTATTGAGATCTCCCTGTCATATCAACGCCTTATCGACGAAATACAGCTTACACAGGAACAACTTAGCGAGCGTATAGGAAAGAACAGATCTACCATTGCCAACTATCTTCGTTTATTAAAATTAGACCCCATTGTGCAAACCGGCATGCGGGATGGTTTTCTCTCCATGGGTCATGGAAGAGCACTTATTAATATAGAAGACAGCCAGACGCAGTTGGAAATTTACGAGAAGATCCTTGCTAATTCCCTTTCTGTAAGAGAAACTGAAAAACTGGTGAGAGAGCTTCAGGATGGAAAACCAGAAACTAAACCGGCTGCCGCCGCACCTGCGGTTTCCCGAAATATCAAAAAGAGCATTAAAGAGTTTTCAGATAGATTGGGCGCTAAAGTAGATGTTAAGGTGTCAAAAAATGGAAAAGGAAAGCTAATTATTCCTTTTGCTTCCGAAGAGGACCTGGAACGACTAAAAAAGATCATACAGGGTGAAGATTAAGGATCTCATAGCATCCCTCCTTTTTCTGTTCTTTGCTATGCAGGTTGATGCACAGGAAGATTCTCTTCTGGTTGCACCTCAGGTAGTAGTAGAGGAACCCTCTTACAAACCTTATGATCCCTTATCACCCGCCCGTGCCGCTTTCTATTCGGCCGTACTTCCAGGCCTGGGCCAGGCCTATAATGGGAAATACTGGAAGATCCCCATTGTTTATGCCGCCCTGGGAGTAGGTGTATATTTCTATCATAATAACGATGAGCAGTATGACCGCTATCGCGCAGCGTACAAAAGCCGGATCGCAGGGAAAACTAATGACGAGTTCTCCAATGAAAATGGCCAGCCTATAATTTCCAATCAGGGATTGATCGAAGCCCAGCGGTTTTACCAGCGAAATAAAGAGATCTCTGTCCTGGTGACAGTAGGATTATATGCTCTAAACATCATTGATGCGAATGTAGACGCCCACTTGCAACAGTTTAATGTAAGTGAGGATCTTACTTTGAAACCGAAGATCGATTACGACCGCATGAGCGGTTCTGCAGGTTACGGGCTGAGTTTAAATTATAATTTTTAATGAAAATAGCACTTTTAGGTTACGGAAAAATGGGCAAGACCATCGAACGCTTAGCTCAGAATCGTGGCCATGAGATCATCTTCAGGATCAATGAAGATATTGAGAAGTTTGATTTGCAGCAGGTAGATGTTGCTATAGATTTCAGCATTCCAGCTGCTGCATTTAAAAATATCACCAGCTGTTTTGAGCAACAGGTGCCAGTAGTTTCAGGAACAACAGGATGGCTGGAAAAATACAGTGAAGCTGTGGAATTATGTCGTTCCAAAAATGCGGCTTTTATCTACGCTTCCAATTTTAGCCTTGGGGTCAACCTTTTCTTTGAACTCAACAAGAAGCTGGCACAAATGATGTCGAACTTTCCGGAATACGATGTTGCACTCGAAGAAATACACCACACTCAGAAGCTGGACGCCCCAAGCGGAACAGCAATCAGTCTTGCTGAACAGATCATAGAAAATTCAGCTAAAACCGGCTGGAATCTTGGAGAGGCTTCAAAGGAGGAAATTCCCGTTACAGCAAAACGAATTGAGAACGTACCCGGCACCCATTGCGTTTCTTACAATTCGGATGTAGACACAATAAAGATCGAACATATTGCCCACTCCAGAGATGGTTTTGCCCTGGGAGCTATAATTGCTGCAGAATGGCTTCAGCATAAAAAAGGAGTGTTTACCATGAAGGACGTTCTGTTTTAGAAATTTAAAATAAATCATACACATGAGTTTTACCTATTGGATCCTGTTTGTACTTCTGGTTCAGTTAATTCACTTTGCCGGAACCTGGAGATTATACCAGAAAGCAGGACGAAAAGCCTGGGAAGCCGCCATACCAGTATATAATGCTGTCATTTTAATGAAGATCATTAACAGGCCGTGGTGGTGGGTGATCCTGCTGTTCATCCCTATTGTGAATCTTATTATGTTTCCGGTTATATGGGTGGAAACCGTACGAAGTTTTGGCCGTACATCAACAACAGATACCATTCTTGCTGTTGTAACCTGTGGCCTCTACATTTATTACCTCAATTATGCTGGCGATGTAAAATACCGAGAAGATCGCAGTCTGCAGCCAGGTAGTGCGGCGGGTGAATGGATAAGCTCCATTTTGTTTGCGGTGGTAGCGGCTACCATTGTACATACTTATGTAATGCAGCCTTTTACAATTCCTACCTCCTCTCTTGAGAAGACCTTACTGGTGGGAGATTATTTGTTCGTGAGCAAATTTCATTATGGCGCCCGTACCCCAATAACTTCGGTAGCCTTTCCAATGGTGCACGATACCATTCCGGGGCTGGGCATAAAATCCTACTGGAACAAACCTTCATTACCTTATTTCAGATTCCCGGGGTTTCAGAATATTGAACGCAATGACATTGTGGTATTCAACTGGCCTATCGACACCGTAAGAATGTTCAGGGATCGATCTGGAATGCGTTACGACAAGCCTATAGATAAAAAATCGAATTACGTAAAAAGGGCGGTTGGCCTGCCTGGAGATTCATTGGAGATCATTAATGGCAAGATCCATATCAATAAGGAACCATTACAATTACCCGAGAGAGCAAAACCACAGTATTCGTATCAAGGGGTAACCAAGGGACAAGGATTTGATCCCTACACCCTGTATAAAATGTATGATATTACAGATCGATTTTATCATGACCCAAATACCAACCAGTTTTATATACAGTCACTTACAGAAGAGAACTTTCAACGGCTGAGAAATCATCCCAACGTCGCTTCCATTGAACGCATAATTTCTCCTGAAGGTGAAGGAGAAGCCGGAATTTTCCCAAATAACGGAAAGCGGGACTGGAATATAGATAACTTTGGCCCCGTATACATCCCTAAAAAAGGTGCAACCGTAAAGCTCGATGCCAATTCCTTTTCCCTTTACCGAATGATCATTGAAAACTATGAAGGTCTGGAAATGGGAAGGGAAAGAAAACTTACCGTGAATGGGGAGCAGGTGCTGTTAAACGGAAAGCCCATTGATTCTTACACTTTTGAGCAGGACTATTATTTCATGATGGGAGATAATAGACATAATAGTGAAGACAGCCGCTATTGGGGCTTTGTAGCAGAGAATCATGTAGTAGGAAAGCCGGTATTCATCTGGCTGAGCCTCGATCCTAATGCTTCGGGACCTAACAAGATAAGATGGGACCGCATGTTTACCACCGTAGGTGGAAGTGGAGAACCTGTGTCGTATTTCCCATACTTTCTCGTGGTGCTTGTAGGACTTGTAGGCTACAGTTTCTTTATAAAGAAGAAGCCTAAAAAATAACATTTTAGATGGAGAAGTTATTAGTACATCCCACCTATTTTGGCCCTATCTCTCAGTACATTGCAATGTTCAAGGCAAAAGAGATCATCTTTGAGAATGAGGATAATTATCAAAAACAGACCTATCGCAACCGCATGTACATCTATGGTGCGAATGGTAAATTGTTGCTGAATATCCCCATTAAACACACGGGCAATAAATCCAATCATCAAAAATATAAAGATGTAAGGGTCGAAAACAGTTTCCCATGGCAAAGCCAGCACTGGAAATCCCTGGAAACCGTGTATCGCACCTCCCCTTTCTTTGAATTCTATGAAGATGAATTTCAACCGCTTTACCAGAAGAAATTTGAATTCCTGATGGATTTTAATTATCAATGCCTGGAGCTGGCACTCGATTGTCTTCAAACAGAGATCACCTCTGGCAAAACCACCGAATTCATTTTACATCCTCAAAATATTACCAACGGGAGGCCGCTTGTTGATGCGAAACGGACACAGATGAAGATCTCCCCTTACCCACAGGTATTTCAGGAAAAATTTGGATTCATCAATGACCTGAGTATTATTGATCTTATCTTCAACGAAGGTCCAAACGCACTGAACTATCTCGAAAATGAGGAGTTAGTACTTCCCCAGATTTAGACTGGAACTTATTGGAAAATGATCTGAAAATGGCACCTCGTGGTTGCTAAAGGTAAGGATCTCCATTGATTCGTGTGGCAGGATAAAATCGATACGAAGTGGCAAAAAGCCGTTGAGTTCGAAAGTCTTTCCGAAGCCATTTCCAGCCTCCTTATAGGCATCATTCAGCCCTTGTGATCGCAACTCCCTGTAGATATAGGAGTAAGCAGTGTTATTGAAATCTCCCAGCACAATAGACCTGTTGTTGGTTTCCCGAAGCAGGTCTCTCACCATGTTCATTTGCCGCTCCTGCCTTACAAAGGTCTGTCCCATACCAAGAAAGACCCTTTTGGTATGCTGTTTTTCCATGTTCTCTAAATTCGGTTTAATGCCAAATGACTGAAAATGGACATTGACGATCCTAATCGTATCACCTCCCTTAAAAACATCGGCGAAAATAGCATTGTTATTACTGCTCGTAGGAAAATCGAGCGAGCCAGATTTAATTATCGGATACTTGGAAAAAATGGCCAGGCCGAATTCTGAATTCTCTTCCTTTAGCTTAATATATTTATGTGGAAAACTCTTGGCAATATTGAGTTCTCCATTATAATATTCCTGCATGGCAACCACATCGGCATCCTGCTCCTTAATAAAAGCTGAGATCTTTTCTGGAATATCTACATCTTCTGCCCATCCATACTGATTAAATTGCCGAACATTATAGGTAAGGATCTTTAAAACATTGTCTCCCTGATCTTCCTTTTCTTCGGAAGAGATCTCGTATACAGAAGTCACGTGATTCAAGCCTATGAGAAGTACAATTAGGGAAAGAAAAGCCTGTACACGCAGCCTGAAGAGCCAGAAGAGCAGGAAAATGAAGTTGATAACGATTAGGAAAGGTACCCCAAGACTAAAAACTGAAAGCAGTGCAAAGGTACTTGGAGGTATGTAGGGTAATAAATAGGAAAACAGCAAAGATATTGCGAACAAAACGTTCAGAAAGAACAGAAATTTGTCAAACCAGTTGAGACTCTTCATCAATTCTCTTTTCCGGCGTTGAACAAATAATCCTTCTCCTGTTTGGTAAGGCTGTCATAACCGCTTTTACTTATTTTATCCAGGATGGCATCTATCTTCTCCTGTTGCTCTCGCTTGCTTTTCGTCTTTCCACTATATGCTGAAGCAGTTCCTTCTGCCGGTTGTCTTTTGTGAACTGTTCTCAAGTTGCTTTTCCTCTTTGTTCCGGGGCTGGAAGCAAACATGTTTCCAAACCAGTCTAGCAGTTTCTCAAAACCACTCGCAATATTATTTCCTTTCCCTAACTGTTTAGCGTAAAGGTAACCAAAGCCTGCGCCGCCAAGATGGGCCAAATGTCCACCCGGATTTGAAATAGGGATCTGCACAATATCTACAATGACCAAAAATGCGGCTATCCACCATAATTTGATACTACCCAGTAAGATCAACCTTACTCTCATATGAGGGATATGAGTTGCGATCCCCACAAGAATAGCCATTACTGCAGCTGAGGCTCCAATGAGATAAGACTTCCCTGCTCCCTGGAAAGCTGGAAAAAGATTATAACTGGCCATATAGACCAGCGCTCCGAATATACCTCCCAAAAAGTAGAAATTCAGCAACTTTTTCGGAGAAAAATAAGTCAGAAAATAAACCCCGGAAAAGTAGAGAATGATCATGTTGGAAAGCAAATGCCATAAGCCACCATGTAAAAAAGCGTAGGTGATAATTGTCCAGGGCTTGAAGAGAAACTCCCCGGGCTCCTTTGGAAATACCAGCCACTCAAGCACTACATCTGCTTCGAAATTGAAAAGGAAAGCAAAGAGCTTAAATACAAAGAAGAGTACAAAAGCAATGACATTGACCGCTATTAGTTTTTCACTAATGGTGGCCATTTGTATCTTATATCTCAGGTTACTACTTCTTCTCACTAATCCCAGCGGTTTTGATTAAACTGGTTCTTTTTCCAGTACCACATCATTATAAAACCAAAAAGAGCTCCACCTACGTGTGCAAAATGGGCAATTCCTCCTCCAAATATAGAATATCCCGTGAATCCTGAAAAGAGGTCTATCGCAATTAATGCCGGAATAAAGAACTTTGCCTTTATGGGTACCGGAACAAAAAGTAGAAATAGTTCTACATTGGGAAACAGCATTCCAAACGCAACCAGGATCCCATATATTGCCCCAGAAGCTCCCACTGCAGGCGTAATATATGTTTGGAACATAGTTCTTAGAACATCCTGATCCACTCCCTCTGGAATTCTGAACTGACCACTGCTGGAGATCGAAGCATAAGATTCCCTAAGGTACTGCTCTACCTCTGTGACTCCGAATCCCGCATCAAGCAAGGCGTTATAGCCCACCTGGAAATGATAGTAGTTAACAAGGGTATGGATGATCGCCGCCCCGATACCTGCCGAAAAATAGAAAAAAAGAAACCTGTTCTTTCCCAGTACCTGCTCAATGGGGCTCCCAAAAGCCCATAAGGCATACATATTAAAGAGAATATGAAAAATGCTGTTGGGGTCATGCATGAACATATGAGTGATGACCTGCCAGATCTGAAAATTTTCATTTTCTATAAACCACAGCGAAAATAACTGATAGGCTGGATCTCCTAAAACCTGGCTCCCAATATATACTATGACATTAATTATTAATAGAACCTTTACGGTTTCGGTCATTCTTCCCATCTACATGAACTTTTTATCTAATTCGTCTACAGTTAAAGTAATAAATATTGGTTTATTAAAGGGTGATAAAGAGGTTTCCTTACACGCAAATAAGCTATTCACAATATTTTGTTGTTCGGCCGAATTCAACGCTGTTCCCGATTTCACAGCCATCCCTTTAGCCAAAGATTTTGAGAGCGTATCTACCTGCGAGAAACCCGTACCTGGCACCTCGTTCTCCAGATCACTTAATAATTGCTCCAGTAGAATCGCAACTTCACTTTCAGAGATCATCGTTGGAATCCCAGAAATTTCAACGGCGTCCCCCTTTATTTCTGAAAAGATAAATCCTGTTTGCTCCAAAGAATCCTTGATCTCCTTTAGCAGTTTGATCTCGTGGTTCGAAAAGCTTAGTTCCAGGGGAAAAAGTAACTGCTGACTCACAGCTGAAGTCACGGTAATGCTCTTAAGCAGCTCTTCATAAAGTATCCTCGTATGAGCCCGTTGCTGGTCAATCACCAGAATGCCACTTTTTAGGGTACTTATAATATATTTTTTATTTAGCTGAAAGGTAGTACTCCCCGTTTCCGTTTCATCACTTTGTCCAAAGAGATTTCCGGTTACCTCATCGCTTTCAAATTCCATATGCTCAAATCTGGTCCCTGTCTCACTCCCAGATCTTCCTAAGCCATTGTAAAGGCTTTCCCAGCTTCCTCCGGCAGGTTTCTCTCTCCTGAAGTTAGAAGAACTATATCCCCCACCCGTCCTTTCAGTTTGAAAGGGGTTGAAATTAGGATCTACTTCGACTTTTGGAGGCGTTACTCCTTTCTGCGAAAATTCATAAGGCGTATCCAGGGTTGCATCCCGGTCAAAATCAAGTACAGGCGCTACATTGAACTGCCCTAAGCTGTGCTTTATGGCACTGCGAAGAATAGTATACAATGCATGTTCATCGTCAAACTTGATCTCAGTTTTAGTGGGATGTATGTTGATATCTATGCTCTTTGGATCAACATCCAGGTAAAGAAAATAACTTGGATAAGCCTTATCCTTTAGCAGCCCTTCAAAAGCTGCGGTCACTGCGTGATTGAGATAAGGGCTTTTTATAAACCGGTCATTAACAAAGAAGAATTGCTCTCCTCTCCCCTTTTTGGCAAATTCCGGTTTTCCTACGAACCCATGAATCTTAACAATGGCCGTATTCTCCTCTACGGGCACAAGTTTTTCATTGGTCTTGCCTCCAAAAATATTTACAATGCGCTGCCTGAAATTGGTATCGGGCAGTTGAAAAAGTTCGCTGCCATTGTGCAGTAAGGAGAACTGTATGTTAGGATGGGCCAAAGCTACCCGTTGAAACTCATCTATGATATGTCGCAGCTCTACCGTATCGCTCTTCAGAAAATTACGGCGTGCAGGAATATTATAAAAGAGATTTTTCACACATATGGTGGTGCCGGCCGGTGTGACACAAACTTCCTGGGAGATGACCTCGCTGCCTTCAATCTTAATGCAGGTGCCCACCTCTTCATCCTGCTGTCGTGTTTTTAGTTCCACATGGGCAATGGCAGCTATAGATGCTAATGCCTCACCACGGAAACCTTTGGTCTTTAAACTGAAGAGATCTTCGGCCGAATTTATTTTTGAAGTAGCATGTCGCTCGAAACAGAGTCGGGCGTCGGTGGTACTCATCCCTTTTCCGTTATCGGTAATCTGGATAAGGGTTTTCCCTGCTTCCTTTACTAAGATTTTAATATTTGTTCCCCCGGCGTCAATGGCGTTTTCAAGCAGCTCCTTAATTACGGAAGCTGGCCGTTGCACCACTTCCCCTGCAGCTATTTGATTGGCAACATGGTCTGGCAGAAGATGAATAACATCTGTCATTTACTGCGGATTGGTAAAAATGGACAAATCGAAATCAATGATCCACAGAAAAATGAGAATCAAAACAGCCATGATATAGATCACTGTCTTGTTTATTTCGCGATTGCCGCGGTGACGGCTGCTCTCTCGCGCCTGTTTCCACTGGCTCCCAAAATCAATGGCATTGGTAGCCTCCCTGTACTTATTGAATTTCGAATCGAAGTTATAAACATTTCCGGTGTCTTTGCCTTTGTAGTAACGCGGGGTATAATTATACCGGTTGTTCTTCCTTTTCGGTGATACGATGTTGAGTTTTAGCATTACTGTTCTTTAAGATTCCGGAAATATCAAAAATACTCAAAATGCTCAGAATTTCCGAAGATTAGGTGACAAACTCTCAACTACAAAAACAGTGCCTTTTAAAAGAGTTTACAAGCGGGAATCCTTGCGAAGTTGAGCCATCTTAATAGCGGCGACTGCAGCCTCGGCTCCTTTATTCCCGTGCCTGCCGCCAGATCTGTCTATTGCCTGCTGCATATTTTGATCTGTCAAGACACAGAAGATCACCGGGATATCATTTTGCACATTAAGATCTTTAATCCCCTGTGAAACTGCCTCGCAAACAAAATCAAAATGCTTGGTCTCTCCTTCTATAACACTTCCAATGGCAATTATAGCATCCAGCATGTCATAAGACTCCTGCATCTTTTTGCAACCATAGATCAATTCAAAACTTCCCGGCACATTCCAACGCACGATCTTTCTCTCGAGCACCTCGTTTTCCAGTAAGACCTGCATCGCACCATTACAAAGATTTTCGGTAATACTGTCGTTCCATTCAGAAACAACAATCCCAAACCTGAATTCCTTCGCGTTT
Source organism: Salinimicrobium oceani (assembly GCF_012037645.1). Taxonomy (NCBI): domain Bacteria; kingdom Pseudomonadati; phylum Bacteroidota; class Flavobacteriia; order Flavobacteriales; family Flavobacteriaceae; genus Salinimicrobium; species Salinimicrobium oceani. The sequence goes on from NZ_JAAVJR010000001.1 coordinate 349,985, forward strand.
GGGATTTTGTTCTTATCGTATGCTGAAAGGTTTTTTCCTTCGGTCGCCATATAAATATGAATATTATTGCATTGCCTGTGCCTGACCAAGGTAAACTGATACCTTGTTAGCCTCGGCAGAGTCTGGATACTCCTTCTGAATTCTGGTGAGGTACTTTTCAGCCGCAGCTCCATTTCCTAATTTGATAGCAGTCACTGCTGCCTTCATTAGAAAACGCGGAGTGGTAAAGTTATTTTCCCTCATTTGTGCAGCTTCCTCATAGTAATCAAGAGCCTCTTCTGGCTGCTCCAATTGAAGGAACGCATCACCAATCGCACCCTTTGCAAGTGGCGCAAGAATTTGATCATCACTCTTAAAGTCATCAAGATGATCAATAGCCTGCTGATACTGATTCGTATTCAGGTAGGCCATCCCGGCATAATAGCGGGAAAGATTTCCTGCTTTTGTACCACCATAATTTTCAATGATGTCTTCAAATCCAAATTTTCCCTGTGCTCCGGTTAAGGCAAGGTTATATAGAGAATCACTTTGTGCGCCAGAGCTATTTAGGGCAGTCTCGAAATACTGCTGCGCTACAAACATTTCATTAGCAGCCTCTGCCTCCTTTGGTTCCTGGATAAATTCCTCGTAAGCGAGGTAACCAAGGATCACTGCGGCAGCAACTCCAATAATAATGAAGATATACTTTTGGTTGCGTGCAACCCATTCTTCGGTTTTTCCCGCACCTTCATCAAGTGTATTAAAAACTTCGGCAGTTGTTGATTGTTCCTCAACAGCTGTCTGTTGCTCTTCCTTAGTGTTGGGCTTATATCCTCTTTTCTTGTAAGTAGCCATAAATATTCGTTAATTGAAGCGCAAAAATAGAATTTTTCTTTAAAATTAAAAGGGATTTAAATTGTTTATTTATGCTAATTTGCACAGCCTGAAGGGCAAACCCCTTCTTGCAGATATCTTGCTGAATTCCAGTTTTCTATGTTTCTTAAAACCCTTTCCTTATTAAATTACAAGAATTTTACTTCGGCCGATTTTCAATTTGACCCAAAAATTAACTGCCTGGTTGGAAATAACGGGAAAGGAAAAACTAATGTGCTTGACAGCATCTATCACCTTTCCTTCGGAAAAAGCTATTTTAATCCTATCACCAGTCAGAACATTAATCATGATGCCGACTTTTTTGTGATTGACGGTAGTTTTGAAAAGAATAACCGGGAGGAGCAGGTTATTGTAAGCGCCAAACGTGGCCAGAAAAAGGTGATCAAACGCAACAATAAACCTTATGAAAAATTCAGCGAGCACATAGGATTTATTCCCACAGTGATCATCTCGCCGGCAGACAGGGATTTGATCATTGAAGGCAGCGAGACCCGCAGAAAATTTCTTGACGGCGTCATCTCTCAAAGTGACAATCAATATTTAAACAGTCTCATCAACTATGGAAAGATCCTGGCTCAAAGAAATTCATTGCTAAAGTACTTTGCGGCCAACAACAGCTTTGACCGTGACACCCTTTCTGTTTACGACATGCAGCTCGAGCAACTGGGAAATGAGCTTTACCAAAAGAGACAAAATTTCCTTCACACCTTTATTCCTATTTTTCAGAAGCGTTACCATATTATTAGTAATGGCCGGGAAGAAGTTTCCATTACCTATAAGAGCCAGCTGGAAGACGGAGATTTTAAAAATCAGCTGGAGGAGCAACTTCAAAAGGACATGGCTTTACAGTACACAAGTGTTGGCACTCATAAAGATGATCTCATCTTTGAAATAGAAGGGCATCCCATCAAGAAATTTGGTTCCCAGGGACAGCAAAAATCTTTTTTGATAGCCCTTAAACTCGCACAGTTCGATTTTATAAAAGACCTGGCAAAGGTTGCCCCGATCTTGCTTATGGATGATATTTTCGACAAACTCGACGAAAACAGGGTTGCTCATATTGTAGATCTTGTTGCGACAGATGAGCTGGGGCAGTTATTCATAAGCGACACTCACGGCGACCGCACCGAAAAAGTAGTAAAAGGAACCGGCCAGAGCTATAAAATGTTTAACCTGTGAAAAAAGCGTTTTTCCTCTTACTTTTTTCTGTGTTCATCTTTGGCTGTAATACGGTTACTTCCGAAGAAAAGATAGAGAACCTCAACGGCTACTGGGAGATCACGAAAGCCGAATTACCAGAAGGCATCACCAAAGAATTCCGTTTTTCTGAGCTTGTAGATTATATAAAGATCGACAGCACAGCAGGTTTTAGAAAAAAAGTAAGACCACAGCTCGATGGAAGTTTTATTTCTTCTGAAGATGAAGAATTTTTTAAGATAAAGGTTGAAAATGACAGCATTAATTTGTACTATTCAACTCCCTACGCAAAATGGAAGGAGACTGTTATCTCTTCCGAAGAAAATGAACTTATGATCCTTAATCCACAAGGAATCATCTACACCTATAAACGTTTTACCCCCTATAGCGGCAACTATGGCGAAGAGAATTAATGACCACATAAGTATAAGCGATGCTCTTAAAGAATTTGTGAGCGACAACAAACTGCAAAAAGGTCTGGACAAAGTGCATGTTCGGGAGGTATGGAACAGCCAAATGGGTCCGGCTATTGAAAAATATACTACCTCCATTAAACTGGACAGGGAAACTCTCTATGTGCAACTAAGCTCGTCTGTACTTAGAGAGGAACTAAGCTACGGCAAGGAAAAGATCATCAAAATGCTCAATGAAGAACTGGGAAGGGAACTAATTACAAAATTGATCTTACGCTGAAGTCATTCTATATTTAAACAAAAAAAACCACCTGAAAAGGTGGTTTTTTGTTTCTTATCTTCTCTAAGAGAATTAGAACATTTCTCTTCCTGCAAAGTGAAAAGCTCCTTCTATTTCTGCATTTTCATCGCTGTCACTTCCGTGAACCGCATTTTCTCCTATAGATGCAGCGAATTTCTTTCTGATAGTACCTTCTGCAGCGTCTTCAGGATTGGTAGCTCCAATTAGGGTTCTAAAATCCTCAACTGCATTGTCTTTTTCCAGGATAGCCGCAACAATAGGACCGCGACTCATGAATTCAACCAATTCCCCGAAGAATGGACGCTCTTTGTGGATATCGTAGAATCTCTCTGCATCGTGACGTGTCAACTGTGTAAGCTTCATAGCTACAATTCTAAATCCAGAAGCAGTGATTTGCTCTAAAATAGCTCCAATGTGTCCGTTCTCAACTGCATCGGGCTTAATCATGGTGAAAGTTCTGTTTCCTGCCATTATATCAATTTTTTAATTTGCTGCAAAAATAATCAAAACAATAGCATTTCCAATTGAATTATAGGGGAATAAAGCTTTAGCGGTCAGAATACCTTTCAAAAATGTCATTTTTGGCAGGTATTCCATTTGTTTTTTTGGATCTTCAAATATTCGGTATCTTCGCCCACTATGACAAATGAAGATATTTCAAGGGTTAAAGACCTGCTCGTTCCGGCTAAAAAAATTGTGATAGTACCCCATAAAGGACCCGATGGAGATGCCATGGGCGCTACGCTCGCCTTAAAAATTCTCCTCGAAGGCCAGGGTCATTATGTCCAGCTTATCGCGCCAAATGATTATCCCGATTTCCTGAAATGGATGCCCTACCAGGAAGAGGTCTTGATCTTTGAAAAAGAACCAAAAAAATGTGCAGCTCATATTGCTGAAGCCGAAGTGATTTTCACGCTCGACTTCAATAGCCTGTCTCGCACGGGTGACATGCAGCAACCTCTGGAAGCTGCAACTGCACAATTCATTATGATAGATCACCACCAGCAACCAGACGATTATGCAGTAGTGACCTACAGTGATGTCACTATGTGCTCCACCTGCCAAATGGTCTATCATTTTATTGAAAACATTGGCCTTTCAGAAAAGATCACCCCACAAATAGCGACCTGTCTTTATACCGGGATCATGACAGACACCGGTTCCTTTAGATACCGCTCTACCACCAGCCTAACTCATAAGGTCATTGCACATCTCATTGAAAAGGGCGCCGACAATACCGCAATTCACGAGAACGTATTTGATACCAGTTCGTATGGGCAGTTACAGCTGCTGGGTTGTGCCCTTCAAAATTTGAAGGTCGTGGAAGAACTTCGAACTGCATATATCACCCTCACCCAGGAAGAGCTGGACAGGCATAACTTTAGAAAAGGAGACACCGAAGGTTTTGTCAATTATGGCCTCTCGTTAAAAGGAATCGTTTTTGCTGCCATTTTTATTGAGCACAAGGCAGATAAGATTGTCAAGATCTCCTTTCGCTCTAAAGGTACTTTTTCGGTCAATGATTTCGCTCGCCGGTACTTTGACGGCGGCGGACATATCAACGCTGCAGGCGGCAAAAGTGATCTCTCCATAGAAGAAACAGTTGATAAATTTATTAGTATCTTGCCCGATTATAAAACTAGTCTGGCACTATGAAAATGAAACTCTTAATGCTGCTGGCGGGGCTGTTGATTCTTTCCTGCAAATCTCCCGAAGCCAGAAGACCCGTAACCCAGAAATCGGGTTCTTACATCAATGAATCCATAGCTCGCAACAGAAAGATCGTAGCCGAAGAAGAAGCACAGATCCAGAAGATCATAGAAAATGATTCCACACGGGAATACTTCTCCTCGCCAAACGGTTTCTGGTACTACTATAATGAAAAAGATACACTTTCCACGAGAACTCCCGAATTTGGTGATGTGGTAGAATTCGACTACAGCCTCACAACTCTTGAAGGAGAACAGATTTATACAGATGAGGAGATCGCTCCCCGCACCTACACGATGGACAAGGAACAATTGTTTTCGGGATTACGCCAGGGGCTAAAACTCATGAAAGAAGGAGAAACGGTAACCTTCCTGTTCCCGTCTCATAAAGCATTCGGATATTATGGTGATAAAAAGAGAATTGGGTCTGATGTCCCTGTGATCTCCAAAGTCACCCTCTTTAAAATTTCCGAAGAAAATGAAGATCAAAACAACCAAAACAATTAAAATTCAAATGAAGAAAACAAGTTTTTTGCTTCTATTAAGCATCCTTTTTGCATTTACAGCATGTAATGAAGAGTACCCAGATTTGGGAGACGGAATGTATGCTGAATTTAAAACCAATCATGGAACATTTGTAGCCGAACTATTTTATGAAGCTACTCCAATGACTGTTGCCAGCTTCGTGTCACTAGCCGAAGGTACAAGCACCATGTCTGAAGAACAGTACAAAAACAAGCCTTTTTACGATGGTCTCGTTTTTCACCGTGTCATTAAGGATTTCATGATACAAGGTGGAGATCCAGCGGGAACCGGAAGCGGTGGACCGGGTTACAAATTTCCAAACGAGGTGGTAGACAGCCTTACTCACGATTCAAAAGGCATACTTTCTATGGCGAATTCTGGCCCGCACACTAACGGAAGCCAGTTCTTTATCACCTTGAAGGAAACTCCCTGGTTAAACGGCCTGCACACAGTATTTGGAGAAGTAGTAGAAGGAATGGATGTTGTTGAAGCCATTGGCTCTCTTGAAACAGATCAAAGCGATCGTCCTATTGAAGATGTTGTAATGCAGGAAGTAAAGATCATACGCAAAGGAGGTGATGCCAAGAATTTTAAAGCTTCGGAAGTCTTAGCGCAAAAGCTGCAGGAATTCAAGACTGAAGCTGAAGCAAGGGAGCGTGAAAAAGCTGAAAAAACAGCAGCTATAAAACAACGTTACGAAGAGATCAAAGCCGATGCAAAGGAACTGGAAAGCGGATTAAAAATAGCCTTTCTTGAAGAAGGAACTGGACCACAGCCAACTTCCAGAGATACGGTGATGGTAAATTACCGCGGTTACCTTGGTACCGGAGAGATCTTTGACACCAACATCGAATCTGTAGCCGAAGAAGCTGGAATCCTTAATCCAAAAAGACAGCAAATGGGTGGATATTCCCCAATGGAAGTAGCTTATAATCCTAATGCACCAATGATCCCTGGGTTTAAAGAAGGAATTCAGCAAATGCAGGTTGGTGATAAAGCGGTATTGTTCATCCCGGCTCAACTGGGATATGGAGAGCGCGGGTATCCACCGGTAATTCCTCCCTCTGCCGATCTAATTTTCGAGGTAGAGATAGTAAAGATCAAGGAATAAACTCAGACAATAGGATAGTCACTATTAAAATTAGAAGGGTTCCAAAAATGACATTTTTGGAACCCTTTATTTTTATGCCTTTAATGAATTATACTTTTTCAGGAACGTTTTTAAGGACCTCCAGTACAAACTTCCAGTATTTCTGTGCCGAGGAGATGCTGGCGCGTTCATCTGGAGAATGTGCCCCGCGAATGGTAGGGCCAAAAGAGATCATGTCCATATCTGGATAATTTTTCCCCAGGATACCGCATTCCAGTCCTGCGTGGCAGGCGGCAATCTCTGCTTTCTCCGAATTCATTTCCTGGTAAAGATTGTCCAGCACTTTGAGAATGGGAGATTCCATGTTTGGCGCCCATCCAGGATACGCCCCCGACAATTCCACTTCAAATCCTGCCAGTTCAAATGCTGACCGAATGCTGTTGGAAAGATCAATTTTTGAACTTTCTACAGAAGACCGTGTAAGGCAAAGCACCTCAATTTTGCCATTTTTGACACTTACTCTGGCCAGGTTGTTTGATGTTTCCACAAGACCTTCAATATCCGGGCTCATTCTGTAAACGCCGTTTGGAACAGCATAAAGAGCTTTTACCAGTAATTCCTGTACCCACAATTCCATTACTCCGCCAGGGATCTCTGTTTCCGAAATTTCCATATGCAGCTTTGGCTCCAGTGTTTGATATTCCTGCTGAATGCTCTGCATGAGTTTCCCCATTTCAGCCGAAAAATCTTCTTTCTGTATCTTATCGACCACCACTACAGCCTCGCTTTCCCGCGGAATCGCATTTCTAAGTCCGCCGCCGTTGATCGCTGCGATGCGCATTCCGAAGTTTTCGAATCCGCCAAAAAGAATGCGGTTCATGAATTTATTGGCATTACCCAGGCCTTTGATGATATCCATCCCTGAATGCCCGCCCTGCAAACCTTTTACAACGATCTTATAAGTAATGGTATCTACAGGTACTTCTTCCTCTTTATAAGGCCGGGTCGCTGTAATGTCTACTCCGCCAGCACAACCAATACCTATTTCATTATCTTCTTCGGTATCAAGATTGAGTAAAATATCACCCTTTAGCACTCCCGGTCTTAAACCCATAGCACCTGTCATTCCTGTTTCTTCGTCAATTGTGAATAAAGCTTCCAAAGCTGGATGTGCGATCTCCTTACTTTCGAGGATCGCCATCATGGTGGCAACTCCCAGGCCATTGTCGGCTCCCAGAGTGGTACCCTTTGCTCTCACCCAGTCCCCGTCCACATACATTTCTATTCCCTGATTTTCAAAATCAAAATCTGAATCATTGTTCTTTTGGTGTACCATGTCAAGATGCGATTGCAGGACTACCACTTTCCTGTTCTCCATGCCAGGAGTAGCAGGTTTTCTAATGATCACATTCCCCACCTCATCAACTTCTGTCTCAAGTCCAAGATTGTTCCCGAAGTTCTTCATGAATTCGATCACTCTTTCCTCCTTTTTGGAAGGTCTGGGTACTGCATTAAGATCGGCAAATTTATTCCAGAGTGGCTTTGGCTCCAAAGCACGTATTTCTTCGTTCATTTTGTTGGTGTTTAGTGTTTCAAACAAAGATAATAAAGTGAAAAGAGGAAAGCCGAAACTAACAGCAGGAAACATGGGAAACTTCCAGTTCAAAGGACTAAATCCTTAAACGCAAAGCATTCCTATTGCCCACATCGAAAGAGAACAAAAACCAAAACCCGGAACCGTAACAGGGAAAGATTAAAAATTCTCACTCCTTCAAACTATCATCCAAAAAATCCTATTTTTGAGAGGTGAAGAAAAAAGTTGCGCTTATTCTTAGCATATTACTTCCGGTTCAGATCATCCTTATAAGGATCCTGGCCGGGTATCCTCATCTTGTGGAAGAATGGTACAGCAATGGCATTTATCCCTATACTTCTGCCCTTTTACGAAGAGGACTGGGATTTTTGCCTTTTTCACTGGGAGACCTGCTTTATGCCTTCCTTGTTATCTTATTGCTAAGGTGGTTCTACTTCAGGATAAAGCAGCGTTTTAGAGATCCGAAGCAATGGATCCTTAATGCAGTTGCGGCCCTCTCGCTTATCTACGCCTGTTTCAATTTGTTCTGGGGCTTGAATTATTACAGGCTTCCCTTACACAAGGCCCTGAATATAGAGAGCGATTACACTACCGAAGAGCTTATTGAGCTCACAAAAGATCTCATAGCTACTTCCAATGATATTCATTTTCTTATCACCCGCAATGACTCGCTGAAGGTTGAAATCCCTTACGACAAGACAGAACTCCTCGAACTTTCAGTAGCCGGGTATCATAATCTTGAAGACGACTTTTCTGAACTCGATTACAATGTTTCCAGTTTAAAAAGATCTTTATACAGCATCCCGCTCACTTACATGGGCTTTAATGGTTATCTGAATCCGCTTACCAATGAGGGCCAGGTGAACACCCAGATCGTTCCTTATAAGATCCCGACTACTGCCAGTCACGAGATTGGGCATCAGCTTGGGTTTGCAAAAGAAAATGAGGCCAATTTTCTCGCCTGTCTTACTACAATGAACCATGAGGATCCATATTTCAGATATTCTGGCTACACCTTTGCCCTAAGCTATTGTCTAAATGAACTCTACAAAAGAGATAAGGCATTGACCGAAGAACTTTTAAAGACCATCAACTTCGGAATTCTTGAGAACTATAAAGAGGTTAGGGAATTCTGGGAACAGCATAGAAATCCATTTGAGCCGCTCTTTATGTATACCTATAATTCTTTTCTGGTCGCCAATAATCAACCAGACGGGATGCGCAGCTACAGCTATGTTGTGGCCTTGCTGGTCAACTATCATAAAAGTCGGGGGCGCATGTAGTCTTTGGCGTTTTTGATTTTTTGCTATCTTACCGCTTCAAAATTTCCAATCCTAAACTATTTTATGAAAATCAGATTTTTATTTTGCCTGCTCATTAGTGCCGTAACCGGGCTGCAGGCGCAGGAGTATTTTCCTAAAAATGACGCTGTAAAGGCCGAGGTAAATACAAACTTTACGGTATTCAAAAATGCCAAAATTTACGTTGATCCTGCTACCACCATAACAGATGGTATGCTCGCAATTCGCAATGGGAAAGTAACCGCAGTGGGTAAGAATATCAACGTACCCGCAAATGCCGTTGTTGTAGACCTAAAGGGCAAGACTATCTACCCTTCCTTTATTGACCTTTACTCCAACTTCGGAATTGAAAAACCAAAAAGCGAAGGTGGAAACGGTTACGGTGGCAATCCACAATACGATGCCGGCCGTGAAGGTTACTACTGGAATGACCATATTAGACCCGAAACAAAAGCGCTTGAGAGCTTTAAATACAATGATGCTGAAGCTGAAAAACTTCGGAAGCTTGGTTTTGGAGTGGTGCAAACTCATATGCCCGATGGTATTGTGAGAGGCACGGGAATGCTCGTTGCCCTGAATTCTGAAGGTACTGAAGGCGACCGGCTCCTGGATGAAAGTTCTGCACAATTCCTTTCATTTGAAAAAAGTGCAAAATCAAAACAGGTCTATCCCTCCTCAAAAATGGGTGCTATGGCACTTCTAAGACAAACTTATCTCGATGCCGACTGGTATTCAAAAGGAAATTCGCAGACAAAAGATCTTGCACTGGAAGCCTTTAATGATAATAAAAACCTGGTCCAGATCTTCAAAACAGATAATGTGCTGGACGAATTACGTGCCGATAAGGTAGGAGATGAATTTGGAGTGCAATATGTTATTGTGGGAAGCGGAAAGGAATTCAAGAGACTCGATGCTATTAAAGCCACTAAGGCTACTTATGTTGTTCCCGTAAATTTTCCGGCACCTTTTGATATGGAGGACCCATATATTGCCAGCTATGCCAGCCTTTCGGAGATGAAGGAATGGAACCAGGCACCGGCAAACCTCAAAATGATGGCCGAAAAGAAAATTCCTTTTACTATTACCTCCCTTGATTCAGAAAAGGATTTTAGAGAACAACTTATTAAGGCAGTAGCTTACGGTCTGGACAAAAAAACTGCTCTAGAGGCCCTTACTACTGTTCCAGCCAGAGTGCTGGGCAAAGAAGGGCAGCTTGGAACTTTAAAGGAAGGCGCATGGGCTAATTTTATTATCACCTCCGGAGATTATTTTGAAAAGGAAACGACCATTTTTGAAAACTGGGTACAAGGTGAAAGGGCAGTGATCGAAGACCTCAACCTGGTAAATCTAAATGGTACATATAATGTAAAAGTAGGTGGTGACACTTACGTAGTAGCTATTTCTGGTGAAACAACACAGCCCAAGGCAGAGGTGAAATTAAATAATCACAAAATAGGTTCAAAGATCAGCTACAAAAATAACTGGTTGAACATGCTGCTTTCAGCCCCCGATACCACAAAGGCCGAATATACAAGGCTAAGTGCGAAGATCGTTGAAGTTCCAAAAAGTTTCGGCGGAAAAGCCATTTTAGGAGATGGTAAAGAAACCAGCTTTACAGCCACTAGAACAGCAGAAGCTTCCGCAGATAAAAATAAGAAGGAGACAGAATATCCAGAGGTTATGCCTGTGAGTTTCCCAAACATGGCTTACGGTTTTGAAAGCCTTCCGAAGCAACAAGACCTGCTTTTCAAAAACGCGACGGTATGGACGAATGAAGAGCAGGGAATACTGGAAAATGCCGATGTGCTTGTGCGCAACGGTAAGATCGCACAGGTGGGAAAAGACCTAAATGCACGTGGTGCCACAGTGATCGATGCCACAGGAAAACACCTTACCTCAGGAATAATTGATGAGCACTCTCATTTAGCGGCTTCAGCGATCAATGAAGCCGGACATAATTCTTCTGCCGAAGTACGTATGGAAGATGTGGTTGATCCCGATGACATTGGTGTTTACCGCAATCTTGCAGGCGGGGTTACAGCAATGCAGTTGCTTCATGGTTCGGCCAATCCTATTGGTGGACAATCTGCCATCCTGAAAATGAAGTGGGGTGCCACCCCAGATGAAATGCTGCTGGACAATAGTCCGAAGTTCATCAAGTTTGCACTTGGAGAAAATGTAAAGCAGGCAAACTGGAGCAGCAACTCCCGTTTCCCGCAAACCCGAATGGGAGTTGAGCAGGTATTTGTGGATTACTTCACCCGGGCGAAAGAATACGAAGCTCAAAAGAAAAGCGGCAAGCCTTACCGGAAAGATCTCGAAATGGAAGCTCTTTTGGAAATTTTGAAGGGTGAACGCCACATTACCGCCCACTCTTATGTGCAAAGCGAGATCAATATGCTCATGAAGGTTACCGAAGAGCTTGGTTTTAAGGTCAATACTTTTACGCACATCCTGGAAGGTTATAAGCTGGCAGATAAAATGGCGGAACACGGCGCCGGAGGATCAACTTTTTCTGACTGGTGGGCCTACAAGTACGAAGTTAAAGACGCTATCCCTCAGAATGCTGCGATCATGCACAATGCAGGCGTAACTGTTGCCATTAACAGTGATGACGCCGAAATGAGCCGCAGACTCAATCAAGAGGCGGCAAAAAGTGTAAAATACGGAGACATTTCTGAGGAAGAGGCCTGGAAGTTCGTAACTCTTAATCCCGCTAAACTGCTACATATCGATGATCGTGTAGGCAGCATCAAAACAGGTAAAGATGCCGACCTTGTGCTTTGGACAGCTCATCCGCTTTCCGTGTATGCTAAACCTGAAAAAACAATCATTGAAGGAGTAGTTTACTTTGACCTTGAAAGAGATCAAAAACTGCGTGAGGAAGTAGAGAAACAAAAGAATTTACTTACTACTCAAATGCTCAAGGCCAAGAACAACGGGCTAAAGACCCAGGCAGTAAAAGAATCCAGGAAAGAAGAAATGCATTGTGACACCCTTTAATAATTGATGACATGAAAAATTTTAAAATATATATGCTGCCGGTCCTGTTCTTCATTACAGGGAACCTGATGGCACAACAAACCCCGGCGCCACAACAGGAAAGAGCTGTAACCATAGTAGGTGCCACAGCGCACATAGGAAATGGCGAGGTGATCGAGAACAGTCTTATCATTTTCGAAGACGGTAAGCTCACCACCGTGACCGATGCAAATTCAACCAAGCGCCAGTATCCCGGAACGGTAATAGAAGCAAGAGGTAAACACGTTTATCCCGGGTTTATAGCTCCTAATTCCACTCTAGGCCTTGTAGAAATAGATGCTGTAGTACAATCTGATGATGAAGATGAACTGGGAGAGCTGCTGCCACACGTGCGCAGCATCATTGCTTACAATGCCGAAAGTCAGGTAGTGGAAAGCATGCGTCCAAATGGCGTGCTTGTCGGGCAGATAGCCCCAAGGGGTGGAAGGATCTCCGGCACTTCGTCCATTGTACAGTTTGATGCCTGGAACTGGGAAGATGCTGTTCTTAAAGAAGATGACGCTATTCATATCAATTGGCCAAACAGTGTTCGCAGAGGTCGCTGGTGGGAAGGAGAAGACCCAGGAGTCAAGCCAAATGATGATTATGAAAAGGACATTCGTACGCTATCACAGTTCTTCAACAACGCACGAGCTTACTTATCGGGACCTCAAAACACAGCTAATTTACCCTTTAGCGCTATGAAAAAAGTTATCGATGGAAAACAGAGCGTATTTATTCAGGCTGATGGTGAAAAAGAGATCATTGACATTCTACAATTCGCAAAAGAGCAGAAACTTGAGAACATTGTGCTCGTGGGTGGTTATAATGCCTATAAGGTAGCCGATGAGATCAAAGCAGCAAATATCCCTGTGCTGGTTGGTCGGGTACACAGCAATCCTAATCAGGAAGATAACCACTACGACCTGCCTTACAAAATGGCTTATCTCCTGCACAGCAAAGGTATTCTGGTAGGTTTGGAAAACAGCGGAAGTATGGAAAGAATGAACAGCCGTAATTTGCCATTTTACGCAGGTACGGTAACAGCCTATGGTGCAAATAAAGAGGAAGCGCTTAAAATGATCACTCTTAACACAGCGAAGATCCTGGGAATTGATGATACTCTCGGCTCCCTTGAGGTTGGAAAAGATGCCACTTTATTCATAAGTGATGGTGATGCTCTCGACATGCGCACCAATAAAGTATCCAATGCCTTTATTCAGGGTCGTGAGATTAGTCTCGAAAGCCACCAGACGCAACTGGCAAAGAGATATATCGATAAATACGGGCAACAGGAAAAGAAATAGATCCCGAAAATGCCCTTTTTGGAAGGCTGTTTAAGACTAACTTAAACAGCCTTTTTTTTATACTTTGAAATCTCCTGAATTCAAAACTACCTGTGTAGATGGCAGCACGGGTTTGCTATCATCTTCTGCAGTTATAAAAACACGAATAGGCTCATAAGGCGTACTGGTAGACAGCTTGCCACTGTTTTTTCGATTAATGTTCAAATTACCTATGTTGATGGTCCCGTGTTTTTTGGTGACCAGCCACACCACATAATGATTGCGTGCAGGCGTAAGCCTGTTAGGTGGCGCGAGATTCGTCACCTCTAGGGCCACATCAAAATTTTTGTTCGAATCTTTTTCCACTTTTACCACAGCTTCGGCTGCCGGGACTATTTCCGAAACCGGAAATGTCACTTGTTTGCTACACGCACTAATGAGGATCGCAGCAAAAATGTAACTGAGGATCTTAAAAGAATTTTGAAGAGAAAGTGCATTTTTGGAAGGGTTATCTTTTTTCATCTGCTTGTTTTCCAGTGAATTTACCACTTTTTTCCGGAATCTTAAAACTCGAACCTGCTGCCGAATTCTTTGTGATCCTGAAGTTTATATCTTTGCAGCATGCAGAAATTTATTAGCAGCTTTCAGAATCAAACAATAAAGAGACTTCTTCAGTTACAGGAAAAAGCACGGCTTCGAAAAAAGGAGAAAGCTTTTGTGGTTGAAGGAGTTCGCGAAATTGAACTGGCTTTAAAAGGCGGCTTTCAGGTTCAGGAGTTGTATCTAAACCCGGATCTGTTTCCTGCTGAAAAAGGGGAAAAACTTCTGGCTTCTGCTGCTGAAGTCATTCATCTCTCTCCAGAAGTTTACGAAAAAATCGCTTACCGCGGAAGTACCGAAGGAGTGATAGCAGTAGTAGCAGCCAAAGAGCACAGCCTGGATCAAATCAAATTCAAAAGCAAGAGTCCGCTGATCCTGGTTGCCGAAGCGCCCGAAAAACCGGGAAATATTGGCGCACTCCTGCGAACGGCAGATGCCGCCGCGGTAGACGCAGTGCTCATCGCGAACCCCCGGACAGATTTGTTTAATCCAAACATTATTCGCAGCAGCGTGGGCTGTGTCTTTACTAACCAAATTGCCACTGGCAGCACTTCAGAAATTATTGCATTTTTAAAGGCTCGTCAAATTGCCATTTTTGGAGCCGCATTACAAGCCTCGGTTCCCTATCACAGCGTAGATCTCACCGGCGGCTGTGCAATTGTTGTTGGCACTGAAGCCACAGGGCTCAGTGACGAGTGGCTGGAAAACACTACCCAAAACATCATTATTCCTATGGAAGGAGAAATAGATTCCATGAATGTTTCAGTCACCGCAGGCATACTGGTTTTTGAGGCAAAACGACAGAGGCGCTAAGCACTTCTTCATTCCTGAAAGGACTAGTTAACCCTTCATCTTCTTCCGCCTTAGAGTAAGTTTCTGCTTATATTAGCTTCTTAAAACTTTGGAACTTGACTGCACAAACTCTTTTCTTCATTATCGTAGGAATAATTCTCATAGACTTTCTCATAGATAAGCTACTGGACGCCCTCAATGCCAGTCGCTATAATGATCCAGTACCCGATACACTTAAAGATGTTTTTGATGAAACTGAATATGAAAAATCTCAGCAGTACAAGAAAGCGAACTACAAGTTTGGAATCATTTTCTCTACATTTTCTGTCATTGTTCTACTGTTGTTCCTCTTTCTGGACGGTTTCGACCTTGTAGACAGCATTGCCAGGTCTATTTCAGAAAATGAAATAGTGATTGCTCTTATTTTCTTCGGAATAATAATGATTGGCAGTGACCTCTTGTCTCTTCCCTTTTCCTGGTATCACACCTTTGTAATTGAAGAGAAATTCGGTTTTAATAAAACGACCCCAAAAACATTCATTTTTGACAAGCTAAAAAGCTGGGGGATGATGATCGTGCTGGGCGGCGGTATCCTTGCTCTTATTGTCTGGTTCTACCAGTTTGCCGGAGAAGATTTCTGGTGGTATGCCTGGATCCTCGTAGCAGTCTTCAGCATCTTCCTCAATATGTTTTACGCCCGGCTCATTGTCCCGTTGTTTAACAAGCAGTCTCCCTTACCCGAAGGTTCCCTGCGGAACAAGATAGAAACTTACGCAAAAAAAGAAGGATTTAAACTGAATAAGATCTTTGTAATTGATGGCTCCAAACGCAGTACAAAAGCCAATGCCTATTTTTCAGGATTTGGCAATGAGAAGAGAGTAACGTTATATGATACGCTTATCAATGATCTTGAGGAAGAGGAGATCGTGGCAGTTCTCGCCCATGAAGTTGGGCATTACAAGAAAAATCATATTATCATCAATCTCATCATAAGCATTCTCACTACCGGATTGACCTTATGGATTCTCTCACTTTTTGTTGGGAATCCATTGCTTTCTGCTGCATTAGGAGTCGAACAGCCGGGATTCCATATTGGCCTGGTTGCCTTCGGAATTCTCTACAGCCCTATTTCTGAAGCTACAGGGATCATCATGAATTATCTCTCGCGAAAATTTGAATACCAGGCAGACGATTTTGCAAAAACTACTTACAAGGCACAGCCTTTAATTTCCGGATTAAAGAAACTGTCCAGGAACAGCCTTAGCAATCTTACTCCTCATCCCGCCTATGTTTTTGTACATTATTCTCACCCACCATTGTACAGTAGGTTCAGGAATCTCGAGGATTAATTAATTGCCAGTTTTTAATCTTAATCGTATTTTTAAATCATGATGACGGAAGCTGCTATAGAAAAAGAAAATAAGGAGATTGCACAGCAATACAAAAAGCTTCTGCGAATTAGTTACCAGACGCTTACTGAAGATGATAAAAAGTTGATTCGGCAGGCATTTGATGTAGCCGTCGATGCTCATAAGGATCAACGTCGAAAATCGGGGGAAGCCTACATTTTTCATCCTATTGCTGTCGCAAAGATCGTGGCTTCAGAAATTGGACTTGATGCGACCTCCATTGCCGCTGCACTGCTTCACGATGTGGTGGAAGACACCAGTTACACCCTTGAAGATATTCGAAGACTGTTTGGAGATACTGTTTCCCGAATTGTAGACGGCCTCACCAAGATCTCCAACCTGGAACATGATAAGGATGTTTCCCTGCAGGCAGAAAACTTCAGGAAGATGCTGCTCACCCTCAACGACGATGTGCGGGTGATCATCATTAAGATCGCCGACAGGCTGCACAACATGCAGACCATGGATTCCATGCGAACAGACAAGCAGGAAAAGATCGCTTCAGAAACACTGTACATCTACGCTCCCCTTGCCCATCGCATTGGGCTTTATAATATCAAAACCGAACTTGAAGACCTCGGATTAAAATATACCGAACCCGATGTTTACCATGAGATCCTGAAAAAGATAAGAGAGAGCAAAGAAGAACAGGATAAATACATAGATGCATTTACACAGGTGATCCAGGATTCCCTTGATAGGGAACAAATGCAGTACACCATCAAAGGCCGACCAAAATCCATCTATTCCATAAGGAGAAAGATGAAGAACCAGAATGTCACTTTTGACGAGGTGTACGATAAATTCGCTGTGAGAATCATCTATAAATCTGATTCGGCAAATGAAAAATTTCTGGCCTGGAAGATCTACTCTATTGTCACAGATCACTTTCGCCCCAACCCTACGCGCCTAAGAGACTGGATCTCCTCTCCCAAATCAACGGGATATGAAGCGCTGCATATCACGGTAATGGGTCCAAAAGGACGGTGGGTGGAAGTACAGATACGCAGTGAACGTATGAACGAAATCGCCGAAAAAGGTTATGCCGCTCATTATAAATATAAGCAAGGCAGCAATCAGGAAGACGGGCTTGAGGAGTGGGTGAACAAACTTCAGGAGGCACTGGAAAGTTCAGAAGTCAATGCTGTAGATTTTGTTGAACAGTTCAAGCTCAACCTTTATTCAAAAGAAATTTTTGTTTTCACTCCGCAGGGAGAGTTAAAATCTTTACCTAAAGGCGCTACACCTTTGGATTTTGCCTTCAGCATTCACACAGAGGTAGGACTACGTACACGAGGGGCACGCATCAATGGTAAACTTGTGCCTCTTAGCACTACATTGAACAGCGGGGACCAGGTGGAGATCATTACTTCAGAAAAAGCAAAACCCAATTCCAACTGGCTGGATTACGCGACCACAGCCAGGGCCAGGGCTAAAATAAAATCTTCCCTCAGGGAAGAAAAGAAAAACATTGCTGAAGAAGGTAAAGCCATTCTCACCAGAAAGTTAAGAGCACAAAAGATCCCATTTAATGAAAAGACGATCAATGAACTCGTCATCTTTTTTAAATTAAAAACAAGTCTTGATCTTTTTTACAGGGTTGGCGTTGGCACGATAGATAATCAAAAATTAAAGGATTATGCAGCCTCGCGCAGCAATGCCCTGGTAAGTTTTTTTAAGAGCAAGATCAGGAAACCGAGTCCTGTTGAAGATATTGACAGGGAGGAGATCACGGCAAAATACGATCAGCTGGTATTTGGGCGAGACGAGGAAGTTTTAGATTATAAACTGGCCAACTGCTGCAATCCAATTCCGGGAGACAGCGTATTTGGATTTATAACCGTGAGCGAAGGTATCAAGGTGCATAAAAAAGACTGTCCAAACGCTATTCAGCTGCAAAGTAATTTTGCCTACAGGATCATTCAGGCAAAATGGAAAGACTCTACCCAGGAAGAATTTAAGGCCGTGATCAAACTAACGGGAATTGATAATATTGGACTGGTGAACGATGTGACCAAAGAGATCTCCAACAACATGAATGTGAACATTCGAAATATCAATTTTGATAGCCAGGACGGTATCTTTACAGGCCGTATAACTGTAGTGGTCAAAAACAACAGCATCCTTAAAAAGCTGATAGAACACCTTAAAAAAATAAACGGTATAGATAAGGTCTCACGTGAATAATCTTATACCTTTGCACCCATATCATGAGCAAGAAATTAGTCAATAAAAACGACCAGGCAATTGTAAAAAATGTTTTTACAAAGTTCCTGGAAGACAGAGGACACCGTAAGACGCCCGAGCGTTTTGCTATCCTGCAGGAGATATACAACAGCGATGATCATTTTGATATCGAATCCCTCTATATCAAAATGAAAAACAAAAAGTACAGGGTAAGCCGGGCTACTCTTTACAACACTATTGAACTTCTTTTAGAATGTGGCCTGGTGCGAAAACACCAGTTTGGCAATAACCAGGCACAGTACGAAAAATCTTATTTTGATCGAAACCACGACCACATTATCCTAACAGACACCGGCGAGGTAATTGAATTTTGTGATCCCAGGATCCAGTCGATCAAACAGACTATTGAAGAGGTTTTTGATATAGAGATCAGTACACATTCCTTATATTTTTACGGAAACAAAAAAACAACCGAATAACCTGAATTTTTATGGCAGTAGATTTACTTCTTGGATTACAATGGGGAGATGAAGGAAAAGGAAAAATTGTAGATGTCTTTACCAAAAAATATGATGTCATCGCCCGCTTCCAGGGAGGACCAAATGCCGGACATACCCTGGTATTTGACGGCAAAAAACATGTACTTCACACCATTCCGTCAGGAATCTTTCACGATAACACGATCAACCTTGTAGGTAATGGAGTAGTGATCGACCCTGTGATCTTTAAAAGAGAACTTGACAACCTGGAAAAAGCGGGAGTGGATTATAAAGACAAGCTCGTAATTTCAAGAAAGGCCCATTTGATCCTGCCTACGCATCGCCTGCTCGACGCAGCAAGTGAGGCTTCAAAAGGTAAGGCAAAGATAGGCTCCACGCTAAAAGGTATTGGACCTACTTACATGGACAAGACCGGAAGGAACGGGATTAGAGTTGGAGATCTTGAATTAAGTGACTGGAAGGAACGTTATAGAAACCTGGCCGATAAGCATGAGGCTATGATAAGTTTCTATAATGTGGATATTGAATATAATTTAGGAGAACTGGAAGCTGAATTCTTTAAGGCTATAGAAACTTTAAGAACCCTTGAATTCATAGACAGTGAAGAGTATCTTTTCCAGGCACAGAAAAATGGAAAATCAATTCTTGCTGAAGGCGCCCAGGGATCATTACTGGATATCGATTTTGGTACTTATCCTTTTGTAACATCTTCAAATACTACTGCAGCAGGAGCCTGCACAGGATTGGGAGTGGCTCCAAACCAGATCAAAGAAGTTTTTGGGATCTTTAAAGCTTATACGACTCGTGTAGGAAGTGGTCCTTTTCCAACCGAACTTTTTGACGAAGATGGAGAAAGAATGGGACGTGTAGGAAATGAATTCGGAGCTACAACGGGAAGACCTCGCCGCTGCGGCTGGTTGGATATAGTAGCTTTAAAATATGCAGTTCAGGTTAGCGGGGTGACCCAGTTAATCATGATGAAAGCCGACGTGTTAAGCGGATTCGAAACATTAAAAGTTTGTACCGCCTACAATTATCGTGGAGAGCAGATAGCACATTTGCCTTACAACATTGAAGCGGAAAACGTTACGCCGGTTTATACTCACTTTAAAGGCTGGGAGAAGGATCTAACAGGATTGTCGTCATCTAACGAACTCCCACAAGAATTAAAGGACTACATCTCCTTTATTGAAAAGGAACTTGAGATCCCTGTCAAAATAGTCTCTGTAGGTCCCGACAGGATCCAAACCATAGAACTATAACAGGTGTCAAAAATGACATTTTTGAGAGGTGTTGCTTTTGCAACACCTTTTTTTATGTAATTCATTGAAATATTGTGAAAAATCTGTTCCGCATTTATCTTTTTTAATATATTGCTGAAGTTAAAAAAACGTTAACACGTAATGAAAGCCGTTTATACGCTCCTCCTAATCCTTTTTCTTTCTTCAGCAGCAACTGCACAGGAGAATTATCTTGATACCATTGCCCAAAAGGCCTGTGATTGCATCGAAACCCAAAAGCTTATCGAACAGTACGAAGGGGAACAATTAACTATGCAGATGGGAGTTTGCCTCATGACTGCTTCTGGGGCATACCGGGAGCAGCTAATGAAAGACCACGATATTAATTTTGACCGTCTTGACCTGGAAGGTGAAAAACTTGGAATTCTCATTGGCTCCAGGATGGCTTTTATCTGCCCAAATTTTATTATTTCTGCCGCAGGAGATGGCTCAGATGAAGAAGTTGCAAACTTCAGCGCTACCGGGGTCATTACTTCAATTTCAGAAAAACCCTTCGTGGTTTTTACCATTAAAAATGACCAGGGAAGAACTACAGATTTTTTCTGGCTCACTTTCATAGCATCTGAATTTGATCTACAACACGATTTTAAAAAGCTCGTGGGAAAAAAGGTGGATGTCACTTACGTGGAGGAAGAACTTTTTGATCCCAGGATCAACGATTACAGGTATTTCAATCATCTTGTCACTTTAGAACTGGCAGAATAAAAATGTCGTTTCAACAGTACTATTTTCAGTTCGGCCAGCCAAAATACAGCCGTCACAAGCCATGAGGAAAAAGATCTTTTTTACTTTTTATTTTTTTATAGTTTCAATATCGCTCTTTGCACAACAGCAGGAAGAAGAGGTTAAAGTAGTAGACACACCTCCCATCGCGAGAGGATGCGATCCAGAGGCAGACAACGCCCAATTAAAAGCCTGTTTTACACGAATTGTTTCTGAACAAATAGTAAATAAGCTTAATTTCAGTTATATACGCAAGCAGGACCTCAAACCGGGTCAGTATACGGTTCGCACCTTCTTTTCCATTGATTCAAAAGGACGGGTTAGAGATGTACGAGCCGAATTTCCGAATCAGAAGATCGCGAAACATTTTGTCAGAGCAGTAAAATCCATCGCCACGGTAGAACCCGCCTATCTTGACGGGGAACCGGTAAAGATCTTTTACACTATGCCTTTTAAGTTCGGGATAGACTAAGGACAGTGCCGAACAAAGAGTCGAAACTGGAAGATCCCTTGGCCTTTTCTAAAGGATCTTCCAATATATTATTTTCTTATCCTCTTGTTAACCAGCCTCTTTTACTTGCTGTTGCAATAGCATATGGAGTTATCCAGAATAGGCCGAATGTATACAGAATACTGTAGGAATAGGCCCAAAAAGATTCTGACAGCTTATATTTCCTTGCATAAAACAACACTGGAAAACTTGACCAGATCAAAATGCTGAATAAGGTTGAGCTAATGAATAACAGAGGATCCATTGAAATGAAGAAGATCATCAACAGGATGGTAGGATAGCTCATCACCAGCTTTAGTAATTGATTCAGGAATAAGATTCGTGAACCTGTTTTTGAACCTTTCCTGAAATCTGTAAAAACGTACTTTGCCATTGCGATATTCTCCCGCACATTGCTTCTCCCCCATCGTATGAACATTTTGTAAAGGCCTGTGTATTTTTCAGGCACATTAGTGTATGCAAATGCATTTCGTTGAAAGAGCACATGATATCCCTGTTTCAGGATCATGTTTGTCATTGCTCTATCCTCACCAATATCTGAAGGTCTTCCCATAAAAGTTTGGTTGATCCACTCCTCCAGACAACCAAAAACAGCTTCTCTCTTATAAGCAGCAAGCGCTCCCGGAGTACAAAGTACAGACTCCAGACTGCTTTCGGCCGAGCGAACGAATTCAAAACTCAGCACAAAACTTACGTCAAGCATCTTGGGAAGCAGCGCCTTTTGGCCATTGTTAAGTACACGAATATTACCGGCTACGGCACCACATTTGGGATTTACAACAAACGGGCTCACCAGGTTCCGAAGTGTCTCGGAAGTCACTTCCGAATCACTGTCAACTGTCACAAATACTTCTCCTGTTCCCAGATGGAAGCCACGATAGAGTGCATGGCGTTTTCCCTTGTTTTCGGGCTGCTGAAAAATGCTCACCCGGTCACCAAGTTCCTGCTTAGCTTTCTGCATCCATTCCCAGGTATCATCCTTACTCCCATCATCAATAGCCAACAGTTCTAATTTATGTGCAGGATAGTCACTTTTGGCAAGACTCTTAAGAGTAGCCCAAACTTGTTTTCCTTCGTTATAGGCCGGTACAATCACAGTGACCGAAGGCAACTCCTCATCACTCACGCCCGAAACGGGTTTGTACCTCAAATATAAATAGAGGTTGTAAAAGAAGAATCCAGCCCGAAATAACAGGAGGGTTCCGGTAATTAGTAAAAAGATCATTCCCCATGTCGAATTTAGTCCCTCCAGACTGTAGCGACCAAATTCCCCCTGCATAATAAAGAAGAGATATGCAGCACTTAGCAACAAGGCAAAACTGCTGGCTCTTACTATTACTCCTTTTAAATTTTTTGGTTTCTGAATTTCCTGTAGATCACCCTGGGTTGCATTTTTCTCTACAGAAGTAAAATCTTGATCTTGAAATAAATCTTTATCTTTCATTATAAGCTTATCCTTATTTTATTTTGGCAGCCTAAAAGCTGCACTACTCCCAGCGCACCTAGCAATCCATGTACCAAGAATGCATTGACCTCATTAAGAGGCCCCAATTTTTCATACTTTAAAACAGTTGGGTAAGAATTCCCCAGTTTTCCCATTACTTTCCCCATTGTAGCCAAATACTGACATAATCGGGTTCTAGCTCTGTCATGCTCAGCTGCCATTCATGACAAGCAAGCATTAAAATACTTTCTTTTGGGAAAAAAGAAGATTTTGGTCTGGCAGAGATGGATAGACATAAGATCGGTGGACGGAATATTTAATTTTATAAATCTACTGTAAGACCTTGGCTACAACCATAGAAGCAGTTGATGTAGCCATCCCTAAAAGATTATAGCGATCCATTTATTTCCTTCAGAATTCACTACTTTTGAAGCTAAATTTTTTTTAGTGCAAAACGTCCGACTTCTATTCATTTTTGTTTTTCTCTTTGCCTGGTCCAGCACCAGTTTTGCGCAACAGAGAAAGATACGGTATGAGAGTGAGCGTACCATTAAGAACGAAGAACGGTATCCTGGCGCTTTTATCTTGAGTAAAGTAAATGACCAGGTCCATTTTACTCATGAAGGTATAGAAGTATGGTGCGATCAAGCCATACATTACGCAGAGGAGAATTTTTTTAAGGCCTACGGAAATGTTCGAATGGTGCAGGGAGATACCGTCACCATGACCAGCCAGTATGCCGAATACAATGGAAATACACAGTTTGCCTTCGCAAGCGGAAGAGTCTTTATGCAGAATCCGCAGTCAAGTTTACAGACAGACACACTGTTTTTTGACCGCACCAAGCAACAGGCATATTACCGCAGCGGGGGAACCATTCGCGATAGTGCAAGTGTTTTAAAAAGTAGAATTGGGAGATATTATCTGGAAGACGAGAAATATACTTTCTCTTCCGAAGTGGTGATCACCAATCCCGATTACGTTTTAAGATCTACTCAGCTCGACTTCTATTCTGAAACAGGACATGCCTATATGTATGGCCCTTCCACCATTACGAGTGATGCTTCAACGATCTACTGCGAACGCGGATTTTACGACACTCGCGGAGATACAGGATATTTTGTAAAGAATTCAAGAATTGACTATGAAAATCGCATTTTAGAAGGGGATAGTCTCTACTTCAACAGAAACACAAATTTTGCATCTGCCACAAATAACATCAAGGTTACAGATACTGTCAATAAAAGCGTGGTTCGAGGACATTATGCCGAAGTTTTCAGAGATAAGGATTCGGTCTTCA
The DNA here is from genome assembly GCF_012037645.1 of Salinimicrobium oceani. Lineage (NCBI taxonomy): Bacteria > Pseudomonadati > Bacteroidota > Flavobacteriia > Flavobacteriales > Flavobacteriaceae > Salinimicrobium > Salinimicrobium oceani. The sequence continues at coordinate 374,062 of NZ_JAAVJR010000001.1, forward strand.
TTACCCGGAAAGCGGTAGCCGTAGCCCTGCAGGAGCAGGATTCGGTATATATTCATGGAGATACGCTGATGATCACCGGGAAGGCCGATGACAGGGTGATTCGTGGATTTTACGGAGTGCGGCTTTTTAAGAGCAATATGAGCGGTAAGAGTGATTCAATTCATGTGCGGGAAAAAACAGGGCTTACCCAAATGCTGGGAAGACCGGTGATATGGTCAGAGAACAATCAGCTTACGGGTGACACTATACATTTATTGAACAACGTAGTGACCGAAGAAATGGATTCATTAAAAGTGTTTGACAACGCTTTTATGATCCAGAAGGATAGCCTGGGAGGTTATAATCAGCTTAAGGGGAAGGAGATGTATGGAAAATTTGAAGACAACAAATTAAGCCAGGTCGACCTTGTTAAGAACACAGAGACCCTTTATTATATGCGTGATGACCCTGGAAATCTTATTGGCATCAATAAAACCCTTTCCAGTTCGATCACGGTACATTTCGAAGACCAGCAGGTAGTTGATGTATACTATTATCAACAGGTGGATGGCGTATTATATCCTGAAGAAGATCTGCCTCCTAATGCGAGGGAGCTGAAGGGCTTTAACTGGCGGGGGGAGGAAAAACTGAATTCGGTAGCCGACCTTTTCATCGATGAAGCCGATTATGAACCCGTACCAATAGAAGGGATACCTTTACCTGAAGAAGAGGAAAGCTTCTTTGAAGAACGCGAAGACAAGAAACATTTGTTAAACGAGAAGTCCCGACTAAAACAGAAGGACTTGCAGGAAAGAGCGATTGACACTCTACCAGCAACTCAGGACAGCACTTCCAGACCAGAACCTCTCATTGAGGAAGAGCTATTGGAAAAAACACCAGTACAGGATACTTTACAGCAGCCTTCAGGCACGCAACAGCCTTCACCTGCACAAAAAAAGGATAGTATTTCTCCTGTAGTGATCCCTTCAACCAAAAAGGAATAAGCACGTGAAACAGCAGTTTTTGAAATATCAGGCGCAGACATCGCCCTATCCTCTCGCACTTGAAGTTTCTCATGCCAAAGGTTCCTATATTTTCGATGTTTCAGGAAAGTCTTATCTGGATTTTGTTGCAGGCGTTTCTGCATGTACTCTGGGACATTGCCATCCACGAGTGGTAAATGCTGTAAAGACACAGGTAGAAAAGTATCTGCATGTCATGGTTTACGGCGAGTATGCGCAGGGTCCGGCTGTAGCACTGTGTCAGCTTTTGGCAGAACATTTACCAGGGCGGCTCGAAAAGACCTATCTCACAAATTCAGGCACCGAAGCGATCGAAGGCGCAATGAAATTAGCCAGGCGTTACACCGGGAGATCGGGGATCATTGCAGCCAGGAATGCGTATCACGGGAATACTATGGGTTCCTTGAGCCTTATGACCTTTGAAGAACGTCAAAAACCTTTCAGGCCATTGATCGGTGATGTATCGTGGATTTCCTTTAACGAGGAAAGCGACCTGGAAAAGATCAATGAAGACACTGCAGCCGTTATTCTGGAAAGTATACAAGGTGGCGCAGGATTCATTCAACCCCAGGATAATTATCTACAGAAGGTAAAGCTGCGCTGTGAAAAAGTTGGAGCTCTCCTAATTTTGGATGAGATCCAGCCTGGATTTGGACGCACGGGAAAACTCTTTGGCTTCGAGAATTTCGGGGTAATACCAGATATTGTGGTGATGGGAAAAGGAATGGGCGGCGGAATGCCCATTGGGGCCTTCACCTCCACTTCAGGAATTATGGATAGCCTTAGTGACAATCCAAAGATGGGACATATTACCACTTTTGGAGGTAATCCTGTGATTGCTGCCGCTGCGCTGGCGACACTTCAGGAAATTACGGAAGGAGACCTGGTGGCGCAAAGTCTTGAAAAAGAGCAAATCTTTAGAGACTTACTGGTGCATCCGTTGATAACAGAGATAAGAGGTCGTGGATTAATGCTGGCTCCAATCCTGATTTCAGAAGAAATTGTGAACGAACTGGTTTTGAAAGCCAAGGATAAAGGTCTCATTTTGTTCTGGTTACTTTTCGAAAAAAAGGCGGTGAGAATCACGCCTCCCCTCACTATTACTAAGGAGAAAATTGAAGAAGGATGCGGCATAATTATTGAAATACTTAACGAACTAATGCAGCAGAATTAGAGGTGTTAATTACTTTGTTAACAACAAATTTGGTTTTAACCCTTGCCGCTGTAGAACATTTTTAACTTTAATACTGTAGAAATCAGTAACAAACTGCTTATGCAATTAAGCCATAACGAAGAAAACAATTTCTCCCTTACTCGTTTTGAATCAATGCTGAAGACCAATGATGTCTTGTTTTTCGATTCTGAAGAGTTTGAAAACATAATTCATCATTATCTCGAGAATGGAAAAATTGCCCTTGCCAAGAAAGCTGTTAAATTAGGATTATCACAACACCCTACTTCAGTTAACCTGAAGTTGTTAAGAGTGGAAATTCTGGTTTTTGAAGACAAACTTGATCAAGCCGAGGGAATACTGAACGAAATTTACGACCTGGAATCTTCTAATGAAGAGATCTATATTCAGAAAGCAAATATTCTTTCCAAAAAGGACCTGCATCATGAAGCGATCAAAATGCTCGAAACAGCATTGGAAATAACTTATGATGAAGCCGATGTATATTCCTTACTGGGAATGGAATACCTTTTCCTTGAGGATTTCGAGAATGCGAAGCAAAATTTCATGAAATGTCTCGAGGCAGATGAAGAGGATTATTCTGCTTTATATAACATCATGTACTGTTTTGACTTCCTGGAGCAAAAACAAGGCGCAATAGATTACCTCAATTCTTTTCTCGATCGCAATCCATATTCTGAAGTCGGCTGGCACCAGCTTGGGAAGCAGTATTTCGATCTCAAGAATTACAGCAAAGCCTTATCTGCCTTTGATTTTGCCATCATTAGCGATGACACTTTTATTGGAGCTTATCTTGAAAAAGGAAAGGTGCTTGAAAAGCTTGGAAGACTAAATGAGGCCATTGAGAATTACACCATCACCATGGATCTAGATGACCCTACCTCTTTCGCATATCTTAGAATTGGAAAATGTTATGAAAAACTCGGGCTTGATGAGCTCGCGTTAAAGAACTACAGGCAAACAGTTCATGAAGATCCGCTTTTAGACAAAGGCTGGATAGCCATCACCGATTTCTTTTACAAGAAGGGGAATTACCAGAAATCTCTCTACTACATCAATAAGGCAATAAATATTGATGGAGAAAATGTATTGTACTGGAAGCGATATGCGCGTATTAATAACAAACTGCAACACCTTGAAGAAGCTGAAAGAGGTTATCGCCGTACCTTAGAACTTGGAAACTATGAATTGGAGACCTGGATCAAGAGATGTGATGTCCTTATCGATCTGGGTGAATTTGAGGCCGCTATTCAGAATCTCCTGCAGGCAGTAGAATTTTATCCCGAAACAGCCGAAATTGAATATCGTCTTGCTGGTCTTTATTTTATGCTGCACGAACCTGAAAAAGGAAATTTCCACCTCAACAATGCTTTAAAAATGGATTCGGAGTATTACATCATCATTGAAGAACTCTTTCCATCCATCTTTGCAAGGAAATCTGTCAAGGATAAAATAAAGCTGCACCTTAAATCCTGCAGTTAATTCTTTTAACTTTGCGCTCTTCAAAAAAAGGCGATGCAACGAAGTTTTAAAGATTACCTCATTATTTCCATCAAAGGAATGGCAATGGGAGCGGCAGATGTTGTTCCGGGTGTTTCTGGTGGTACAATAGCTTTTATTTCCGGGATCTACGAAGAGTTGATCAATACCATTAGTGGTGTTCAGATTGGTCTTTTAAGAACCTGGAAAAGCGAAGGTTTTAAGGCGATGTGGACCGCCCTTAACGGCAACTTTATCGTGGCCCTGCTAGGAGGGATTTTAATAAGCATCTTTTCTGTGATGCGGGTGACGAATTACCTTCTTGAGCATCATCCCATTCTTATTTGGGCGTTCTTTTTTGGTCTTGTCCTGGCCAGTGTTTATTATGTTGCCAAACAGATCCAGAAATGGACTTTTAACGTTTTTCTGTTCCTGATCCTGGGAGCAGGAGCGGCATTTTACGTTACCTCCCTGCCACCAATGACTGCGGCTGCAAGTGATCTTTTCCTGTTCTTTGCAGGAGCGATTGCAATTTGTGCCATGATCCTTCCAGGGATATCGGGTGCTTTTATTCTTGTCTTGCTCGGCGCCTATAAAACTGTAAGCGAAGCGGCTCATGATTTTGATCTTAAGACTTTAGGTATCGTAGCACTCGGAGCTGTGTTTGGCCTCCTCTCCTTCTCCCGATTGCTTAAATGGCTGTTTCTCAATTACAGCACCCTCACGCTGGCGACGCTTACGGGTTTTATTGCCGGATCTCTCAATAAGATCTGGCCGTGGAAGAGAGTTCTTGAGACTGCCGAGTTTGGAGATAAATCTATTGTGATAAGAGACGAATCGGTAATGCCGTGGAATTTTGATGCACAGCCTCACACCTTGCAAGCCTTCTTTTTAATGCTTGCAGGATTTCTTCTTATTCTTATCTTAGAGGGCCTCGCAGAAAAAAAACCGGCGCAGGAAAATGCAGGAGACCCGAACCTTTAGTGATAAAATTTTCCTGGTGATCAAAGGCATCCTTATGGGTGCCGCAAATAAAGTTCCTGGAGTTTCGGGAGGGATGGTCGCATTTGTCGCGGGCTTCTATGAAGAGTTCATCTTCTCCTTGCGAAGAATTAACCTCAACTCTTTAAAGCTACTAGTGAACGGCAGGTTCCGCAGCCTTTGGTATTACACCAATGGTCGCTTTCTTTCCCTGCTTGTTCTGGGAATGGTGATTAGCTATTTCTCAGTTTCCCTTTTGCTAGATTACCTCATCACCCACTATGAACTTTACGTATGGGCCACCTTCTTCGGAATGATCTTAGGCTCTATCTACTATATTAGCAAAGACTTTGAAGAGTGGAACCAACGCAATATAGGATTTGTGCTGCTGGGCATCCTGGTCGGCGTTAGCATTAGCTTTTTAGAACCGGCTTCACAGAACGACAACCTGTGGTTTGTCTTCTTCTGTGGTATTATCGGGGTTTCGGGGATGACACTCCCTGGATTATCTGGATCTTTCATTCTCATTCTTCTGGGAAACTATGTACTTCTCCTGGTAGATTCGGTAAATGCTCTTTTTCTTACGCTAAGTGATGTCGCTACCTTCGACTTTAGTTTTACTCATGATGAAGACAGGATGCGCTTACTTCAGGTGCTTCTGGTCTTTACTGCAGGATCTGTTGCGGGCCTCGTGAGTTTATCTCATGTGCTGGGTTTCCTGTTAAAACACTACAAGAACAGGACTTTTGCAGTGATCATTGGCTTCATAACCGGGTCTTTGGGCGTCGTCTGGCCCTGGAAGGAAGCTGAATTTCGTCGTGACAGTCAGGGCGCTTTTCTCTTCGATAAGAATGGAGACAGGATCATTGACAATTACGATAGATACATTCCGGAGCTTTCGGCTTTCAATACCTGGTTAGCTGTCTTATTTATTGTGCTGGGGGCTGCGATCGTACTGTGGATCGCTTTTGTTGAACTCCGAAATAAAAAGAACCATGAGTAGATTCGGCCTTATTGGAAAAAACATCTCCTACTCCTTCTCTCGCAAGTATTTTTCTGAAAAATTTGCTGCGGAAGGGATAGCCGCTACCTACGAGAATTTTGACCTGCAACACATTGCTCAATTTCCTGAAATACTTCAGAAGTATGATGATCTCGCAGGATTTAATGTCACCATTCCATATAAGGAAGCAATTATGCCATTTTTGGATAGGCTCGATACAACAGCACAGGAAATTGGAGCTGTAAACACTATTAAGCTTGAAAAAAACGGCAGCCTTACCGGTCATAATACAGATTACTTCGGATTTCTGAAGGCCCTGGAACCGGAACTCGAAAAACAACATCAAAAAGCCCTTATCCTGGGCACTGGCGGGGCATCAAAAGCCGTTATTTACGCTTTGAAAGTTCTTGGGATCGAACCACAACTTGTCTCCAGAACAGGTTCCAAAAATGCCATTTTATACACCCAACTTTCCGAAGAAATTATTGAGCAACACAAGCTCATCATCAATACCACTCCCCTGGGAACTTTTCCACAGGTCGAGGAATGTCCTGCAATACCTACCAGGTATTTAGGAAATGAACACCTGGTTTTTGATCTTATTTATAATCCATCACAGACCAAACTATTACAGCTGGCAGCGGCTAAGGGTGCCAAGGTCCAAAATGGCCAGAACATGCTCGAACTACAAGCTCAAAAAGCCTGGCAAATCTGGAATGAGGAATAGGAACTTCTGCGCACTTTCCCGTTCATAAATAGCCGTAAACCCTTGTTAGGTATGTTGGGAGTTGTTATCTTTCAGACTTATTACTGAATGACGAACCCTAACATTGAAAGATATGTCTGAGAAAGAAAATCTGTCGAACAAGAACCTTCCGGAAAAGGAAAGCACCAGCCTGAACTCACAGGATGAAAAAAACCATCTGGAAGAGACAGAACGTACAACTGAAAACCCTTCCGCAGAAAAGGAAGAAAGAGATTCTATTGCAGATGCAATGGTTGATGAGGCCAAAGCAGCCGAAGACAAGAGAAACCCTGAAACAGGTACCTCTCCCGAATCGGCTTTTGACCATGATGATGAGGAAGAGGAAGGAGCTCCAGTCTCTCAGCAAAAAAATGATAAAGATCCAAAAGTAGAGAAACCTGAAGCCCAGCAGAATTCTGAAGATCGCGGCGAAAAAGATTCTATTGCAGATGCAATGGTTGAAGAAGCGAAGTCTACAGAAGACAAAAAGGATGCTGAAAAACTAACTTCGCCGGAATCTGCTTTGGAAAGTGATGAACAGGATGAAAAAGAGGCGAATTCAAAGGCAGAAGAATCCAACGGCGCTTCGGAAAACCAACCCACAACCGATCCTAAAAATCCCTTTTTTGACTCCTCAAGTCCGGGAACGGCCAGTGAAAAGGTGGAGGACACTTCAGGAACTAAAGAAGCTTCGGGGAAGCGGGATGCTCAAAGTGAGGTAGACGACGCGGTAGCCGAAGACAGCGAAGATGAAACTACAGGAGAGCGCCACGAGATCGAGAAAAAAGATTATCACGCCATGAGCAAAGAAGCTTTGGTAGATGAACTGGAAAAACTTGTGAAGACCGAAAAGGTGCAGGCCATAAAAGAGCACGTTGAAGAGTTGCGCGCCGAATTCAATGCCAAATTTGATGAAGAAGTAGAAGAAAAAAAGGAGGAATTTCTTGCCGATGGCGGGAATATCATTGACTTCCACTATTCTACCCCTTTAAAAAAGCAGTTTAATTCTCTATATTTTGATTACAAGGAGAAACGAAATAAATATTATCAGCAACTCAAGCAGGACCTTAACAAGAATCTTGAGAAAAGGCTAGAAATAATTGAAGAACTTAAAGGGCTTCTTGATGTTGAAGAGAATATCAACACTACGTACAAGCATTTTAAGGACCTGCAGGACAGGTGGAAAACCGCGGGACCGATTCCTCGTGATAAGTACAACACGGTATGGAACACCTATCATCACCATGTAGAGAACTTCTATGACTTTTTGCATCTCAACCGAGAGTTCAGAGATCTTGATTTCAAACACAACCTGGAGCAAAAACTAAAGATCATCTCCCGTGCAGAGGAACTCACACAGGAACCAGATACAAACAGAGCTTTCAGAGAATTACAGATGCTCCATAAAATGTGGAAAGAAGATCTGGGCCCTGTAGAAAAGGAATACCGGGAAGATATTTGGCAAAAATTCAGCGATGCCACTAAGCAGATCCACGACAAGAGGCAGGAATATTTTGAGCAGCAGGAAAAGCAGTTTGAGAAAAATCTTGAGAAGAAAGAAGAGATCATAAGTAAGCTTCAGGAAATTGCTTCGCAGGAATACAAAACACACAAGCAGTGGCAACAAAAGATCACCGAAGTAGAAGCTCTGCGTGAGGCCTTTTTCAATGCGGGAAAAGTTCCCCGGCAGGTGAATGATGACACCTGGAAAAAGTTCAAAGAAGTAGTTCGCACCTTCAATAGAAATAAGAACGCCTTCTACAAGAACCAAAAAAGGGAGCAGTTTGAAAACCTGGAGAAAAAACAGGAGCTGGTAAAACTTGCAGAAGAACATAAGGATAGTGAAGATTTTAAGGCGACTACGCCCCTAATGAAAAAGATCCAGAGTGACTGGAAAAACATAGGACACGTTCCTCGCAAGGACAGTGACAAGATCTGGAAAAAGTTTAAAGCTGCCTGCAATCATTATTTCGACAGGCTGCATGCCTCAAGAAATGAAGAGAACAAAGAGGAAAATGATGCCTTTGACCAGAAGCGCGACCTCCTGGAAAAGCTTAAAAATATCGAACTCTCTGGCGACAGGAAAAAGGATCTTCCTACCATAAAGAAATTTATCGAAGACTGGAAAAACCTGGGCAGAGTGCCGCAAAACAAAAGGTATATTGAAGGGAAATTCAATAAAGCGCTCGATCATGCATTTGATAAACTCGATCTTGATAAAAAGCAAAGTGAAATGCTCAAGTACGAAAATAAGGTACAGGCTCTCGAGGATTCCGACGATTCCCGTAAGCTGAACAATGAGCACTATTTCTTAACCAAGAAGATCGAGGAAACCAAAGCCGAAATAAGACAACTTGAAAACAACCTGCAGTTCTTTTCAAATGTAGATGACAGTAATCCTTTGGTTCAGGATGTTCACAAGAATATTAGAGACCACAAGGAACAGCTAAAGATCTGGAAAGAAAAATTAGAGAAAGTAAAATCTCTTTACGACGAGTAGACTTATAGCCTAAAAAAGAACACCTCTCAAAAATGACATTTTTGAGAGGTGTTCTTTTTTACAGAAAAATCTCGAACAAAGCTGATCTTATAGCTTCTTTGCTTCTTCCCAATAAATATCCATTTCGGCCAGGCTCATGTCCTTAAGGCTCTTTTTCTGCTCCCTGGCCTTTCCTTCGAGATATTGAAACCTTTTAATGAATTTCTTATTCGTTCGCTCTAAGGCATCTTCCGGATTGATCTTCAGGAATCGGGCGTAATTGATCATGCTAAACATTACATCGCCAAATTCCTCCTCCATTTTCTCTCCGTTGTTGGTATTTATTTCGTGCTGTAGTTCTTCCAGTTCCTCCTTCAGCTTCTCAAATACCTGCTGCGGTTCTTCCCAGTCAAAACCTACACCGGCCACTTTATCCTGAATTCTGCTGGCTTTTACTAATGCCGGCAATGAAGCTGGCACTCCTTCCAGAACACTCTTTTTTCCTTCTTTAAGCTTCAGCTGTTCCCAGTTTCGTTTTACATCCTCTTCATTGCTCACTTTGGTGTCGCTATAAATATGCGGATGCCGGCTAATTAATTTTTCAGAAATACCATGGGCAACATCGGCAATATCAAAATCTTTGGTCTCACTTCCTATCTTGGCGTAAAATACTATGTGTAATAAGAGATCTCCGAGCTCCTTTTTCACCTCCTCAAGATCATTATCAAGAATGGCATCTCCCAGCTCATAAGTCTCTTCTATGGTCAAGTGACGCAGCGACTGAAGGGTCTGTTTCCGATCCCACGGACATTGCTCTCTAAGCTCATCCATTATAGTAAGTAACCTGTCAAAGGCTTTTAGCTGTTCTTCTCGTGAATTCATATTCTAGTTTTGAAGCTGGTAAGTTAGGATTTACGAAAACAAAAAACCAACTGAAAATCAGTTGGCTCTTTTATTTTATCACATATTGGGCGTCTATTCTTCCTCGCCGCCCATATCTTTTGAGCTAGTATCTTTTGAAGCTTCTTCTTCTTCTGTAGCTTTTTCGTCACTCTTACTGAAGTCTGTCACCCCTTTGCTGATAAGCAGGTTATACCATTGAAAGATCTTTTTGATGTCACTTAAGTAAACCCTTTCCTCATCATAATCTGGCAGCACTTCCTGAAAATACGCTTCCAGTTTAGCCTTGGATTCTTTATGGCTTATTGCTTCTCCCCCATTTTCCTTATCATATATTTTCTGAAAAACTTCCCTTAACGGAACCTCTTCAGTATAAGTATAAATTGCGATCTCGCTTAGCAGACTTACGTTGTGGCGCATATTCACAGAAATTTTCTTTCCGTCTAACATAGATTCTGCCACAAAACCACCACGGGTTTGGGCTTTAAGTTCATACAATCCTGGTTTTCCAGAGATCGACAACACTTTATCTAACTTCATATTTTTAATTTTTGGAAGGCAAATATCTTACCTCCTGCCTAGAAAACAAAACTTATTAACGGCCTTTTTTAACTTCAGGGAATCTCATGCGGTACTCCACATTGATCTTACCCTTAGAGATATTGGAAAGTTTTCCTTTAATTAGCCTCTTTTTAAGACTACTAAGCTTATCTGTAAAGAGAATTCCCTCGATATGATCATATTCATGCTGGATCACACGTGCAGCAAGACCGTCATATTTCTCTGTATGTTTATTAAAATCTTCATCGTAATATTCTATGGTGATCTCAGGTTTTCTGAAAACATCCTCCCGAATATCAGGAATACTTAGACAACCTTCGTTAAAAGCCCATTCATCACCATTTTCCTCGAGAATAGTGGCGTTGATAAAAACCTTCTTAAGATTCTCAAGGTCTTTTCTTTCCTCTTCAGAAAGGTCTTCATCTTCTGCAAAGGGTGCGGTGTCAATGAGAAAAAGTCTTATTGGCAATCCCACCTGCGGTGCAGCAAGACCCACTCCATATGCGCCATACATGGTCTCCCACATATTTTCAACCAGTTCTTTCAGGTTTGGATAATCGGTAGGAACTTCTTTTGCTTTTTTTCGTAAAACCGGGTCTCCGTAAGCTGTTATTGGTAGTACCATTTTATTGTATATTGTATATTGTATATTGTATATTGTATATAACAGCTGTCATTTCGTGCTCGCCTTAATTACTTCGGAAGCTCCCTCTTCAGCTATTTTTCATTAATCACATAAAGATTTGAAAATCTTCTTATAAGTTCTTTGCACAACGATTTAAGCCAAATGAAATATCATGAGGATTACATTACTTATAAAGATAAGATTGTAAAATAATCGTCGCACTTATCTCATCCACCAGGGCCTTATTTTGCCTCTGCTTCTTTTTTAGTCCACTATCGATCATTGATTGAAATGCCATTTTTGAGGTAAATCTTTCGTCCACTCTTTCCAGTTTCATTTCAGGGAAAGCCAGAGAAAATTTCTTGATAAATTCCTGAATTGACGATTCACTTTGGGAAGCAGTGTTATCCATTTGCTTTGGTTCTCCAAGGAGTACAAGCTCAACCGCTTCATCAGAAAAATATTTTTTCAGAAATGTCAGTAAATCAGCAGTGGGTACAGTTGTGAGGCCCGAAGCTATGATCTTCAGTTCATCTGTTACCGCAATTCCTGTGCGCCTGGTACCGTAATCTAATGCTATTATTCTTCCCATAAATGTGTTGCAAAGATAGCTTTAATAGTGGAAATTCGAAACTGACTGCTGCTGTCTATTCCCTGGATGCATAATGGTTGCAAAAGTTTAATTTTGTTTCTTCGCAGATTAATTCTGAATTATGCCAGAGACCACACCAAAAAAGATATTTACCACACTTCTTCTCATCATCCTTTTTCTGTTATTGCTGAATATTGGTAGCTATTTCCACCTTATCCTCGAAGGAGGCCATCCTGAAGATTTCTTTTTTAGGAAGACTAATTTTAATATGGAAAAGAATTTACCTTCTATTTTTTCCAGTATTCTCCATTTTTCCTGTGCTGTTTTATTACTTATCATAGGACTAAAGCTGGAAGAATTTAAAAAACGCAAACCCTTCTGGTTCTTACTCAGTTTTCTCTTCCTGTTTACAGGACTAGATGAACTTCTCCGGATCCACGAGAAAGTAGGGAAAGCGATTTCCAGCAGCATCGAGACCTCCGGAATTTTCCTTTTTTCATGGGTTATACCTTATGGCATTGCAGTTATCATCATCTCCCTTTTCCTGATCAAGCCATTTTTCTCCCTTGATAAAAAGACCATAAGAAATTTCCTGATCTCAGGATTTACTTTTTTACTAGGAGCTGTAGGGGTAGAAATGTTTACCGGCTGGTATATAGAATATCACAACCTGGATCTTACAAGGTTACTGGTAATAATTGATGCCTTTATCTTGTCTACCATAGAGGAACTTCTGGAAATGCTGGGATTAACTTATTTTATTTATTCACTTTTAGTCTTAAAATCGGAGCACAAAAAATTAACTTTGCGCTATTAATAAAACAGACTTTAAGATGCAGGACTTGAGAAAATCAATTGAAGAAGCCTGGGATAACCGAGAGCTTCTCAAGGAAGATCAAACAATTAAGGCAATAAAAGAGGTCATTGACCTACTTGATAGTGGCAAATTAAGAGTGGCCGAACCAGTTCATGAAGGCTGGCAGGTAAATGAATGGGTAAAAAAAGCCGTAGTTCTATATTTTCCCATTCAGAAGATGGAAACCCTGGAGGCCGGAATATTTGAGTACCACGACAAGATCCCATTAAAAAGAGGCTACAAGGAAAAAGGTATTCGTGTGGTACCTAATGCAGTTGCCAGGCACGGAGCTTATATTTCCGGCGGAGTAATATTGATGCCCAGCTATGTAAATATTGGCGCGTATGTAGATGAAGGAACTATGGTGGACACCTGGGCTACTGTGGGGAGTTGTGCCCAGATAGGAAAAAATGTACATTTAAGCGGAGGTGTTGGAATTGGAGGGGTTCTTGAACCTTTACAGGCGGCACCGGTCATTATTGAGGACAATGCTTTTCTAGGCTCCCGTAGCATTGTAGTGGAAGGCGTTAAAGTTGAAAAGGAAGCAGTCTTAGGAGCAAATGTAGTTTTAACGGCATCGACCAAGATCATTGACGTTACAGGAGACGAACCTGTTGAGATGAAAGGCATAGTTCCTGCACGTTCTGTAGTAATTCCTGGTAGCTACACTAAAAAGTTTCCTGCAGGAGATTACCAGGTTCCCTGTGCCCTTATCATTGGAAAAAGAAAGGAAAGCACCAACAAGAAAACTTCTCTTAATGATGCGCTTAGGGAACATCATGTGGCAGTGTAATTAGTGTAAAACAGCAGAAATAGTAATCAAAGGTCTTCCTGCGGAAGGTAGCTTATAAGGTTCATGAAAATACTTATCATCCAGAACAAGAGAATTGGAGATGTGCTTTTAGCTTCTATTATACCCAATAGTATAAAAAAGTATCATCCCAATGCTCACGTTACCTTCTTTTGCTATGACAATGCTGCACCAGTTCTGGAACAGAATCCTAACATCGACAGGATCATTGCTGTAAAGGAAAAGGAGCTGAAAAAGATCAAGAACCTGGTTAGATATTCCAAATCTCTGAGAAAGGAGAGATTTGATATAGTAATAGATCCCTATGTCAAATTTCAAAGCCAGGTTCTTAGTCTAATGAGCGGTGCGAAACAAAGGATCAGCTATCAAAAGAAGACATTACCATTTGCCTACACTACCCAGATCCCTTTTCTGAAAAACAAAGTCTCAGAATTCGGCAAAGCCATTGATGATCGGCTTAACCTGGTTACAGCAATGGACAAAAATATTGTACCTGAACCCTATCCACAGCTCTTCCTAAGTCAGCCAGAAATTGAGCATGGAAAAAAAATGCTCGAGGGACTGGATGATAATAAAAAGACCTTAATGATTGGAGTGCTTGGCAGCAATGCTTCCAAATCACTCCCCCTGGAGTACACTGTGGAAATTATTAACTTCCTGGTCGCTAATTATAATTTGAATATTCTGTTCAATTATATTCCTTCGCAACAGGATATTGTGGATGAGATCCTGAGTAAGATCACCCCTTCAAATAAGGTATATCCGGGTATTATAGGTAAGGATATTCGTGAATTTATTCAGATCATGTATCACTGCGATCTCCTCATCGCCAATGAGGGTGGTAGTGTTCATATTGCCAAGGCACTCAAAAAAGCAACTTTTACGATCTTTTCTCCTTACATCGTAAAGGATTTCTGGGCCACCTTTGAAAATGAACCACAAAATCAATCCGTTCACCTGAAAGAAGTTCGTCCCGACCTTTTCGAAAACAAAAGCAGAAAAGAAATCGCAGCAAGAAGTGAAGAGCTTTATAAGGAGCTCACACCTGAACTCATTATTCCAAAATTAAAAAGCTTTCTGAAGGAAAATAATTTTTAATCCTTTTTGATCCCATAGGCAGTAGACACGCGTTTTTCCTCTCTTGTAGTTTTTCTTATCGCGAGGTTCTTGTCTATGGATTCCTGATTTTTATAACCCCGGGCGTGATCCAGATGCAGGCAAATGGCGCTGTATCTTATTTGCTTTGGCTTGATCCCCGAATTCACCAGGCGCTCTCCCAATTCCCTGTCCTGTCCTCCATACTGCATTCGTTCATCAAATCCATTGACCCGAACGATATCTTCCTTCCAGCCAGATGAATTGTGTCCATTCCAGGTTGCAGACGTGGGAGTGAGCGCATTAAGAACAAAGCTTTTAAATCCTTTAGCGTCAATTTTATTATTCTTAAATGAGGATTTCAATCCGTTCCTTTTCAACCAGGCAAGATCAAAACATCTCCCAGTTAGAATATCTTCCTTCTGAATTTTATGCGAAAGATCCATGGATAGCTTATGGTATCCTCCGCTTAGGAAATAACCATGGCTTCTGTATTCCACATGTTTTTCCACAAAATCATTTCTCGCAATACAATCACCATCGCTCATAATGATATAATCGGCACTCGCGGCAACAACAGCTTTGTTAAGGATCTCAGATTTTTGAAAGCCTCTGTCTGGATGCCATACATGCTTCACGGGAATTTCGGTCTTTGACTTGAAATCATTTATGAGCTGTTTCGTCTCTTCCCTGGAACCATCATCGGCAATAACGATCTCAAAGTTCCTGTAGCTTTGAACCGAATAACTCCATAAAGTTTTCTCCAGCCATTCTTCCGCATTATAGGTACTAAGGATGACAGAGGTGTCTATTGACTTCATTTCAACTGAATTTTGAGCAAAATTACTTAATTTTGACAACTTCTAAATTGATCTCCAACAATAGATGCAGGCACCTATAACGGTATTAATTCCTACCTATAATGAAGAAAAACTCGTTGCGCAGGCTATTAGCTGCGCCGGTTTTGCAGATGAAGTCCTGGTAATAGACTCGTATAGCACAGATAGAACGGTAGAGATAGCTGAAGCCATGGGATGTAAGGTGCTTCAAAGAAGCTTTGATAATTTTTCGAATCAGAAAAATTATGCTATTTCCAGGGCAAAGCACGATTGGATCCTCGTCCTTGACGCCGATGAATATCTTACCTACACCTTGCGCAAAGAGATTACAGCGGCTGTTATGGAGCCTGAACATGAAGCTTATAAAATGCCCTTTAAAAATTACTTCATTAATCGCTTCATCGATTATGGTAGTAACGCGCTTAAAATAAAAACCCGGTTTTTTAACCGAAAACATTGTCACTATAAGGGCCTTGTACATGAACAGCTCATCTGTGAAGGCACTACAGGAGTATTTTCAGGAAAGATCCTTCATTATACCTACAAGGATCTTAAACATTTTTACGAAAAGAAGAATCAATACTCCGATCTGCAATCGCAGCAGTTGTTCCAAAAAGGGAAAAATACGAGCTATTTACAGATCCTCTTTAAACCGGCATACAGGTTCCTGAACGAATATATTCTGAGATTAGGGTTTCTTGACGGCATTCCAGGCCTCACTTCTACTGCAATGAATGGATATGGCGTTTTGAGCAGGTATGTCAAACTACTCATTCTTCAGAAGAAAATTAGAGATCCGCAGCTTATGGATTATAACAACTTTACCCGTTCCTTAATGGCAAAGGCCAGGGCTGATGGCTTTGCAAGAGCAAAAACTCAAAAGATCTATAAAGTCCAATTCATTGTCACCCCTATGGTAACTTTCTGGAAAGATTTTGTCTTCGGAGGGAATATTTCAAAAGGAAAGGAAGGATACATTCACAGCTATCTCAAAGGCTTTCAAACGTTCAACACGCTGTTGTACCACTGGCTTCACAAAAGGAACATGGAGTAATTTATTTCTTTAGCCCAAGCATTTTCTTCATTTCTTGCTTCCTCCTGGCCTTTTGCTGAAACTGCTGAATATAGAACCACATTTTATCAAATACTTCAGCTTCAGATTCTTTAATGAGTTTAGAATATTCGTTAGCCATCACTTCAACCATATGTTTCATAGGCGTAATACGGTGAAAATTTCTCATGCGGGCCTCGAAGTTCATCGTTTTAAAATTCATCCGATTAAGATCAACCAGAAAAAATTTATAGTCTCCACCATTCAGCTGGATCAAGGTATTCCCTGGTGAATGATCCTTAAATTCTATCTTATTTTCATGCAGTTGATAGGTAAACCGCGTAAATGCTCTGAGGATCTTTTCATGATCTGGATAATCGGGTTCATGAATTAATTCTCTGTAGGTAAGGTCGTAAGGCACCTGTTTACTGAAGTAGTAGCTGCGCCCAAAAAATATTCCGTCTTCTTCAACGTAACCAATTGGAGCCGGAGTTCCAATCCCGTGTTCCAGCAGGTAATTCGCATTCTCAAAAGAGCGACGGGCTTTAGACTTTAAAAAGTATTTATAGACCACCTTATTTATAAAATTCGGGATCCGGAAAGACTTTACATTGACCACCTCCCCTTCTACCTGAAACAACTTCAATTGATTGCGACCATCTTTAATGACTTCTCCTTTTTTTCCAAATTCATCAAGGATCTTGTAGATCTTGTCTTTCCAGGACGAGTAAGATGGAGATAACGTTAATTTCATAGGCTGAAAATTCTGCCACAAATTTAATATTATATTTGTAACCTAATTCTGAACAAGTTAATGCGCATCGCAGTAGTCATCCCCTTTTATAAAGCAGATTTTAATGCCATAGAAGAAAGATCCTTTAATCAATGTGTTAAGGTGCTCAAGAACTATGACATCATCTTTGCGCTTCCAGAGGGACTTGAACTAAAAAAGGATTCTGATCTCGTAAAGACCGAGGTTTTTGAGAAAAAATACTTCAGGAATATTGCAGGTTACAATAAACTTATGCTCAGCACAGAGTTCTATGAGCGATTCCTGGCTTATGATTATATTCTTATTTATCAGTTGGATTCCTTTGTTTTTAAGGATGAACTAAGATCCTGGTGCGAAAAGGACTATGATTATATTGGAGCTCCATGGATTGCAACAAGAAACATTGTTTCGTCCCTTCTAAAGCCATTCCAGTCAAAAAGTATTAAAAGAAGAGAACCTGTTTTCTACAAAGTTGGCAACGGAGGTTTTTCTCTCCGAAAAACCAGGTCCTTTTTTAACATTGCCAAACAATTATCAAAAGAGATCAAGGAACAGCTCGAGGAAAAACACGGGGAGATCTATACCAATGAAGATGTTTTCTGGTCCATAAAGGTGCCCGAATACTTTCCGGAGTTTAAGATCCCGGGCTACATTGAAGCTGTTGATTTTGCAATAGACAGAAAACCCAAGATAGCTTTGAAGCTCAATGCCCACGAATTGCCATTTGGCTGCCATGGCATAGATAAACCTAAAGTAAAGGATTTCTGGGAACCTATTGTAGAAAAGGAATACCAGAACAATCTTTAATTATGGGGAAAGCTTTGAAATCAAAGATCAGGCGTTTCCTGGAATTTTCTTTTGGAAGCCAGCCTTCAAACTTCAAACAGATCCCCATAATCATCAATAACTTTAATCGGGTTACTACTTTAAAACAGCTCATCTTTGATCTAGAATCGCGAGGCTATTATAACATCGAGATCATTGACAATAATTCGAGCTATCCTCCCCTGCTTGAATATTACGAGCAATGTTCTTATAAGGTACACAGGTTAAAGAAGAACATAGGTTTTAAGGCCTTGTGGAAAAGTGGGCTCTGGTACAAATTTTTGAGAGGTTATTACTGCTATACAGATTCCGATCTTTCTTTAAACGAAGATTGCCCCGATGATTTTATGGAAGTTTTTTACAGGCTTTTAAAGAAATATCCAGAAGTTTTTAAGGTCGGTTTTTCCCTGAAGATCAACGATCTGCCGGACGAGTATGACCGGAAGCAGGAAGTCGTTGACTGGGAATCAAGGTTTTACACGCAGGAAAAGGAAGAGAATGTTTTCATTGCACCCATAGATACCACTTTTGCGCTCTACCGACCTTTCGCACGCCGAGGGAAGCGAGACGGGAGTGACGAGATCTTAAGAGTAGGACCGCCTTACCAATGTCAACATTTACCATGGTATGTCAATTCTGCCGCCCCTTCAGAAGAGGAACTTTTTTATATCAATTCAGTAAGAAAGATCACCCACTGGACGAAAAATGCATAAGCTTCTGAAACCTACAGGTGTCAAAAAATAGTTTTTATGAACGTCTTACATTTATCTGCGGTCAAGATATGGGGTGGTGGCGAAAATCACATCGTAAACTTGTGCAGAGAACTGGAAGACCTGGCCCCAGAGGTCAAAAACTTTATTCTTTGCAAGGAAAACAGTGATTTCCATCTCCTGTTGAAAAATGAAGATTTTGAGGTTATTTCTGCTCCCCTGGCTTATAAACTTGATTTGCGCTACGTTAAAAAGATCATCTCTTCCTGTAAGAAAAACAGCATTGATCTTATTCATATCCACGACAGCACCGCGTTGGCATTAGCAGTACTGGCAGATAAATTTTCGGACTTACCGCCTTTCATTTTAAGCAAGAAAACCTCTTTTCCTATTCGGCCCCGCCGTCGAACTCTGTTCAAGTACAATTATTCCAAGATCCAGAAGATCTTATGCGTATCTCATTTCACAAAGAAGATCGCGGCGCAAAGCATAGTTGATCCTCATCGCCTGCAGGTAATTTATCATGGCACCCGTTTCAAAAATATATCCCGGAAATCCCCTTTTTGGATAAGAAGCAAATATAACCTTCCAAAAAAGGCATTTTTAGTAGGAAATATTGCCAACCATATAGAGGCTAAAGACCTTGAAACTCTAGTGCGTACTGCACATGAACTTGTAAACCTGAAACATCGAAAAGATCTTTTTTTTATTCAGATTGGCAACTTCAGCAAGTTAACCGGCAGCTTAAAAAATCTGGTGACAGAATTTTCCCTGGAGAAGCATGTGCTTTTTACAGACTATATCCCTACAGCTTCTGCCCTTATTCCTCAACTTGATGCGATGCTCATTACTTCTGAAATGGAAGGTATTCCGCAGGTGATCTACGAATCTTTCTATCACGGGGTTCCGGTAGTGAGCACAAATGTGGGTGGAATCCCTGAAGTTATTGATGACAAAGTGAATGGACTGCTCAGTGATCCGCATGACCAGATCGCCCTTGCTGAAAACCTTCTGTTTTTGATGGATAATCCACAGGTAATCCCGAACTTTGCCAAAATTTCGAAGGAAAGAGTAGAAAAACATTTTACGAGCCAGATCATGGCTTCAAAAACTCTTTTGGAATATAAAAAAGCAACCAATGGTAGATTACACGGAAGAACTGAATAATGCGTATGCCGCGCTTAAAAGAGGAGGAATAATTCTTTACCCCACAGATACTGTTTGGGGAATAGGCTGCGACGCGACAAATGCCGATGCTATTGACAAAATATTTGCCTTAAAAAAGAGAAGTGAGGAAAAGGCGCTTATTTGCCTGGTCTCAGATTTTAAGATGCTCAATCAATTTGTGGAAGAAGTACCCGAAGTGGCTTATGACATCCTAAAATATGCGGCCAAACCTACCACGATCATTTATGACAAACCCATAAGGGTTGCCGAGAATCTTGTTGGAAAAGACAACACTTTGGGCATACGCGTAACTAAAGATGAGTTTTGTCAAAAACTGCTTCGGAAGTTAAAGCGTCCCCTGGTCTCCACATCAGCGAATATCAGCAGCCATCCCACCCCCGAATCTTTTGCTCAAATCTCTCCGGAAATTTTAAAAGGTGTGGACTATGTGGTAAATTTGCAGCAGTCGATCAAGACTCCTAAACCTTCGGCAATTATCAAGCTTAGTAACGACGGAAAGGTTAAGGTAATTAGGAAATAAAATGGCCAGAGCCAAGAATACACGAATTATTTTAGGCGCACTCATAAGGGTAAGAATAAATAATTGAATGGCGCATATTCTATATAAAGAAGAAAGCTATAGTATTGTAGGAGCCTTATTTGAAGTGTATAATCATTTAGGCAGTGGCTTTTCCGAAATAGTTTATAAGGACGCCTTAGAATATGAATTCAAATTAAGAAGAATTCCTTTTGTACGGGAAAAAGAATTTTGCGTTTTCTATAAGGATCATACGTTGACGCATAAATTTTTTGCGGACTTTGTAGTTCAGGACAAAATCATTTTGGAAGTAAAATCAGTAGAAAACCTACACGACAAACATATTGCCCAAAGTATAAATTATCTGAAAGTTTCAGGTTGTAAATTAGCCATCTTAGCCAATTTTCACAAGGACTTACTTGATCATCGCCGAATAGTTCTCTAAAATATTCGTGAATTCGTGGCAAAAAAGAAATAAAAGTGAATAACTACAAGCGAGCCCTCTCAAATAATATTTTTAAAGTAATCTCCCTGGCTGCAAAGGAGCTGCAACTGGAAACCTACGTCATAGGAGGTTTTGTGAGAGATTACATCCTGCAGCGAGGAGAGCACAAAGATATTGACGTAGTAGCTGTAGGCAGCGGGATTGAACTCGCGCAAAAGGTTTCGGCCTTACTTCCACATCAACCTAAAGTTCAAATCTTTAAGAACTATGGAACTGCAATGTTGCGGGCGTATGATATGGAGGTGGAGTTTGTTGGTGCCCGTAAAGAAAGCTACTCTGAAGAGAGCAGGAATCCCGAAGTGGAACAGGGAAGTCTTGAAGATGACCAGAACCGCCGGGATTTCACCATTAATGCTTTGGCATTAAGTTTAAATGATGAAAATTTTGGGGAACTGCTAGATCCTTTCAATGGGCTACAGGATATCAATGCCGGGGTAATCAGGACTCCGCTTAGCCCCGATGTTACCTATTCAGATGACCCTCTGCGCATGCTGAGGGCCATAAGGTTCGCATCACAGCTGCAGTTTAGAATCGAAAATGAATCTCTGCAGGCCATTACCAGGAACAGGAACCGCATCAAGATCATTTCTCGGGAAAGAATAGTTGATGAACTCAACAAGATCCTGCTTTCTCCAAAACCGTCGGTAGGATTCAGCTTGTTGCACAAAACCGGATTACTCGCCCTACTCCTGCCCGAATTAACTGCTCTGGAAGGGATTGACGAAATTGAAGGACAAAGGCACAAAGATAATTTTTGGCATACCCTTGAAGTGGTAGATAATATTTCAGAAAATACAGATGATCTCTGGCTGCGTTGGGCCGCCCTGCTCCACGACATAGGAAAAGCACCAACCAAGAAATTTGATGAAAAACTTGGCTGGACCTTTCATGGACATGAATTTGTAGGATCAAAAATGGTCTACAAACTATTCAAACGGCTCAAAATGCCTCTGAATGAGAAAATGAAGTTGGTTCAAAAACTGGTATATATGAGTTCGAGGCCAATTGTACTTTCTCAGGAAGTAACAGATTCTGCAGTAAGAAGGCTTATTTTTGATGCGGGGAATGATATTGAGGCTCTAATGACCTTATGTGAGGCAGATATCACGACAAAAAATCCCCGCAGGTACAGGAAATACCACAATAATTTTAAGGTGGTAAGGCAAAAGATCAAGGAGGTAGAAGAAAGAGATCACGTGCGTAATTTTCAACCCCCTGTTTCTGGAGAGGAAATCATGGAGACTTTTAATTTAAAGCCTTCCCGTGAAATCGGAATCATAAAAGACGCTATTAAAGAAGCCATTTTAGAGGGGGTAATTCCCAACGAATACGAGGCGGCGAGAGCATTCATGCTTGAAAAAGGAAAAGAAATTGGCTTATCGACCAAGTAAATATGTTTTATCCTTACCTATATTTTCATGAAAGACAATAAAAAGGTCGTTTTCTGGCTGTTTACCGGCTGCTTTTTAATTTTCGTAATGGTCGTTGTTGGAGGGATCACCCGTCTTACCAATTCCGGGCTTTCGATTTCTGATTACAAATTGATCACAGGAACCATTCCTCCACTTACAGAGGAACAATGGGTGGAAGAATTTGAATTCTATAAACAATTCCCTGAATACAAAAAGCTTCACTATCACTTTACTCTTGAAGATTTTAAAGGTATTTATTTTTGGGAATGGCTGCACAGGCTAATTGGACGGCTAATAGGAATTGTTTTTCTCTTGCCCTTCCTTTATTTTCTGGTAACGAAACAATTGACCCGACCAACGACCTTTAAATCTTTGATCTTGCTCCTGCTTGGAGGTTTCCAAGGGTTCTTGGGCTGGTATATGGTCAAAAGCGGCCTGGTAGATAATCCTGCAGTGAGTCATTACAGGCTCGCGGCACACCTCACCACAGCCTTTATCACTTTTGCATATTGTTTCTGGGTAGCCATGGATCTTATTTACCCTCGAAAAAAAGAAGTTAATAACAGCTTTAGAAAATTAGTTTGGATTGGAATGGTCATCCTGCTCATTCAAATTATTTGGGGCGCATTTGTTGCCGGTCTCGATGCAGGATGGATCCATAATTTCTGGCCACAAATGACCGGAGGAGAATGGATCCACGAAACCGTATACATCGAGCAGAAGCCGCTATGGAAAAATTTCATAGAAGGCAAAAGCGGGGTGCAGTTTGTACACAGGTACCTGGCTTATCTGGTAGTTGGAATCATCCTGTACATCTGGTACAGGTCCAGGAATCTCAGCCTTACCCTGCCGCAGCAAAGAGGCATACAATGGCTTGTAGGTCTGGTCTTTCTGCAATTTCTGCTGGGAGTTCTAACCCTTATTTACGCAGTACCTTTATGGCTGGGAGTGGCGCATCAGGTAGGAGCCTTTTTCCTGCTCACCGCCATGACTTTTACCCTCCACAGATTTAGCAGATAGCCGGGAATTGTCATCTAAAAATGTATCTTTGCAATCCAATTTTTGATTTATGCTTTACAGATTTCGAATTATTCTAGATGCCGAAGAAGATGTTTTTCGTGATGTAGAAATCATGGCCGATAATACCCTTGAAGACCTTCATAATACTATCCTGCAGTCTTTTGGTTTTGATGGAACAGAAATGGCTTCATTTTACATTAGTGACGACGACTGGAATCAAGGTGAAGAAATATCACAATTTGATGTCACTGAAGGCACCGGTTCGGTGAGACTAATGAATGAAACCACACTCGATGATGTAGTTTCTGAAAGCCAGACCAAACTCATTTATGTTTACGACTTTTTGAGTATGTGGACCTTCTTGGTGGAACTTGCTGAAGTTGCAGAACCTGAACCCGGAATGGACTATCCTAATCTCATGTTCGTTCACGGACAATTACCACTTTCAGCTCCAGAAAAAGATTTTCAGGCAGAGTCCGATGATCTGGGTCCCGATTTCGATGAAGATTTTGACGTTGATGATTACGACGATCTTTCTTTCGACGAGAACTGGAACTAAACTTAAATTCCCTATTTTTCGCACCTTATTAATCCGGTAACTTAACCGTAGCTTTTCAATATGATCAACCTATATAATGCTCACATTGAGTCTCTTTCTATTCACCGAGTAGGAAACAAAAGCAGAAATGAAAATATCTTTCTTTCTGCCCAGCCTTTTCATTTGGACGACGAGATCACCCCACTTATCAAGGAATACTTTCTCAAGCCTTTCCGTGATAAGGAGGAGAATTACTTCCAGTTCTCTAATGAGGTAGATGTGGAATTCAATCCGCTATTTGAGATCGCCAATAAAGTATTTGACAATCCACAGGATATCCACGAACAGTCAAAAAAGATAACTACGCTCCTCTTTGAACAGTCTGCACATCCACATATTAAGAGTGGAGAAGTTTATGTTGTCTATTTTGACAACATGATGCTGGACAATGAAAAGACAAATGCTATCGGGATCTTCAAATCTGAGCTAAAACATGATTTTCTTCAGTTTCAGGAAAAGGAAAGCATTCTGGAAATGATCATCCAACAGGGTATTAATCTGAACAAATTAGATAAAGGAGCAATTATATTCAATAAGAACCGGGAGGAAGGTTATAAAATCCTTTCTGTCGATTCAAATAAGTACGATACGAAATACTGGCTTGAAAATTTCCTCGGAGTGGATGTACTGGCCGATGAGAATTTCCATACCAAAAAGTATTTGAAGTTCTGTCAGAATTTCGCCAAAGATGTAGTCCTTCCTGCGGAAGACAAGAAGGAAGAAGTCATGTTCATGAACCGAAGCGTTGATTATTTTGCCAAAAATGACGAATTCGAAGAGACTTCTTTTCTTAATTCGGTGATAGATAATCCCAGCCTGATCCCTGAATTTCAGAACTACAAGACAGAAAAGGCACCAAAGTACAAGATCGAAGACCTTACAAGCTTTCCTATTTCAAACACTGCAGTAACTGCGGCTCGTAAATCAATCAAGAACACTATTAATCTTGATACCAATATTCAGATCAAAATGGATTTTATTAATCCGGAGTCTGCCGAGAAATTTGTGGAAAAAGGATGGGATGAGGAACGACAAATGTATTACTACCTGGTCTATTTCAACAAGGAGCAGAAAAGTTAATAGGGTTCTGGACCTTTATTGCTTATCCTGGACACATTTGCGGCCAGAAACAAAAAACAAAGAGCTTCAAAAATGTCATTTTTGAAGCTCTTTGTTTAAACCGTTTATCTAAGGCTAAATCAGTCTTTTCATATTCACGTCTTCGTAGTTGCGTTTTACGAAATCTAAGGCGGTTCTAATGATCTGTCCCATCGATCTTGCCCGTTTGAATTTCATATCATTCGAGAATTCATATAATTCCCGCCGAAGCTGCTTTACATTACCCTCATTAGAGATTTGATCATTTAAGATGCATCTCATGAGCTCCTTATATCTTGATTGTGCATTGATGATCCTTTTTGCCAGCAAAGAGCGCTCTTCCCTTCTGTATTGTTCAATCGAGGAATCCTGCAATTTTTCTGCAACCAGCTGTACCATTTTGTAGTTTTCCTTAAAAAACTGCGGTCGGTAGACTTTTAGATTTCCTTCAAAACACTGCTGATCGAAATCTATTGCCCTGATTTGATATTCCACATGATCAAAATCGTGAGTGGGAATGATGACGTAATTATAAGAGCGCATATCCCCGAGCAGTCTTATAGTGCAGCGTTCATTGAACTTTACGAACTGCTTTGCGATCTGGGTTTTGGCCCTTTCATCACATAATGGCAGTTCATCATCTATAAAAACATCGCCCGGTATGCCGGCAATGTGCTCCTCAATAAGCGTATCGCGATACACCAAAAAGTTTATCCTGTGGGGAGAGAGAATGTGCTCAAATTCGAGTCCGTAGATTCGGGAGGCATCCGCTTTTTTGACATAGAAATAGGTGAAACTATCGTTGAGAATATTTCTGATCTTAATTCGGAAGGGTTTGGAATTTCCGAAGGTACAATAATCGATAGCATCTACATTGAGGAACTCCAGGGAGTCATCACTACCATCTGAATGCAGAATCGTATAGACCTGTTTTAAGCTGTTATCGATCTCGTTCCTTTCGTGATCTGGATAATAACAGCGTACCCAGTAAGTATCTTCCTCATGCTGGTCATAAACTACTATGGAGCCAGAGAACCTGAGCAGATCATCGTAAAAGACCGGGATTTTTGTATTGCGATTGTATTTGGCGAGGTATTTATGGAACCGGTCATTGACTGGGAAGGAGGGTTTCTTTTTTGACATTAATTTTTCCGGCATACCTTGAATTTCCTCAAAAATAAGACTTCTTTTTCTTTCGCCCTGTAACAAAACGTTAACTTAGGCGTCGTATGTTAAAACCGGTTAATTGTGAATACTATACTCCGCCTGAACAACCTTACTAAAAAATTTGGCCCTGTCACCGCAGTAAACAATCTCTCTTTTTCCATCGAAAAAGGTAATGTTTATGGCATTCTTGGCCCCAATGGCAGTGGAAAATCGACTACCCTGGGAATTGTGCTGAACGTGGTGAACAAGACCAGCGGGGACTTTCAATGGTTTGATGGCACGCAGAGTACTCATGAAGCCTTGAAAAAAGTAGGAGCTATTATAGAGCGTCCCAATTTCTATCCTTACATGACTGCCGCACAAAATCTGGAGCTGGTGTGTAAGATTAAAAATGTGGAACCGGTGAATATTGATGAAAAGCTGAAACTTGTGGGTTTACTGGATCGAAAGAACAGCAAATTCCGCACTTTTTCACTAGGTATGAAACAGCGGCTTGCCATAGGATCCGCCTTACTCAACGATCCCGAAATTCTTATTCTTGATGAACCTACTAATGGATTAGACCCCCAGGGAATTCATCAAATTAGGGAGATCATCACGAGAATTGCAGCCACAGGAACCACGATCCTCCTCGCCTCGCACCTTCTAGATGAGGTAGAGAAAGTTTGCACGCACGTAGTCATCATTAGAAAAGGAGAGAAATTATATAGCGGCCCAGTCGACCAGATGAACGCCAGCTTCGGATTCTTTGAACTCATGGCTGCTGATTCAGAAAGGCTGCAGGCACTTTTACTAGATCACCCGGCCTTTGGAAAGGTGATCCAAAAAGGGGACCTGGTCACGGCTTTTCTGGAAGAGCCTCTTGAACCCGAAACTCTTAACGCTTACCTCTTTGAAAATGGTCTTACGCTTTCGCAACTTGTGAAACGTAAAGAAAGTCTTGAAGAGCAATTTTTACTTCTAACCAACGAAATGACCGCCTAATGCTACGTCTCCTGAATATAGAATACCACAAGTTGCGCTACAGTAAATCTTCAAAGATCTTAATAACAACTTATTTTATCCTTATCACCTTTATCGCATTGATTGCGTCAATAGAATTTAAATTCGGCGGAATCCAGTTTAGAGTTGCCGACCAGGGAATTTTCAATTTCCCTTACATCTGGCATTTTAACAGCTATATTGCTGCGCTTTTAAAGCTTTTCCTGGCGATTGTCATTGTGTCAATGATGTCTAATGAATACAGCAACAGGACGATAAAACAGAACCTGATTGACGGCCTTAGCAAAAAGGAATTCATCCTGTCCAAATTTCTTACTGTCGTCTCCTTTGCTTTCCTTTCTACAATATTCCTGTTTATAGTATCCCTTATTCTGGGGCTTTCATTTTCAGATTATACCGAAATTTCTATTATCTTTTCTGATCTCGAATACCTCCTGGCGTATTTTGTAAAACTCACCGGCTTCTTTGCTTTTTGTATGTTCCTGGGAATACTTGTGAAAAGATCGGCATTTGCTCTGGGATTCCTCTTTGTTTGGTGGATCCTGGAAAGTATCGCAAGGGGTGTGATGGAATACAAGCTTTTCAGAGATTCCAACATTGCTGAAAATATTGCGCAGTTTTTCCCTCTGGAATCGATGAGCCTCTTGGTAAAGGAACCTTTTTCACGACTCAACGTCATCCAGTCGGCAGCCACACAACTAGGATCGGAATTCGAGAAGGATTACGGGATCTACTGGTACCAGTTGCTTATTGTGCTGGTATGGATAGGTATTTTCGTTTACCTTTCTTATGCCCTGCTGAAAAAGCGCGACCTATAATTTACCTGATTTTTAAGTTTTTAGCAGCAGAGTTTATTTGCCTGTAGCTTCAAAAATGGCTATTTTTGCGGGTCATCAAAAGGCCTATGAAATTCAAAGTAAAATCTGATTTTAAACCTACCGGAGACCAGCCGCAGGCAATCAACCATCTGGTTAAAGGCATCAGGAATAATGAGCGGTATCAAACCTTGCTGGGAGTAACGGGATCGGGAAAAACCTTTACTGTTGCCAATGTCATTGAGGAGGTCCAGAAACCCACTCTTGTTCTTGCTCATAACAAAACACTTGCTGCACAACTATATTCAGAATTTAAACAGTTCTTTCCAGAGAATGCTGTTGAATATTTCGTTAGCTACTACGATTATTACCAGCCAGAAGCTTTTATTCCCACCTCGGGCACTTATATAGAAAAGGATCTTTCCATAAACGAAGAGATCGAAAAAATGCGGCTAAGTACCACCTCTTCCCTCCTTTCGGGAAGAAGAGATGTTATTGTGGTAGCGTCTGTTTCCTGTCTCTACGGAATTGGAAATCCGGTAGAATTTAGGAAAAACGTAGTTTCCATTGAACGAGACATGGTCATTTCCCGCACTCAGCTACTTCATAAACTTGTTCAGAGCTTGTACTCACGTACAGAAGCAGAGTTTACCCACGGGAGCTTCAGAATAAAAGGAGATACGGTGGATATTTACCCGAGTTACGCCGATAATGCTTTCAGAATTCATTTTTTTGGCGACGAGATCGAGGAGATCGAGGCCTTTGATCCGGCCACGAATGAAGTCATTGAAAAATATGATCGTCTGAACATTTATCCTGCCAATATGTTCGTAACCTCGCCAGATGTACTGCAGGGAGCAATTCGGGAAATCCAGGATGACCTCGTAAAACAGGTAGGATATTTTCAGGAAATCGGAAAACACCTTGAAGCAAAACGCCTGGATGAGCGTACAAATTTCGATCTGGAAATGATAAGGGAGCTGGGATATTGCTCTGGGATAGAGAATTATTCGAGGTACCTTGATGGGAGACCGCCTGGCACAAGGCCTTTCTGCCTGCTGGATTATTTCCCCGATGATTATCTTATGGTGGTAGATGAGAGTCACGTGACGATTCCGCAGGTCCATGCTATGTATGGTGGTGACAGGTCCAGAAAGGAAACCCTGGTCGATTATGGCTTCAGACTTCCAGCAGCAATGGACAACCGGCCTTTGAAGTTTGAGGAATTTGAAATACTTCAGAACCAGG
Organism: Salinimicrobium oceani; assembly: GCF_012037645.1. Classification (NCBI taxonomy): domain Bacteria; kingdom Pseudomonadati; phylum Bacteroidota; class Flavobacteriia; order Flavobacteriales; family Flavobacteriaceae; genus Salinimicrobium; species Salinimicrobium oceani. The sequence continues at coordinate 403,149 of NZ_JAAVJR010000001.1, forward strand.
TTATTTATGTTAGTGCAACCCCTGCAGATTACGAGCTGCAAAAAACCGAAGGTCTCTATATCGAACAGGTGATTAGACCCACAGGCTTACTTGACCCTGTTATCGAGGTGAGACCCAGCCTGAACCAGATCGATGATCTTATCGAGGAAATTCAGCAGCGAATTGAGAAGGACCAGCGAATCCTGGTTACCACTCTCACAAAGCGTATGGCGGAAGAACTTACTAAATATCTTACCCGCATTGACATTCGCTGCCGCTATATTCATAGTGATGTAGACACCCTCGAAAGAGTTGAGATCATGCAGGATCTAAGAAAAGGGCTTTTTGACGTTCTTGTTGGGGTCAATCTTTTACGAGAAGGCCTCGATCTTCCTGAAGTTTCACTTGTTGCCATTCTGGATGCCGATAAGGAAGGATTTCTCCGGAGCAACCGGTCCCTGACGCAAACGATAGGGCGAGCTGCACGACACCTTGAAGGTAAAGCTATCATGTATGCCGACAAGATCACAGACAGCATGCAGAAAACGATAGATGAAACCGAATACAGACGTGCAAAACAGCTTAAATACAACGAAGACCACAATATTACCCCCACCGCGCTAAAGAAGTCTTTTGAGAATATGCTGGTACGAAAAAAACCGGAACCTTATACTTACGAAATAGCACCAGATCTAAAAGCAGCCGAAGCCGAAACAGAATATTTTAGTAAACCCCAGCTCGAAAAGAGAATTCGGGAAAAACGTAAAGCCATGGAAGCTGCAGCAAAGGAGCTGGATTTTATGACTGCGGCAAAACTTCGGGATGAGATCAAAATGCTTCAGGAAAAGGTACAGGAAGCTCCATAAAATGTTAAAATTTTTATAGGAGCTTGTGCTTCAGCAGAATAAAATCTTTATATTCAGATTTATTCAGTAACGCCTCCCCATAAAACTTTTGCATCGTGAACAAGTTTCTCTTTTCGGGATTGGCATTTTTTTGTGCTCTTTTTGAACTAACAGCCCAGGTTGGAATTAACACTACAGATCCTAAGGCACAACTGGACATCGCTATTGACAATCCTGCTGCTCCCGGCCCAACAGACGGGATTTTAATCCCCAGAATTGCAGCATTTCCCAGCAGTAATCCTACCCCAGATCAACATGGAATGCTGGTTTTTCTCACCTCTCAAAAAGGGGAATTTTCACCAGGCTTTTATTGGTGGAATTCTACTGTGGGTAAATGGGATTCCCTGGGAGCAAAGGCCGCTTTTGATTTTTATAAGGTAGGCACAACTGCAGCTTCAGGAAATCCAGATGACATGATCTATAGGAAGGGCAACGTGACCATTGGTGGCTCTTCTCAAAATGTAAAGCTGAAAGTGATGATCGATGCACAGGAGGAACATACCACCCGCACGGGCCTGGAAGTTGACAATGCGAGCTCATCGGCCAAAAATGTGACTTATGGAATAGTGAGCAGCAATAACAGTATCACTTCAGATAAGAAGTACGGGATCAAAAATTCTGTAAGTGCAAATGGCATTGGGATCCATTATGGGATATTTAATGAAGTTAACCAGAACACTAACGAAGAGATCTATGGGATCTTTAACGACGTGGGCAAGACCTTTGGCTCTACCAAAAATCATTACGGGATCTACAATGAAATTGGCACCTCGCAAGGCACCGGATTCGTCTACGGAATATACAGCACTGCATTTGGTGTGGATCCAAAAAAGGTATATGCAGGGTACTTTGCGGGACGAGTAGGCATTGGAAATACAGGAAATGATTATGTACTGCCCGATGTGCGGGGTTTACAGGACCAGGTGCTTATGACCGATGCCACGGGGAATGTGAGCTGGAAATATCCCAATTCGGGCACTTATTCCTCTACAACTTCTGCTACCGGAGCATTTGTTATTCCTGATGAAACCTATACTTTGCGCATCAACAATCAGGTGAATAGTGTGATCATTCCCGACGCCGCGCTTCATAAAGGTCGCATCATTTACCTCATCAACTGGCCAGGCAATTCACGAAAAACTCTTGACTTTCTCAACAACAATGATCTTTTCGACATCACTACCAACACAACGGTGACGGGGATTGACCCCGGACAAAAATTCCTGATCCAAAGCGCCGGAAATCGTTGGATCCTGCTTGATAAATAAAAAAACGCCCCGAAGGGCGTTAAACATCTGGAAGAAAAATTACTTGATGTCGATCAGCTTTTTAGCCTGAACTTTAGCTTCCTCTCGCTTCGGAAGTTTTATTTTTAGGACTCCCTCCTTGTATTCTGCAGATATTTTTTCGCTATCCACACTTTCAGGAAGACTAAAGGCTCTTTTAAAACTGCTGTAACTGAACTCTCTTCTGGTAAATCTACCATTGCTGTCTTTTTTCTCTTCTTCTCGCTTATCTTCAGAAGAAATGGTGAGGACGCCGTTATCCAGCTCGAGATTGAAATCCTTTTTGGTTTTTCCAGGAGCAGCAACTTCAAGACTAAATTCATCGTCAGTCTCAGAAATGTTTACTGCTGGTACAGAAGTTCCAATTCTGTTGTAGCCGGAGTTACCATTATCCATCCAATCGGTCTTGAACATGTCATCAAAAATTGATGGCAGCCAGTTGTCTGTGTTTCTTTTAATAAGGTTCATAACATTAATATTTTAGGTTAAACTTTTTTATTTTTTCTGAAATGTTATTGGCAATTTAAATACCACTTCAAAATAACCGCCTTTATGTCATATTTATTAGTTTATTATGTGTCAAATTGTCATTTAAGCTACTGACTTTTAAATCTCCTCTCCTTCTTCCGCTTTCACTTTCTTTTATTCCTTCAGGTTGTGTATTTTTACAACTTCAAACCTCACCTATGCCCTTATCTAATAATGACATCTTTAAGAAACTTCGTGTAGCTCTAAAATTAAGAGATGAAGATATTGTCCACATTTGTTCTCTTGTAGATTTTAAAGTCACCAAAAGTGAAATTGGAGCGATCTTTAGAAGCGAAGATCATCCAAAGTATATGGAGTGCGGAGACCAGTTCCTCCGGAATTTTCTTAACGGCCTGGTGATCTATAAGAGAGGCCCCATGCCTAAAAAAGAAGATAAGAAGTAGCACATGGAAATAGTTACCGAAAAAAGAATTGTAACTGCTGCAGAAGTTTCCATGCTCAACCAGAAATACAGGACTCTAAATCTGCATGAAAGAATTGCCGAACTCTACAACGACTTTAATGCTGCCGAAGTAATGCTCACCAGTTCTTTCGCTGCCACCTCGGCCTTTCTGCTCAAATTGTTTTCTGATGTAAACAGAGATCAATTGGTTTATTTCATAGACACGGGTTATCATTTTCAGGAGACCCTGGAGTACAGGCAAAAGCTTACAGAACTTTATGGGCTAAGAGTAAAATCCATTAGCGCGCTCAAGGAGGAACACGATTTCACAACGAGCGATGAAACCTGGAAAAAGAATCCTGATTTTTGCTGTCATATCAATAAAGTTAAGCCTCTCGATACGATCAAAGCGAAGTACACTGTGTGGGTAAGCGGTTTAATGGAGTGGCAAAGTGATCACAGAGCCTCCCTCGATATTTTCGAGAACCGCGGCGAGATTTTAAAATTTTATCCACTTCTGGATGTAAGCAAAGAAGAGCGGGATGAGTTTATCGAGAAGCAACAGTTACCATTCCACCCTCTGGTTTCAAAAGGATACCATTCTATTGGCTGTTCTCATTGTACAGTAGCGGGAGAAGAAAGAAGCGGACGCTGGAATAACAATCCAAAGACCGAATGTGGTTTACACCTATAAAAAAACCCGGAGTGATTACTTCCGGGTTTTTGATTTAAAAAGGTCTTTCAACTTACCCTCTTCACAACAGTAAGCTCGTAGATCTTACCTTTCATCCAATTTTTTTCAGGCAGCTGTGTACTTTCAAGCTTTTCCTGTAAATATCTGCTCACTTCTTTATCTGCCGAAGCTACAGATACATTTTGGATCTTCTGGTCTTCAGAAACTGAAAAGAATACCGTGATCTCAAGATCTTTATTTTCGGCCAGTTTTACATCTTTTAGTATTCTTTCAATTTCTACGGAAACAGAATCGGGATTGATGAGATTGTTTCCGGTTTCAGCTTTTGTGGCCGAGCAAAGGATCATTGCTAATCCAACTAACAACAGTTTCAAATTTTTCATGTGGTTCGATTTTTTGATTAATTGATTCGATTTGATAATTGATGATTTACTATAAAGACTTTTAAACCAGGACCTTGTTACAGGTTATTATTGAATTAACAAATTTTTAAGACTATTCGTTGTAAGGAAATTAAAAGACCCGGTGATGAGCCGGGTCTTTTAATTAGTTTCTAGCCTGTACCTTTACAGGCAGTTCGTAGATCTTGTTGGAATACCAGGAGGCTCCGTGGAGCTTTTGTTGATCCAGCCGCTTTCTTAGAAACTCATTGACCTCCTCATTTGGCGAACTGATTTCTTCAATGGAGATTCGTTTATCACTTGTTACAGTAAAGATGACTTTTACTGTAAAATCTTCTTCAATGATCAGATCTGAATTTCTCAACATCTTTTCGATCTCTAAAGAAATGGCTTCTCCCTTCTCGATTTCTGCATTTTCGGCAAAAGAAATTGTTGTGCTGAATGCAACTACAAATGCGATGAGTAAATTTTTAAAGTTTTTCATGATTGTTTGTTTTTTGATTAATGATTATTACTAACTGATTACTATAAAGACCATGTTCAAGCCCGGATTGTTACAACCGGTATCCAGGTTAACAGATTTTTAGCAAACCGCACTTTATTTTACCCTTTTTGAACAGGATAAAATTAGGTCAAGCTTAGACGAGAAAGAAAAAATTCAGGTTACGGAAAAGTTGAGGAATGATTATATAATAATAAACGGGAGGCAGTGGTGAGATCTCTTTCAGAAAAGTCAGGCCACAAAAAAACCCCCGGAGTTTTCCGAGGGTTCAAATACTATTATATGTAAAGCTTAAGAAAGTACTTCCTGCACCTTATCTGCAGCTTCCTGGAATTCAACAGCACTGTAAACATCCAGGCCACTGTTATCAATAAGCTCCTTAGCTATATCTGCATTTGTTCCTTGTAGGCGAACAATAATTGGAACATGAATATCTCCCATGTTCTTGTAAGCATCCACAATTCCCTGCGCAACGCGGTCACATCGCACAATTCCTCCAAAGATATTTACCAGGATCGCCTTCACGTTCTCGTCTTTAAGGATGAGACGAAATGCTTCCTCTACCCTCTTGGCATCGGCAGTACCACCTACATCAAGAAAGTTAGCTGGCTCTCCTCCTGCCTGCTTGATCAGGTCCATCGTAGCCATTGCCAGTCCTGCACCATTCACCATACATCCTACGTTTCCGTCAAGGTCCACATAGTTCAAACCTACAGCTTTTGCTTCAACTTCTACAGGATTCTCCTCACGTACATCACGCATTTCTGCATAATCTTTATGACGGTATAAAGCATTGTCATCTAAAGTTACCTTCGCGTCAACAGCCATTATTTTATCATCACTTGTCTTAAGAACCGGATTAATCTCAAATAAAGAAGAATCAGATTTTGAGAAAGCTTCGTAAAGAGCCATCACAAATTTTGTCATCTCTTTAAAACCATTTCCGCTAAGGCCAAGGTTAAAGGCAATTCTTCTTGCCTGGAACGGCAGTAATCCAACAGCTGGATCGATTTCTTCTGTAAAGATCAAGTGCGGCGTTTCTTCAGCCACTGTTTCGATATCCATTCCACCTTCTGTAGAATACATGATCATGTTTCTACCTGTACTACGGTTTAGAAGCACAGACATGTAATATTCTTCGGGCTCACTGTCTCCAGGATAATAAACATCTTCGGCCACAAGTACCTGATGCACTTTTTTTCCTTCAGCAGAGGTTTGCGGAGTTACCAGGTTCATCCCAATAATTTGTCCTGCGATGTCCTCAACTTCCTGAAGATTCTTTGCGAGTTTTACTCCTCCACCTTTTCCACGGCCACCAGCATGTACCTGAGCCTTGATCACATGCCATCCGGTACCTGTCTGTTCAGTAAGTTTCTTTGCAGCTTCTACTGCCTCTTTAGGATCCTGGGCAACAATGCCACGCTGTATGCGCACTCCAAAACTGCTTAAAATCTCTTTTCCCTGATATTCGTGTATGTTCATAATAAGGTGTTTCTTCAGTATTTGTTACGGTTGACAAAAGTAACAAATGTTATAGGATTCTGCCAATATTTTTTAGGAATGACGCCGGGTTCCGGAATTTTATTTCTTTTTCCCTGTGAGGCGGAATTCTGTAAAATCTAAAGGGTCAAAATTTCTGAAGTGTCCATTGAGTTCAATGACCTGTTTGGTGCGGTTCATTTCCTGTACCACAGGGATGGTGATGAGCAAATGATTGATAAGATATTCCTGGCGCGCCTTTTCTGAAGTCATTTTCAGCAGGTCGTATTCCTGTTCAAGCGATAGACCAATCTTGTGGGCAAGCGTAAAACTTCTGAAGCTGGGTAGATCAAGCTTTGGCTTCGGAATCTCCAGATGCAGATACAATTCGTATATAAGTTCCAGTAACTGCTTTTTTACAGTCTCTGTAGAATCATCCTTATCTTCCAGGAACTGTACCTCTCCCCCGGCATACAATTTTCCATGCTCCTGCTCCTCGAACTGCTTTATCCTAAAAGCTCTCATTCCTTCGCAAATCACATCACTGGCACCAGATCCATACCGTCTCACCACTTTGAGCAATTTCATCTCTGTCCCGAATTCCAGTTTATTTCCAATGTAAGAAGGAATGCCGAAGGATTTTCCAGTGCTTTCACAGTCTTCGATCAATTCCTTATACCGCTCTTCAAAAATGTGCAATGGCAGCCTCTCTCCTGGAAACACTGTACTCTTTAATGGAAAAAGCGCGAGTCTGGTAGTCATAAAGCAATGGTTAATAAAGGAAATTTACAAAAATCTGAAGAGCATTCTTCAACTTCTTTCAAAAATTTGGAACATGAAAACATATAGAAATATAACGAATTGTTAGAATTCGTTATTTTCAATATCGTCCTGCAATAAGTTACAAAATTCCCCATTACTTTTGCATCTTCAAAGTAGTACCATGAATAACAGAGAGCTTTTAACAGTAGCAGAAAAATATGGAAGTCCGGTTTATGTATATGATTCTGAAAAGATCACTTCCCAGTACACACGCCTCACCAGTGCCTTTAGCAAGGTAAAACATCTGCGTATACATTATGCTGTTAAGGCTTTGTCCAATATATCCATCCTCAGCCTTTTTCAAAGTCTGGGGGCCGGCCTTGACACGGTTTCCATTCAGGAAGTAAAGCTGGGACTGGAAGCCGGAGTTGAGCCATCCAAAATCATTTACACTCCCAATGGGGTTTCTCTTGAGGAAATAGAAAAAGTGGCCGAAATGGGGGTGCAAATCAATATCGACAACCTTTCCATCCTTGAGCAGTTTGGGACCAGGCATCCAAAAGTTCCGGTTTGCATAAGGATAAACCCTCATGTTATGGCCGGTGGAAATACCAATATTTCTGTTGGTCACATTGATTCAAAATTCGGGATCTCAATTCACCAGATTCCCCATGTTTTAAGGATCGTTGAGAATACCGGAATGAACATCAACGGAATTCACATGCATACCGGCAGTGATATCCTTGATATTGAAGTTTTTCTTTATGCTTCTGAAATTCTTTTCGATACAGCCCGGCATTTCAAAGATCTGGAATTCATTGATTTTGGAAGTGGCTTCAAAGTACCTTATAAAGAAGGTGACATTGAAACAAATATTGAAGAGCTGGGAGAGAAGCTCACAGCAAAATTCAATTCCTTTTGTAAGGAATATGGCAAAGATCTCACCCTTGCCTTCGAACCTGGAAAATTCATGGTTAGTGAAGCCGGGAAGTTTTTGGTAAAGGTCAACGTGATCAAGCAAACCACGTCAACAGTATTTGCGCAGGTAGACAGCGGCTTTAACCACTTGATACGCCCTATGTTCTATGGCTCCCGACATGAGATCCACAATATCTCCAATCCTGGCGGCAAAGAAAGATTCTACTCTGTAGTTGGTTATATCTGTGAAACCGACACTTTCGCGAGTAACCGCCGAATTTCAGAGATCAAGGAAGGCGACATCCTGGCATTTGACAATGCCGGAGCATATTGTTATTCTATGGCCAGTAATTTTAATTCCAGGTTTCGTCCGCCAGAAGTGTTGTGGCATGAAGGCGAAGCTCATCTTATAAGACAAAGGGAAACTTTTGAAGATATTACCCGCGGACAATTAAAAGTGGACTTTTCAGTACAGACTGAGCTCTAAAAATTACCTTCCAAAAATGTCATTTTTGGAACTCCTTTAGTTTATAAACTTCTTCCCAATTCCAGCCTGCATATTGTAGGCTGGAAGTAAATTGCCTGTCGGTATGTTCCCTGTTACTGTAATCATATCCATGTTTCTTCCAGTAGCTCCTCAGCGTTTTTAATTGATCGGGCTTATATTCTCCGGCATCCGGCTCTTCCAGTCCCAGCTCCAGGTATTTTTCAATGGCATTGAGGGTAGAATTGATCTTATTGTATTGCACTGTCGTTTTCTCCCATTCAAGCTGCACTACCATTAGCACTTCATAAAGCCTTGCAAGCTGAACTATCAATGCCGAGTCATGATTTTTGGTAAGAAAGTAATTACTCATTGGGAAAGCCAGATAGCTACTGGAATTCTTCAGAATTTGCTGTCTTAGATCCCCGGCGTCCGAAACGAGACTCGAAAGATCTTCCTGGTTCTTAAAGAATTGATACAATTCCTCGACATCTTCTCCTACTGTAGAAATAAAGAACGAAAGTTGCTTTTTTGAGAGCACTGCGTTGATAATGCTCAACAAATAAGTAAGACCGGTGGTGATTAGAATGAAGCCAGAGAACGATAGGATACCGGTAAGGATCCTGCTTTGGTCATTTCCTGGAACAAAATCTCCAATGCCAAGAGTAGACAGAACATAAGAGGTGTAGTAAAAGATCTCAGTTCTTGTTGCCGGCAAGCCAGTAGTGGCATTCACTACCATTTCCTCACCTGCAGTAAAAACTATAAAAGCTCCAAGAAACAATAGGGAGAGCCACATAAATGTGGTGACCAGCAAATGAATTATACCTGAATATAAAAAGATCTTCCTGTTACGATTTTGAAGAATAAGGCGGTTGAGGATCTGATTTACAATCCTGGAAAAAATCCCAAATCCATTCCCGGAAAGGGTTGTGTGAAAGAAATCCAGGAAAATCAGTACAATTAAAGTAAGCCCTATTGCTATTTGAACTGTCTGCATGATTCTAAAATTAAATAAAAATTGACAATCAATACCTTAAACTTTTCTAAAGCTGCTCCACATCATTATAATTCCCTGCTGCAATTTTGGTAACTTCATGCAAATCAAATTCTTATCACTATGTTTTCAGGAAATACAAATTTGAAAGAGGTGCAACAGATAAGACCGTTGGAAAATTCAAAAGATCTTGACCCGCTTATAGAGAAAATAGGAAATTCGAAGTACGTACTCTTAGGGGAAGCAAGCCACGGCACACACGAATATTACACCTGGCGCGCAGAGATCTCCAAACGCTTAATTGAGGAAAAAGGATTTTCTTTTATAGCCGTTGAGGGCGACTGGCCCGATTGTTTTAAGATCAATCGCTGGATCAAAGATCTTCCCGATGCTTCTAATTCTATTGTTGAAGTTCTTAAGGAATTCCGACGCTGGCCTACATGGATGTGGGCCAACTGGGAAATTGCGGCTTTTGCCGATTGGCTTAAAACACATAACAACAGCCTCGAATTTGATAAGAAAGTGGGGTTCTATGGGCTGGATGTATACAGCCTATGGGAATCTATGGAAACCATAGTTAAATATCTAGAGAAGGAAGATCCCGAAACTGCAGCCCTCGCCCGACAGACGGCCGATTGCTTTGAACCTTATAGAGAGAACGATTCTTACGTTACTGCATATCGGGGACTCAAACAAAAGTGCAGAAACGAAGTAGTGCAGCTGTTGAAGGAGGTACGTCAAAGAACAGATCAGTACGAAAATGAACCCGAAGCGGGGCTTAATGCCGAACTCAATTCCCTCGTCCTCAAGAATGCAGAAAAATATTACGAAGCTATGGCCCAGTTTGACCACTCTTCATGGAACGTGCGAGATAATCATATGGTCGAAACACTCAACACCCTCATGGATTACCACGGCAAAGACGCTAAGGTGATCGTTTGGGAGCACAATACTCATATTGGAGATGCACGCGCTACAGATATGGCTGCCTCTGGCCTGCACAATGTAGGGCAACTGGTGCGCCAGCAACATAAGAAAGATGGAGTTGTGCTGGTTGGCTTTGGATCTTATGAAGGTTCTGTAGTGGCAGGAGAATTCTGGGGTGCACCTATGGAAAAGATGGAACTGCCCAGAGCCATTGACGGGAGTATCGAAAAAATGCTCCACACCCTGGGAGCAGAAAATAAATTGTTGGTCTTTGAGGAAGGTTCAGAACTCAATAAAAGGCTGAAGGAAAAGATTGGGCACCGTGCTGTGGGCGTAGTTTATGATCCTCACAGGGAACGAGGGAATTATGTCCCTTCAAAAACGGCAAAAAGATATGATGCTTTTCTCTACCTCGACAAAACACAGGGATTGCATCCTTTACATTTCAAACCCGATGGCAGTAAAACTCCCGATACCTATCCCTTCGGAATTTAAGGCAGATATATGAAGATCAAGATCCTTGGCACCCGCGGAAAAATTGAACCTAAAGCCGAAAGACACATCAATCATACCGGCTTTCTTATAGATGATAAGATCCTTATTGATGCAGGAGAGCCCGAATATATGGATTACGCTCCTGAAGCGGTAGTCTTTACGCATTTTCATCCCGATCATGCATTTTTCGTTCCCGATAAGAAAAAGTTTTCTCCCAAAATTCCTCTTTTTGGGCCCGAAGCTCATGAGCTTATTCCGCAGCTGAAAGTGATCACGACCCACTTCAGGATCGGAGCCTATAGCTTTACGCCTATATCGGTTATACACGCCTTAAGGCTAAGATCTTTGGGATATATTATTCAAAAAGGTCAAAAAAAGCTCTTCCTTACCGGAGATGTTGCCTGGATCGAAAAGGCAAATTTGGAAAATATTCCACAACTTGACCTAGTCATCACCGAAGCGACCTTTATCAACAAGGGCGGAAGGATCAACCGAAAGAAAGACCGCATTTTTGGACATACCGGCATACCCGATCTAATTCGGTTACTCGGCCCACACACTAAAAAGCTGGCTTTTTGCCACTATGGGGAATGGTTCTTTGAAAGAGATCCTGCAGCAAGTATGAAAAGAATAAAAGCCTTACAAGAAGAAGTGGAGCTTATTCCTGCGTATGATGGGATGGAAATAGAAATTTAATTATTCAAAAAGCTCCATGAGTTCCTGAGCGTTTCTGGGGGCATGAGCATGAATGTCGTTATTGAAATAGATATAGATCTCTTCCAGCCCGCTGTCCATGATCTTTTTGTGCCACTCTTTAAGTTCTGCTTTAGTATATAGGTGGTCGTACCAGTCTTTACCTGTGCCGTGGAAACGAAGATATCCGGTCTTATCAGTAGTTATGAGATCATCAGGAAATTCAGGACTTGAGATTGAAGAGAAAATGATTCCGTAATTTTCAAGGAGGTCATAAACTTCCTTATCATACCAGGATTCGTGACGAAATTCCAGCACATTTTTAAATTCCCGATCTAGTGTCTTGCAAAAATTCTCGAGTTTTTCATCATTCCGATGTAAATTGGGCGGGAGCTGCCATAAGATACAGCCCAGGTTAGTTTTTAGAAGCTTAGCCAGGAGTTCAAAATCCTTCACGCTTTGATCGGCATCTTTTAATTTTTTCCGATGGGTTACATATCTATGGCCTTTGAGCGTAAATTGGAAATTGTCGGATACCGTCTCCCTCCAGTTAAGAAGGCCTTTTTCACGCGGAAAGCGATAAAAAGTATTATTGATCTCTACGGTGTCAAAAATGGAAGAATAATGCTCCAGCCATTTCCGTTGCGCCAGCTTCTGCGGATAAAATGGCCCGCGCCATTCTTTATAATTATAGCCGGAACAACCTATATGCACCTTCATTTCTCCTCTTTTTGACAGGAAGGGCAAAAATAGGTACTCCTGCCGGCAACCTTGATCTGCTTTATTTCCCCTTCGCATTTTGGGCAGTCGGCGCCATCTTTGCGATGCCGGATAAGGTAATCTTCCGGGAAATCATCTCGCACACCTTCCTTTTCAATTGCCAGTTCCAGCACTGCTATCATTTCCTTATACAGCTGTTTCTTTTCTGAAGCACTAAGATGATTTGTCCGGGATTTTGGATGGATCCCTGCCTGATACAGCATTTCATCTGAATAGACGTTGCCCAGTCCCGCCATAACGTGTTGATCCATAAGCACCGCTTTTATGCTACCGGTCTTATCCTCCAGCAGTTTCAAAAATTCATTTTCTGAAAGCTGAAGCGCATCTTCTCCAAGTTCATTTTCTGCCTTAAATTCCACAAGGGTTTCAGCCAAGAAAATTTTGCCGAGTTTTCTTCGGCAGCTGTAAGAAAGCTTGTAATCATCATCAAACGAAATGATCATTTTGGCATATTTGGGCGGCTCCTGGTTCGCATAATATTCCAGTTTGCCGGTCATTCCGAAGTGAAAGATGAGCCATGATTTGTCCGTAGTTGAAAGTCCCAGGTATTTCCCCAGACGTTCCGTTTTCTCAAACTTTTCTCCTACAAGTGCTTCTTCAAATTTTGAAGCAGGAGATTGCAGGAGCGAAGTCTCAGGAAATTCCACCTTCGTGATCTTTTTTCCAACAGAAGTCTCTCTCACATAGTTTCGAAAAAGGGTTATTTCTGGTAGCTCTGGCATAAAACATGTTTTTGTCTGGTTCCTTAAATTAACGAAAAACAATAGGCCAGCCTATAATTTAAGAAAAATTTCAAAATATCTGTTTCAGGAAAGCTTATCTTATTTGTGGCACATAAATCCCTGCAATTTTGAAGAAAAGAGTTTGCATCATTCTCCTGCTTGGGCCCCTTTTTGCGGCCAACTGGAGCTGTGCAGCAAGAAAAGATATGGAAGAAAAAAATATCGTTTACCAGAACAATAAGATCATTCCCGAAAGCATTTTTGAAGAAGCAAAAACTGCACTTTCCTTTTACCCGGAATTGAAAGATGTGGAGATCGAGTTCAGATACAAAGAAGACATCAAAAAATCCTTTATGCAGGCGCAGCCGCGTTTCTCTAATCTCTTTAAAGGAAAAAAGAACAGAAGCTACTTCATCTACATAAGCAGCCGGTTTTTAATTGAGGAAGAGGAATTCTCCATGGCCGAAGTGCCTTCAGAAGTACTTATTGGCTGGCTTGGGCATGAACTGGGGCATATTATGGACTACAGGGAAAAATCGGCAATGGGCCTTGTGATCTTTGGTTTGAGATATGTCACCTCCGAAAACTATATTAAGGAAGCCGAACGTGCCGCTGATACTTATGCCGTACACAGCGGAATGGGAGATTATATTCTTGCCACCAAGGATTTTATTTTAAATCACTCACATTTGTCTGACCATTACAAGGAGAGAATTTCGAGGCTGTACTTGTCGCCCGAAGAGATCCTGGTACTCGTCAATAAGCTGGAGGAGGATCTGGAAAATGTTGAAAAGGATGGCAGATAAGGCCGTCCAGTAATTATTAATTCCCATTTCTTTCGATTCTGTTCTTCATGAGGCCTTTCGATTTCTTCTGGAAAAGCAAAAATATTCTTAGAAAATCTGAAAAGTAAATTTTCTGGCATATGGGTTGATTTAATATAGTACAACGTTTCATTACAGCCGAGACATTAATTTCAATGGAAAAGATCAGATCCTCAGGTTTATTATATAATAACTCTAAACAGCAGAAACAAAAGTCGGCAATCAGCAGGTCATGGCGGTTCCTTTCAATTCTTCTTATCCTCTTTTCAGCATTTACCTGGGGCTGTGCAGCACAAAAAAGCAATGAGCACAACAACCTTATCTTTCAAGATAATAAGATCATTCCCACGAACATTCTGGGGGAAGCCAGGCTCGCCCTTTCCCATTACCCCGAACTTGAGGCTGTAAAAATTGAATTCAGGTACAAGAAGAATATAAAAAATGCCTTTATGCAGGCACAGCCGAATCTCGCAGACCTTTTCAAGGATAAAAAGAATCGCAGCTACTATGTTTTTATGAGCAGTAAATTTCTCATCGAAAATGAAGAATTTTCAATGGCCGAGGTTCCTTCAGAAGTTCTTGTTGGCTGGCTTAGCCATGAACTGGGACATATCATGGACTACCGGGAAAAATCGGCTTTACAGCTGCTAAAATTTGGTACACGTTATGTCACTTCAGAAAATTTCATCAGGAAAGCAGAGCGCACGGCAGATACTCATGCGGTAAATCATGGCCTGGGAAACTATATTTTTGCGACCAAAGATTTTATTCTCAACCATTCCCGGCTATCTGACTCTTACAAAAAGAGGAAAGCACGCCTTTATCTCTCCCCTGAAGCTATCCGGCTGCTAGTGAATAGCCTTGAGGAAGATCTCGCCATAGAACTAGAGCCAGAGGAAGAAGAAAGCTAAATGCTAATAATGGTTTATTGGTAATTGCTTATTGTTTATTGTTTATTGCTAATTGTTAACTGCGATCTGATCTCACAAATTTTTCCCATTCCGCAAATTTTTCCTCATTCATCACTTTCTCCATTTTCACCTGTCCCCCTTTCTTCTTGTTCGCGGCGCTCCATTCGGTAAAGACCTCTGGCCCTACTTTCACCACCTCAACTCCTTTAAGGGCTTTGCTCCTGGCCACTCCATAGTTTTTATTGGCCGCCTTTAAAGCTTCGTCTAAGGCAGCAGCCAGCTCTTTTTCGTCTGCATCGCCTTCTTCAATTCCCAGGTACCATTTGTGAATGTATTCCTCCTGGTCATTTTTTACAGCTGCGACGGTAAATTCGGGAATGGTGATTCCGAACTGCTGCTCCAGTTCCTTTACTGCATCGTTCATTTTGTTTACTGAAAGTTGGGACCCCACAACATTCAGAAAGAATTTTGTTCGGCCCGTGATACGGATCTCCTTTCGGTCAACATCGGTAAATTTAATGGTGTCGCCAATCACATATCTCCAGGCACCAGATACCGTGCTAATAAGCAGTACATAATCCACTTCAGGCTCCACCTCTTCCAGTTTTACAGTAGGAGCATTATTTCTTATGGCACCATCTTCGGCAATATATTCAGGCTTAAAGGGAACGAATTCAAAGTAGATACCGTTGTCTAGCACCAGCTTCATGGCATGAGTTTCGGGCCTGGCTTGAAAGGCCATAAATCCTTCCGAAGCCAGGTAAGTATCAATGACCACCAGCGGGTGAGCAACGAGTTTTTCAAAAGCCTTTTCATAAGGTTCAAACGCCACACCACCCGTAGTATATACCAGCAGGTTGGGCCATATCTCATGAATATTCTTCGCGTTGTGGTACTCAAGAATCTTTTTGATCATAAGCTCGGTCCAGGAAGGAATACCAGACATAGCACCAATGTCCCAGTTCTTTGCCTCCTTGGCAATTTCGAGCACCCGTTCATCCCAATCCTCTATCTGCGAAATTTCAACGCCAGGCTTGTAAAAATTGCGAAACCAGAAGGGAATGTTACTGGCGCTAATTCCACTAATTTCCCCTTCCTCATGGTCTTCCACCTTATTTAAGTCTGTAGAACTTCCCAGCATCATGATCTCCTTTTGAAAAAAATCTGATGGCAGGTCGTAATTAGCAAGGGAGGCCACTTGTTTCAATCCGGTTTGACGAATGGCCTCAACCATATCATCTGTAACAGGAATTCTTTTGCTCGACTTGCCTGTTGTTCCAGAACTAAGAGCAAAATATGGCGGATTACCAGGCCAGGTGACATTGTCCTCTCCTTGATGCATTTTGCTCCACCACTCCTCATTGATCTTGTTATAATCAAAAAATGGAACCCGTTCTGCATAGGCTTTTCGAATATCATCTGCCTTTAGGATCTCCGCAAACTCGTAATGCCGGCCAAACGCAGTATCCTTTGCCTTTTCCAGCAGCCCCTGCAGCACTTTTTCCTGCGCTTCTACCGCATTGGGCTCGGTAGTGACGGCATCTGTTGCGTGAATGATTCCCTTAATGATAGATCCTATTACAGCCATAAATTCAGTTTGAGCGGAAGTTAGTTAAAACCTGAAAAAGCATAGGAAATCCATATTTAAAATTATCAGGATTTTAACCTTTGGGTCGGGTCATAACTACTGAAAAATTTTCAGAAAAAAGACATCGCGATTTTCCCTTTTTTGAGACCTTAGCCGAATGCAACTTCAGCCAGATTATAAAGCACTTCTTGAACTCGCACACGCCAAGATGCATTTCGGTAAATACAAAGGCCGTTACCTTTCTGAACTACCTGAATTTTACCTGGTCTGGTTTCGGCAGCAGGGATTTCCGAAGGGTAAAACAGGAGAGTTGCTGCAGCAGGTCCTGGAACTCAAGGTAAACGGGATGGAAGACATACTGCGCACCATTAGAAGGAAATATCCAAAATAGCAGCAAAAGATCATTTTTTGTGCACTTCAAAACCCTTAAAGTTTTGCTAACATATTATAGTGCAAATGGTTTCTTTTTCTTTTCTTCTTTGTAATTTAGCGCGCTGAATAAGAACGCACCAAATACCTCTCTAAAATGGCTGAAACCAAGTATATTTTTGTCACAGGCGGTGTTTCCTCTTCCTTGGGAAAAGGGATCATTGCTGCATCTTTGGCAAAATTACTGCAAGCTCGCGGGTACAAAACCACTATTCAGAAACTGGATCCCTATATTAACGTAGACCCGGGAACTTTGAATCCTTATGAACACGGAGAGTGTTATGTGACCGAAGACGGGGCAGAAACCGATCTTGACCTGGGGCATTATGAAAGATTCCTGAATGTCAACACTTCGCAGGCCAATAACGTTACCACCGGTCGTATTTATCAAAGCGTAATTGAAAAAGAGCGACGTGGTGAGTTTCTGGGAAAGACCGTACAGGTTATTCCTCACATCACCAATGAGATAAAGGAAAGAATCCAGTTGCTTGGAAAGAACCACGACTATGATATCGTGATCACCGAGATTGGAGGAACCGTTGGGGATATTGAATCCTTACCATATATTGAGGCTGTACGTCAACTTAATTGGGAGCTGGGAGACGATAACGCCCTTATCATTCACCTTACGCTTGTTCCTTTTCTTGCCGCAGCAGGAGAACTGAAGACCAAGCCTACGCAACACAGTGTAAAGACGCTGATGGAAAGTGGATTAAGAGCAGATATCCTTGTTTGCAGAACAGAGCACGAACTTTCTGATGATATCCGAAGAAAATTGGCGCTCTTCTGCAATGTAAAACAGGAAGCTGTCATTCAATCCATTGATGCTTCTACTATTTATGATGTTCCTAACCTGATGCTGAAGGAAGGTCTCGATACGGTAACTCTTAAAAAACTGAATCTACCAGACGAAACTACACCTAATCTTACCCAGTGGAACGAATTCCTGAAGCGACACAAAAACCCGAAGCACAAGGTCAATATTGGATTAGTAGGAAAATATGTAGAATTACAGGATTCTTATAAATCGATTCTTGAAGCTTTCATCCATGCAGGCGCCGCTAATGAAGTAGAGGTGAATATTGAAAGTATTCATTCCGAATTTATCAATGATACTACGATCAAGAACAGGATTGCCCATTTAGACGGCATCTTGGTAGCTCCAGGATTTGGAGAACGCGGTATTGAAGGAAAGATTGATGCTGTTCGCTACGCCAGAGAAAATGACCTGCCCTTCCTCGGAATTTGTTTAGGAATGCAAATGGCAGTGATCGAATTCGCAAGAAATGTACTGCATTTAAACAAGGCAAACTCCACAGAAATGGATCCAGCAACTCCCCATCCGGTCATTGACCTCATGGAGGAACAAAAGGAGATCACCCACCTTGGAGGTACTATGAGGCTTGGCTCGTGGGAATGTACAGTGAAGGATAACTCTATTGCGCATGATGTATATAAGAGCAACCAGATCTTTGAAAGACACCGTCACCGCTACGAGTACAATAATAAATACGCCGAGCAGCTGGAAGCTCAGGGGCTTCGCAGCACAGGTATTAACCCCAAGACCAATCTTGTGGAGATCGTTGAGATTCCCGAACATCCATGGTTCGTGGGAGTACAATATCACCCCGAGTACAAGAGTACAGTTGCTAATCCACATCCGCTTTTCACAGCATTTGTAAAAGCTGCCAAAGAATACTCACAGGTAAAAAAAGGTGCCAGCATGGCACAATAGCCACTTTTGGTCAGGAAATTGACTAAAGCAAATGACCGCGGAAGATTCCGCCCTCTTTATTTAAATTTATAATGGAAGAAAAAAAGTTAGACGTTAATTCCTTAATAGGGTTTCTCCTCATTGGTGGAATCCTGCTTTGGATGCTATACATGAATCCATCTGCTCCCGAAGAAGTCGAGCAGACCACCACAGAACAGGTTGTAACTCCCGATGCTTCACCAGAGATCACCCCTGCGCAAGCCGTGCAGACCAGTGATTCGGCAGCCATAGCCCAGGCAGCCAGCCGTTTGGGTGCGTTTGGTTATTCGGCCACCTTAGCTTCAGCTACAGAGAATGAGACCAGTGTAGAAAATGATGTTCTTGCCCTCTCCCTCTCTAACAAAGGAGGATACATTTCTGAAGCAAGAATGAAGAATTTCAAAACCTACGATTCCATTCCTGTTTACCTTATTAAAGACGGGAATGCAGCTTTTCATCTTAATTTCACCACTACAGACGGGAGAGTGCTTAACACAAAAGATCTCTATTTCGAACCTAGTGTTACTAAAAACGGGGAGACCACTGTTGTCTCCATGAAATTAAAAGTATCGGCCAATGAATTTCTTGAATACCGGTATGTTTTAAAACCTGGAGAATACATGCTGGATTTCAGCATACGTTCACAAGGATTGAATGATGTTTTCAATGCTTCGGCTCCCATCACTCTTGACTGGCAGCTAAAAGGCTACCGCCACGCGAAAAGTATTCCTTACGAGAACCGCTATACAGAGCTGGTTTATGAATATGATGGCGGTGACGATGATTATGTTACCGATGGTACAGATGAAGAAGAAAATATTTCTTACGTTGCCTACAAGCAACACTTTTTCTCATCCATTCTTCTAACAGACACCCCTTTTCCTAATGGAAAACTTACTGCCGAAGATCTTGTGGAAGACGAAGAGGTAGATACGGTTTATACAAAAGCCTTTGCTTCTACTTTTCCTTTAGAATTAAAAGGAGGGGAACTCAACTATAATATGAACTGGTATTACGGTCCCAGTGACTATAAGATCCTTAACGATTACGACCGAAATCTTGATGAGATCCTGCCACTTGGCTGGGGAATTTTTGGATGGATCAACAGGTATCTTTTCATTCCGTTCTTTGCTTTTATAACGAATTATATGGGTTATGGTCTGGCGATCATTGTGATGACCATTGCGATCAAGCTCGTTCTATCGCCTGTTCAATACAAGCAGTATCTCTCCCAGGCAAAGATGAAAGTGCTTAGGCCAGAGATCAACGAGCTTAATGAGAAGTACAAGGATAATCCAATGAAAAAGCAACAGGAGACTATGAAGCTTTACAGCAAAGCTGGTGCCAGCCCTATGAGCGGGTGTCTCCCGGCCTTGATGCAGTTACCGGTTTTCTATGCGCTTTTCATGTTCTTCCCCAGCGCCTTCCAGTTACGGCAAAAAGGATTTCTATGGGCAGATGACCTTTCCAGTTATGATACCATAGCCCAACTGCCTTTCTATATACCTTTTTATGGAGATCACGTGAGCTTGTTCCCTATCCTGGCATCTATCGCCATCTTCATCTATATGATGATGACCACGGGACAGAGCATGCAGAATATGCAGCAACCAGGGATGCCGAACATGAAATTCATCATGTACCTATCTCCCCTCTTTATGCTGATCTTCTTTAACAACTATGCGAGTGGACTTTCTCTGTACTATCTTACTTCCAACCTTATTACTATTGGGATCATGCTGGTGATCAAGAACTTTATCATTGATGAGGAAAAGATCCATGCGAGAATTCAGGAGAATAAGAAGAAGCCTAAAAAGCAAGGGAAATTTGCACGCAAGATGCAGGAGATGATGGAGCAGGCCGAGCAACAACAAAAGAAAGGCAAGAAATAATTTCATTGATCATAAATTAGAAGAGCCCGGAAAATCCGGGCTCTTCTGCATTAACCAACCTATCAATACGTGTTACATAGCGGGTAACACAACCGTGTCAATTACATGGATCACCCCATTATTAGCCTGGACATCTACGGCAATGATATTTGAAGTTCGATCATTAGCATCAGTGATCACTGCACCATCTCCAAGATTAATCGTAAAGGATTGATCTGCGAAGGTGCCAACTTCCATCCCGTCAGAAAGATCTTCAGAACGAACATTTGCACCAGTAACCACATGATAACTCAACGTAGACGCAAGAACATCTGAAGGAATATCTTCAAGAGAAGACATTTCGAGCTCCTCCAGCAAAGCCACAAAGGCATCATTAGTTGGGGCGAAAACAGTATAAGGAGCAGGAGCATCAGTTTCCATCAGGATCTCCACAAAGGCATAGTCTTCTTCCCGGGTTAAGGCTGCAACGAGTATTTCAAAAGTAGGATCGGCTAAGGCGAAAGTCACTATATCGGGCAGGCCTATCACCGCATCTACAGCGTGAATAATCCCGTTATCGACCTCTACATCGGCCATGGTCACAGTGGCAACTCCATTGATCACTACTCCATTTTCGGTGTTGATGTACATGCTCAGGTTCTCGTCTGAAGCACCTCCAACCGCCATACTTTGAATATAACCGGTAGAAAGATCGGAAGCCATGATCTCTCCCATCTGTACATGGTTAAGCAATACCTGCGTTAGCAGTGCCACAGGAACATCATTAAGGCCTGAGAAGCCATTATCAGACAAAAAAGCTGCAAAGGCATCATTGTCGGGCGCAAAGACCGTATAATTTTCTGCGCCGTCAAGCGTTGAAGTAAGGCCAGTCACTTCAAGAGCTGCGGCCAGGGAAGAATAATTTTCGTTGCTCGCTACAAAGTCCGCAATGGTATTTGTTTCGATCATTGGTGGAGAGACGGCGTCATCATCGTCACTACAGGACGTCGCTCCGGAAAAAAGGAGCACTATTGCAGTGAATTTTACTAGTTTTGGAAACAGTTTCATTAGAGTTTATTTAAAGTTACACCTCAAAAGTAAATCATAATGCTAAAGCAAACTGTTTAAGTTTAGTTAAACTTTTTTAAACAATATAAGTAATGCTATTTAAAAGAAACTGGGAATTAGTGATTTGCATTTTAATATACACTATTAATAATACAGCGATCGCTCAAGAAGTTAACACCTTTGACAGCCAAGGGAATAAACATGGAAAGTGGAAGGAGTATTTTGACTCTGGAAAGGAAATGTTGAAATATGAAGGGGAATTTATCCACGGAAAAGAAACTGGTATGTTTAAGTTTTATCAGGAAGGATTAAAACAGCCCGCTGCACTTATGCATTTTAGTCCTTCCCATGATACGATAAGAGCAACCTATCTTTCCCAGCGGGGAAAAACGATAAGCGAGGGGAAACTCCTGAACAAGCAGCGTACTGGCACATGGAAGTACTACCATAAGGATCTGGACCGGGTAATGATGATAGAAAATTATGAGGCAGGCAAGTTGCATGGCGACAGGAAGATTTTTTATGAAGATGGCACCCTGGCGGAGGAGGCTCATTATGTGGCAGGAGAGTTGCATGGCTCCCGAAAATTATTATCTGTAAAAGGTGTGGTACTGGAAGATCTGCAATACGTTAATGGGGAGCTTCACGGCCCTGCAAAATTTTACAATGGAAAAGGAGTGCTTATGAGTGAAGGTGCATATAAGCGCAATAAACACCATGGCACCTGGCGCTATTATGAGCAGGGAAAATTAAAGCGCGAAAAACAATATTAACCGCCAAGGTCCTGCATGTAAATTTTAATATCTTTACTTAAACCCAAAAAAAGAAGAATCATGAAAAAGTACTTTTTTTTACTGGCCGCATTTGGCTTCTTTCTTATTACCTCCTGTAGTGATGATGACGACAACGGCGCCGAGAACGGAACGATCATAGCAAACTGGGAACTTACAGCAGTAACACCTCAAATCCCGGGATGGGATCCTTCTGCCTGCCCCGAAAACCCTGATATTACTTTTACCGAAAATGGCAGTGCCATGTGGACATTATATGATTCAGAAAATGACTGTGCTGAATTTTCAAGTTCCGGCACCTGGGAAAAAAATTCAGATAACACTTACACCATTTCCATTCCGAACTTCGGAACGTTTGACGGGACCGTTAAATTTTCGGGAGCCAATAAGTTTACTTTCACCACCTCGTTTCAATCTATTCCGGTGGTGCTGACTTTCGAAAAGTAAGTACAAAAACATCATTTTTCAAAGGCGGTCCAAAGACCGCCTTTTTTATTGCAACACCCTCATCTGCATTCAGGCTAAGCTTCCAAAAATGGCAAATTTTTATGTAATTTTGCAGCTTATTTAGAGACAGAGGAACAAGGAGTAAGAAATATGAAAAGAGTTGTTGTAGGATTATCTGGTGGTGTGGATTCAAGCGTAACAGCCTATCTTCTTAAGGAGCAGGGTTATGAGGTAATAGGGCTCTTTATGAAGAACTGGCACGATGAAGGCGTTACCATTTCCAAGGAATGCCCATGGCTGGATGATTCAAATGACGCCATGCTCGTGGCCGAAAAGCTTGGAATTCCATTTCAAACGGTAGATCTTAGTGCAGAATATAAAGAGCGCATCGTAGATTACATGTTCAACGAATACGAGCGGGGCCGCACCCCTAATCCCGATGTACTTTGCAATAGGGAAATAAAGTTTGACGTCTTTATGAAAATTGCCCTTTCCCTGGGAGCCGATTTTGTAGCTACAGGCCATTATTGTCGCAAGGGTGAAACCGAGGTCAATGGACAGCCAGTTTACCAGTTACTTTCAGGAAAGGATCGCAACAAGGATCAATCTTATTTTCTTTGCCAGCTTTCCCAGGAACAACTTGCAAAAACCCTGTTCCCCATTGGTGATCTTCAGAAAAGTGAAGTGCGAAGAATTGCTGCGGAACAGGATCTTGTAACCGCCGAGAAAAAAGATTCTCAAGGACTTTGTTTTATCGGAAAAGTACGGCTTCCGGAATTTCTTCAGCAGAAGTTACAGCCAAAAGAAGGTGACATTGTGGAAATATCTGCTTCTGAAGCAAAGTTTTCAGAAGAAACACCTGCATTTCAGAATAAAGAAGAAGAACTGGAATTTCTTTCCAGAAAATACCGCTATTCTCCTGCTGAAGGAAAAAAGGTAGGAAGGCACCAGGGTGCGCATTATTTCACCAAAGGCCAGAGAAAAGGACTGGCAGTAGGCGGCACCCCCGAACCTTTGTTTGTTATTGAAACAGATGTAACTGAAAATGTGATATACACCGGCCAGGGAAAGGACCACCCCGGAATTTTCCGCACTGCACTGTTTGTCTCTAAAGATGAAACTCATTGGGTGCGGCCAGATCTCCAGCTGAAGCCAGATGAAGAAATGCGGGTCAAAGCAAGGATCCGTTACCGGCAGGAGCTACAGGACGCTGAGCTTCACCAAACAGAGAACGGATTGTATGTTGTTTTCGATCAACCCCAGGCTTCTATTACCGAAGGACAATTTGTAGCCTGGTACCTGGAAGATGAGCTGATAGGTTCAGGAGTTATTTCGTAATATTCGAAAACTTTCAGGGTTGGAAACCATGAAAAAGTCGGGAAAAATTAAACAACCACATGACCAATAACAGAATTACGCAGCTTTTCAATATTCAATATCCCATAATCCAGGCAGGAATGATCTGGGCGAGCGGCTGGAAACTTGCCAGTGCGGTAAGTAACGAAGGCGGATTAGGAATTATTGGGGCGGGTTCAATGTATCCAGAAGTGCTTCGGGAGCATATCCAAAAATGCAAGAAAGCGACCTCCTTTCCATTTGCGGTCAATGTGCCCATGTTGTATCCTAATCTGGAGCAGATCATGGAGATCATTATTGAGGAGGGAGTTGAGATCGTCTTCACCTCTGCCGGGAATCCAAAGACCTGGACCTCCTATCTGCAGGAAAAAGGCATAAAAGTAGTTCATGTGGTTAGTAGTGTCAAATTTGCGCTTAAAGCAGAAGCGGCAGGTGTGGATGCTGTAGTTGCTGAAGGTTTTGAAGCCGGGGGCCATAATGGCCGGGATGAAACCACCACTTTCACGCTCATCCCCATGGTGCGGGAACAAATTAGAATTCCACTCATAGCTGCCGGAGGTATTGCTACTGGCAGGGGCATGCTGGCAGCCATGGTGCTTGGGGCAGATGCTGTACAAGTAGGCAGCCGATTTGTGGCCAGCGAAGAAGCTTCTTCTCACCCTAAATTTAAGGAACTGGTTGTAGCGGCTAAAGAAGGAGACACCATTTTAACCCTTAAGGAACTGGCCCCGGTAAGACTTCTCAAAAATCGCTTTTTTGAGCAGGTATCTGAGCTCTATACTCAAAGCCCCAGCCGCGAACAGCTTATACAACTTCTGGGACGAGCAAGGGCCAAAAAAGGTATGTTTGAGGGAGACCTTGAGGAAGGGGAACTGGAAATTGGACAAATCTCCGGTCTTATTCATGACATCAAACCTGCTGCACAGATCGTGAGGGACATGATGAGAGAGTTTGATGAAGCTAAAGCTGAAGTTACGGCTCTTTAAGAAGAAAAACTTTTCAGTTTTTTTAGCTCCTCCTCAATAAATTTTTGCCACTTAAGCTGAGCTTCCTGATCCATGGAATGCCGGGTTTCAGCATCGAAATCGTTTTGCATTTTAGCCCTTTCGGCTTCTGTTTTTTGATACAATGCCTGCAATGCCGGTTTTAGGTTTTGCGATTTTTTAGGTCAAATGCTTCCATTGCTCTTCTCAATTTACGGGCATGAAGCTCTGTAATATCAAAATGCAGCTGCTCATGAACCAGCAATTGTGCTGAGCCTTTTCCATTTTTGACCCAGGATTTCTCTGGAAAGAAAAATGCTGCTACTTCATAGAGAAATTCCGTTTCAGCGCCAAGAGTTTTCATAGACCAGGAATAGGACATTCCCGAGCTCGTGTTGGCGTGAAAGGGATTAGAAAGATCAGGCTCCGCTTCAAAGTTTGTCCAGCTTAAGGGAGCTGGCGTCCAGCTAATCTTCCTCTCTGGCATCTGCGCCTGGACCGATAGGCTTAAAAAAAGAAAAAGAAAACCGCTATAAAGAAGTTGTTTCACTTTCATAATGAAAACTAATATCGAGGACAATGTCTGGATGTAAACTGTAAAGCACGGGACATGTCTTTGCCGCACGTTCCAGGATCTTCCTTTCTTTGTCATCGTAGGAAGTCGGGAAATTTATGGCAACTTTTATGCCCGAAATCCTTCTTGGATCGGCAGCCATGGTCTTGGTAACTTCGGCAGATGCACCAGTAACCTGAAGGTCGAGATCTCTCGCTTTTATGCCAATAATTGTAAGCATACAACTGGCAAGTGCAGTAGCCACGGTATCTGTAGGAGAAAATGCTTCTCCTTTTCCCTGGTTATCCACAGGGGCATCTGTAATAAAGGAACTTTTACTTTGCAGGTGTTCACAGGAAGTTCTGAGCTCCCCAAGGTAAGTCACTTTTGATGTCATTATCGAACAGCGTTTAAATTCAGGTTACGATCGTATGCAAGAATGTAAATGGCCTTGTTAATATAACCTCCAGCAGGCCTGAGGTCATAGTCAAATTTATTTTCAACATACTGCGTAGTTCCTTCTTCATTAATAGAAGAATAAAGATCTGGTGCAGATGCTAACCTCAACAAGACATCGTAAGTCACATCGAAACCACGCACGGCATACCTGTTTGGCACTACTCCATATTTGTCTGAATATTTTTTGATAAAGTTGCGGTTTTGAGATGGATCATAAGAGCGCTCTACAGATGGATAATGAAAATTCAGTTTTCCTAAATGGGTGTTTGAAATATTATCACTGTCAAAGGAACTGTTCCTGTCGGTCGTTAGCAGGGTTATATTATAAGGACCTGCAATGGAATTCAAATAGGAAGTAGCGTTACTTAACACTCCAATCTTGGTAGATTCCAGGATCACCCAGTTGGGCCGGGACTTGTCGAGTGCGGCAGCCATTTCAGCCTGACTAATATTTCCGCCCTCGCGAGGTGTTACCATACGTGCAGCAGGAAAAGCTGCAGTTAACTTACGACGTTTTTCTACAGCACCGGCATCGGCAATGATCACAAGATTTTTCCCATTAGCGTTTTCGGAGATATAAGATATCATGGCATCGGCAAGCATTTCATCTGTGGGTACAGTCTGCAGAAAATTATCCAGAGAACCCGCCTCTTTCTTGGTTAGTGGCGAAATAACCGGAATGTTTCTGCTCTCCAGGCCTCGTGCAGCGGTCTCCACTGTAGATTGCACCAGGGGACCTATCACGGCATCCACATTACTAAAATTATGAGAATTGAGAAGCCGGTTTACTTTTCCGGAGTTACCTTCAGTATCCAAAAATGTTACATTTGTTGAAATACCCAAGGTACGGGCAGAATCTATAGCCATCAAAACTCCGCTGTAAAAGTCCAGAGAGATTTGCATCACCCGGTCTTTCCTGATCCTTTCATTCACATTACTTGTAGAATCGGTCGTGACGATCTTATTTTTATTAAAGGGCAGCATGACCACCAAATTCTTTGGCTCGTAGTTCGAAATACGACGCTCCAGGTTTACCACATCTGCCTCCTCATATTCCTCTACGGGTGCAGCATCATCATTATTAGGAATTTTCAGAACCATTCCAGATTTAAGTCCATCTGCAAGTGCAGGATTCAGAGAAACTAAAGAGTCCCGGCTAATTCCGAAGCGCCTTGTAAGACTAAAAAGGGTTTCCTGGGGTTGCACCTGGTAATATTTAAATAAAGGACCTTCTACCTCAACTACCTTTTCCACATTACCATTTTTCACTTTGATCACCATTCCTGGCTGCAGGGTTTGCATGGTGGGATTAAGACGCTGAAGATCGGCAATGGTGATGTTGTATTTCCTGGATATTCCGTAAAGGGTTTCCTGTGGCAGCACCACATGCTCCTTAAGAGATAGATCAAGAATATTTCCTGAAGGGGGTGCAAGAGGTGTTTCCTTGAGGGAAGAAGCCTTTGGGATCCTTATCTTTTCTCCCTTTTTCAATTCCTGAGAATAAAGGTGCTTGTTGTACTTCTTGATATCTTCAATGCTTACATTATACTGCTGGGATAAGCTGAAAAGCGTCTCCTGTTTTTTAACCCGGTGCATTTCGAATTCAGTATGCTGCTGCTCCTTCTTCTCCCCATTCGAAGGCTGTTGTTCCCTTTCAGCTCCAATAGGCACGACAAGCTTTGCGTTCGGTTTCAATCCGCGGCGGGCATCAGGATTGTATTTAAAAATGGTCTCTTCAGAAATATTGTACTGGCGTGCAATGTCTGAAGTTGTCTCTCCTGCTTTTACAATATGATATTTGTACTGCTGTGCAAAGGACTGCAATACAAAGAATTGAAAAATAAGGAAAAGCAATGCTATTTTTTTCATAGGTCAATTTTTATTCCCACTCGATCGTGGCAGGTGGTTTGGAGCTGATATCATATACTACCCTATTAACGCCTTTAACTCTGTTAATTATTGTATTGGAAGTTTTTTGCAGAAAATCGTAAGGAAGGTTTACCCAATCGGCCGTCATTCCATCAGTTGATTCCACTGCTCTTAAAGCAACTACTTTTTCATAGGTCCTTTCATCTCCCATCACGCCCACAGAATTCACCGGCAGCAGAATTGCTCCTGCCTGCCAGACTTTATCATACAACATCCATTCTTTAAGACCGTTGATGAATATAGCATCTACTTCCTGCAGAATGCGCACCTTTTCGGGCGTAATATCTCCCAGGATTCTTATCGCCAGTCCGGGACCGGGAAAAGGGTGTCTTCCTAAAAGTTCCTTATCTATTTCAAGTTCTGCCCCCACTCTTCGCACTTCATCTTTAAAAAGCATTCTAAGCGGTTCCACAACCTTTAGTTTCATATAATCTGGCAATCCTCCCACATTGTGGTGAGATTTAATTGTTGCTGAAGGACCATTCACTGAAATGGACTCAATAACATCTGGATAGATCGTACCCTGTGCAAGATATTTAACATCCTGAATGCGGTGAGCTTCATCATCAAAAACATCAATAAAGGTCTTCCCTATCGCCTTCCGCTTTCCTTCAGGGTCTGATATCCCTGCGAGGGCATCCAAAAAACGTGCCGAAGCATCTACCCCTCTTACGTTTAGCCCCATGTGTTTGTACTGGTCAAGCACACTCTCAAATTCATTTTTACGCAGCAAACCATTATTTACGAAGATGCAATAAAGATTTTTTCCAATGGCTTTATGTAAAAGCACAGCAGCCACTGTTGAATCCACGCCTCCGCTCAATCCCAGAACTACCTTGTCATCTCCTATTTGCGCCTTAAGTTCATTTACGGTCATATCAACAAAGGCTTCAGGAGTCCACTCCTGTTCCACGCCGGCAATATGAACCAGAAAATTTTCCAGCAGCTGTTTCCCATCTGTAGAATGATATACTTCTGGATGAAATTGAATTGCATAGGTTTCTTCGCCTTCAATGCGATAGGCAGCATTCAGCACATCGGGTGTGCTTGCCAGCCTCACGCCATTTTCAGGTAACTCCTTTATGGTATCACTATGGCTCATCCACACCTGTGAATTTTCAGTAATGCCATCAAAAAGCTCCTCGCTATCTTTTATAACCGAAAGATTTGCGCGGCCGTATTCTCTTATTTCTGAAGCTTCGACTTTTCCGCCATTGAAATGAGCCAGATACTGTGCTCCATAACATACGGCCAGAAGAGGGAGCTTTTTTCTAATTTTTGAGAGGTCTGGGTGAGGAGCCTGCTCCCCTCTCACCGAGAATGGACTACCCGAAAGTATTACTGCTTTAAAGGTTGAAAGTTCCTGCGGAATCTTATTAAATGGATGAATTTCGCAGTAAATGTTGAGTTCTCTTACGCGTCTTGCTATTAACTGCGTGTACTGCGAACCGAAATCTAAAATGAGGACGTTGTTGTGCATGTGCAAAAATAGGAATTTGAACCTATTTTCCTCCTACACGGCAGGTTTTTTGTCTTCGCTTATGCACTGTAAGAAAAAACTTCCAGCTATTTCCGATTTATCACTTCCTACTGTTATAACCATAGCGTTCTGAAGGTGATGCGAGCCGTTTATCTATGAGCCGTTCAAGATTTTTATCGATGTAATGCATTTTATATCGATAAAATACAGCAAATAAAAATATTTTAATTATTTTCAATTTCAGAAAAACGCCCTGCCAGTACCACGATGAAATTCAGTGTTGCAAATTTGTTTCTTATTCGGTTGAAAGAGGGCCAGCATGTTTCCTATAATGAAAATCCTGAGATCATTTCTTTTCTTGAAGAACTTAAGCTCGTGGAGGTATACAACAAAAAGGTGCTACTTACCCATAATGGAGGACTTGCTGCAGGAATGGGAGTCGAGGATTACCTGAAGTACAACAAGATCGAAAAGGATATTCTGGATTTTTCGCTGGAAAAGAATCGCATAAAGAACCGAATGCTGTTACTGGCATTTTGCCTCCTCTTTCTTCTCTTCATTATTGCGCTTGCCAGCAATCTCTCCTTCCTGCAGGTGCTTTAAAAATTAAACTTTTCCCAAAGCTTCGGCAGCATTACCGGACTTTAATAAATTTGAGAAACCGCTATTCTCTTGAGCTTATGAATCTTTCCATTGCATCAGAATTCAGAAAAGTCGCTTACATTAATTACAGGATCCCTGCCGAGATCATTGAAAAATTTCTCCCAAAACATACAAAACCCGATCATTACAACGGGGACTGTATGCTGAGCCTTGCAGGCTTTCAGGTGAAGAAATTAAAAGTTGCTAATGTGAAGCTGCCATTACTAAAAGAGTTTGATGAAGTAGACCTGCAAATCTATGTCAAGCGCTTTGATGGTGCAAAATGGAGAAATGGAATTGTGGTGATCTCGCGAATTTTCAACCAGCCGGCACTTACAGCATTGACCAACACATTTTTTAAAACCAACTATGTGGCGCAAATGGCATCCGGAACTGTAAAAGAAACTGATGCTTCTTTACAAGTCAAATACTCATGGCAGTTGAATGAAGAGGAGCAGAGCTTTAAGGTAAGGAGCAATCAACTTGCCGCTCCTTATGACAAGGATACCGAAGCAGCATTTGTTTTAGACCGCCCCTACGGCTATGTTAAGTCAGATGAAAAAACTTTCGAATACGAGATAAAGCATGCGGCCTGGCATTTATATACGGTAGAGGAATATTCTATAAATGTGGATTTTTCCCGACAGTTCGACCCGGCCTTCAATGTCTTGAATTCACAGGTTCCCCATTCCGTAATTCTTACTGAAGGATCAACCCTCGAGTTTGGTGAAAATCGAGAGATCACCTCCTGAACCTTCGTCCCTTCTCTCTATCTCTTTAAAAGTTTTTTCTCATTATTTCATGGTATCGAGAATGATATCAATATCGGCCTCGGTGGTTTCAGGATTGATAAAGCAGAACCGTGAGATGGTCTCATATCCATCTTCTCCCATCCATTTTGTAGGTGTAACCAAAGCTATTCCCGCCTTATGATTTCTATAGGTCCAATCCCTGTAATCTTCTGCCGTCCATCCTTTTCTTCGGAAAAGCACTACAGAAAGGCTTGCGGGCCTTACCAGCTCCAGATTCTCATCTGCTTCTATTTTCTTAGCAGCAATTTGTGCCAGCTGTATGCCTTTTTCAATGGCGTTGGTATATTTTTCGGTCCCGTGCATGGCCAGTGAAAACCATAAAGGCATGCCACGTAATCTTCGGGTAAGTTGGATCTGGTAATCGGCAGGATTAAAACCTTCGGCTCCTTCATCTTTAAAGATCTCCAGGTAGGAACCTTTCTGGGAGTGTGCATCTGCAGCGTATTGCATATCCTTATAGATCACAGCTCCACAATCGTAGGGTGAAAAAAGCCATTTATGAGGATCTATGGTAATACTATCTGCTCGCTCAATTCCGTTGAAAAGATGACGTACAGATGGTGCCGCCAGAGCACCGCCACCATAAGCTGCATCCACATGGAACCATACCTTTTCCTTTTCACATACGTCTGCAATAGAATCCAGTTCATCAATGATCCCGGCATTAGTCGTTCCTCCAGTAGCAACCACTGCAAAAAGTCTTTCCCGGTCCTTAGGTTCAAGCTCAAGAATTGCCGATTGTAGTGCGTGGCCTCTCAGGTTTTCATCTGGACAATCAATCATTACCACATCTGCATCCATTACCCTTGCCATCGCCTGGATAGAGGAGTGTGCTCCATTGGAAGTGAGCAGCAAAGCCCGTACTCCAATATTGGCTGTATCTCTTTTGCGCCAGGCTTCCCGGGCTGCCACCAGGGCAGAAAGATTGGCTGCAGTACCTCCACTGGTGAAAACTCCAAAGGCACCTTTTGGAAGACCTGTTAATGACACCAGCCACTTCATTGCCTGATTTTCACAAAATATTCCACCAGCACCTTCCATCCAGTAAGCTCCATGTATACTTGAGGCCGAAGTAACAAGATCAAACATGATCGCCGCACGCGTGGGCGCTGCTGGCACAAATGCCAAATGACGCGGATGATCGATTGGTACTGTGGCCTTGACCAGAATGTCCCTGAACATTTTGAAAGCCACCTCCCCTCCTATTCCATTTGGAGTTACAGTTTCTCCGATCATTTCGAACAGTTCCTCTTCCCGTTTTGGAGCTCCTAATTCTGGTGTGACATTAGAAATACGATCAACGGTATATTTCATGACATCAAGGGTCATCTCGACGAGATCGATGTCTATTTTATGCATTTTCGTCATAACGAAAGTATATCAAATTTTAAATCAAGAGGCCGAAGCTGCTCCAGCAGTCCGACAACAAGGTGCTCACCGTACTCCAAGTAGAATTCAGAAAAATTATGGTGTCTTTCCTGAAGACCCTTTCCAGGAAAAAGGTCCTGCTGCAATGCGGCAATACGTGAAACCTCATCTTCCAGCTTTCTTTTTTGTGCCTTGAGCAGTCTTTTTTCGAGATGCTCAAGTCCCTTTAGTTGTTTTACCTCCTGGGCCTTAACGGCGTTTAGAAAAGATTTATCTGTTTGCTCTGCGAGCTCGTAAAGACCACTGAATTGTTCTACCAGGTGTTCCTTTTGCGGAGAGAAATCGATATCAATATTAGAGATCTTGCGTACTTTTCTATTGATCAACTCGTGCGGCTTCAAAAATAGTTCCTGCAAAGAAATGTTCAGTTTTTGCCTTTTTTGATCCTGCTTCTTTGATTGGAGCAGCACAGAATTCCGAAGTAATAATATAGGAAAAGTCACCTTCACACTTTCGAAAAGCGCTTTTAGCTGCAGCCAGTACGCCAGCTCTCCTCCCCCTCCAATATAACAGAGATTTGGCAGGATCACCTCCTCATAAAGCGGCCGCAGCAGTACATTGGGACTAAACCTCTCCGGATGCTCGTCAACAAGCTTCTCCAGTTCTTCCCTGGTCCAGGAAATTTCCTGCTCGTGCACAAAAAATTTCCCGTCCTTTTCAATAATGCGCTCCCTAAGTCCCTGCTCCATATAGAACAGATTGATCTCCCGCGGATTCACCTGCACCGCATATCCGTTTTTCTCGAGAGTTTCAGAAGTTTCTTTTACGTTTCTAAAGCTTAGCTGCTGAAATAATTCCTCCTTTACATATGGAGTAAAAAAGCGCTTCAGTTCTGGACGGTGGGCATCAAGAATGACCAGTCCTTCTTCTCCAAAAAGTTCATTGGCCAAATATCGAGTGGCATCGGCAAGATTTTCATGTTGCAGATATGCCTTTTCAAACCAAATTTTAAGTTGTTCAGCATTCTTACTATTCCCAATTTCAGCTGAAAAGAGTTCAAAAACATCCTGAAGACCTTCTGTTGGAAATTCTCCTACCGGTCCTCCCGTTTTTTCAGAATCAGGTGGATTCCACTGAAACTTCTTTCCGTGGAGATGAAAGAAACTTATCTCTTCAAAATCATGATCTTCTGTAGCCATCCAGTAAAGCGGGACAAAATTATATTCCGGATATGCCTTTTTAAGATCGGCAGCAAGATTAATGGCAGTAACGATCTTGTAAAGAAAATATAATGGGCCGGTAAAAAGGTTGAGCTGATGCCCAGTGGTTACAGTAAAGGTCTTATCATTCGCTAAAAGTGCGATATTTTTGGCTGTAGCTTCAGAGGTTTGCAGGTCCCTGTATTGTTCCTCCAGAACATTGATCAAGGCCGTACGTTTTTCCCCGCCTCCTGCTGCATTATAATTCTCTTGTTTGGAGGTGATCTGCTTTCCGAAGTTATCCAGCGTAGGGAATAATTCATAAAATGGCTTTACATTCTCTTTTTGATCCAGGTAGTCGGTAATGACAGCAGTAAAGTAATTTGTTTCCCGATAGGAGAGAGAATGTTTCTGCATTGAAATGAATTTTCGCAAATATACAACTCTGCGCGCTGGCTGTAAAATGCGGATATAGATATTCCCACAGATAATGTTTTATATTTACAAGCTAATATGTTAACTTCTTTTAGCCTTATGAAAAGATTTACTGTCTTATTTACTGCACTTCTATTTAGTATTCAATTCGCATTTGCACAACAATCTCCCGAAGAATTCCTGGGATATCCTCTCGGAACAAATTTTACACGGCACCAGAAAGTGGTGGAATATTTCACCCATGTTGCCGAGAATTCACCTCTCGTTCAATACAACACATATGGAGAAACTTACGAGGGTCGCCCACTTACTTATGCCGTCATCTCTTCTAAAGAGAATCTTCAAAATTTAGAGCAGATCAAGCAGGAACATTTGAAAAATGCAGGAATTGGGGGTTCTCCCGCGAGCTCTGCTTCCAAGAAAGCCATTGTATGGCTAAGTTATAATGTACACGGCAACGAGGCCTCAAGTACCGAAGCTTCCATGCAAACCATTTACGAACTGGTCACCCAAAAGAGTGATTGGTTAAAGGATCTGGTAGTGATCATTGACCCAGCCGTTAACCCCGACGGGCGAGATCGATATGTAAACTGGTATAAGCAGGTCAAGGCTACTCCATTTAATACCTCGCCAATGGCTATAGAACACAATGAGCCATGGCCGGGAGGTAGGCCAAACCATTACCTTTTTGATCTCAACAGGGACTGGGCATGGGCAACACAGACAGAAACCCAGCAGCGACTAAAGATCTACAACCAGTGGCTACCACATATTCATGTAGATTTTCACGAACAGGGCAAGAACAGCCCGTACTATTTTGCACCAGCAGCCGAGCCATTACATGAAGCCATCACACCATTTCAACGAGATTTTCAAAAAGAAATAGGTAAAAACCATGCGAAATATTTTGACCAGGAAGGCTGGTTATACTTTACAAAAGAAGTTTTCGATCTCCTATACCCAAGTTACGGAGATACTTATCCTACCTATCTGGGCGCTATTGGCATGACCTACGAACAGGCAGGGCAGGTTGGACTTTCCATAGAAACTGATCATGGATATCTTCTCACTTTAGTTGACAGGGTAGCACATCACCATACTACCGGACTTTCAACTGTAGAGGTAGCAGCTCAAAATGTAGAGCGACTGAATAGTGAATTTGCAAGATTCTATAAAGACAGTGAAAATGGCAGCCTTAAATATGTGCTCTCGGGCCATAAAGATAAGATCGCTCTTTTAAAGGAGCTGCTTGATAAGCACGAAATAAAATATGCTCATGCTACAAATGGAAAACTTAAAGCTTACGATGCTTTAGAAAAAAGGAACAGAACTGTAGATCTTGATCAAAACAGCCTGGTTCTCTCAACTGCACAACCTAAGGGCAAAATGCTGCGTGTCCTCATGGAACCTTCAACTAAACTTCCAGATTCCCTGACTTATGACATAACAGCCTGGAGCCTTCCTTATGCCTATGGGTTACATGCATTAAGCACACAGGGAAATGTTCCTACAGCTGCTGCAGAAAAGGCACCTGCAGTTCAAAATTCTGCTTCCCCACAGGCAGCAGCTTATCTCACCACCTGGAACAGCATGAAGGATGCCCGATTCTTATCTGACCTTCTAAAGGCCGGAATCATGGTGAGATTTACCGAAACCGCACTTGAGAATTCTGGCAAAAAATTTGGGCCGGGAAGTCTTGTCATCACTAAAAGTGACAATAGAAAAGTTGAAAATTTTGAAAAGACGCTATTAGATCTTGCTACCGAGCACCAAAGAGACCTTACTGCCACCAGCACCGGATTTTCAACCTCTGGTCCAGATCTTGGTTCTTCACAAGTAAGAATAATAAATACGCCCAGAATTGGCCTTTTAAGAGGGGAAGGAACTTCTTCTTTAAATCATGGGGAGCTGTGGTATTTCTTTGAACAGGATCTTAATTACCCTGTAACCTCCATCGACACAGAATATTTTGAGGGTGTCGACCTAACCAAACTCGATGTCATTGTACTACCTTCTGGAAATTACAGAGCCCTACTTGATGATGAAGGCCGGGCCCGTCTGGTTTCCTGGGTAAGAGAAGGCGGAAAAGTGATTGCCATAGGTAACGCCTTAAACAGTTTTGCAGGTAAAGATGGGTTCAACTTAAAAGAGAATAAAGAAGAGGATCAGGATTCCATTCCAAAACCTAACCTCATTCCTTATGCGCAAAGGGAGCGTTCAGAAATTAAGGATCTTATTACAGGCAGCATCATCGAAACCAGAATGGACAATTCTCATCCCATGGCTTTTGGGTACGACGACACCTACCTGAGTCTAAAACTGAGTAATGACAGCTACAGCCTTCTTAGCGAAGGTTACAATGTGGGATATCTTGATGGATCTCCTAAAATAGTAGCTGGTTTTGTGGGAAGTGAAGCAAAAGATAAGCTTGACAATTCCCTCACTTTTGGGGTAGAACCAATGGGAAGCGGAACTTTTATCTATTTTGTTGACAATCCACTTTTTCGGGCTTTCTGGCAAAACGGAAAACTCCTGTTCGCAAATTCTTTGTTCTTTGTAAATAACAGCAGGATCACAAACTATACTCAAATTTCCAGTTCACATGCTAATTAATATCCTTTTACTTCTGGGTGGCTTTGTTGCCCTTATTTTTGGTGCCAACACTCTTGTTGATGCTGCCTCGAGTCTAGCATCCCGATGGGGAGTTCCCAGTATAGTTATAGGCTTAACGATAGTGGCCTTTGGCACCTCAGCTCCCGAACTGGTAGTAAATGTTTTTGCAGCTACTTCCGGAAGTACAGATATGGTCTTAGGAAATGTATTGGGAAGCAATATTTTCAATGTCCTGGGAATTCTGGGGATTTCAGCGCTTCTTTTTCCGCTAAGCGTAAAAACCAATACTACCTGGATCGAGATCCCGCTAAGCCTGCTGGCCGGGATCTGCGTTCTTGTGATCGCGTCAGATATTTTCCTTGATGGATCTGCCGGCAATCTTATTTCAAGAAGTGACGGGATCATTCTGCTATTGTTCTTTCTAATTTTCCTGGTGTATAACCTGGTGGTAGCAAAGAGCGGAGGTGCAGACGAGGAAATGGAGACCAAAAATTACAGCACAGGAAAAGCTGTGATGTTCATCATATTAGGACTGGCAGGTCTTGTACTGGGAGGTCGGCTAATTGTCACCAGTGCCGTAGAAATTGCTGAAGTGATTGGTCTTTCTGAAAGAGTGATCGGCCTTACCGTAGTTTCCATTGGTACTTCCCTACCCGAGCTTGCCACTTCGATCATTGCGGTGAGAAAGAAGAATGTGGATATCGCCATAGGAAATGTGGTGGGATCCAATATCTTCAACATCTTCTTTATCCTGGGAGTCTCGGGCACAATCGTACCTCTTGATATCAACCCCAGTTCAATATTCGATATTGCGGTCAATATTTTGGCTGGATTACTGCTTTTTATCTTTGTCTTTACCGGGCGAGGCCGCAAAGTTGAACGCTGGGAGGGAGCTGTTTTCCTTCTGGGTTATATCGCCTATGTCACTTATTTAATCATGTAATTCTGAATGTAATCTGAATGAAAGCACCTTTAAATTTTTATATCCTTTCTTTCCTGCTAAGTCTTGTCGCGGGAACTGCCACAGCTCAGCAAACTACTGAAGCTAAAGGCTTCGAAGTAGCTTATGAGACTTTTAGCCTTGACAACGGCCTTAAAGTCATTTTCCATGTAGATCGATCAGACCCTGTTGTTGCTGTAGCCTTGACCAGCCATGTAGGTTCTGCTCGTGAAAAAGAAGGAAGAACCGGGTTTGCTCACCTTTTTGAACACCTGCTGTTCCTTGAATCTGAAAATCTTGGAAAAGGCGGATTAGATAAACTTAGCGCCCGAATTGGAGGAAGCGGTGCCAACGGCTCTACCAGCCGGGACCGCACGAACTACTACCAGACTGTACCGAATGATGCCCTGGAAAAAATGATCTGGGCAGAAGCCGATAAGCTGGGATACTTTATCAACACCGTTACAGAACCTGTCCTTGCAAAAGAAAAGCAGGTGGTAAAAAACGAGAAAAGACAAAGTATTGACAACCGCCCTTATGGACATACCATGTATGTGATAGACAAAAATCTGTATCCAAAAGATCATCCATACAATTGGCAGGTAATAGGATCACTTG
Source organism: Salinimicrobium oceani (assembly GCF_012037645.1). Lineage (NCBI taxonomy): Bacteria > Pseudomonadati > Bacteroidota > Flavobacteriia > Flavobacteriales > Flavobacteriaceae > Salinimicrobium > Salinimicrobium oceani. The sequence continues at coordinate 441,173 of NZ_JAAVJR010000001.1, forward strand.
AGGATCTTCAAAACGCCACCTTGCAAGATGTCAAGGAATTTTTCAATCGCTGGTATGTGCCTAATAATGTCATTTTAACGGTGGCAGGTGATTTTGATACCCAACAGGCAAAGCAATGGGTGGAAAAATATTTTGGAGATATAAAAAGAGGTGCCGAGATCGAGGATCTTGAGAAAATGCCTGTAAGTCTTGAGGAGACGCGAAAGCTTTATTATGAAGACAATTTTGCTCGTTTACCCGAACTCACCATGGCCTGGCCATCTGTTCCTTCATATCACGAAGATGCCTACGCCCTGGAGGTACTTTCCACCTATTTGGCCGAAGGAAAAAATGCACCTTTTTACAAAGAGCTGGTCGCTAAGAAGAAGCTTACCCCCAATGTTCAAATGTACAATTACACCTCAGAGCTTGCAGGGCAGTTCATGTTACAGGTAAGAGCTTATGACGGGAAGGACCTGGATAGCGTATATGACGCAGTGCAGGAAACCTTTAAGAAGTTTGAAGCTGAAGGTATTTCTCATAAAGATCTTACTCGTATCAAAGCAGGCCAGGAAACCGCATTTTACAACAGCCTTTCCAGTGTGCTTGGCAAAGGGTTTCAGCTGGCGCAATATGAGATCTTCGCAAATGATCCTAATATGATCAATAAGGAGATAGATTACATTCTTGCCGTTACACCGCAGGACGTAATGAGAGTTTACAAGAAGTATATTCAAAACAAGCCTCTTGTTGCCACCAGCTTTGTTCCGAAGGGACAAATCGAACTGGCACTTAAAGGATCTCAACTCGCCCAGGTAGAGGAAGAACAGATCGTAATGGGTGCCGAACAGGAATTCGATCTGGAAGAAGAAGTTACATATGAAAGAACAGCATCCAGTTTCGACAGGACTGTGGAGCCGCCATACGGAGACGCCCCGAAGGTGAAAGTTCCTGAAATATGGGAGGAAACGTTAAAGTCTGGTCTTAAAATTCATGGCATTACGAATTCTGAAGTGCCTCTTGTCCAGTTCATGCTGGAGATAAAAGGAGGAATGCTGCTGGAGGAACCTTCGAAAATCGGAGTTTCTAACCTGCTGGCGAGCCTGATGACAAAAGGAACAAAAAACCGTACTCCGCAGGAACTGGAAGAAGCCATTGAACTTTTAGGTGCCAGTATAAGAGTAAATGCTACAGATGAAAAACTCATTATTAGTGGAAGCACTTTAGCTAAGAATTACGACGAAACAATGGCGCTAGTAAAGGAGATCCTTTTGGAGCCACGCTGGGATAATGAAGAATTTGCTTTAGCTAAACAGCAGGTGATTAGCCGCATACAGCAGGATAAAGGTTCTCCTAACAATATTGCAAGCAATGAATTCCGAAGGCTCATTTACGGTGAGAATCACATCCTGTCCAACAACAACTTAGGAACTGAAGCCTCTGTAGAAAACATCACGCTTGAAGATCTGAAAACATATTACAACAAGAATGTTTCTCCCAACATCGCATCATTCCTGATCGTGGGAGACATAGAGAAAAATGCTGCTGTAAATGAGGTGAAAGAATTGACCAAAGACTGGGGTGTCAAAAATGTGAAATTTAAAGACCTTCCTGTGGTCACTGCACCTACGGCTTCCAAAGTTTACTTTTATGATGTGCCGGGTGCAAAACAATCTGTCTTGCATATTGGATACCCTGCCCTTTCAGAAACAGATAAGGAATTCTTTCCCGCTACAATTATGAATTACCGCCTGGGCGGCGGCAGTTTCGCTTCCCAGCTAACGCAGGAACTAAGAGAAGGAAAGGGATATACTTATGGAATTCGTTCGGGGTTTGATGGCAGCACTATTAAAGGGCCTTTCCTAATCTCCAGCGGAGTGAGGTCCAATATTACTTATGAAGCTGTAGCACTGGTTAAGGATATTCTTGAAAATTACCCGAAGAACTTTAATGAGCAGGATCTAGAGGTGACCAAAGGGTTCATGATAAAGAGTAACGCCCGCAAATTTGAGACGATGGGATCAAAACTGCAAATGCTTCGGGAAATCTCAGACTACAACCGGGAAAAAGATTTCGTACTGAAGCAGGAAGAGACTGTGAAAAATATGAAGGTGAGTGACATCAAAGCTTTGGCCAGGAAATATGTGGATCCATCAAAAATGTACTATCTCATTGTAGGCGATGCAGAAACACAGCTTCCACGCCTGGAAGAACTCGGCTTCGGAAAACCCGTGCTCCTGAATCCAGAGGCAAAATAATTTCTAATACCTCATGAAAAAGGAATTTTTGATACCTCTTAAAAAAGACATTTTTGATACCTTTTGAAAAAGGCATTTTTGATACCTCTTGAAAAAGGCATTTTTGATACCTCTTAAAAAAGGCATTTTTGATACCTCTTAAAAAAGGCATTTTTGATACCTCTTAAAAAAGGCATTTTTGATACCTCTTAAAAAAGGCATTTTTGATACCTCTTAAAAAAATGCCCGGGAAGTTCCCGGGCATTTTTTTATTTCAGAAGTCTTGGCTCATGGCTCATGGCTCTTAGCCTTGGCTTTTGGCTTTTAGCTTTTAGCTTTTTAGTCCATCCACTTTCCACTTTCCACTTTCCACTTTCCACTTTCCACTTTCCACTAAAAAAATCTACTTCTTTCTTCCTTTTTTCTTTCTGTGTTTTAAAACTTCGGCCTCTCTGAAGAAAATGATCTCTTCAGCAATGTTAGTGACCAGATCTCCAATACGCTCCACTTTTTTTATTACTGAAAACAGCAGCATCACCTGGTCGATCACTTCAGGATTTGCCTTTACTTCTTCAGAAATAATAGCGAAAGATTTCATATTGATCTCATTAAGTATCTTATCTTTCTTAAAGACCTTTCGCGCAACTTTGGTATCTACCTGGTTATAGGCAACGGTTATATCATCAAGCATGGACAAAGCGGTAGTGAACATTTCTTCTACGCGCATCCTGTCCAGGAGTCTTTGCTCGATCTGGGTGTCGATCTTCACGATGTAGTTGGAAATTCCATAAGCGTGATCTCCTACTCTTTCGAGGTCAAAATTGATCTTCCTCAAAGCAAGCACAAATCGAAGGTCACTCGCTACAGGATTGTGAAGGGCAATGAACCTCTCACAGTCGCGGTCAATTTTAAGGTCCAGCGCATTTACCCTGTTCTCTGTATGTAAAACTTCTTCGGCAAGATCGCTGTCGTGGTTAAAAAAGGCTTCCTGCGCATTTTCGAGCTGCTTGGTACAAAGTTCAAGCATCTCAAGTCCCGCCTGGTTTAATGCCTCTCTATGTTGGTCTAAAGTGATCATGAGTGTATAGGATTATCCGAATCTACCGGTAATATAATTCTCGGTTTGTTGTTTTTCGGGGTTGGTAAATAGCTTTTTTGACTTGTCGTATTCAATGAGTTCTCCCATGTAGAAAAAAGCAGTATAGTCGCTTATTCTTCCTGCCTGCTGCATGTTGTGAGTGACGATCACAATGGTATATTTCTCCTTTAGCTCGTAAATAAGCTCCTCGATCTTAGCCGTTGAAATAGGATCTAAGGCAGATGTTGGTTCATCCATAAGAATAATGGAAGGTTCTACAGCTAGCGTTCTGGCAATACACAGCCGTTGCTGCTGCCCGCCCGATAATGCTAAGGCAGATTTATTGATATCTTCCTTGACCTCGTTCCACAATCCCACCTGTTTAAGGGAATCCTCTACCTTATCTCTCAGATAACTTTTGTCCTTGATCCCTTGTATTTTTAATCCGTAGGCAACATTCTCATAAATTGACTTCGGAAATGGATTTGGCTTTTGAAAAACCATTCCCACCTGCTTTCTTAGCTGCTCAACGTTGATCTTCTTCTTATAGACATTTTTGCCGTCAATAAGGATCTCACCTTCCATTCTAAATCCATCCACATAATCATTCATACGGTTGAAAAGACGAAGAAAGGTGGATTTCCCACATCCTGAAGGTCCTATAAAGGCCGTGATCTTGTTTGCCTTTATATTCATATTGATCCCTTTGATGGCCATGAAATCGTCGTAAAACACCTTGACTTCCTTAGCCTGAAGTTTGTGCTTTCGTTTGAGGGATTTATCTAATGTATCTTTGTTTTCTTTCATTTTATTTTAATTTACTCTGCCATCTGTTCCTGAAGTATACTGCGATTCCATTCATTACAAAAGTAATCAACAAAAGAATGATGATGGCTGCAGCGGCATTGACCTCAAAGCCATGCTGCGGTCTGGAGATCCAGTTAAAGATCTGAATAGGTAAAACCGAGAATTCATCCATAGGCGACTCGGGCGCAAATGGCACATAGGCGAGCGCTCCAATCACGATCAAAGGAGCGGTTTCTCCAACTGCCCTTGACAGGGCCAGAATGATCCCGGTGAGTATCCCACCAAACGATGCGGGTAATAACTGTCTGGACACGGTTTGCCATTTTGAAGCCCCAAGTGCAAAAGAAGCATCTCTTACCGACTTAGGAACGGCTTTTAAGGCTTCTCTTGTAGAAACTATCACGATAGGCAGAATCAATAATGCCAAGGTAAAACTACCGGCCAGCACGCTCGCTCCCATTTCCATGATCCTTACAAAAACCTCCAGTCCCAAAAGACCATAGATGATTGATGGTACTCCCGCGAGATTGGAAATATTTACTTCCAGAAGAGAAGCCATCTTGCTTTCTTTCGCGTATTCCTCAAGATAGATCGCAGCGGCAATCCCCAGAGGCAAAGCAATGATCGTGGTAAAAAAGAGGATCCAGATACTTCCCATCACGGCAGTATAGATTCCTGCCCTTTCGGCTTTCCTTGAAGGAAGATTTACGAGAAAATCCCAGTCAATTCTTTGTATCCCGTCTACAAGGATAGAACCAATGAAGATGGTTAGTAAAACAAGGCCCAGAAAGGTACAGATGATTCCCCACACCTTAAAGACCTGGTCGAACAGTCGGTTCTTTCTAATGTTATTCATATTTCTCCCTGAATTTTTTTCTAATCCTGTAGCTTATGGTATTCAACAGGAATGTAAAAATGAACAGCGTGATCCCTGCTGCAAAAATAGTTCGATACTCAAGTGACCCGTGTTGCACGTCCCCAAGACTTACCTGAACGATATATGCGGTAATGGTCTCGACCGGAACCGTAGGATCGAACGTTAGCCTGGGCTGCTGACCTGCTGCAATGGCTACGATCATGGTCTCTCCAATAGCCCTGGAAATAGCCAGAATGATGGAAACTATGATCCCCGAAGAAGCTGCGGGTACCAGTACTCTAAAGGAGTTCTGTAATTTAGTAGATCCCATTCCATAGGCAGCTTCCCTAAGTGAATTGGGTACTGCGTGTAAGGCATCCTCGCTCAGGGAGGAGATAAAGGGAATGATCATAATTCCCATCACCAGCCCGGCAGATAGGGAGTTGAATCCCGAGAGTCCTGGAATAAAGCTTTGCAGAAAAGGAGTAACAACGGTCAAAGCAAAGAAACCATAAACAACAGTAGGCACTGCGGCGAGCAGTTCTAAAGCAGGTTTAATGGTCTTCCTGAAGCTTCTTGGTGCATATTCGCTAATGTAGATACTAATCGACAGACCAACTGGTACAGCAAATATGATCGCTATAAAAGAGGTCAACAGAGTTCCTGAAAGTAAAGGAAGGATTCCGAAGTGCTTGTCGGAATAAAGCGGAGTCCACTGTGTGTCTGTAAAGAATTCAATGATCGAAACTTCACTAAAGAACCTTACTGCCTCAATGGAAAGCACCAGAATAATTCCAACAGTCACAGCAATGGTGACCAGGGCACTGGCCTGTAACCCTCCTTCAATTACTCTTTCTTTAATTTTTCGCATTTAAAAAGAAAAATTTTCCGGGGCCTTAACCCCGGAAGATAAATTTATTGCTGAGTATTATACTGCTCTACGAAAGAAGTGAATTTCTCCTGCTCTCTCTTATATTCTTCATCGGTCAAAGGAATATAACCCACGTCCTTTAGAAGACTTGGTGCTTCTGTAAGATAGAAATTAACGAAATCTACTACCGAAGGATTTTCAAGAGAAGAACTATTTACATAGATGAATAGTGGACGGGAAAGTGGTGCGTATGTACCATTGCTCACAGTTTCTGTTGAAGGCTCAACACAACCTTCACCTCCGTCTACCGGTACCATTTTCAATTTATCTGAATTTTCTTCATAGTACGCCAGGCCAAAGAATCCAAGACCATACTTATCTCCTGAAACGCCTTGTACAAGAACGTTGTCATCTTCACTTGCGGTATAATCCCCCCTGCTGCTTCCGCTTTTTCCAACGATAGCTTCAGTAAAATAATCAAAGGTTCCAGATGCAACTCCAGGTCCAAAAAGGTGAATTTCCTCATCTGGCCAGGTTGGATCTATCTGGTTCCAGCGTGTAATAGTTCCCTGCGCTGCAGGCTCCCAAATCTTTTTAAGTTGCTCAACAGTGAAACAACTCACCCAATCATTCTCTGGATGCACTACAACAGCAAGTCCATCATAAGCTACTTCAAGTTCAACAAAGGAGATTCCATTTGATTCGGCTATTGCCTTCTCATCATCTTTGATGGGTCTGGATGCATTTGTAATAGCAACCTCTCCTCTTCCAAATTTCTGAAATCCGCCGCCGGTTCCTGAAACTCCTATGGTCACATCCACATCTGGATCTTCGGCTCTGTACTCTTCAGCAATAGCTTCGGTTATTGGATAAACTGTACTGGAACCATCAATGGTGATTGCAGATTTATTGTCTTTTTTCTGATTCCCACAAGAGGCCAGGGAAACACTTATTGCAGTTAATAAAATAATTTTCTTCATGACTAATTGTTATAGGTGAATATCAAATTGTAATCTATAGGTCAAACCATCATTAAGCCCCAGGTTAAGATCTGTATAACTTATATCGGTCTGGATTTTTAGTTTGTGCTTGGCAATATATTTTGAAAACCCTAGGGTATATTGGTCTTCTACCTGCTGGGTTATTACATCATCCAGATCAATAGTGGTATACCTCCCTAATATCTGAAAATTATTTCTGAAAAGATAACCTGCCTGAAAATTAAAGCCTTTTCCAATGTTTACAGCATCTCCAGTAAGCGTCCCATCGGCATTTCTTGCAAATGGTTGATCGGAATTGCGATCTGCATATTCTGCCATAGCCGAGATTCCTCTGTACTTGAACATTGCATCAACAAAGAGGGTAGTAACATCAGTTTCGTAGAAACCATAATCGGTCTCCATGTAGGAACCCATGTTAGATCTGGTTTTTACCGCTCCATCGTTATGATCATAAGCAACCCCAACAGCCAGTTTAGGTGTTGTTTCGCGGTCGAAATCGGCACCCGAATAATCATTGAAGTCTCCAAAAGGCAACACTTCAAGACGTCCGGTATATTGAAAGCCTCCAAGATTTCCTGCCGTTATGTTTCTTCCCTCTCCCTGAGCTATAGAGAAAGCCTCTCGCATCAAGATCTTTCCGAAGTAGGTCTCGTGGTGCAATTGAAGGCCAAGATCGCGGTCAATATTAAATCGGCTATTAACAAGAGAGCGATCTACGGTTTCCATATTTCCTGAAGAGATAAGACGTTCACGGTTCCCCGGAAGTTTTGTCTGTCCCACCCAAAGCTCAAAATTTTCATAGAAGTTCCATTTTACCACAGCATCAAGAATATATCTCGGACTGTCTGAAGTAAAAGGAGAAGCTCCGGAAATATCCCTGTTCGATAAACCGAGCTCTAATTTATATTCCAATTTGGGGGAGTATGCAAATCCCTGAAACTTAAGTCGCGCTCTCCTGATTAAAAAATTAGCTTCTGCATTTCCTAAACCATCAGCTTCCGACACATCCCAGTTGGATGTAAAAAGAGATTGCATTCTAATCGCAAAATTTGCGCTGTAAGAACTGTCTTTGGCCACAACATTGATAAGTCCTTTTCCAAACTTATTTTCTGTTATATCTTGGCCTTGCACATTTAAATTCATTAAAAAGGCCAGGGCGAACAGAAGGCCGGTGGTAATTTTCATGATTTCTTAGTTTTTGTCTGCGGCAAAGGTGCGACGGCAATGTTAAGTCAATGTTATGACCAAGTTATTTATAAGTAAAAGGTTGCCCGAAGGCAACCTTACCTCATACATCTAAATCGACAAAAACTAAGAGTATATGATTGTGACTCAAAGATGCCCACTTCCTGCAAAGTGGATGTTATCTTAAAATGAAGCTAACTTTAAAAAAAGTGCATAGCTTTTATCTCCAGCAAATGATGGTCCCATTTTAAAAATTTTCTAATTTGTATGCTTATATATGAGCTGTGAGTAAGAATTTTATACAAGAGTACCTGTCCTTTTTTCTTAGTGGAAGTATACTCTTAATTCTGGTAGTACTCTATTTCGTTCACCCTCCCTTTAAAACTGAAATTGATCTTGCCTGGGAAATTCTCTTGAGTGAAGACAGCAACAGGATAGAAACCTACGTAAAACAGTACGGCATTTGGGGACCCGTTGCGATCATTGTATTCATAATTCTTCAAATGTTCCTTATCATCTTTCCATCCTGGCTGCCCATTATTGTGGGTGTGCTCGCTTATGGCTTCTGGTGGGGAATACTCATCAATCTTATAGGGGTGGGAATAGCCTCTACAATTGGATATTTCATAGGAAAACGTTTTAAGAATATCCTAAGGGAAGAGAGATATGAAAAGTGGAAGTACTGGATTGAACATTACAGTTTTGGCACCGTTGTCCTCTTTCGCATCTCTCCCTTCTTTTCAAATGATGCCATAGCTTTTATAGCTGGGATCTTCAGGATGTCGTATAAAAAATTTATGTTCGCAACCTATGCCGGGATGGTGCCCCTATCTTTTGCGGTTGCCTATTTTTCCAGTGACCTGGACAGGCTTGAAAATGGTTTATACTGGATTGGCGGTGTTGGGGCAATTCTCTACGGTTTTTATGTCTATCTTAATTACAGAAAAAAGAAAAATGAAAAAAGATCTGTTTCCCATTGACGAGGTGAGAGCTAAATTTCCTGCACTGAATTTTCAGGATCAGGATCAGGTATTTCCAGTCTATTTTGATGGACCCGGGGGCACCCAAATGGTACAGGCATGTATTGACCGAATGCTGGAATATATAGAAACCGGCATAGCTAATCTCCACGGAAGTTTCTCAACCAGCGTAAAGACCGATGCACTTTTAGCAGAGGCCAGGGAAGCCGTTGGAGATCTTCTTAACTGTGCTGCCAATGAAGTCGCCTTTGGGCAGAATATGACCAGCCTTGCCTTCCAGGTGTCTCACAGCCTTCGCCCACTGCTTCAAAAAGGAGACGAGGTGGTGGTTACCCAGCTCGATCATCGTGCAAACGTCGATCCCTGGATACACCTGGCAAAGGAAACCGGGGCCATTGTAAAATTCATTCCGGTAGATAAGGAAAAACTGGTTTTGGATCTCAGCCACCTCGATAACATCATTAACAATAAAACAAAAGTTGTCGCGATAGGCCTTTCCTCCAATCTCACAGGAACTGTGAGTGACGCAAAGAGGATCTTTAAAGCTGCAAAAAAGGTAAATGCAATAACCATTGCCGATGCAGTTCATGCGGTACCTCATTTTCTTATTGATAAACAAGAGCTGGGCAGCGACATCTTGTTCTGTTCTGCCTATAAATTTTTTGGTCCACACCTGGGAATAGCAGCTATTGAAAAAGGCCTTTTTGAGAGGTTAGAAATTCCGAAGTTACAGCCGGCTCCAAACGAGATCCCTTACAGGCTCGAAACCGGCACCCAGAATCACGAAGCCATCGCCGGACTTTGTGGCGCAATAAGTTTTATTGAGAACCTGGGTTCTGGGAAAGATCGAAGAGAGCGATTGAGATCTGGAATGCTGGCAATCGAAACGCATGAACAGGAACTTATGGAAAGCCTGGAATCTTTTTTACTTGCCACTCCTGAAGTCACACTCTATCGCGCTTCTAAAGAAGTACCAAGAACACCCACCTTTGCTTTCAGAATTGACGGAATTCACTCTCGTGATGCCACCGCCTTTTTTGCTGAAAAATTCAACCTCTGTATAGCCGATGGTCACTTTTATGCCGCTACGATGGCCGAAGTTTTTCCGGTGATGGAAACAGGCGGATGGATACGCATAGGTTTTGCACCATACAACACTTTAGAAGAAATCGAGATCTTCAAAAAAGCGCTGAAGGAGTTGCTCATTTTGAAAAGCAGGGAATGATCTTTCGAATCATCAGGTTTTTTGCCAAAGGTTTACTGGCATTTCTGCTTTTGATGTTGCTCTACTTTGTTGGGGCGATAATAGGCTCTGTGATCCCTGTAAATCTTGCGCAGCCAGAAAATGGAGAAATTAGCATTTATCTCAGAAGCAACGGCGCCCACACAGATTTTATTTTTCCGATAGAGAATGAAGTGGTGAACTGGAATAAATTAATAAGTGCAGAACATATCCTCTCAAAAAGAGGAAATTTCAACTATATTTCTTTTGGCTGGGGTGATCTCGAATTTTATCAGAAGACACCCGAATGGGATGATGTTGCTTTTCCCACCGCAATGCAAGCTGTTTTTTTACCCACCCCTTCGGCCATGCACGTGGAATTTGAAAGCGGAATAAGGATGCATCAGCCTACTATTCCTATTAACATCACCCGGCAGCAGTATCTCAAACTGAGTGAATATGTGTACCAGAGTTTTGAGAAGAATCCGGCGGGTGACATCAAGCCGGTTAAAGCGCTGCATTACAATAAGAATGATGCCTTTTTTCATGCCAATAGGGCTCTTAATCTTTTTTATACCTGCAACACCTGGGTCAACAATGGATTAAAGTATGCCGATATGAAAGCCTGCCTTTGGACCCCGTTTGACACAGGGATCTTCTACCAATACCAGTGATTTTATACATTATTTAAGAAGCTGCGCCCGCAACTTTTTAGCTAAAAATCTTAACTTCAGACTCATAGCTAATCAAATCCACACCTGTTATGAGTTACATTGATAAGATCACAGAAGTTTTAGGCGATGATGCTGCTTATTTGCTCAAACATAGCAGCCAAAAAATTCCGAAGGAAAGATTGCATGTTCCGGGACCAGAAACGGTAGATAATTTTTCTGAAAGTGACCGGAATCCTCAGGTTCTAAAAAGCCTGGCACAGCTATACAACAATGGCGCCCTTGGTGGAACCGGCTACCTCAACATTTTACCGGTAGACCAGGGAATTGAACACAGTGCTGCCGCTTCTTTTTATAAGAACAAGGATTATTTTGATCCCGAAAATATCATCAAATTAGCTATTGAAGCCGGCTGTAACGGAGTTGCATCTACTTTTGGAGGACTCGCATTACACGCCCGGAAATACGCTCACAAAATTCCTTTTGTTGTAAAGATAAATCACAATGAGCTAATGACCTATCCCAACAAATATGACCAGATTCCCTTCGGAAGTGTTCGTGAAGCCTGGGATATGGGTGCAACAGCTATTGGTGCTACTATTTACTTCGGAAGTGAAGAAAGTACCAGACAAATTCAGGAAGTAGCTGCAGCCTTTGAAGAGGCACATCAGCTGGGAATGGCCACCATTCTATGGTGCTATACCCGAAATTCAGCATTTAAAAAAGACGGAAAGGATTACCACACCGCCGCCGATCTTACAGGTCAGGCGAATCATATTGGTGTCACGATCAAAGCCGACGTGATCAAACAAAAGCTTCCGGAAACCAACTTCGGGTTCCAGGACATCAATTTTGCTAAACACTCAAAAGAAATGTACGAGAGTCTTACCACAGATCATCCTATAGATCTCTGTCGCCTGCAGGTAGCGAATTGTTACATGGGGAAGATTGGGCTCATCAACTCCGGCGGAGGTTCCGAAGGAGATTCAGATTTTAAGGCGGCTGTAAAAACAGCCGTGATCAACAAACGTGCCGGCGGCTGCGGACTCATCATGGGGCGTAAGGCCTTTCAACGGCCACTAAAAGATGGTATTGAGATCCTTCGAAGCGTTCAGGAAGTTTATTTAACGAAAGAGATTGATCTGGCTTAGGAAGTATTGAGTGGACCTGCAAGGTTTTCAAAACCTTGTAGGTCTGTTAATAGGAGTAATACTGGTCCAGGTTGAGACCCTGAAATAAATTCAGGGTGACGCGAATATCAGTACGTCATGCTGAACTTGTTTCAGCATCTTATAAAAAACTCACAGGTTTTGAAAATGAGGTTTAGAAATTTTATCTAATCCCTGATCACCGATTACTGACCACTCACTTTAAACAGCTCCTTCCGCTTGGGTTTTTCTACGTTAGCATTCACAGGCTCTCCAAAAAGGTCAAAATCGGCGGCATCTGTAATCTTAACATCGTAAAAATCTCCGGTTTTCAGGTAGATCTTAGTCGCATCTATGTGTACCTCGTTATCAACATCGGGGGAATCGTGTTCTGTTCTACCCACATAATTCTCCCCTTCCTTTCTGTCTATGACAACCCGAAAGGTCTTTCCTATTTTTTGCTGATTCAGTTCCCAGGAGATCTGCGACTGAATTTCCATTATTTCATTAGCCCTTTCCTGCTTCACTTCCTGCGGCACATCATCTTCAAGATTGTAAGCGTGGGTGTTCTCCTCATGAGAATAAGTAAAACAGCCAAGGCGCTCAAAACGCATGTCTTTTACCCATTGTTTCAGCTCCTGAAAATGAGCTTCAGTTTCACCCGGATACCCAACAATAAGAGTGGTTCGAATTGCCATTTCTGGCACCCTGCTGCGGAACTCCTTCAGCAAATTCGTAGTTTTTTCATGTGTGGTTCCGCGGCGCATGGACTTCAGCAGATCATCTGAAATATGCTGCAACGGAATATCGAGATAGTTACAGATCTTAGGTTCCCGTTTCATCAGGTCCAGCACATCCATTGGAAATCCGGTTGGAAATGCATAATGCAGCCTGATCCATTCAATTCCTTCAACCTTCACCAGGTTCTCAAGAAGTTCGGCTAAATTTCGCTTTTTATAGAGGTCAAGTCCGTAGTAGGTAAGATCCTGCGCAATAAGAATAAGTTCCTTCACGCCCTGTGCGGCAAGTTTTCGGGCTTCCTCCACCAGATTTTCAATAGGTGTGGATTTGTGTTTTCCACGCATTAGCGGAATAGCACAAAAGGAACACGGCCTGTCACAACCTTCGGCAATTTTCAGGTACGCGTAATTCTTCGGAGTTGTTGTTAATCGCTCTCCTACCAATTCATGCTTATAATCGGCTTCAAGGGCGGCCAGAAGTTCCGGCAGCTCGGTGGTTCCGAAATACTGATCAACATTGGGAATTTCCTTTACAAGATCTGGCTTGTAGCGCTCACTGAGACATCCGGTCACGAACACCTTGTCCACCTCACCCTGCTCCTTCAGCTCTACGTACTCTAAAATGGTATTTACCGACTGTTCTTTTGCGTTATCTATAAAGCCACAGGTATTGATCACCACAATATTTCCTTCCTGCTCATGCACCACATCCTTGTTATTGGCCTTCAACTGCCCCATCAAAACTTCACTGTCATAGACATTCTTGCTACAGCCAAGGGTGACTACATTGATCCTGTTCTTCTTTAACGACTTTGTTCTCATACAATTATAATCTTTCTTCACTTACTCGGGGAAATAATAAATTTCCTCAAAAAGGGCTGCAAAGATACGATCTTATCTTCAGAATTAAACTTTTGGGAAAAGAGTTTGAAAAATAACATTTTAGAGCCCCCGTGTCTTTTTTCTGAAAGCTTCCTGCAGCTTCTTAGTAATGGCTCCGGCTTCGGAAGAATTATATAACTCCCGGTCATTCTGAAATACCGAAGTCACGTGAAGGATCTGGGTTGTAGTACCCGTGAGGAAGATCCCTTCCATTGCTGAAAGCTCTTCAAGGCTAACGGCTTCTTCAATCACTTCAATTTCCAGTTCGGTACAAAGCTCAATCACAAATCGCCGGGTAATTCCGGAGAGAATCTCGGGGCCTTCGGGATGAGTATAGACCTTTTGGTCTTTAATAAAGAAGATACTGCTGTGAGAGCCCTCGGTAATTCTATTATTCCTGAACAAGACATTCTCAAAATGCCCTTTTTGAATAGCTTCGGAATTCAGCATGGTATTGGCCATCAAGGAAATGGATTTGATGTCACAGCGCTGCCACCTGATATCCGGAGAAAGCTTGATAGTTAATTTCCTGTCTTCAAATCCCTCAAGCTGAACGGCAAAGGCATACATTAGAAAAGTTGGTTCTACCTGCTGCGGAAAATGATGCGTACGAGGAGCTTTACCCCGTGTCACCTGCAGGTACACAGCACAATCATTTTGTGCCAAACCCGCCCGATCTACCGCCTCAAAAATGAGCTTTTTGAGATCCTTTTTTTCGAATTCAAGGTCAATTTCCTTCAGGCAGTAACTCATTCTATCCAAATGTTCCTGAAGCAAAAAAGGTTTTCCGCCGTAAAATGGCGTCACTTCATAAATCCCGTCACCAAACATGAAGCCGCGATCGAACACAGAAACTGTAGCTTCGGCTGCAGGAAGCCATTTTCCGTTCATGTAAACTTCGGAAGGATAGGAATTTTTCATAGATAGTAAAATAATATGCCTTGACATCTGAATCCCGAAGGGATGAAATAATTATAGGATCGAATGATGGACAAGCACACCCGACCCCAAAAGGGGTCGTACAGAACCCGAACCTATCATCTTTCAGCTCGCTAATTATCTTCGGAACAACCTTATAGAACCTGTAATTATTCTATCCATTGGAATAAATATTCGTCTTTGTGCTCAATCCTGTACTTGTTCAGAAACTCTTTGTATTCCTCTTTAAAAGAACGTCTCTTATGATGTTCCTTTTGATTCTTAATATATGTAATCACATTATCCAATGCAGAATGAGAATAGGAAAATGCACCGTAACCTTCCTGCCACTCAAATCTTGATTTTAAAAAATTCCTCTGATTAATAAATTCATTGGAAGCTTTCTTAATTTCTCTGACAAGATCTGATAAACAACAAGAAGGTTTCATCCCAATAAGGATGTGAATGTGGTCTGGCATTCCATTAATGGCAAGTAACTTTTGATTTTTATTTGTGATTATTCCTGTAATATATTTATACAACTCTTGTTCCCACTGCTCAGCGATTAAGCTGTTTCGGCCTTTAACAGCAAAAACAATTTGAACATACAGTTGTGAGAAGGTTCCCGGCATCGAAATTCAGTTAATGAAATCAATTTAATAAAAATAAATACTGTTTTAGAAAAAGTAGGTATTCGACCCTTTCGGGGTCGTCACATAATTTATGAAATATTTTCTATAAAAATATGACCCTTTCAGGGTCCAGGTAGCGTATTGAATTAAGTTTCGGGTCTGCTTTTTTTCCAAGTCATATTCTTAAATTCCAATGGAATTTCATTTTTATTGAAAAAATGGCGACACTTTCTTTCTGCACAAATAGGATTCAGAAATACCTTTTAGAAAGAGAATGCGACCCTTTCGGGGTCGTTACTTAATTTATGAAATGTATTCTATAAATATGACCTTTCAGGGTCCGGTTAGCGTACTGAATTAAGTTTCGGGTCTGCTTTTTTCTCCAAGTCATATTCTTGAATTCCAATGGAATTTCATCTTTTTTGAAAAAATGGCGACACTTTCTTACTGCACAAATAGGATTCAGAAATACCTTTTAGAAAGAGATTAATTCGACCCTTTCGGGGTCGTTACTTAATTTATGAAATGTATTCTACAAAAATATGACCCTTTCAGGGTCCAGGTAGCGTATTGAATTAAGTCTCGGAGTCTTCTCTGTTTTTCGTTATATTCTTAAATTCCAATGGAATTCCTTCTTTATTAAAAAATTGGCGACAATTTCTTTTTTCACAAAAAGCCATTAAAGATACCTTTTAGAAAGAGAATTCGTCCCTTTTGGGATCGTCACATAATTTATTAATTGTATTCTATAAAAATAAGACCCCTTCAGGTTCCGGTTAGTGTACTGAATTAAGTTTCGGATCTGCTTTTTTTCCAAGTCATATTCTTAAATTCCAATGGAATTTCATCTTTATTGAAAAATTCACAAATAGGATTCAGAAATACTTTTTAGAAATAGAACTATTCGACCCTTAAAAATTTAGATCCTTTCAGGGTCCATTTCGTTTACTATGTAAATTTAGCTCTCTGCCGCTTAAATCCCGAAGGGATTTCATCCATATAGCAAAATCGCCCGTATAAAGTTTCCGACCCCGCAGGGGTCGCACCAGACTAATACCCTCCTATAAAAATCCAACCTTGGAAATAGAAAATGTTCTCAGTCACACACTTACAAGTTCCCTTAAAGAAAAAATCCTCCCGAATTTACGGAAGGATCTTTAAAGATATCTTGTTCTAACAGAATTAAATCTGTTCAACGAACTCTGCAAACACCTTTTTATGATGTTCAAGATCGAGGTCTGGAGAGACAGATACCCGCGCGATATAATCCTTATCGCTTTCTTTGGTCGTCCCCTGGGTAGAGGTTGCAGGTATGGTCCAGTAACAGCCTTTCAACTGCCCGTAACTTACGCAGTACTTACTCTCATTTGGGATCTTGGTGATCATCATGTCGATCAATTTTTGATTTAGCTTTCTTTTGTAAGTCTCCTTTTCTTCAGGGGTGTTGCCTTTGGTAGGCAGATCTAAAGAAAATACTGAAGGTGTGAAACCCTGCTGAGCCAGTTCTTCAGAAACAAAATTGATCTTTGCTTCGGGTAAAGTTTTCCTAATGAAATTCACGAATGCCCGCGTGTTTTTATATGCTTCTGCAATCCGTTGATTCATGGATGGCAATTGTTCTGCCAAAATCTCCACCTGAAGAGCTGTAGCCTCATTATCGCAGAGCTGCAGATGCTTTTCAATTTTCGGCATCAGGTCAGCTGCTTTTTTATTGGCAACACAATATCCAGCCGTACACCTTCCGCCACTTGGAAACTTTGATCCGCTAACATAAGAAATTGTCCTTACGGAGGAGAGAATGCCGTTCTCTCCCAAAAACTGAACATTGGGACAAAAAGTCTGATCCAAAATAAAAACAGGATCAATAGCATCTTTTCCCGCTTCAGTCTTACGTTTTGTACTCAGCACAGTTCTCAACTTATCAAGATCGGGAACTTCAACTCTTGGATTGGTCGGGATTTCAGCAATGATATAAGGCACGGCATCTTCCTTTGCCACCTGGTTCAGGACCTGATCGATGCTCTGCACCATATCATTATCCCTGTCCACCAACAGGTCCATGATCTCTACATGATCCACGCAGGCAGCCACTCTCCTGGCCTGGTCATTTGTACCTCCGTAGCAGTTTGGAGGTACAATGATCTTGATCTTCTTTCCCCTGTGCTTGTGGAGAGCGTCGTCAACAAGTCCCATCATGATCGCATATTGCATGGAAAGACCTGAAGAGGCAAGCAGCGCCGGACTTTCGGCAGCGGTGATCTCCCTTATCGAATCGAGAACACTGGCCTTATTTGCACTTGTATCGGCCTTAGGCTCTATTGTGGAAATTTGACCAGTAAGCAACTTTAAAGCTGAAAAACAATTCGCCGGAGTCATCGCTATGGTCTCCCTCCTGCGCACATGCTGAATTTCCTTGATGTAGTTCTTATTCGCTTCTCCATTGACCAGCAACAGGCTGCCCAGTTGAGGATGCGTACTAATCAAAAAGTCGATACCCGAATTCAAATTAATTTTTCCAAAATCCTGCTCCTCTGATATAAAAACAGTACTACCATCAAACTCTGAAATCTCCTCAATTCCCTGAATCTGATTTAATTCAAAGTCATAATTATAAACGCTTCTTACTGCTTCAGCATCAAAGGCAGCGGGTAGTTCTCCCTTGCAAAGTATCCGGGTTTTTTTATTGTCAAATAAGTTCTTTCGCAGCACTGCAAGTACGGGAACCGTGCGTGAAGAAAAACTGATAACACTTTCAGGACTTAAAGTATTTAAGCTGGCAATGGTCCATTCCAATACTGTGGACAAAGGATGACCCAGCCTGATATAATCATAGGCAGTAGGAAGACCCGCCAGGGCCGAGGGATTCGATTGATTTTCATCAAATAATAGCTCGAACTGTTCTAAAAATTCAGTTTTGGCCAGTTCTTCATTGTAAATATCCAATCGATGTGTGGTTAACTTCAGCCAGTCATCTGGCATATTTTCCAGAACATCTTTTATGTAATTCAGCACTTTATTCTCTTTCATGTTATAATTTTTCAAAGAGTGTGAATATAGATTTCTTAGCGCTGTTTTAAAAACATATTGAGGAGTTTTGTTCTTATATTCCTATAGGCTTCACTTATGAGACAATGGCCTTGCTTTTCTCAGGTCCAGGGGGCCCTGCTTTGCGATTTTGATGAGGCAATTCCGAACCTTTCCCAAAAGTACAGGGTGTGCTGATTTTATTTCTCACGGATAAGATTTTCTGCATATCGAAATCCAGAGACCACAAGGTTCTTCCTGTTTTTAGCCTTTTCCTCAAAGGAATTGAGCTGTTTTCTGTTGATCTTTCGGCCGTTTACAAAAACCAGCTCAGGTCTCTTCAGGGCCGATAGATCCTCGAGAGGATTATTATTCAGCAACAGCAGATTTGCGATTTTTCCTTTTTCAATGCTGCCCATATTTTCCATGACGGCATGAGTTCCTGAAGCATTGTAAGTAGCTGTTTTAAGGACCTCATAATTGGTTAGCCCAGCTTCTTTATAAAAGCCGAGTTCCCTGTGAATAGAAAAACCCGGAACGGTGACTCCAATACCGGCATCTGTTCCGCAAATAATAGGAACTCCCGCTTCATGCATTTCCCTTATGATCTTTAGATGAAACTCATGTTGCGCCTTTATGGAACCGACTATTGCCCGATCTGTCCTTTTAGAATCCTGCCACCTGTCAAATTGCGCCTGGCTGTCCACCTTTCTGATAAGAGGATTCATGTATTGCAGATTTTCGGAATCCAGGATCTTATCATTTGTGAGGATCTGATAAATGTTGTTGTAAACGGTTAAAGTTGGACAAAATTTCGTGGTTCCGGAGGCCGAGAAATCTGAAACTACTTCCTTTAATTTAATAGTATCCAGAACATAATTCAGAGGTTGCTGAATGATATCCTCGGCATGTTCTACAGAGCGTATCTGCGGTTTAAAATGGTAATTATAGGATACTTTTTGTGAGGGATGTGCTATAATGTCCATTTGCGAGGCTGCAGCCTGTTCAACAACAGCATCAAATATTTCGGGAGTTAAGCCGTAATAGGTCTTGATGAAATCGTAACCTCTTTTCTTATAGAAAATCACCCTGGCCTTCGCCTCTTCGGCACTTCTCAGCTGTAAGTTGTCATCGCCAATATATTCAGGTCCGGTAAGTTTTGGCCCCGTTGTAAAGAAAAGTGGAGCTATGATCTCAGCATTATTGACTGCCTCCTTCATTCTTAAATGCATGGGTAATCCCCAAAGATTCCTTACCGCCGTGACGCCATTGGAAAGATATAATCCCAGCTCATATTCATCCCAAACGTGCACATGCATATCGATTAAACCCGGAGTTAGAAATTTCCCGTCTCCCTTGATAATTTCTACACCTTCAACCGTGAATTTATCACTGATGTTCTCGATGACGCCTTCCTTAATATAAACCGTTTTTCCAGTCAAAACAGTATCTGCATTCATGGGAATTACATTCACATTCTGCACCAGGTATGAATTGTTAGCAAAGGCTCCTTCTTTTTCCACTTTTAAATAGCCTGTGCCCCGACTATCTATCCAAATGAGGATAAGCGCTGTTAAGAGGAGAATTCCAAAGAGGGAAAGCACGATTTTCAGAAGCTTTTTAAATATTTTCATGGTGTTGGAGTGGTCGATGTGAGCGTATAGAAATCGTCTCCTTTGCATTTAAACTGGTTTCAGCAAATGCAATACAGGGGGTTACTTTCCGTGATATTTCATGTTTGGCAAGGCTTCATCATTCTTTAAATACCTGTCAAACCAGTGGAGAACCAGATCATTTACTTCATTTTTAAATTCAGAAATTCCATGGTCGCCACCCTCAAACATCACCAGCCTGTATGGAATTCGATATTTCTCAAATTGGAGAGCCATATTTAAACTCTGCTCTGGTTTAACCCGCCAGTCGGCATTTCCATGTAACATGAGAATGGGAACATCTTTAGGAAAGCGATCTACCCATTTTACGGCAGATCTTTTCTCAAGTTCTGCCTGCTTATTTTTGTCATATTCCGGAATCAATTCTGCCAGGACGCCCTTTTCCATTTCGGGTCGGTCGGCAATGGTCTGGAAGTTATCTGAAACTGCACCACCTACCACAGCTGCCTTAATTTTTTCAGTCTGGGTAAGAGCGATATAGGTCATCATACCGCCACGACTCCATCCATACATTCCAATTTTACTGGTGTTGGCAGATGGTATTTCCTTTAACACTTCTGGTAGAATGGTGATATCGTTGACATCTTTACCTCCAAATTCTTCCTGGCCTTCGCCCCCGGCATTCCCCCTGTACTGGCTTGCAATAACCACATAACCCTCTTTTGCAATCTGGCCAAGAGTAATGGCACCATGGGCGATAACCAAGGATCCAAAATTCCGATTTCCACCGCGGTTATAAATGATACAAGGATAATCTCCTTTTTTCTTTGGTTTTACAAGAAGACCATTCACTTTAAGACCATCACTAAGGTAGGTGATACTGTAAATGTCGATGCTATCCATATATTGGAAGTTCTCCTTCCAGACTTTTTCTCCATTGACTTCAGTGGTTAGTCGTGGATAAATGGGCGTTTCCGAAAGGTCGGAGATTAAATGTTGTCTTAGAAGAAGTTTTTCCTGAGCCTTTCCGGAAGCAAATAAAAAGAGGCAAGCTAAAAGATAAACGTATTTCATGGCCGTACTGGAATTGAATTAATAAAGCTGCACGAGGAAGGAGCAATATGCATTAAAGATTTAACCGACTGATTCCTTCTGTTTTTAAAAATACAATTTTTTCTTAAAACTGTGTTTTTTGCGTTAATTGTCAAGCATTTGGATATCGTCTTTACCTATTGTAGTACGGTGGCAACACAGGCGAGGTTATGCAATGAATTTACTGACAGGTGGTGCTGTCCTTCTTCCCTGTAAACAATTTACTGAAGAAGTTGCCAATTCTGGAAAAGAGGTTTTGCCTGCGGATAATTACCACCTCACCCATGATATACGTATCGAGCTTCATTTGTATTTTTAGATGCCGGCTTTTCCTGTAAAATCTGTATTCCTGGGTTTCAAAACCTATGTAAGAGAAAACCAAAAAATTTTCTTCAGCCAATTCAGCAACAGGAATAATTATAGAGAAATTACCGTGAAAATCGGTTTGAGTGGCTATTTGAGTATTCTTCAAATGTATATTCACTCCAGGTAAGACAAGCTCATCGGTATCAAAAACGGTTCCTTCTATTTTAATGGAATCTGTTACAGGTTGCTTCTGAAAAACGCTCCTCCATTTGCTTACTCCTGAATGTTCAATTGGAGCAGAATTATTGCCCGCGCTTGCAGGTGCCGAAAATCCAAGAATCGTACCCAGGCCAAGCATAAATACGAGCTTTGAAAGGTGAAGGTTTTGTTTTGAGGGATCAAAACAAGCATCCTGAAGTTGGGTTTTGTCAAACCGCCCACAGATTTTCTTCTCCTGCACAAGGATACTCAGGATCTCATTTCTCCTGTACCCGCTAAAGTCCATAACACCTTTTTGACACTGCTCACAGAACCTACCATTTTTAAGCCCTGTCATCCTGTTCCAATCCTGGTTACAAGGCTCTTTTATTTCTAATTTCGTGCGCATTATTGTCTGATCTTCAAATCCTAATATACATTTTTACCTCAGCATTAATGCCCTGCTCATCAAAGCTTCTGCGGAACCTTTTCTCTCTTACGATGTAGGGTCCAGTAGATCTCAATTATTGCTATGCAGATTATGATCATGAACGAATTGATCTTGTTCAAGGTGGTGTGAGCTGCAAAACCACTAATTAAGGTGTATAGCGCCACAAGCATTAAAATAACACTTACTACCAGACTAAAGATATAACTGAACAATCGGGATATGGGATAAATGCCCAAATGCCTAATTATTTGCAGTACCGCATAATACAAAAAGAGTAAACTGGAACCTAAGATCAAACCCATATCCAGGGCAGCGATCCTGGAAAAGTCATCAGAAACAAGTAACCTGTAATCGATCTGAAGAATTCTAAAAAGAAGGTAAGCTGAAACATAAATGCCTGCTATTATTGAAAGTATCTTAAGTCTGCTCATATAATTCTGTTCAAAAATGTAAGCTTGTGGTAATTAATAGGCGTCAAAAAAGCCCTTTTTGAGAGGTCTTTAGTTGAGCTCAATACCTTCAGAAGAAGCTATGCTAATTCTTCCTGCTGCCTCTAAAGCTATTAAAAATCTGTTAGAGAAATGTACTTCCTATCTTCACAATCAGTTTCGCTCAGCAAGAGCTGATCTTAAGAGGTCTCAAAAATGTCATTTTCGGGAGGAGAGTCGAAAAAAAAAGCGGCTGGAATTAAATTCAGCCGCTTTATATTTTTGCCATTTTTTTCAAAGCACTAGCTGCTGCTGTACCCAAAGACTGAACTGCGCTTCATAGATCCTGGTGAGAATGATCACCGCTGCTCCTATTCCTACAAACCACCAGGAATATTGCTCCCGTCTTACTAAAATCCAGGCTATACTGCCCAGTAGAAGATAAGGTAGCATTAACAGCAGGTTGGGTACGAGCCAGGCTCCTCCAAAAAGGGCAATAGCCTTCATAAGGATATAAAAGATACTGTAAAAAAGGATGATCTTCGTAAGGATCACCAGGTTTCTCTGTGACATCAATTATCGGTAATTCCCGGGTGCTTTTCTGAGATTGGTCTGCTGTTCAAAACCATATCCTATTTCCAGCAACTTATCCTCCTCAAAGGGTTTAGCTATAAAGGTAATGCTCTTTGGTTCTCCCGTCTTTTCTAGTCCGGCAGGAACTGCAAGCGCGGGATATTTGGCCACGGCTGCATAAGCTGCATGGTAATTATTTATCGAAGCCACAGCATCCAGGTTGTGTTGCTGCATTGGCACGTCGAAAAACTTTCGGCCGTTACGTTCCAGCTCGGCAGATATCCTTTCAAGCTCTGCTGCACTGGTAGTATCGGCTACAATTGCATCAAAAAGCTGTTGCCCATATGGTGCTCTTAGCAGGCTGTCTTTCAAGTTATATTTGGTAATGGCCTCCACATTTTTAAAGGTAACTTCGCTACCGGCATATTTAGATAAATATTGTGGCAGGTCCTTCTTCATATCGGCGTTGAGCAGGGTTAGAAAGTTATCCAGCTGCACTTCGGGCGCATCAAATTCGACCACAATTGCTCCTTCATTCCTCATTTGTTCTACAGCTGACTTATATAAGGAATCTGACAACAATGATCTCATGACGCCAATCCTCTTTCCATGAAGGCCTTCAGAAGAAAGTCCTCTCAGGTAATTCTTTCCGCCTTCTACAGAAACCGCATCTTCTACGTCTTTTCCGGTAAGGGCGTTCAGCAGGATCGCATTATCTATCACAAACTTGGTCATGGGTCCAGGGGTGTCTAAAGTGCTGGAAATTGGAACAATTCCGCTGCGGCTCAACAGGCCAATTGTCGGCTTTAAACCCACTACAGAATTCTTGGAAGCAGGTGATAAAATTGAACCTGCAGTCTCTGTTCCTATCGCGGCCACCGCGTAATTTGCTGCTACCGCCACGCCACTTCCAGAACTGGAACCTCCGGTTTCAAATTCTTTTCTTCCGTAGGGATTCAGTGTTTGACCACCAACTGCACTATATCCTAATGGGCAGCCATCGCAGAAATAATACGCCCATTCACTTAGATTTACTTTCCCAAGAATAAGCGCTTTGTGCCGCTCTAAACGATCAACAATAAAGGCATTTTTGGAAGGTTTGTTCTCTGCAAGTGCAAGTGCTCCAGCCGTAGTCTTCATGCCTGCAGTGTTTAT
This sequence comes from Salinimicrobium oceani, assembly GCF_012037645.1. Taxonomy (NCBI): domain Bacteria; kingdom Pseudomonadati; phylum Bacteroidota; class Flavobacteriia; order Flavobacteriales; family Flavobacteriaceae; genus Salinimicrobium; species Salinimicrobium oceani. The sequence goes on from NZ_JAAVJR010000001.1 coordinate 465,220, forward strand.
GTTGTCCTTTAAGAGGATAGGCATACCGTAAACTGACTGCTCATTAACTGCCGGGGCACCACGGGCATCGAGCTGCCTTGCCTGCTCCACCACTTCAGGATTAAGGGCAATAACGGCATTCAGGGATTTATTGTTGTCACTTTCAATTTGACGTATCCTGTAGATATAAAAAAGTGTAAGATCTTCATAGCTAAGTTCGCCGGCTTTAATAGATCGCTGTAATTCAGGAATACTTCTTTCGAGAATAATTGGCTTTAGCCGCTCATATTTTTCAGAAGAGAATTCTGCCAGATCCTTTTCAAAGGGAGCCCAAATATTGTTCTTATCAAGATATTTTGAATTGATCAATTTAAAGCGCATTCTCTCATTTTCATGAGCTGCCTGGGCTTCGAGTTCTTCAGTTTCGTCTACAGCTTCCCAGCGCACCTGGGGGCCAGCCGCAGTCTCTCCTTGTTTGGGATCGATTTTACATGAAAATAACAACAGACTTAAAAAAGAGAGTAGGTAAATTTTTTTCATAAGGAAACGTGGATTTTATTTAAAGAAAGAATCTACAAATTCATATTTATTGAAAACCTGCAGGTCTTCAATGCCTTCGCCAACTCCTATATATTTTACGGGGATCTGGAACTGGTCACTTATTCCAATCACAACTCCACCTTTTGCTGTACCATCCAGTTTAGTAACGGCAAGGGAAGTCACTTCGGTTGCTGCAGTAAATTGTTTTGCCTGTTCAAAGGCATTTTGGCCCGTAGAACCATCAAGCACCAGCAGCACTTCATGAGGCGCATGATCTACTACCTTCTGCATTACCCGCTTCACCTTGGTGAGCTCGTTCATTAAGTTCACTTTATTGTGAAGTCGGCCGGCAGTGTCAATGATCACAACATCTGCATCCTGCTTTACTGCACTTTGAACAGAATCAAAAGCCACCGAAGCAGGATCACTACCCATTTGCTGTTTTACAATTGGCACCCCTACCCTGTCTGCCCAAACTTGTAACTGGTCAATTGCAGCAGCCCGAAAAGTATCGGCTGCGCCCAGAACTACTTTTTTACCTTCTTTTTTAAATTGGTAGGCAAGCTTTCCAATGGTAGTGGTCTTACCCACTCCGTTTACGCCAACCACCATGATCACATAAGGTTTTTTGTCAGTAGGCACGTAAAAATCTGTAGCATTACCAGAATTGGTTTCAGATAAAAGAGCTGCGATTTCCTCCCGCAGGATCTTGTTCAGCTCTTCGGTGCCAAGAAATTTATCTTTCGCAACCCGGGCTTCGATCCTGTTAATGATCTTGACCGTAGTACCTACGCCCACGTCACTGCTCACCAATACATCTTCCAGGTCATCAAGAACTTCATCATCAACTTTAGATTTTCCCGCAACAGCTTTTCCCAATTTGGAAAAGAAATCATTTTTGGACTTTTCAAGGCCTTTATCGAGGGTCTCTTTCTTCTCCCGGGAGAACATCTTCTTAAATAAACTCATTATTTGGTATGGTCTTTACTTAAACAATTGGCAGTGCCTGCTATTGGCATAGCCGGAGGTAAATATACACAAAAACAAAAAGCCGTCCCGATAGCTACCGGGACGGCTTTAGTGTATTTTGAAAATAACTTATTTCTTGTTCAGGAAGTCATTTACCAATTCGGGAGCCATAATTCCTTCAACAAAAGTATAGGCACCGGTCTTTGGAGATTTCACCATTTTAATGGCTTTAGTTAATCTCTTTGATCCTGTCTGTAATGTTGCTACTGATTTCTTTGCCATGACTTACTTATTTAATTTCTTTATGAACCGTCATCTTTTTTAGGATAGGGTTGAATTTCTTCAACTCCATTCTATCTGGCGTGTTCTTCTTATTTTTTGTTGTAATATATCTTGAAGTACCGGGCTGTCCCGATGCTTTGTGCTCTGTACACTCTAATATAACCTGAACTCTGTTACCTTTCTTTGCCATTTTACTGCGTCTTAAATGTTAGGATTACTTGTTTAAAAATCCTTTTTCCCTTGCTTCTTTGATTACAGCTGAGATTCCCTTCTTATTAATATTCTTAATTGCAGAAGTAGATACTTTTAAAGTGATCCATTTATCTTCTTCAGGGATATAAAAACGTTTTTTAACCAAATTGGCGTCAAATTTACGTTTTGTTTTATTCATCGCGTGGGAAACATTGTTTCCTACCATTGCTTTCTTACCTGTAAGTTCACAAACTCTTGACATTGCTCTATACTTTAACTCGTTATTTCAAAACAGGCTGCAAATTAACGATTTTTTTACCTAATAGCCAATACCCAAAGAAAATATTTTTCTGAAATTCCTTCGGAAGCCCTGCCGCGGAACAAGCCTTTAAAAATGCCACTTTTGACACCTCCTTATAAAGTTGCTCATTTCTTCTGAAAGAAATAGTTTAATTTGCCAACGCCTGAAGCAGTTTTTTATAGCTGACGGAGCAGCAAGAAGCCTTCTTCTAACCCAGAAAATCAACCAGGTAACTCTCTCCTTCTATCGTAATAAACCTACAAGGTCAAAAAAGACCTTGCAGGTTAGGCGAAGTTGGCGTGGATTTAATCCACGCAGATTTAAAAAAATTAGTTTCTCGGAAGGTTTCCTTTTCCTATCGTAAGAGACTTCTGTCGTAATACACTCTATTAATAAACCTACAAGGTCAAAAAAGACCTTGCAGGTTTGGCGCAAATTTAAAAATCGTACTTCTAAGTTCTAGGTTCGTACTTCACGATATTTCCTTCAGGATCATTTCAAATGCTTTTTGGACAGTCTGTTTTACTACCTGGTCTCTGCTGTTTCCAAAAATGAATTTTTTGGAGTAAATTTTTTCCGGAGTTGCCAGACCTATATAAACCGTACCAACTTCTGCATCACTGTCGCCCTTGGTAGGGCCGGCATTACCGGTTGTTGAAAGAGCATAATCTGTTCGGAACATCTTTTTTGCATGCTTAGCCATGGCTTCGGCAACCTCAGCGCTAACTACACTGTACTTTTCGATGAGATCTTTAGGCACACCCAAATTTTCGCTCTTCACATTTGTGGCGTAAGAAACCATGCCGCCAATAAAACAGGATGATGCCCCTGGATGAGTAGTGAATTCGGCTGCCAGCGCGCCACCCGTGCAACTTTCTGCTGCCGAAAGAAATTTTTTCTGAGAGGTAAGGAGTTTGCTTATTTGCACCGCGATCTTTTCATCTTCCTCCTGCTCCTCGGCAATAATATCTCCCAAAAGCTCATAAAGGCCTTCTACCTGCTTCTCTACTGCACTTATCAACTCCTCCTCGTGCTCACCTTTCCCGGAAAGCCGCAGCCGTACGCTCCCAAGATCGGGCAGGTAAGCAAGCTTAATGTGGGAAGGAAGCTTTTCTTCAAAGGCAGCAAGCCGGTTGGCAATAGCACTTTCTCCTTCGCCTTGGGTGAGGATGGTTTTATGGTAAATGTATGGGCGATGGAATTTTTGCTGTAACCTCGGAATGACCTCTCCCTCCATGAGCTGCATCATTTCATAAGGCACTCCCGGCAATGAAATGAATACCTTTCCATCCTTTTCCATCCACATCCCCGGAGCTGTTCCATATTTATTATGGAGAGGCACTGCTTTAGAAGGCAACATGGCCTGTTCCCGGTTAAGATCGGAGATTGGCGTCTTTTTATATTTCGAAAACAGCTCCTCAATATGCCCCAGTACCTTTTCATTTAGCACCAGCTGATCTTCAAAAAATTCGGCAAAAGTATATTTGGTGACATCATCTTTTGTGGGACCAAGGCCGCCGGTAAGGATAATGATATCTGCCCTTTTTGACGCCTCTGCTAAAGTAGTGCGTATATGCGCCTTTTCATCCTGAACTGAAGTGATCTGGTAGACAGAGATCCCAATAAGATTGAGCTCTTTGGCAATAAAAGCTGAATTTGAATCAACGATCTGCCCAATGAGGATCTCGTCTCCAATGGTAATTATCTCTGCAGTCATTACAGGTCAAAATCTTCCTTTAGCTCCAGCTCTGCCTTTTTGTATTTGGCTGTAATAATGCGACCGGCCTCATGAACCTCATCCTCATTCTTTCCCGCTTTAGACCAATCCTCAATGATTCTTATCTGCGGCATGAGCTCCAGCCCAAACATTTGAAGATTAGGTTTCATTTTGTGGGCATATTGATAGGCCTGTGCCGAATTTCCTTCAAGAATAGCCTGGTTCATACCCTCTAGATCTGGTGGGATCTCTTCAAGAAATGTCTGTACAACGACCTTGACAAAATCTTGATCGCCGCCTGCCATTTCTTCGACGCTTTCTAAATTGTAGTTGCTCATTTAACCTGTATTGAGAAAATCTGTTTGTCTTCTATAAATCCCGTAAGCTCATCATTGATCGCTACCGGTCCTACACCTGCAGGAGTTCCTGTAAAAATAATGTCTCCGATCTTCAATGTGAAATACTGTGAAATATATTCAATTATTTCGTCAATTTTCCACAACATGTGAGAAGTTGTACCTCTTTGTACCACTTCTTTATTTTTATTTAAACTAAACCTAATATTACTGAGGTCTCTAAAATGACTTTTTTCGATCCATTTTTCTCCGATCACTGCCGAGCCGTCAAAAGCTTTTGCCTTTTCCCACGGCAAACCCTTATCCTTTAATTTCTTTTGGAGATCTCTTGCTGTAAAATCTATTCCCAGGCCAATCTCGTCGTAATATTTATGGGCAAATTTCTGCTGAATGTATTTCCCAACCCTATTTATCCTTACCAGGAGCTCTACCTCATAATGTATATCTTCTGAAAACGGCGGAATAAAAAAAGGCTGTTTCTTGAGGAGAATGGCAGTATCGGGCTTCAGGAAAATTACCGGCTCCCCGGGCCGTTCATTTTGTAACTCCGCAATATGCTCGGTGTAATTACGGCCAATACAGATTATTTTCATCGGCTGAAATAGATTATTTTAGTTTCGTGTTAAGTTTCCTTAGTTTGATCGCGGTAAGTACTTTTTTGGTGTACAGGGGAAAATCTGCATTCTGGAACCATCCAAAATACCCTGGCTCTTGTTCTAAAATATCTTCCACGCTCTTTCCTTTGTGTTTTCCGAAGGTGAAAACTTCCTTTCCCTTTTTATCATAGGCGATAAAGCCCGCAATATCTGCACAATCTTTCCTCGCCGTAAAAGCAGAGAGCCATTTTACATCATTCTGCAGTTGATCTTCATACCTGTCCAGTTGCGACATCAGTACTTCATAGGTGGCCTTGGTATCTACCTCGGCACCATGAGCTCCTTCCAGGTCTTTTCCGCAGTAAAACTTGTAGGCAGCAGAAAGCGTGCGCTGTTCCATTTTATGAAAAATGGTCTGCACATCTACCGCCAGTGAATTCTTCATATCGAAATCTACACCCGCACGCAGCATTTCTTCTGCCAGCAATGGAATATCGTAACGGTTGGAGTTGTAACCCGCCAAATCACAGCCCTTGATCATCTCGTAAATAGTACCTGCCAGCTCTTGAAAAGTTGGTTCATTTGCCACCTTCTCATTAGTGATTCCATGTACCGCAACCACCTCTTTGGAAATAGGAACGGTAGGATTTACGAGCCAGGTCTTACTCTCGCGATTTCCGTTCGGGAAGATCTTTAAAATAGAGATCTCAACGATCCTGTCTTTGGCCACGTTTGTACCTGTGGCTTCAATATCAAAAAAACATAAAGGTTTTGTAAGCTTCAATTCCATGCGCGGATATCATTTTGGTAAAGATAATATTTCCTCAAACTTTTTGCAGGGAATGAGGTGAAGTTTGGACAAAAAGAAAAGCCATGACCCTTGCGTCATGGCTTTAAAAAATTTATTCCAGATCCTTTACAGGTCTCGATTCTTGTCAAATTTCTCCAGGTACTGTGCTACTCGCTGAACAAACTGTCCTCCCAGCGCACCGTTTACTACCCTGTGATCATAACTGTGAGACAGGAACATCTTATATCTTATTCCAATGAAATCACCATCGGGCGTTTCAATAACCGCCGGCACCTTTCTAATAGCACCAAGTGCGAGAATTGCCACCTGCGGCTGATTAATAATCGGAGTTCCCATGATACTTCCAAAAGTTCCCACGTTGGTTACTGTGTAGGTACCTCCCTGGATATCATCGGGCTTGAGCTTGTTCATCCTGGCGCGGTTTGCAAGGTCGTTCACTGCTCTTGCCATTCCTACCAGGTTTAACTGATCGGCATTCTTGATGACCGGAACAATAAGGTTTCCATCTGGAAGAGCTGCTGCCATTCCAAGATTAATGTTCTTGCGCTTAATGATCTTATCCCCATCTACAGAAATATTGATCAATGGGAAATCTTTAATTGCCTTAGCCACTGCTTCCATAAAAATTGGAGTAAAGGTGAGCTTCTCTCCTTCTCTTTTTTCAAAAGCATCTTTATTTTTCTTTCTCCAGTTCCAAATGTTGGTGACATCTACCTCAATAAAAGACTGTACATGAGCAGAAGTCTGCACGCTTTCTACCATATGATGTGCGATCATCTTGCCCATACGCGACATCTCAATGATCTCATCTTCCCCATTTACGCTCACCGGAGTTTTGGCAGGTTGTGGCGCAGCTTTAGGCTGAGGTACTGCTGGCTGAGCCGCAGGCTGCGAGGCGCGGTTTTCAAGGTATCCTAAAATGTCATTTTTGGTCACTCTTCCATCCTTGCCCGTACCTTCTATACGTTCCAGCTCCTCAAAGGAGATCCCTTCTTCTTTTGCAATATTCTTTACAAGCGGGGAATAGAATCTGTTGCTATCGCTAAAATCGGCTGAGCTGATCTCTTTTGCCTGCTCTACACGCTCCTCGGCCGCAGCAACTGCTTCTTCGATCTCGGGGGTTGGCACTTGCTGGTCTGCCACCGGAGTAGCATCTGCCTGGCCCTCTCCCTCTGTTTCAATAATGGCAATGGTTTGCCCTACCTGAACTACATCATCTGCATTGAAAAGCTTTTCTACCAGAACTCCATCCACCTCACTGGGAACTTCGCTATCCACCTTGTCGGTTGCAATTTCCAGAACGGCTTCATCGGCTTCAATGCTGTCTCCAACCTCTTTTAACCAATTTGTAATGGTTGCCTCTGCAACACTTTCCCCCATCTTGGGTAATTTTAGTTCAAATTTTGCCATATTCTTATCTCGAGGATGTTCTACTTTAAATTGACTGCGAATTTATTAAAAAAATAGCTCTGTCAATAATGATTATTCAGTTGCAGGAATTTTTTAAGCTGAATTTAACCTTCAGCCTCCTGCCACTCTTGTGTAAATTTACAATTTTTTAGTGAGTGCTCCTTCCGCAGGTCAATTCCTAAGAGAGCTCTCAAATGGTATCCTGTTCGTAATACTGCGGCCCAGGGTCACCTCATCTGCATATTCCAGCTCATCTCCCACCGAAATTCCGCGGGCGATAGTACTGGTTTTGATCTCGAGACCTTCAAGTTGCTTAAAAATATAAAAGTTTGTCGTATCACCTTCCAACGTACTGCTAAGCGCGAAAATGATCTCCTTAATTTCCCCTTTTTGAGCCTTCTCTACTAAAGACCTTATTGTGAGTTGCGAAGGACCTACTCCTTCCATAGGGTTGATCTTGCCTCCCAGAACATGATAAAGACCGCGGTACTGACTGGTATTTTCAATTGCCATTACGTCGCGAATATCTTCCACCACACAAACCACTTCCCTTTGCCTGCTCTTGTTCGCACAGATCTCACACAATTCGGTATCACTAATATTGTGACAGTTGCTGCAGAATTTTACGTCTGTCTTTAGATCCAGCAAGGCTTTACTCAGGGCCACAGTTTGCGACTCTGGCTGCTTCAAAAGATGCAGCACCAGCCGTAAGGCTGTCCTTCTTCCTATTCCCGGAAGTTGAGACATTTCATTCACTGCTTCCTGTAGTAATTTCGATGAAAATTCCATGCTCCAAAATTAAAGTATTTTAAAACAATTCTCGAATAAAGTAGTCTTTTTACCGATGCTGCAGATATTCTTAAGTTTTGTAATTTGCCCCCGAAATTCAAACTCATGCAGCCCTCTTCCATCCTTCTACTAATTGCAGTGTATTTCCTAACCCTAATAGGAATTTCCTGGTTCACCGGAAAAAAATCTGACAACAATACATTTTTTAAAGCCAACCGGCAGTCGCCGTGGTACATCGTAGCCTTTGGAATGATAGGGGCCTCGCTTAGCGGGGTAACTTTCATTTCTGTGCCGGGATGGGTGGAAGCCAGCCAGTTTAGCTATATGCAGGTTGTACTGGGATACGTGGTGGGTTATGCGGTGATCGGGCTCGTGCTGCTTCCCCTGTATTACAGGATGAATCTCACCTCGATCTACACGTACCTCGAAGGAAGATTCGGGACTTATTCGTATAAAACAGGGGCATCTTTTTTCCTGCTCTCGCGTGTGGTAGGATCAAGTTTCCGGCTTTTTTTGGTGGCAAATGTCTTGCAAATCATCCTTTTTGACAGCTTAGGAATTCCCTTTTGGGCGACCGTGATCATGACCATTCTGCTCATTTGGCTCTATACCTTTAGAAGCGGGATCAAAACCATTGTCTATACCGATACTTTGCAAACGCTGTGTATGCTCATTGCGGTTGGAGTTAGTATTTATTATGTTTCTGATGACCTGGGAATCCAGGGAGGGGATCTTGTCTCTCACATCTCCAATAGTGAGCTCTCAAAAATGTTCTTTTTTGATGACATTAAAAGTGCCGATTATTTCTGGAAACAGTTCATTTCGGGTGCCTTTATTACGATAGTAATGACTGGGCTGGATCAGGATATGATGCAAAAGAACCTCACCTGTCGCAACCTTGGTGATGCACAGAAGAATATGTTCTGGTTCACCATTATCCTTGTGTTTGTAAACCTCTTGTTTATGGCATTGGGAGTCTTACTTACTGAATACGCGCGTGCTAACGGAATAGAAGCCTCAAAAGATGACCTTTTTCCAGTGATCGCAACTTCGGGCGAATTAGGAGTGGGAATTGCTGTCTTTTTCATCCTCGGTTTGATTGCCGCAGCATATAGTAGTGCAGATAGTGCTTTAACCGCGCTTACCACTTCCTTTAGTATAGATATCCTGGATATCGAAAAACGATATGCTCCCGAAAGACAGGAACTAGTGAGAAAATTAATTCACATAGGAGTTTCTATCGTGCTCATCCTGGTGATCATTGCCTTTAAATATATCATCAAGGATGAGAGTGTAATCGCCAAGCTCTTTGTTTTTGCGGGTTATACATACGGACCTCTGTTGGGACTCTATAGCTTCGGACTTTTCACAAAGCTGCAGGTACGGGATAAACTGGTACCTGTGGTCGCAGTGCTCTCCCCAATCCTCACTTACATCATTAGCATTAACAGCCTGGTATGGTTCGGATTTGAATTTGGATTCTTTGTCCTTATCCTCAACGGACTCCTCACTTTCTTAGGTCTAATATTGCTTAGTAGAAAGTAGGATAAGGGTACAGGCAACCTCAACTTCAACCTGGTTCTTTTGTAGCAGGCGGTAAAATTCAGGATTCTCTGTTCCTGGATTAAAGATAACGCGCTTTGGTTCTAAGGACAGGATGTAGTCATAATATTCTTCCTGGCGAGGCGCGCCAAGATAAAGAGTTACAGTGTGTATATCTGTAAAAGGCAATTTTTCAGTTTCAATGTTCACGCCTGCAACTTCGCCCTTTCGCAATCCAATTGCAACAGTAGGAATATTTGCCCCCTTGAGCCGGTTAATAGCAATATGTGCATAGCGCCCAGGATTTGTAGAGGCACCCAGTACAAGTGTTTTCTTCGTCATTCTAATTTTTTTGTCATTAAGTGTAACAAAGGTCATCCCAATGTAGTCTTTAAGATAAGAAATATTTCCCGCATGGGCGCGATTTGAGAAACATTGATGGTTAGTGTTATAAGAGCCCCATGTTAACCCATACATTTTTGTATGGGTTTTTTTGTCTCATTTTTGTATAAGAATTGCCTTACTCAAAGGTTAAATTTTAAAAAATCCTGTAACAAAGCGGTTGCTGTGTAGTCTATTAATTATACCACAACTGCATAATTTGTGAAACCTTGTGTTCAATGATTATGCATTACAAGGTAATATGCTATATATAATCATCATCAAATCAATCAAAAAATGAAACAGTTTATTTTATTATTTATGCTTGCCTTCGGAAGTTTTTCCGCAGCAGCATTTACAGATCCTACAGAATTAGGAACTATCACCGGGCAGGTGATGGACATGGAATTCAAAGAACCCATTCCTTACGCCACCATTACCGTAACAACTCCTGAAGGAGAGATGGTCACTGGCGCAGTTACTTCTGGCGACGGAAGTTTTGCCGTTGAAAAACTTCAGGATGGTTCGTACATCTTTAAAGTTCAGTTCATGGGCTATAAACACTTCTCGAAGGAAATTGAGGTTTCTGGCGGAAACAGGGAGATCAAAATCGGAACTATTTTCCTGGAAGCTGAAGTAGCGCAACTGGACAGCGTTGACGTAGTGGCCGAAAGATCTACCATTGAACAGCGTATTGATCGAAAGGTGATCAATGTGGGAAAAGATCTTACTACTGCAGGAGCTTCAGCCAGTGAGATAATGAATAACATCCCCAGTCTTTCTGTAGACCAGGATGGAAACATTTCCATGCGGGGAAATGACAATGTACGTATCCTGGTAGACGGGAAACCTACCAATATTCCGGCGGCACAACTGCTAAAACAAATTCCCAGCACTTCTATTAAGAGCATAGAGTTGATCACCAACCCTTCAGCCAAATATAATCCTGAAGGCATGAGTGGGATCATTAACATCATTCTTCACAAGAATTCGAACCTTGGCTTTAACGGCAATCTAAACAGCGGCGTCACAGTAGGCGAAAATGTAAGATATAACGCCTCTCTTAACATGAACTACCGCACTGGAAAAGTGAATTTCTTTACCAACCTTGGCACCAATGGAGGAAAAAGAGAAAATCACGGGATCATCAACAATTTTACGCAGAATTACACTGAAGTTATAGGTTTTTATAGCGATAGTGAATCTTACCTGTTCAAAATAGGATTGGATTATTATATAGATGACAAGAATACTTTTTCCTTTTATACCAACCAGAACCTGTATACCGGAGAACCTCGGGGAGAAGCGAATATTTTATTCAATTCTACTGCTATGGAAAATATTTATCAGGATTTCTTCCTGGAGAACGACAACAGCACTCAAACTTATAATGCAGTATTTAAAAGAGATTTTGAAAAGGACGGTCATAACATCATTTTTGAAGTAGATCACAGCATTACAGATGATGCCGAAGTCGCGCGGTTCGAATATTCTGGCGCAGGTGCCAATGAATATAATTCTTACCGGGACAAGGTTGAAGACGACATAAGCAATACAAATTTCAACATCGATTATGAGAATCCGCTTTCTGAAGTCTCCAAACTTGAACTGGGTGCAGAGGCAAGATTGAGAAGCAGTACTAACGATTACCGTACCACCAACACAAATCTTGAGGACGCATTATATGATTATGACAATAATATTTATTCCTTCTATTCCACTTTTGGGCAAAGCTTTAAGAAATGGTCCTATCAATTGGGAACAAGGTTTGAACATTACGCTGTAGAGGCTATATTGGATGGAGATCTCATCTATGAGAATGATTATTTCACTCTCTACCCTTCGGCTTTTGTTTCATACAAATTCAATGATATGAAGACGCTGCAGTTGAGCTACGGAAGAAGAGTGGATCGTCCCGGCCTGAACCAGGTAAATCCTGTAAGAGAATTTTCTACTCCGCGAATCACAGGAGTTGGAAATCCTGAACTCGATCCACAATTTACCAATTCCCTGGAGATGAACTACACCCACAACTTTCAAAAGGGAAGCTTTACGGGCGGAGTGTTCTATAGGTTGATAGAAGATGAAATAAGCCAGGTACTTATTATAGATCCCGAAGATCCTTCCCGAATGCTCCTTACTTACGAGAACTGGAATGATAACACTGCATACGGAGTGGAACTTAGTGGAAGATACAAGCCATTTCGCTGGTGGAGCATTAATCCGAGCTTTGAATACTACAACAGTACCGAAAAAGGCGTGGTAGGAGATGTTTATCAGGAGGTGGAAAGCTCTGCCTACAGTCTTAGGCTCAATCAAAGTTTTGAAGTGACTAAAAAACTTACCCTGCAAATGTTTGGCTTGTACCGCAGCAGCACAGAACTGCTACAGATCAATCCTGAAGAATTTTATTTCATAAATGCTGGTGCCCGATATAATTTCCTTAATGACAAAGCGACTTTAAGCCTTAATATTAATGACATTTTTGACACCCAGGAATTCACGTTCTACAGCGATGTACCCTACTCCCAGCGAGGAAATTTTCAGGGCGATTCTCAGAATGTCTATCTCGGCTTCTCCTATAGATTTGGCGGAGGCAAGAATAAGGCACTCGACAGGAAACAAAGGGATGATAACACCAACTCTGGTGGAGGAATATTTTAATGATGTTGTTTAATTAGCCAAAAAAAATCCGCAATTGAAAAGTTGCGGATTTTTGACATTTTTGAGCCCAAATAATACCTAAGACCTGGCTCTTGACTCTTGGCTCTAACGTCTTTTTTCTACCACTTCATAATAGCGCTTGCCCAGGTAAAGCCACTTCCAAAAGCTGCGAGCACCACTGTGTCTCCTTCCTTGATCTTACCTTCTTCCCAGGCTTCAGTAAGGGCTATAGGAATAGAGGCTGCTGTTGTATTTCCATAGCGTTGAATGTTGTTATAAACCTGATCATCACTCAACCTGAACTTTTGCTGAATGAACTGCGAGATCCTAAGATTCGCTTGATGCGGAATAAGCATATCAATATCTTTCACCTCGAGCCCGTTGGCTTCCAGGCCTTCCTTGATGACTTCAGAAAAACGAACTACCGCGTTCTTAAAAACAAACTGGCCGTTCATGTAGGGATAATATATGATATCATCTCCCTGCGGATTTTCCTCAATAATTTCGGGTACCCAGTGCATGGTACTCGGACCTTTTAAAGACAATTCCAAAGCATGTTTTCCTTCCGAATGAAGGTGGGTAGAGAGTATTCCCTGCCCGTTATGGTCACTTCGGGTGAGCACTGCAGCTCCTGCCCCATCTCCAAAGATCACAGAAACTCCGCGGCCACGGGTTGTAAAATCCAAACCTCCACTATGATTTTCGCTACCTATTAGCAGCACATTCTTATACATTCCGGTCTTGATGTATTGATCGGCTACTGAAAGTCCGTAGATGAATCCGCTGCACTGGTTTCTAACATCAAGTGCAGGACAGGTGTGAATGTCAAGCATCTCCTGGATTTGTACACCACCTCCCGGAAAGTAGTAGTCGGGAGAAAGGGTGGCAAAAACGATAAGATCTATATCATCTTTGGTGATTTTAGCCCGTTCAATGGCAATTTTGGCAGCCTTTGCTCCCATTACGGCCGTAGAATTGCCATCTCCTTTTTTAATATGGCGCCGTTCTTTTATTCCGGTACGTTCCTGTATCCAGGCGTCATTTGTATCCATGACCTTGGAAAGATCATCATTAGTCACCACATTTTCGGGCACGTAGAACCCCAGGCCCGCTATCTTAGATTGGTACATGTAGAATTATTTAAGCCTTAATAAATTATTTCTCTTAAATTTAAGCAATTAATAAAAAGTTGCTCCGCAATATAAGAAACATTAACATCTTGACAGCGCAGCACCTCTTAACCTAATTATACTTTATTGTATCATGAAAAAAGTCTTTTTAAGCCTCCTCTCTGTTATTTGCTTTACAGGACCAACATTTGGGCAGGAAAACCTCACCTATCAAAAACCACCACAGGAGATCCTGGAACTTGTGGATGTGCCACTGGCTCCGTCCACACTCATTGACAGCAAGGCTGAGAGAATCGTATTTCTCTACCGCGATCAATTCAAATCTATTGCCGAATTGAGTGAAGAAGAAATGCGCCTGGGCGGATTAAGGATCAATCCAGTAACGAACATTAGCAGCCGCGCGACTTATTACAATAACATCATGGTAAAGGACATGAAAGCCAGTGAGCCTACTCAGGTGAAAGGTCTGCCTGAAAATCCCCGCCTCACCAACTTCAGCTGGTCACCAGATGAGTCAAAAATGGCATTTACGCACACTACTTCAGAAGGAGTAGAACTCTGGGTAGCCAATCTTCAAACCGCAACAGCGAAAAAACTTACCGGCCCAAATTTGAATTCCAACATGAGAGATGTGCTTAACTGGTATAAGGACAATTCGGCCATTTTAGTAAAAATGCTTCCGCAGGACCGTAAAAAGCTAATAAATCCTGAAACTTCTGTACCAACCGGCCCTACAGTTTCTGTAAGCGACGGAAAAGAAGCTCAAAACAGAACTTACCAGGATCTGTTGAAAAATCCGACAGATGAGTTTAACTTTGAACAATTGGCCCGGGCTGAACTTGTAAAGGTGGACCTCAACGGAAAGACTTCAAAATGGCTGGAGCCTAAAATGTATGACGACATTTCTTTTTCTCCAGATGGCAATTATGTAATGGTGAGCCACATCAAAAAGCCCTTTTCCTACCTGGTGCCTTATTATCGCTTCCCTTCAGAAACAATGGTATTTACCAAAGAAGGTAAACTTGTTAACCAGGTGAATCAGGTGCCGCTTACTGAAGATCTTCCGAAGGGATTCATGGCAGAAAGAGAAGGCAGAAGAAATCTTAGCTGGAGAAGTGATGCTCCTGCTACTCTTGTTTATGTTGAAGCTCTTGATGGTGGTGATCCCGAAAAAGAAGTTGACTTTAGAGATGAAGTTTTTCTACTGAAAGCTCCCTTTAAAGGAGAAGGAAAGCCTATTCTTAAAACCAAGGATCGCTTTAGCGGGATTCTCTGGGGTGATGAGAATATTGCCATTGCTTATGACTACTGGTGGAACAATAGAAACACCCGCACTTATATTTTTGATCCTTCAAACCCAAGCCAGCAACCAAGAGTACTATTTGACCGCAACTACCAGGACCGTTACAGTGATCCCGGAGGTTTTGTAAGGGAAAAGAACAAGTATGGGCAACAGGTCTTAAAAATAATAGATGACAATGCTTTTCTTCTGGGTGACGGCTTTACTCCTGAAGGCCAGTATCCTTTCGTAGACCGCCTGGATCTTGAGACCGGAGAGACAGAAAGACTTTACCAGTCCAGCTACAACAACAAAAAGGAAACTTTGGTTGAAGCTATAGATATGGAAGAAGGAGAGATCCTTGTGCGAATTGAAACCGCCACAGAATATCCCAATTATTTCATTCGCGACATCGACAACGAGGAAGACCTCACAAGGGTCACCTCCTTTGAAAATCCATTCAAGAGCCTGCAAGACGTCACCAAAGAAGTGATCACTTATGAGCGGGAGGATGGACTTGAGCTTAATGGTACTTTATACCTTCCGGCAGGTTATGACAAGGAGAATCCGCAGAAGTTACCAATGATCGTATGGGCTTATCCACGCGAATATAAGGACAAGAATTCTGCTTCTCAGAATACTTCCAATGCAAATGATTTCACCTATCCTTACTATGGCTCCCCTATTTACTGGGTTAACCGCGGATATGTGGTTCTGGATGATGCCTCTTTCCCAATTGTGGGAGAAGGTGAAGAAGAGCCGAATGACAGCTTTAGAAAGCAATTAGTGGCCAATGGAAAAGCAGCTATTGATGCTGTTGACGAAATGGGATATATTGACAGGGATCGCGTTGCGGTAGGCGGACACAGTTACGGTGCATTTATGACTGCCAACCTGCTCTCCCACTCCAATCTTTTTGCTGCCGGAATAGCACGTAGCGGAGCATACAACCGTACACTTACTCCTTTTGGTTTCCAGAGTGAAGAGAGAAACTACTGGGAAGCTCCTGAAGTTTACTACAATATGTCACCTTTTATGCATGCCGATAAAATGAAGACGCCCCTATTGCTAATCCATGGGGAAGCCGATAATAATTCCGGCACCTACCCAATGCAGAGTGAGCGTTATTTCAATGCTTTAAAAGGACTTGGGGCTACGGCCAGGCTGGTAATGCTGCCAAAGGAAAGTCATGGTTACAGTGCAAAAGAATCTGTACTTCATGTGCTTTGGGAGCAGGATCAATGGCTCGAGAAGTATGTGAAGAATAAAGGACAGGAAGATGGTACTGAAGATGGAAAAATTGAACAGCAAACGCCTCAGCTTCAGAATTAGTCGCAATTCATTTCAAAAAAAAGCCCGCTTTCGCGGGCTTTTTTCATTTTTAGATCACCTCTACCAGGTGTCGAAGGCATCAAAATCGTTGAATTCATTTTCATCCACAAAATTGTCGTCGTTGACATCCCAGTCACCAAAGGTGCTGATGTTCCATTCTTCGTTGTCTATAAATCCATCGGCATTCTCATCATACCTGTCAAACCAGGTATTGTCGCTCATCCCATCATTCCACTCGTTAGAGTCAAGCCTTCCGTCCTGGTTTATATCCAGAGCAGTATAATCTTCTTCAATAAGACTTTCTCCTACGCCCGTTTCTACACCTTCATTCCATTCGCTCTCGTCAACGAAATCATCTCTGTTTTGGTCTAAATTGTAGTAGGTCCTGTCCCAGAATTCAACGTCATCTATACTGCCATCGCTGTTAACATCCCAGTTCTGATATCCCTGATTGTTCCTTTCACTGAATTCAGCCTGATTCAATTTTCCATCCATATCACTGTCGAAACTGTCGAAATCCTGAGAAAAGGCAAAGCCGCTCAAGAAAAAACAGCTCATAAATAAAAATGCTTTCATTCCTTTCATAATTATGTGTTTTTAGTTCAACTTCATTTAGGTTTTCTCAACTAATGTAACACTGAAAGTAACTGACCTAAAGCACTTTATGATTTTTAACAGGAGGTTCCCCAATTTTAAATGATTACTAACACAGGTGTCAAAAAAGGTAATTTCAGAGCACATTTGCTGGCCTGCTGCGGTGAGCTTTTTCACGACTGATCACCAATAACTTTTTTTCCTGACAGATCTTAGCTTGAAACAGCCCTTTCGTATTTTTTGTAATTATTGATGTTTACAGTCGCACCCAGGTCATGTAGTAAATTAAAGAGCCCAAAGAAAGTACGATTGATGTACAGAAAATGTTTGCTGCCACGATTGCCGTTCATTTCTCTCAACTCTTCATCTTTGCTGTACTTTTCACTCAGGCTGCTCACAGAGTTCCAGAAATGTTCATTTGAAAAATCGAAAGTCTCATCATGAAAAGGTGCAGTGAATAGACTTAGCATCTGGAAGAAGAGTTCAGAAAAAAAAGCGATTTCTTTTGGAGAATCCTCCTTTTTCAGAATTTCAAGATCGAACAATCGGGCGTTAAAGATTTCAGGATCATTGATCTTATCTTTCTGGGCCAGTTCAAAATAAGGTCCGTAAAATTCCTGGGGGATCTTTTTGATACACCCAAAGTCTATTGCGATCAAGTTATCCTCATGGTCAACGAGGAAATTTCCGGGGTGAGGATCGGCATGTACAGATTTCAGGACATGCATCTGGTACATATAAAAATCCCACAGCGCCTGTCCTATCCGGTTTGCTTTATCCTGGCTGGTATTCTCCTTTGCAAATTCACTCAAATGAATGCCCTCCATCCAGTCCATACTAATAATTCGCTCACTTGACAGGTCGGGATAATACTTTGGAAATTTAAGGTTTGGGATATGACTACAAGCTTCAGAAATTTCAAGGCTCTGATTTACCTCGAGCACATAATCTGTTTCTTCAAGCAGCTTGCCTTCCACTTCTTTAAAATATCTTTCTGAATCTTTCCCGCGCAGGTTAAACATCTTTACTGCAATAGGCTTTACCATGGCAAGATCTGAGCTTATGCTTTCTGCAACGCCGGGATACTGGATCTTGACTGCGAACTTCTGCCCATCTTTTGTAGCCCTATGCACCTGGCCAATGCTGGCGGCATTTACAGATTGCAGATCAAAGCTGTCAAAAACAGCATCGGGATCCTGGCCAAAATATTTCCTGAAGGTCTTTTTCACCAAAGGAGCAGATAATGGCGGAACGCTGAATTGTGCAAGACTAAATTTTTCCACATAAGCACCTGGCAACAGGCTCTTTTCCATTGACAGCATTTGCGCCACTTTTAAGGCACTCCCTTTTAAACTTTTCAAGCCGTTGTAGATATCCTCGGCATTGTTTTCATCCAGTTCATTTCGGGAAATCTCTCCGTTAATTGCCTTTTTTGAATAGTATTTCAGGTAGTTTCCTCCCACTTTCAATCCGGTTTGGACCATTTTGCTGGTGCGGCTTATTTTACCTGTAGGAATTTTATCTATAGTTTTCATAGGATGTATATTAAAAGCCCGAAGTCGGAATCGTAGGGGCTAGACCGACTGCGGGCAGGTGCCTGAAGCATTTAGATGATCATCAGGACATTTTTTCTTTCCAAAGGAATTTCCCCAGGTCCACCACTCTTTCTAAAGGAGAGTTTTCGAAGAGATCAAATACTGTATTTACAGACTTTTCAATAGCTACATCTGTGCTTTCAAATTGCGGCGAATTATCATCTAACCAAAATTTAAGTAAGAACATCATCTGGACCCAGGCAGCTTCAGAAAAAACAGTTTCAGAATTTTTTAATAATCGACTTTGCTTCTCTTCGTTTTGCGTTCGGACCAATGCAGCTGTGAAATTTTTTAATTCTCGTCGCAGACCCGATAATTGTCTGACATTTTTAGCCAGGCTTGACTCGTTTTTTAATGTAAACAAGACATAGCTACGATTTGCTGTAAGCATCTCGAAAAAAGTGTAATACAGGGTGAGCATTTTTTCCCTGTTATTGAAGGAACTGAATTCTTTACTTTTCTCCATCAGCTCCAGAGTAAGTTCAAAAAATCGTTCCCAAATTCTCTTTTTCAGGCCGTCAAAGCTTCCGAAGAAATTGTAGAAATCGGTTTCAGAGATTTTATTTAAACGCGTGAACTTATAGACTGTACCTGGCTCTTCCTCCTTTTCGAGCACATATTCCATGTACAATTCTATAAGTCGCTCCTCATTAAGTTGCGCCTCTGCATTTTCCTTTTGATCTATTGTGGTCATATCTTGAATATTAATTCTTTACAAAGATAAATTATTTTGTTTAAAAAAACATGGTGTTATTTAAACAAAATAATTATTTACCTGGTTCTCATTTAGAAACACATGAATAGTCGGAAGAAACTGCTAAAAATTACTTCTGCTGTCAGTTTGTCAGCGAACTCGGGTTGGTACTTTTTTTGACTTCCTAGAGCGAACATTAAATTTTAATAAACTAAAATATATGGCAACCGGAAACATTAACGTCTCTGTTGAAAACATCTTCCCTTTAATTAAAAAGTTTTTATACAGTGATCACGAGATCTTTCTTAGGGAATTGATCTCTAACGCGACAGATGCTACTCTTAAACTAAAACACCTCACTACAATTGGCGAAGCCAAAGTAGAATATGGCAGTCCCGTTATTGAAGTTAAGATCGATAAGGAAAAACAGCAACTTATCATTAGCGACCAGGGAATTGGAATGACAAAAGAAGAGGTTGAAAAATACATCAACCAGGTGGCATTTTCGGGTGCTGAAGAATTCTTGGAAAAGTATAAGGATTCTGCTAAGGACAGTGGCATCATTGGGCACTTTGGATTAGGTTTTTATTCAGCCTTTATGGTGGCCAACAAAGTGGAGATCATTACAAAATCTTATAAAGACGAGCCTGCAGCTCACTGGATTTGTAAAGGTACTACAGAATTCACTTTAGAAGAAGCCGATAAAAAAGAGCACGGAACAGATATCATTCTTCATATTAATGAAGATGACAAGGAATTTCTGGAAGAAAACAGGATAGAAGAATTGCTTGTGAAGTACAACAAGTTCATGCCAATTCCTATTAAATTCGGAACCCGGGAAGAGACTTTAGATTTACCTGAAGATGCTCCCGAAGATGCTAAACCCGAAACAAAGACAGTAGACAATATTGTCAACAATACTAACCCTGCATGGACAAAGCAGCCGACAGATCTCGAGGATAAGGATTACAAGGATTTTTACCGAGAGCTCTACCCAATGCAGTTCGAGGAGCCGTTGTTCCACATTCACCTCAACGTTGATTATCCTTTTAACCTTACAGGGATCCTTTACTTCCCAAAAATGTCTCAGGACATGAACATTCAGAAGGACAAGATCCAGCTATATCAAAACCAGGTGTTCGTTACAGATAATGTAGAGGGAATAGTTCCTGAATTCCTTACGATGTTGCGTGGAGTTATAGATTCTCCAGATATCCCGCTGAACGTTTCCCGCTCTTACCTGCAGGCAGACGGAGCAGTGAAAAAAATCTCCAGCTACATTACGCGTAAAGTAGCAGATAAGCTGAAGTCTCTGTTCAATAACAATCGTGAAGATTTTGAAAAGAAATGGAATGACATCAAGATCGTAATCGAATACGGAATGCTTTCTGAAGATAAGTTCTTCGAGAAGGCAAAAGACTTCGCGCTTTATCCTACTGTTGATGACAAATACTTCACTTTTGCTGAATTGATCGAGAAGATCAAGGACAACCAGACAGATAAAGATGGTAACCGTGTGATCCTTTATGCTTCAAATAAAGATGATCAACACAGCTACATTGAATCTGCAAAGGAAAAAGGCTATGAGGTGTTGCTTCTTGATTCTCCAATTGTATCTCACCTGCTTCAAAAACTGGAAATGGGAGAAGAGAAAGTTTCTTTTGTTCGTGTGGATGCCGATCATGTAGACAACTTAATCAAAAAAGATGAAGAGAAGATTTCCAAACTTAACGAAGAGGAAAAAGAGAAGCTTAAAACAGATTTTGAGAAGGTAATTCCAAAAGAGAAGTATAGCGTGCAGCTTGAATCTATGGACAGTAATGCGGCGCCACTTATCATTACGCAGCCAGAGTTCATGAGAAGAATGAAAGAGATGCAGCAAACCGGAGGTGGAGGAATGTTTGGAATGGGTAATATGCCAGAGATGTATAACCTTGTTGTGAATACCAATCACCCACTCATCACCGAGATCCTGAATACCAAGACAGAGAAAAAACAGGAGCGTTTGATCAAGCAATCCCTTGACCTGGCGCGACTTTCACAGAACCTTCTAAAAGGGGAAGAATTGACCTCCTTTATAAAGCGTAGCTTTGAGATGATCAAGTAAGCTGAAGACCTTTAATATGTAAAAAAGCCGTTTCACTAATATAGTGGAACGGCTTTTTTACTTTAATGTCACTTCGTAGATTACAAACACCTCTATACAAAAACTTAAGAGCCTAAAATTTCCTGAAGTCGATTAAACATTCTGGAGTGCTAAGCCACTGGTTCCAGCAGGTTCTTGAAAATGGTATCGAAGAATTGTGGAATGTTATAAGGCTTATTGATGATATCGTTCATACCTGCCTTTAAAATCTCTTCTTTCATTTCTCCCACTTCTACTGCAGTTAATGCTATTACCGGTACATCTGGATTGAATTCCCGTATTTTCATGGTGGTTTCCATCCCATTCATTCCCGGCATATTAACATCCATTAGAACAACATCAACCGTTTGTACCTTAAGGATTTCCAGTGCCTCTTCTCCACTGGAAGCAACCAGGCATTCAAAGTCTTTCTTTTTAAGGATCCTTTGAGTAACTACCTGGTTAATGCGGTTATCATCTACGATCAATATCTTTTTTAGAAGTTGTGGTAATGTTTCAGGTGAGGCTCCTCCCAGGTGTCGTATGCTCTCATTCTCTGCACCCTGTTCAAAATTGATCTCGAAACTAAAAACAGAACCTTCCCCTTCTACACTTTCCAGCTGAATTTCTGAATCAAATAACTGAAGTAGTTTTTTAACAATAGGCAATCCTAAGCCGGTACCCTGATAATTGAGGTTCTGGATCTTTAACTGGGAAAATTCTTCAAAGATCTCTTCCTGTTTGTTCTTTGGAATTCCAATCCCAGTATCGCCCACCTCGAAATAAATTCGGCACCTGCCATCTTTGCAATTCACAGTTTCGGCTTTGATCCAGACCTTACCTTTTTCGGTAAATTTCACTGCATTACCTAGCAGATTCATCATGATCTGTGAAAGCCGCATGGAATCGCCCACGAGGTATGGAATTCCCGGGTCGACATTGAGTTCAATATTGACCATACGATTATTCCGTGTGGTCTCAAAAGTTTTGATAATTCCCTGAAACAGTTCATGGATGTTGAAGGTATTATTCTCCAGGTGCACCAGGTTGGATTCCATTTTATTCATTTGGAGCACGTCGTTGATCAAGGCAAGAAGATAATCTGCAGAAAATTTCAATGACTTAAGATCTTCTTCCTGTTCTTTATTTTGATTTTCTTCCAGCAGTAGTGAGGTAAGGCCCACTACCCCGTATAAAGGAGTCCGAAGTTCATGGCTCACCGTAGAAAAGAAGCGGGTTTTTAAGGTGGACAGCCTTTCAGCTTCATCTTTAGCCGATTTCAATTCGATATTTTTTTCCTTCAGCTGGGAAATCAGTTTCTTTCGAATTCCATTATTTCTGAATAAAAGAATCAGAAAGAAAAACATGACTACCAGGGAAACTACCATGATGGCCGAAATTTGCTGTGTCTTTTCCAAGACTTCGTCCTTGTAAAGTTGCTCTCGTCTAGCAGCCTCCAGGTTCTTTTTGTATTCTTCAGTTTCAAAGAGCTCATATACTGCCTCTCGCTGAAGATTTTTCTCTCTGGCGAAAAGCTGCTCCCGGTATTCCTGATGTTTGGTAAGTGCAATGTAAGCCTCATCGGCATTTCCACTGTTCTTCAGCATCTTTGCGTATTCTTCATAGGCAAAAGAAGCTTCGACGATAAAAGAATTTTTCTCGGCTAGAGAAATACCTTTTAGGAAATAGTCTTTTGCTTTACCGTAATCCTCTTTGCCGGAGTAGTACATCCCATACAGGGTATATAGATTACTCTTGGCCTCCCCACCTTCATCTTCAGTAAAAATCTGTGAAGCCTGTTCCAAATAAGGAAATGCCCTTTCAAACATTCCATTTTCCAGCAAGGTCCAGGCAATATTGACCACAGGGACCAATACCTGTGACTGGTCTGGGTTCCTGGAGGCTATTTCAATAGCCTTCTTGTAGAAATCAAAGCCTTTTGAAACGGTATTCTTGTTGGAAGAATAAATATTCCCAAGATTATTATATGCATACCACAGCAAAGTATCATTCTTGCTGGATTTCGCATATTCAAGGGCTTTCAGGTAATTTTCCTTTGCCCTTGCAGTGTCTTCCAGCATTTCATAGGTAATCCCTAAGAGATTATACCCGTGGTTTAGCTGGTAATGGTCATTCTTACCCGAGGCAAGATCGATGAGTAGAAGAGATTGGTCAATAGATTTATTGAAATCATAATTCTCTAAAGCCTCACTGGCAGCTTTAGCTATCTTGTCTGTGCTGTCTTTATAGGTCTCTTTTTGATTTTGAGCCGAGAGTGTAAGACATAAAAGAACGCCAATAACATTTAAGATGTAATTTTTTCTCAAATTGCGACGGTTAAATTCATTATAGGGCGCTGCAAATTATTTATTTTTAGCGTCTTATGCAACAAAAAAAAGGAATACCAGAAGAATTTTATTAAAAAACTGGTGACATCTTATGCCGCCTGCGGAAAAGCAAAAAAAAGCCTGAACAGTTTGTTCAGGCTTTAAAAGATTAGCATTTTGAAGATCAGTCTTATGCAAAGATCTCATTAAGGATCCTGGCTAGTCTCAAACCTCCTTTTTGAAGCTGATCATGCACTACCGGAAACCATTCGTACATATACTCATAGCCTAGTTTCTCTCCTACTTCTACAGAATCATAAACCTTATTAGCCAGGGCTTTTGATTCGTACATCCAGTCAAGAACAGAACCTGCCTGGATCTTCTTTATTTCCTCTTTTGAAAGTTCATCGGAATTGTGAGCGAGTTCTGTATAGCTCATCTGGAAATCATTGATCATTTCACTATCCCAAAGTCGATGAAGATTTGAGCCTTGTCCAAACCATCTTATTTGTATATCATTTCCTCCTTTATCCTCACCGCGGCCTGCATGCAGGGGCTGGTGAAGATCTCCTACAAAATGCACCAGCATTTTCAGAAAGAAGGCTTTTTCTTCTTTTGAAGCATCCTTATCTTTTAAAACTGCCATACAAGTTTTTATAGCCTGTACCAGGTCACCATCTGGATTTGCTTTCTCCTTTGAATATTCGGTTTCTCCTGGTTCCAGGTTTACGTAATGCCATACGTTATACTTTCGGTATGCAGGATCACTTTTAATATCGTCGCCATAGGTAGAAACAAAAGCAAGATTCTGTCCATCCAGGATCTCACGCACCTTCTGCTTTGCCTTTTTTGTAAGATGCTGTTCAGCAACTTCTCCAGTAGCCCTGTGGCCGGTTCTACCCCAGTCGTTTTCTGAAGCAAAACTAAGACTGGAAATAAGCAGAGCTGCAGCCAGTAAATAAATTTTCATCTGTATATTTTTTTAGGTCCTCAAAGATAGAAAAAGGAGGAAGTTTTTTCTGAATTTTCAAAAATCCTGCCGAATTTTCTCATTTTTGAAGCTCTAGTGCTAAAGATGAAATTGTAACTTCGCAATAATCAAAGGGAAGTTCCAATCCCTCTGACTCCCATAAATCTATTATAAGATCACCCATGAAAAATAGCATTTTAAGCCTCATTTTATTTATTGCTACTGCAGTAAACGGGCAGGTAACAGATTTTAAATCCACTGATCACGACATCAATGAATTTATAAAGGGAACGCTTGTTACTCCTGCAACAGATGGCCCCGTGCCTCTGGTCCTTATGCTCCAGGGCTCTGGTCCTACAGATCGTAATGGGAACCAGTCTTTCATGAAAAATGATGCTTTTAAAAAGCTTGCTCATGCCCTTGCTAAAGAAGGCATAGCTACCTATCGTTACGACAAAAGGATCTTTCAGGTTCAGAAACTCGGTATTCAGGAACAGGATATGCGATTTGATGATTTTGTAATTGATGCCGTAACTGCCATTGAACATTTTACATCCAATCCACAGTTTACAAAAATAGTGGTTCTTGGTCACAGCCAGGGTTCCCTGGTTGGGATGCTTGCAGCTAAAGGCCGTGCGCAGGGATTTATTTCCATAGCGGGTTTAGCCCAGCCCATAGATGCTGTTCTCACCGAGCAGATCACATCCCAAATGCCTGGACTAAAGGAAAATGTGGAGCAGGCATTTTCAGAAATGAGAGCAATTGGCAGTACGTCGAGTTATAACCCTGTTCTGGAATCGATCTTTCGGCCATCGGTGCAGCCATTCATCCTCTCCTGGATGCACTACGATCCTAAGGAGGAAATAAAAAAGCTGGACATTCCGGTACTTTTGATCAACGGCAGCAACGACCTTCAGGTCAAAGAAACTGAAGCTGAAAATCTTCAAAAAGCATATCCGCAGGCTGAAATTGTCATTCTCAAGAACATGAATCACATTCTTCGGGAGATTGAGGGTGATAACCTGGTCAATTCAAAATCCTATAACGAACCCGGTTTGCCTTTACATCCGGAACTTGTAAAGCCACTAGTTGAATTTATAAAAAAATAATGGCAAGATACAAGATCGTATTTTCAGATATTGACGGGACGCTGCTCAATAAAGATCGGGAGTTATCGCCGCTAACTCTTCAGGTTATTCGGCAGCTTCAAAGAGAAGTGCCCGTCGTCCTCATCTCATCCAGAATGCCACAGGCTATGCAACATTTACAACAGGAGTTGCACATTGCGCACCAACCTCTTATTTGCTATAATGGCGCACAGGTGATCATAGAGGGTGAAACCAGGAGCTCAAAGGAAATTCCGTGGAAAACCATAGACGCCCTTCATGCTTTCAATAAGACCCTTGACTGCCATCTCAGCGTTTACAATGATACTGACTGGTTTGTGCCCGCAATGGATTTCTGGGCTAAAAGGGAAGAAAACAACACCAAAGTCACACCTGTTGTGCGACCCCTTGCTGAGGTTCTTGAAGACTGGGAGCATTCAGAGAAAGGTGCACACAAGATCCAGTGTATGGGAGAACCTGAAAAGATTGACGCAATTGAAAAATTTCTTGCGGGTCATTTCCCAGATCAACTTCACCTCTATCGCTCTAAAGATACTTACCTGGAGATCGCTAACAAGAATGTTTCTAAGCTCACTGCCATTAAAATGCTACTCTCCAGCCATTTTAAACTCTCTTTGGAAGAGAGTATAGCCTTTGGTGATAATTATAATGACTATGAGATGTTAAAGGCCGTTGGACTTGGCGTAGCTGTAGGAAATGCAAAATCTGAAATTCTTGAGATCGCAAAGCAGGTTGCAAAGCATGGAAAAGAGGATGGGGTGGCCCTCAGTCTCAAAGAACTTTTTAACCTTTCTTGATTTTAATATATTTTTAAGACACTCCTAAAAATTGTATTTTGCCCGTCTTAAAGGTAATTTATGGATAATCCCCCAATTTTCACAAATGACGCGATAGTCCTGGGACTATTAATGTTGTCCTTAGGTTTTGTTTTTTTTACTTCCTCCAAAAAAGAAGGCGTCTGGTTCAAATTCTATAAGGTAGTGCCCGCGCTCCTCATGTGTTACCTCATCCCGGCAATTCTCAATTCCCTGAATATAATTTCAGATGAGACTTCCCAGCTCTATTTTGTCGCCAGCCGATACCTGCTTCCGGCATCTTTGGTCTTGATGACCCTGAGCATTGACCTGAAAGCAATTTTCAACCTCGGGCCAAAAGCCTTGATCATGTTCTTCACCGGAACCATAGGAATCATTATTGGCGGCCCCCTCGCCATTCTTATCATCTCCATATTTTCTCCTGAAACTGTAGGTGGTGTAGGCCCCGACGCGGTGTGGAGAGGATTATCTACCCTTGCAGGAAGCTGGATTGGCGGTGGTGCCAACCAGGCCGCAATGCTTGAAATTTTTGAATACAATCCAGATCTTTATGGAGGAATGGTGCTGGTAGACATTGTAGTGGCCAATCTCTGGATGGCTATTCTCCTAATGGGTATTGGAAAAAGCGATCGCATAGATAATTGGTTAAAGGCAGACAATTCTGCAATAGAAAGCCTTAAAAAGAAGGTAACTGCCTATGCGGATAGCGTTACCCGAAATCCCAGTCTCGCCGATCTTATTATCATGCTGGCCCTGGCATTTGGGGCCGTGGGATTTGCCCATTGGGGTGCCGATGCAATAGCTGCATATCTCACTTCAAACTTTGAAGTATTTAATGATAACAAATCTGCTCTGGCTTCTTTCGCTTCCACCTTTTTCTGGATGATCTCCATTGCAACGGCAGTAGGTATTATCCTTTCCTTTACAAGAGCTAAGGAATATGAAGGGGCCGGAGCCAGTAAATTAGGAAGTGTTTTTATATACTTTCTTGTGGCCACAATAGGGATGAAAATGGACCTGACCATGGTCTTTGACAATCCACATCTCATAACCATAGGCCTTGTGTGGATGGCCATACACGCAGGACTGCTCATTCTGGTTGCTAAATTGATCAAAGCACCTTATTTCTTTTTAGCTGTAGGTAGCCAGGCTAACGTAGGAGGCGCAGCCTCAGCTCCGGTAGTTGCCGCTGCTTTTCATTCCTCACTTGCAACTGTTGGGGTATTGCTCGCAGTTTTTGGTTATGTCGTGGGAACCTATGGAGCAATTTTAAGTACCATTCTAATGCAAATGGCTGCCGGCGGGTAGCAGAATGATGTAAATTTTTAGCATATTTGCGCGCATTTTTAACTACATATTACTACATGAAAAAATTTGGATTACTCTTATTGGCACTCGTTTTCGTAGCTGCATGTTCAAACCAGGAAACCAACCTTGAGATCCAGGGAAAGGTACAGGGATTAAAGAAAGGAACTCTTTACCTTCAGAAAATTGAGGATACTGCCCTTGTCACTATTGATTCTGTAGTAGTAAAAGGCGATGAAACCTTTTCCTTCAAGACTTTTATTGAGAGTCCACAGGTGTTATACCTTTACTTAAACAAAAAGGATAACAGTGTTTATAATGATCGTATCAGGTTCTTTGCAGAACCGGGAGAAATGATCGTGAATACAACGCTCAAAAATTTTGAGGGAGACGTCATTGTTGAAGGTTCAGAAAACCATGAAAGACTTATGGAATACGAACAAATGATGCAACGTTTCAACTCTCGAAATCTCGAACTCATTCAAAGGAGCCTAGCAGCCCAGGAATCTGAAGATCAGGATTCCCTTGATGCTACAGACATGGAATATGAGAGCCTCATTAAAAGAAGGTATCTCTATACGGTAAATTTTGCACTTAATAATAAAGACAGGGAAATCGCTCCTTTCCTGGCCATATCTGAAGTCTATGATGCCAATATCAAGTACCTCGATACCATCTATTCTGCTTTAACACCAGAAGTAAAGGAATCTCTCTACGGAAAAAGTCTGCAGGATTTTCTCGAGGAACGCAGAGCTTTAGAGAAGCAAACGGCCGAAGATTCGGTAACAAAGGCATAAGCTTCAATTAGAAAAAGCAAACTGCTTTTAAAAAAGTGCTCCTAAACACTGCACAGCTGTTTAGGAGCATTTTTATTTCCCACACATGCTTGCACTTCTGCAAGAAATTAGGGAATTAAATAATTATGATACCACTGCCAAAACTCCTATCCTTCAACATTGTTAATAAGAGTGGATTGCCGGTTCTTCACCATTACGTACAAAAAAACCTCTCAAAAAATGAGAGGTTTCTAATTTTGAGCCGATGGAGGACTCCCCTCGTCTACGCTCGGGACAAGCTTCTCATCACTCCATAAAAAAAAGCTCCTTCATTTCTGAAGGAGCTTTTGAGCCGATGGAGGGACTCGAACCCACGACCTGCTGATTACAAATCAGCTGCTCTAGCCAGCTGAGCTACATCGGCAAAAACTCTGAATTACAGAGCGTTTATTTTCTCTACAAGATCTCGGGCTTTTACCTCAAGTTCCTTTTCTATTGCTTTGAAATGTTGTTTTTTATTCTCAACATCCTTTTGATTCATCTTCCCTATCAATTCGTCAAAATCAGAAATTGCCTCGTCAACAACTTCTTCAGATTTTGCAGGATCCTCATCTGGATGCGTGATCTGGTGCAGATAAGCAGCCTCGATAATATCTCCGATTACGTAATTGATATCTCTTTTTAATGTTCTTCTGTTCGCCATCTTATCGCTAATTTTCAGCTGCGAATTTACATTATTTCCCGATTCAAAAAACAGTTTTCTAAAAAAAATTATTCTCCGCGGTAAGTAACGTAGTTTCTTGGAGTTTCAAATAAGGTCACCTCCAGGTCAAGATGAGATGCCAGTTCTGGGCGCAAAGTTTGCCATATCACTACGGCAATATTCTCGGCTGTCGGATTAAGATCTTTAAATTCCGAAACCTCTTCGTTTAGATTTTTGTGATCAAATGGCAGTTCTACCTTTTGATAAATGAGCTCTTTAAGATCTTTTAGGTCCATAACAAATCCGGTTTCTTCATTAATCTTTCCGGTCACAGCTACAATGAGCTCATAGTTGTGCCCGTGGTAATGTGGATTGCTGCACTTTCCAAAAACTCTTTGATTTTTCTCGTCATTCCAGTCTTTTCGATAAAGCCGATGTGCAGCATTGAAATGCGCCTTTCTATGTACCGTTACTTTCATTGCTGTATATGCTTGTAGTATTTCTCAAAGATGATCTTGAACCACTCTGTATATTGAGCAGGATGTTTTTGCATGTCCTCTTTGAGCTCCTCCAGTCCTACCCACTTGTAACTGTCTGCTTCCTCAGGATTTAGATTCGGTTCCTCATTATAAGTTCCCACCAGGATGTGATCAAATTCATGTTCTGTAAGGCCATTATCGAATGGCGCCTTATAGATAAAGGAAACCGTTTCCTTGAGATCTGTGGTAAAGCCCATTTCCTCCTGTAATCTTCGCTTTCCGGCAGCTATGTTGCTCTCTCCTTCCCGCTGATGGCTGCAACAGGTGTTGGTCCAGAGTCCTGGAGAATGATATTTTTCCGGAGCTCTGCGCTGGATCATCAATTCATTCTTGTCATTAAAAATAAAAACTGAAAAAGCCCTGTGCAACAAGGCTTTCTCGTGCGCCTCCATCTTAGGCATGAGGCCTATTTGCTCATCACGTTCATTTACGAGGATAACTTGTTCTTCTTTCATAGCAGAATTTGAGTCCCAAATGTACAAAATCACGACGGAAATTACCTTTTTTGACACCTATCAAAAGCTCTAAAGCTCCCTGCTGCACAGCACCAAATTCACGATCAATTATTTATCTTTGCAGCCTTAAACAGAAATATGAAGTTTTTAGACGAGATCAAAAGACGCAGAACCTTTGGGATCATTTCTCACCCCGATGCCGGTAAAACCACCTTAACAGAAAAGCTTTTACTTTTTGGAGGGGCAATCCAGGAAGCCGGAGCGGTGAAATCTAACAAGATCAAAAAAGGAGCTACCAGTGATTTCATGGAAATAGAACGCCAGCGGGGAATTTCGGTGGTGACTTCGGTCCTTGCTTTCGAGTACCAGGGAACAAAGATCAATATTCTGGACACTCCCGGGCATAAGGATTTTGCTGAAGATACTTTCAGAACACTTACTGCGGTAGATAGTGTGATTGTGGTGATCGATGTTGCAAAGGGTGTGGAGGAACAAACTGAAAAGCTGGTCGAGGTATGCCGAATGCGTAACATTCCTATGATCGTTTTCATTAACAAGCTGGACAGGGAAGGAAAAGATGCTTTTGAACTGCTCGATGAGATCGAACAAAAGCTGAATCTTACAGTAACTCCACTCAGTTTCCCAATTGGGATGGGTTATGATTTCAAGGGAATATATAATATCTGGGAACAGAATGTGAACCTTTTTACCGGCGACCCAAGAAAAGACATTGAAGAAACGGTAGAGATCTCAGACCTTGCTTCAAAGGAGCTGGATGATCTTATTGGAAATAAAGCAGCGGCTACTTTAAGAGATGAGCTGGAACTTGTGCATGGAGTATATCCAGATTTTGACAAAGAAGCCTATCTGGCAGGAAATCTCCAGCCCGTTTTCTTTGGTTCTGCTTTGAATAACTTTGGAGTAAGAGAATTACTCGACTGCTTTATAAGTATCGCACCTCCGCCCCGTCCAAAGGACAGTGACATTAGGAAAGTAGAGCCTGCTGAAGATAATTTTACAGGCTTCGTTTTCAAGATACATGCAAATATGGACCCTAAGCACCGTGACAGACTTGCTTTTATCAAAATTGTTTCTGGAAAATTTGAGCGCAATACGCCATACCTGCATGTAAGGCACAATAAAAAATTGAAATTTTCCAGTCCAAATGCCTTCTTTGCTGAAAGGAAGGAGATCGTAGATGTTTCGTATCCCGGAGATATTGTTGGCCTGCACGACACTGGAAACTTTAAGATTGGCGATACCTTAACTGAAGGCGAGGAACTACAGTATAAAGGAATCCCTAGTTTTTCACCAGAGCATTTTCGTTACATCAACAATGCCGATCCCATGAAGTCTAAGCAATTAGAAAAAGGGGTCGACCAGCTAATGGACGAAGGGGTAGCACAGCTTTTTACCCTGGAATTGAACGGCCGAAAGGTCATTGGCACCGTGGGAGCCCTTCAATTTGAAGTTATACAGTATCGCCTGGAGCATGAGTATGGTGCAAAGTGCACCTATGAAAATCTAAACGTGCACAAGGCTTGCTGGGTTGAACCAAATGATACAAAAAGTGAAGAATTCAAGGACTTCAAAAGAGTAAAAGCAAAATTCCTGGCTCATGACAAACGAGGACAATTAGTATTCCTTGCCGATTCGGCATTCTCCCTGCAAATGGCCCAGCAGAAATATCCGAATGTCAAATTCCACTTTGTATCGGAATTTAAATAGTAGCTGAAGAAAAGACGATAAATATAAGAGCCTTCAAAAATGACATTTTTGAAGGCTCTTATATTTAAGACTAAAAGGGAAAATTCAAAGCTCCTTCATAAAACAATAGCTTTTCTCGACCCCGGCGTACTGCCCATAATTGTCCATCCTGTTATATCCCATTTTTTGGTAAAGACGAATTGCTTCCGGCTGATTGATGCCCGTTTCAAGAATGCACTTAATAAACCCTAGATCTGCAGCCCAATTTTCTAATTCCTGAAGGATTTTTCCAGCATAAGCATTTCCCCTGCTCTCGGGCCTGGTATACATTCTCTTTACTTCGGCGGTTTGAGGATCATAAGCCTTTAGAGCGCCACATGCCACAGCCCAATCGTTCTCATACAACAAAACCACGTGCTGAATTTTATCTACTTTATTGAATTGATCGTAAAAAGCATGGTCCTCTCCATCTGTAATTGCAAGTTCCCGATCCAGGTCTTTAATGAGGCTGGTGAAATTAGGATCTTGTGCCGTTGTACGTTTTATCTTTATGTTCTTCATGACGTTAGTGGTTCATCAGAATAGTTTGTAAGACAAGTAAAAGTCTGAAAGAAATGTGGCCCTCCATTAATTAAATATACTAGAATTCAAAAATGGAGCAGCCTTCAGATTTTTCAGATTTACTATCAAAAAAACCGAAGCAAGTGCTTGGGTTAAAGAGGTTCCAAAAATGACATTTTTGGAACCTCTTATTTTTCAGAATATTTTTTAAGCCTGACCGGTGGGACCGAAATTCAGAGGAATGGGTGGTTGATCATAATCCTTTATCTCTCCGTGTGCTTTTTCAAACCTGTGAACATTTTCTCCCAGGGCTTTTAATAATCTTTTTGCGTGCTGCGGAGTGAGAATGATTCGAGACTTCACTTTACTCTTAGGAGTACCTGGCATAATGCTCACAAAGTCCACTACAAATTCAGAAACAGAATGGTTGATAATAGCCAGGTTGGAATAAGTTCCTTCAGCTACTTTTTCGTCAAGTTCTATATTGATTTGTCCTTTTTTTGATTTTTTACTGTTGTTATTTTCGTCGCTCATTGTAAATTTTTATTTCATTTAAAAGTACAAAAAAATCCCGACCATGTTGGCCGGGATTCTTGGGTTTAAACAGAAAAGGCCGCAACCGCGGCCTTTTACTAATTATAATTTACTTCCTGCTTTTTCTCAAGCATTTCGTCAAATTCTTCTTTAGAACCAACTATGATATTCTCGTACTCCCTTAAACCGGTACCGGCAGGAATTCTATGTCCAACAATAACATTTTCTTTTAGTCCTTCAAGATCATCTACCTTACCGCTTACCGCTGCTTCGTTAAGAACCTTCGTAGTTTCCTGGAAGGACGCTGCAGATATGAACGACTTGGTTTGAAGTGAAGCTCTGGTGATACCCTGTAGTACAGGCGTAGCTGTAGCAGGAGTTACGTCTCTTGCAGTAGCAAGATTCTTGTCTTCTCTTCTAAGAATAGAATTCTCGTCTCTCAATTCACGCGGAGTAACAAGTTGCCCAGCTTTCAGATTTTCTGAATCCCCGGAATCCTCTATTACTTTCATTCCAAAGATCTCATCGTTTTCTTCGGTGAAATCATCCTTGTGAACCAACTGGTTCTCAAGGAAAATAGTATCTCCCGGATCAACGATCCTAACCTTACGCATCATCTGTCTCACAACTACTTCGAAGTGTTTATCATTGATCTTCACCCCTTGTAGTCGGTAAACTTCCTGCACTTCATTCACAAGATACTGCTGTACAGCACTTGGACCTTTAATAGCAAGAATATCTTCCGGCGTTACAGAACCATCAGAAAGTGGCATTCCCGCACGTACATAATCATTCTCCTGAACAAGGATTTGGTTAGAAAGCTTCACAAGATACTTCTTAACTTCTCCTAGTTTAGATTCGATGATGATCTCACGGTTACCACGCTTGATCTTTCCGAAGGAAACAACTCCGTCGATCTCACTTACCACAGCAGGGTTAGATGGGTTACGCGCTTCGAAAAGCTCGGTCACCCTTGGAAGACCTCCTGTAATATCCCCGGACTTCGAAGATTTACGTGGGATCTTAACCAGGATCTTACCTACTTTGATCTTCTCATCGTTGTCCACCATAAGGTGAGCTCCAACAGGAAGGTTATATGAACGAATAACTTCGTCTTTCTTACCAAGGATCTGAAGAGTAGGAATAAGCTTTTTATTACGGCTTTCAGAAATAACTTTTTCCTGGAATCCTGTTTGCTCATCGATCTCCACCTGATAGGTCACCCCTTGCTCGATATTCTCATATCTGATCTTACCGGCAAATTCTGAAATGATCACCCCGTTATAAGGATCCCACTGGCAGATCACCTCATCTTTGGAAACTTTGTCTCCATTTTTAATAAAGATCTGCGATCCATAAGGAATGTTACTTGTACTAAGCACGATTCCAGATTTTAGATCCTTCAGTTTTAATTCTGAAGTCCTTGAAATTACGATCTCTGCCTCACTACCATCAGGAGCTTCTCCTTTCACGGTTTTAAGATCTTCGATCTCTGCAACTCCTGGGAACTTCGCGATCAACTTGTTCTCTTCAGAAATGTTTCCTGCAATACCACCCACGTGGAAGGTACGAAGGGTAAGCTGCGTACCCGGCTCTCCAATAGACTGGGCAGCCACAACACCAACGGCTTCACCTTTTTGTACCGTTTTATTGGTAGCAAGATTACGACCGTAACATTTCACACAAATACCTTTTTTAGCCTCACAAGTAAGAGCAGATCTTACTTCAACACTTTCAATAGGAGCATCTGTTATCTTCTTAACGATATCTTCGTCGATCTCAACACCCGAAGCTACAAGTAGCTCATTTGTCAAAGGATCATAAACATCATGAAGGGCAGTTCTACCAAGAATACGCTCTCCAAGTGACTCTACGATCTCCTCATTCTTTTTCAACGGCGACACATCAACTCCTCTAAGAGTACCACAATCTTCTTCGTTGATGATCACATCCTGTGATACGTCAACAAGACGACGGGTTAAGTAACCAGCATCGGCAGTTTTAAGTGCGGTATCAGCAAGACCTTTACGCGCTCCGTGAGTAGAGATAAAGTATTCAAGAATCGATAGTCCTTCCTTAAAGTTGGAAAGAATCGGGTTCTCAATAATTTCTCCACCTCCAGAAGTCGATTTCTTAGGCTTGGCCATCAATCCACGCATTCCGGTCAACTGACGGATCTGTTCTTTAGATCCCCTTGCACCAGAATCAAGCATCATGTACACCGAGTTGAATCCTTGCTGGTCTTCACGAATACGCTTCATAGCCAATTCCGTTAGGCCTGCATTCGTAGAGGTCCAGATGTCAATAACCTGGTTATAACGCTCGTTGTTGGTGATAAGACCCATGTTATAGTTCCCGATGATCCCTTCAACCTGCTCGTTTGCCTCATCGATCATGCTTTGCTTCTCTTCAGGAATAATAATATCCCCTAAGCTGAAGGAAAGACCTCCACGGAATGCAAATCCATATCCCATTTCTTTAATGGCATCAAGGAATTCGGCAGTTTCAGGAACACTCGTTACTTTCAGGATGTTTCCAATAATATCACGTAGTGACTTTTTGGTAAGTACATCATTCACATAACCGGCTTTTTCTGGCACGGCCTGGTTGAATAATACTCTACCTACAGTAGTCTCTATGATTTGATTTACAAGCTGTCCTGCCTCATTGTAATCTTTTGCACGAATCTTAATGATCGCATTAAGATCTACCATCTTCTGGTTGTAAGCGATCACTACCTCTTCAGCTGAATAGAAAGTGAGGCCTTCTCCTTTAATAGGCACTTCGGGAGTAGATTTTCTGGACTTTGTCATATAGTAAAGTCCCAAAACCATATCCTGAGAAGGTACAGTTACTGGAGAACCGTTGGCAGGGTTCAAAATGTTGTGAGAACCTAGCATCAACAGCTGTGCCTCAAGGATAGCCTCGGGCCCAAGTGGAAGGTGAACAGCCATTTGATCCCCATCAAAGTCGGCGTTGAATGCAGTACACGCAAGTGGGTGTAACTGGATCGCCTTACCTTCAATAAGTTTTGGCTGGAATGCCTGGATACCAAGTCTGTGAAGGGTTGGAGCCCGGTTAAGTAACACGGGATGCCCTTTCAACACATTCTCAAGAATATCCCAAACAACAGGTTCTTTTTTATCTATAATTTTCTTGGCAGACTTCACAGTCTTAACAATACCTCTTTCGATTAGTTTTCTTATCACGAAAGGCTTGTAAAGTTCGGCTGCCATGTCTTTTGGAAGACCACATTCGTAGAACTTCAATTCTGGTCCAACAACAATTACCGAACGTGCTGAATAATCCACACGCTTACCAAGCAGGTTTTGACGGAAACGCCCTTGCTTTCCTTTTAAGGAATCAGAAAGGGATTTCAACGGCCTGTTGGAATCGGTTTTTACTGCTGAAGATTTACGAGTGTTATCGAACAACGAATCAACAGATTCCTGAAGCATACGCTTCTCGTTACGAAGAATTACTTCAGGAGCTTTGATCTCCATCAACCTCTTCAAACGGTTGTTACGAATAATCACTCTGCGGTAAAGGTCATTTAAATCTGAAGTCGCAAAACGTCCTCCATCAAGCGGCACTAGTGGACGCAATTCTGGCGGAATGATTGGAATGACCTTCATGATCATCCATTCTGGTCGGTTTTCGCGATTCTTATTTGCATCACGAAGTGCTTCCACAACCTGAAGTCTTTTAAGAGCTTCAGTTTTACGTTGTTTTGAAGTTTCGTTGTTTGCCTTATGTCTTAATTCATAAGAAAGAGAATCAAGATCTATTCTTTGCAAAATGTCAATAAGACATTCCGCACCCATTTTTGCAATGAATTTGTTTGGATCGTTATCATCCAGGTAAAGGTTTTCCTGCGGAAGGGTATCCAGAATATTCAGGTACTCTTCTTCCGTAAGGAATTCCATCTTTTTAAGAGGCGCCCCCTCTTCATTCTTGGCAATACCCGGCTGAATAACCACATACCTTTCGTAGTATATGATCATGTCAAGCTTCTTGGAAGGTAAACCGAGCAGGTAACCAATTTTGTTAGGTAAAGAACGGAAGTACCAGATGTGAGCAACAGGGACAACAAGATTGATATGCCCCACGCGATCTCTACGCACTTTCTTTTCAGTTACCTCTACACCACATCTGTCACACACGATTCCTTTGTAACGGATCCTTTTGTATTTTCCACAGGCACATTCATAATCCTTCACAGGACCAAAAATACGCTCACAGAAAAGCCCATCCCTTTCGGGTTTGTGCGTACGATAATTGATAGTTTCAGGTTTAAGGACCTCTCCACGTGACTCGGCAAGAATCGACTCAGGAGAAGCTAAACCTATAGAGATCTTGTTGAACCTCTGTACTGTATTCTTATCATTATTTCTAGCCATAATACTTTTTATGTAGTAATCAGTTTTCAGTAAACAGTATTCAGTAAAATTATGCTGGATACTGCTTACCGGCTACTGGTGACTTTTTTATTCTTCTAATCTAATATCTAATCCCAATCCTTTCAACTCGTGCATCAATACATTGAAAGATTCAGGTAGTCCAGGTTCAGGCATTGGCTCACCTTTCACAATGGCTTCATAAGTCTTGGCTCTTCCTATAACATCATCAGACTTCACAGTAAGGATCTCACGAAGGGTCGCCGAAGCACCGTATGCTTCAAGGGCCCAAACCTCCATCTCTCCAAAACGCTGACCTCCAAATTGAGCTTTCCCTCCAAGTGGCTGCTGCGTGATCAATGAGTATGGTCCAATAGATCTTGCGTGCATCTTGTCATCGATCATGTGACCTAACTTAAGCATATAGATCACCCCAACAGTTGCAGGCTGGTCAAAACGATCTCCTGTTCCACCATCATAAAGATAAGTGTGTCCAAAACGTGGAATTCCGGCTTCGTCTGTCAGTTCATTGATCTGATCTAGAGTAGCACCATCAAAAATTGGAGTCGCATATTTCTTCCCTAATTTTTGTCCGGCCCATCCAAGAACAGTTTCATAGATCTGTCCAATGTTCATACGTGAAGGTACACCAAGAGGGTTCAACACAATATCAACAGGAGTTCCATCTTCAAGGAACGGCATGTCTTCCTGGCGTACAATACGCGCAACGATACCTTTGTTCCCGTGACGTCCTGCCATCTTATCCCCTACCTTTAGCTTACGCTTCTTAGCGATATAGATCTTAGCAAGTTTAAGAATACCTGCAGGAAGTTCATCTCCCACAGAAATTGTAAATTTCTCTCTCCTTAGGTTCCCCTGGATGTCATTTTCCTTAATTCTGTAGTTGTGCAGAAGATCTGCAACTAACTGGTTAAGGTGATCATCTGTTGTCCAGGTACCCTGAGTAAGGTGAGCGTAATCATCAACAGCATGAAGCATCTTCTGAGTGTACTTCTTACCTTTTGGAAGGATCTCTTCCCCAAGGTCGTTCATCACACCCTGTGCAGTTTTACCACCTATGATTGCGAAAAGCTTATCAACTAGTTCTGCCTTTAAAATGGCAAATTTCGCCTCATATTTTTTCTCAAGTGCAGCAACGTCTTCCTTATCCTGAGCTCGCTTACGCTTATCTTTAATAGCACGGGCAAACAATTTCTTGTCGATTACCACACCTCTTAAAGATGGAGAAGCTTTTAGAGAAGCATCTTTGACATCACCTGCCTTGTCACCGAAGATTGCTCTAAGAAGTTTCTCTTCGGGAGTAGGATCACTTTCTCCCTTAGGAGTGATCTTTCCGATAAGAATATCTCCAGGCTTCACTTCGGCACCTATTCTAATCATTCCGTTCTCATCAAGGTCTTTTGTAGCCTCTTCTGAAACGTTAGGAATGTCATTTGTCAATTCTTCGTTACCAAGTTTGGTATCTCTTACTTCAAGTGCATACTCATCGATGTGAATAGAAGTGAAAATATCATTTCTTACCACATTTTCTGAGATCACGATCGCATCCTCAAAGTTGTAACCTTTCCAAGGCATGAAGGCCACCTTCATGTTACGTCCTAAAGCAAGTTCCCCTGCCTCGGTAGCATAACCCTGACAAAGTACCTGACCTTTAGAAACTCTGTCTCCTACTCTAACGATAGGTTTCAGGTTAATAGAAGTACCCTGGTTGGTCTTTCTGAACTTCACCAGCTCATAAGTCTTCGAATCTGAGTCAAAGCTAACCATGCGCTCTTCCTCTGTCCTGTCGTACTTAATGGTGATCTTTTGTGCATCAACATATTCTACAGTTCCTTCTCCTTCAGCATTGATCAATACACGCGAATCTGTAGCTACCTGTCTTTCCAATCCTGTACCAACAATTGGAGAATCAACTCTCAATAGTGGAACTGCCTGGCGCATCATGTTTGATCCCATCAAGGCACGGTTCGCATCATCATGCTCCAAAAATGGAATAAGAGATGCAGAAATAGAAGCGATCTGGTTTGGAGCAACGTCAATGTAATGTACACTTGTTGGCTCCACCAGCGGGAAGTCACCTTCCTCACGGGCAGTAATCCTTTCGCGCTCAATAGTACCATCATCAGAAATAGGAATGTTCGCCTGGGCGATCAATTTTCCTTCTTCTTCTTCAGCACTTAAATAACGAGGCGCATCTTTAGTATTCACTTTTCCATCGATCACCTCACGATAAGGAGTTTCCAGGAATCCCATGGAGTTCACTTTCGCATAAGATGACAATGAAGAGATCAAACCAATGTTTGGTCCTTCAGGAGTTTCAATAGGACAAAGCCTTCCGTAGTGCGTATAGTGAACGTCACGCACCTCAAATCCAGCACGCTCACGGGAAAGACCACCAGGCCCTAGAGCCGAAAGTCTACGCTTGTGAGTGATCTCTGCAAGTGGATTCGTCTGGTCCATGAACTGAGACAACTGGTTAGTACCAAAGAAAGAGTTGATCACAGAAGAAAGTGTCTTCGCGTTGATCAAATCTATCGGGGTAAATACCTCGTTGTCACGCACGTTCATACGCTCACGAATAGTTCTTGCCATACGGGCAAGTCCTACTCCAAACTGCTGTGATAACTGCTCTCCTACTGTTCTAACACGACGGTTAGACAAGTGATCGATATCATCAACTTCAGCTTTGGAGTTAATAAGTTCAATTAAATACTTTACAATGGTGATGATGTCCTCACGGGTAAGCACTTGCTTATCCATAGTTACATCAAGACCAAGTTTTTTGTTCATTCTGTAACGTCCTACTTCTCCAAGGCTGTAACGCTGATCTGAGAAGAAGAGCTTGTCAATAATACCGCGCGCAGTTTCCTCATCTGGCGGCTCTGCATTACGAAGCTGACGGTATATGTGTTCCACCGCTTCCTTTTCGGAGTTGGTTGGATCTTTTTGTAATGTATTGTGAATAATAGCATAATCGCCGGTTTGATTATCTTCTTTATGAAGAAGAATCGTCTTGGAACCGGTTTCAACTATTTCTTCGATATGTTCCTTTTCAAGAACCGTATCACGATCTAAAATGATCTCATTTCGCTCGATGGAAACTACCTCTCCCGTATCTTCATCTACAAAATCTTCATACCAGGTGTTCAATACACGGGCGGCAAGTTTACGACCAAGCACTTTTTTAAGTCCTGTTTTAGAAACTTTCACCTCTTCAGCAAGGTCAAAGATCTCCAGAATGTCTTTATCGCGCTCAAAACCTATGGCACGGAAAAGTGTAGTTACAGGTAATTTTTTCTTTCTATCGATATACGCGTACATCACGTTATTGATATCGGTAGCGAATTCAATCCACGATCCTTTGAATGGAATTACTCGGGCAGAATAAAGTTTCGTTCCGTTGGCGTGGAAGGATTGTCCAAAGAATACTCCGGGAGACCGGTGCAACTGAGAAACGACTACGCGCTCAGCTCCATTGATACAAAAGGTACCACTCGGGGTCATGTAAGGAATAGTCCCCAGATACACATCCTGAACAATAGTTTCAAAATCTTCATGTTCTGGATCTGTACAGTAAAGCTTTAACCGTGCTTTAAGCGGCACACTATAGGTCAATCCACGCTCAATACATTCCTGAAGAGAGTATCGCGGCGGGTCCACAAAATAGTCTAAAAATTCTAGTACGAATTGGTTACGGGTGTCCGTAATGGGAAAGTTCTCCATGAAGGTATTATATAAACCTTCATTTCCTCTTTCTTCTGATTTTGTTTCTAGTTGAAAGAAGTCCTGGAATGACTTGATCTGGATATCCAGAAAGTCGGGGTAAGCAGGCCTGTTCTTTACAGAAGAGAAACTCAATCTTTCAGTTTGCGTTGCTAACATCAATGGACGGAATTATGTTATATTAAAAAAATAGGTGCGAAATAAACAGGAAATGTTTATATACGCAAAATGGTTTAGACCTCCGGGAACCAAATCCCGGGGTCTAAACCTATAATAGTGTGTGGGGTTAGCTTACTTAAGCTCAACCTCAGCTCCTGCTTCTTCTAACTGTGCTTTTAATGCTTCAGCTTCGTCTTTAGAAACTCCCTCTTTTACTGGTTTTGGAGCACCATCTACCAATTCTTTAGCATCTTTCAAGCCAAGACCGGTAAGTTCTTTTACTAATTTCACTACGGCTAGTTTAGATCCACCCGGAGCTTTAAGGATTACGTCAAATTCAGACTGCTCTTCAGCGGCTTCTTCACCACCAGCAGCAGCACCACCAGCAACAGCAACAGCTGCAGCAGCAGGCTCAATCCCGTATTCATTTTTCAAAATATCAGCTAACTCATTAACTTCTTTTACTGTTAAGTTAACTAATTGTTCTGCGAAATCTTTTAAATCTGCCATTTTCTATCGTTTTTAAAATGTAATGTAATTTATGTTTGTTAAAAAGTGCGTACTATATTATCCTTCTTTTTCAGAAAGGGTCTTAAGAATTCCTGCGATTTTACCACCACCAGATTTAAGTGCCGAAATAACATTTTTGGCAGGTGATTGTAGTAATCCAACGATATCTCCAATAACTTCTTCCTTAGATTTGATGCTAACCAGGGTATCCAGTTTATCATCTCCAATGAAAATAGCTTCTTCAATAAATGCGCCTTTTAGTAAAGGACGGTCAGATTTTTTTCTGAATTCTTTAATTACTTTAGCCGGACCATTTCCTGTTTCAGAGAACATGATGGAAGTATTTCCCTTCAATACTGAAGGAAGATCTCCAAAGTCCTTATCTGAACTCTCCATAGCCTTAGCCAGAAGTGTATTCTTAACTACCGCAAGCTTCACGTTTGCTTTAAAACAAGCTCTGCGTAAATTTGACGTATTCAAGGCGTTCAAACCTGAAATATCTGCTAAATAAATAGTGGTATTATCAGCTAACTGGGCAGTTAAATCTTCAATTACTCTTGATTTTTCTTCTCTTGTCATAATCCAATAATATTATTGCTCAGTGAACCTTTTAGTATCAATCTCAACACTAGGACTCATAGTGCTAGACATGTGGATACTTTTAATGTATACACCTTTAGCAGCCGTAGGTTTTAATTTAACCAGGGTAGTTAATAATTCTCTTGCGTTTCCTGCTATCTTATCTGCTTCAAAAGAGGCCTTTCCAATACCAGCATGAACAATACCTGTCTTATCTACTTTGAAGTCGATCTTACCGGCTTTAACCTCAGATACAGCTTTAGCTACATCCATAGTTACAGTTCCGGTCTTAGGGTTAGGCATTAAGCCTCTTGGTCCAAGAACTCGTCCCAGGGGTCCTAATTTACCCATAACGCTAGGCATAGTGATGATCACATCAACATCTGTCCAGCCACCTTTGATCTTATCAAGGTACTCGTCTAAACCAACATAATCTGCGCCGGCTTCTTTAGCTTCTGCTTCCTTATCTGGAGTCACAAGAGCTAAAACCTTTACGTCTTTACCAGTACCGTGAGGTAAGGTAACTACGCCACGCACCATTTGATTCGCCTTACGTGGATCTACGTTCAAACGAACGGCGATATCCACAGAGGAATCAAAGTTTACGTTAGTAATCTCTTTTATTAAAGCTGAAGCTTCTGCAACCGAATAAGTTTTACCTTTTTCAAGTTTAGACTGTGCTTCCTTTTGCTTTTTAGTCAATCTTGCCATTTTTAATTTCTTTTTGGATTAAAAAGGTGCCTGTCCTTTTACA
The DNA here is from genome assembly GCF_012037645.1 of Salinimicrobium oceani. Classification (NCBI taxonomy): domain Bacteria; kingdom Pseudomonadati; phylum Bacteroidota; class Flavobacteriia; order Flavobacteriales; family Flavobacteriaceae; genus Salinimicrobium; species Salinimicrobium oceani. Next base: position 508,460 of record NZ_JAAVJR010000001.1, read on the forward strand.
GTAATTCCCATAGATCTTGCTGTTCCAGCTACCATCTTCATTGCAGACTCAATAGTGAATGCATTTAGATCCTGCATTTTATCTTCAGCAATGGCTCTTACCTGATCCCAAGAAACACTAGCTACTTTCTTACGGTTTGGTTCTCCTGAACCCTTCTTAGCCTTCGCAGCTTCTAAAATCTGAACTGCAGCCGGTGGAGTTTTGATCACAAAGTCAAAAGACTTATCTTTAAAAACAGTGATCACAACAGGTAATACTTTCCCCTGCTTATCCTGGGTTCTGGCATTGAACTGCTTACAGAACTCCATGATATTTACCCCGGCAGCACCTAAAGCTGGTCCAACTGGTGGTGATGGGTTAGCAGCACCTCCGCGAACTTGTAACTTAACAACCTTACTTACTTCTTTTGCCATTTTATTAATTTTAAGACGATAGTTTTGTTAGTGGAAGCATACTAAAACTATCCAAAAATATATAGTGTAACAGTTATTATACTTTTTCTACCTGCATATAGCTAAGCTCCAGCGGTGTCTTTCTACCAAAGATCTTCACCATCACCTCAAGCTTACGCTTCTCTTCATTGATCTTCTCAACTGTCCCGTTGAACCCGTTAAAAGGACCATCAATTACTTTAATAGTTTCACCAATAGTAAACGGAATCGCTACATTATCTGCCTTAACAGAAAGTTCATCCACTTTACCTAGCATTCTGTTAACCTCAGATTTTCTTAAAGGCACAGGATCTCCGCCTTTTGTTTCACCAAGAAAACCAATAACGCCGTTAATAGATTTAATGATATGGGGAATTTCACCACCCAGGTTGGCAAGGATCATGACGTAACCAGGAAAATAAACCCTTTCCTTGTTCACTTTCTTACCATTGCGAATCTGGATAACTTTTTCGGTAGGAACAAGAACCTGTTCTACAAAATCTTCAAGGCCTTCGTGAGCAATTTCACGCTCAATGTACTCCTTTACTTTATTTTCCTGTCCGCTAACGGCACGAACCACATACCAGCTTTTATCTTTAACCTCTGCCATTGCAATAATTTTTTATGATTTGATCCACTCAAAATATTGCTCTATCACGCCACTGAAAACAGTATCTACACCCCAGATTGCCAATGCGAAAATCACTGAAAAGACCAATACTATAATAGTGAGTCTTTGCGCCTCTGCCCATGTAGGCCAGGTAACGTGGTTTTTCAATTCATTGTAGGACTCCGAAACGTAATTTGCTATTCCTGCCATGGTTTAATTTTTTTCTCACTTAACCTTGAAATTAAGTGCCGGCTCCGTTTCCTGCCTCTTCTTTCGGAAAGAATACGGTGGCCTTGTAGTTGATCAATATATTTTGAAAAAGAGGTTTTTATAAGACCACTCTTGCGCACGGGTTGAGAGACTCGAACTCCCGACACCTGGTTTTGGAGACCAGTGCTCTACCAACTGAGCTAAACCCGTAAATATAAGTCAAGGTTTCCCGCCCATGACGGGAAACCTTAACTTTTTTATAAACCAGTAATTAGTCTAAAATTTCAGTTACCTGACCAGCACCTACAGTTCTACCACCTTCACGGATAGCGAAACGTAGACCAACATTCATTGCAATAGGCTGGATCAAATCAACGTGAATTGTCAAGTTATCACCTGGCATTACCATCTCTACTCCTTCTGGAAGAGAAATTGTTCCAGTTACGTCTGTTGTACGTACGTAGAACTGTGGACGGTAATTGTTATGGAATGGAGTATGACGTCCACCTTCTTCTTTCTTAAGGATATAAACCTCAGCTTTGAATTTAGCGTGTGGAGTTACAGATCCTGGCTTAGTAATAACCATACCTCTAGAGATTTGAGTTTTCTCAATACCTCTCAATAGGATACCAACGTTATCACCTGCTTCACCTCTATCAAGAATCTTACGGAACATTTCAACTCCAGTAATTGTAGAAGTAAGTTTTCCAGCACCCATACCAATGATCTCAACTGGATCTCCAGTGTTAGCTACACCAGTCTCGATACGACCAGTTGCAACAGTACCACGCCCAGTAATAGAGAATACATCCTCGATAGGCATAAGGAATGGCTTGTCAACATCACGCTCTGGAAGTTCAATCCACTCATCAACAGCCTCCATCAAATCAAGAACAGTCTTTGTCCACTTCTCATCACCGTTAAGAGCACCAAGAGCAGATCCTGAAATTACAGGTCCGTTATCTCCATCATACTCGTAGAAAGAAAGTAGATCTCTTACTTCCATTTCAACTAGTTCAAGAAGCTCCTCATCATCAACAAGGTCAACTTTATTTAGGAACACAACAATTCTTGGGATACCAACCTGACGTCCAAGTAGGATGTGCTCACGCGTTTGTGGCATAGGACCATCTGTAGCCGCAACCACAAGAATAGCACCGTCCATTTGAGCAGCACCAGTAACCATGTTCTTCACGTAATCGGCGTGACCAGGACAGTCAACGTGTGCATAGTGACGCTTCTCAGTTGAATATTCAACGTGTGAAGAGTTAATGGTAATACCTCTTTCCTTTTCTTCCGGAGCATTATCAATTTGATCAAAAGATCTAGCTTCTGAATAACCGGCATCAGCCATTACCTTAGTAATCGCTGCTGTTAAAGTTGTTTTTCCGTGATCTACGTGTCCAATGGTACCTATGTTAAGGTGCGGCTTGGACCGATCGTAAGTTTCCTTTGCCATAATTAATACTTATTTAATCTTAGTTATATATTAGTGTTCAATTTTATACAAATCTCTGAGCCAACGACGGGAATTGAACCCGTGACCTCTTCCTTACCAAGGAAACGCTCTACCCCTGAGCTACGTCGGCAAAAAAAGTCACCTCCGACAAAGCTATTTTGGGGAGACAACTAAACGGTTCAAAGAATATCTACTTATTTTACTCCTAGCAGAAAAACACGCCGTAGCGTGATATTCATAAGGTTAAAAAGAAGCAATCTTCTCTTTTAACTCCAGCCCTTCTTTTAAAACCTATCAAGAAAAAGCCCTTTTCAACTTACAATGCAAGTTTTTAAAAAACCTTCTCAGCAGTTTTCATTTAGAAAAACTCAGAGCGGGAGACCGGGTTCGAACCGGCGACATTCAGCTTGGAAGGCTGACGCTCTACCAACTGAGCTACTCCCGCGTTTCAATTCAAAATTTAGAATTCACAATTCAAAATCAATCTTGAATTTTGAATTCGAAATCTTGAATTAAAGTGGTGGGGAGAGCAGGATTCGAACCTGCGAAGTTAAAAAACAACAGATTTACAGTCTGTCCTCGTTGGCCGCTTGAGTATCTCCCCAATTTTTACCTTTTCAATATTTCAGAGAACCATTGCTTTGAAATGGCTACTTTTTTGAAGCCGCAAATTAACAGAAAATTAATTTACTATACAAAGCTTTTTAATTCAAAATTTAATGAACTTTCAAAAATGAAATTTTTACAAAATTTCAGAGCCGATGGAGGGACTCGAACCCACGACCTGCTGATTACAAATCAGCTGCTCTAGCCAGCTGAGCTACATCGGCCTAAGACCTCTTTTTTCACAAAAAAAGTCCGCTATTTCTAACGGACTGCAAATGTATAAATTTAATTCTGTTCTCAAAACATTTGAGAAAATATTTTTTAGGCTACCTGCACATTAAATTTGCGCTTTCGCTTTTGAAGTTGTCGCTCTAAAGAACTAACACATTCATCCACACCCACTTCAAACCTTTTTCCTTTCTTTTTACAAATAATTTCATCTCCGGGAATACTCAGTAAAATTTCTGAAATTTTATTCTCTTTTAGGCTGGTGTTCTCCACTTTTAAATAAACTTCAGCAAAGGTAACATTGTCGAAATGATTTTCCAGTTTGTCCAGCTTCTTCTGAATAAAATTTACCAGTTTTTGATCTGCATGGAAGTTGACGGATTGTACGTTGACTTTCATAAAATTTAAATTTTAATTAGACAATTACTCAGATCCCTTCTTATTGTTCCGCGGGTGCGCACTTCTGTATACCTTGTTGAGCTCTGCCATACTGTTGTGGGTATAAACCTGAGTGGCAGCAAGACTGGAATGTCCCAGAAGTTCTTTGACAGCATTTAAATGAGCGCCCTGGTTCAACAAGTGAGTAGCAAAGGAGTGTCGTAAAATATGCGGACTCTTCTTTAACTTACTCGAGATACCTCTAAAGTAATTATTAATTGCTCTGTAAACAAGGGAATCGTACATTTTAACGCCTGCTGCTGTAAGAAATAAATGGCCTTGAGATTTCTCATTTTCAACAACCTCTCTTTCCTGAAGATAGTCCTTCAAAGTATCATTTATAACAGGGAGGAGCGGTATAAATCTCTCCTTGTTCCCCTTCCCCTTCACCTTTAGCATTCCCGCGGAAATATCAAGGTCCCCCAGCTTTATCCCTATCAATTCACTGCGTCTTATTCCTGTAGTATAAAAAAGTTCTACCATCAACTTGTTGCGGATCCCCTCAAAATCAGCCGCCGGAATTTGAAGCAGAGCTTCATCTACCTCATTCTCAGAAAAAGGAACCTGCAAATTCCTGGAGGTCTTAAGTGCCTTGTGTTTTGCCAATGGAGAGACCACAAGCTGTTTCGATTTTTGCAGGAACCTGTAATACGCCTTTAGGGAAGAAACTTTACGATTGATGCTATTATTGGAAAGCCCCTGCTCTACAAGATGAACGATCCAGGTACGCACCTGCTGGTAATTCACCTCCTTTAGATCGTGTTGCCCGTAGCATGTAACAAGAAAATAAGAGAAAGATTCAAGGTCTGCCTTGTATGCAGCAATGGTATGCGCAGAATTCTGCTTTTCCAGTTCCAGATATTGATAAAAGGGATCGAATTGATTTTGGGGCATAAAAAAACTGTTGACAGACAAAGTTATTAAACTTTAATCTATCAACAGTTAATATTATATACCTAAGAACCAGGCTTAGGAATTGATACTAGATCTCTTCCTGATCTCTTAGATGCTGAATGTAAGCAGCTTTTTGGATTTGAGCCCTACGTTCTACTGACGGTTTTGTGAAAGCTTGACGATCTCTCAACTGTCGCATTGTTCCTGTACGATCAAATTTACGTTTGAAACGCTTCAGCGCTCTATCAATATTCTCTCCGTCTTTAACTGGTATAATTAACATAGTGTCACCTCCTTTCTTTAGAAATTATTAAGGCTGCAAAGATAATTTAAATCTCCAAACCCGCAATTATTCAATTATTTTATTTTAAAAAATTTTCATCCCAAACTAATCCTGCATCTCATAACCCAGGGAAGGCTGTAGTCCTCAGGCACAACCTTGAACTTTAAACTTTGAACCTCGAACCTCGAACCTTGAACCTTGAACCTTGAACCTTAAACCTTAAACTATTTAGCTGCCGGTTTATATTCTTTCCCGTCGATTAGCATTTTTGCAATGATCTCCCGAAGTATTTCCGAAGTACCTCCTCCTATAGGTCCAAGACGACTATCGCGTAGCAATCGCGCCAATGGATAATCTTCCATATAGCCATACCCACCAAGGAACTGAAGACATTTATAGATCACTTCATCTGCAATTTTAGTAGAAAGTAATTTCGACATACTTGCCTCTTTTACAACATAAACCCCGCGGTGCATTCTTTCAGCAATGGAATAATTGAATTCCTTTGCCATTTCTACCTCACTCGCCATATCGGCATAAGTGTGTCTTAAGGCCTGGAATTTATCGATAGTTGTTCCAAATGCCTCTCTTTCCTTCATATATTGTAGGGTATAGTCGAGGGCAAATTCTGCCCTGGCATGTGCATTGATCCCCATGATGAGCCTCTCAAACGCGAAATGCTGCATGATATACGGAAAACCTTTGCCTTCTTCCCCCATAAGGTGGGAAGCGGGGATTTCCACATTATCAAAAGCAATTTCTGCAGTGTCCGATGCTCTCCAGCCTAATTTATCAAGTTTAGTTGCAGAAATACCAGGAGTATCTCTGTCCACAATAAATATGCTCATTCCCTTCCCTTTCAGCTCCGGATTTGTCTTTGCTGCAACAACCAGGTAGTCTGAATAAACGCCATTTGTGATAAAAGTTTTTGAACCATTGATCACATAGGAATCACCTTTTTTGACAGCCGTAGTTCGCATTCCCGCAACATCGCTGCCTCCTGAAGGTTCAGAGATGCACAAACAGCCAATTTTCTCTCCACTGATACTTGCAGTAAGATATTTCTCCTTTATTGCCTCATCTCCTTCTTTGGCAACATGTGTCATGGCAAGATATGCATGAGCCCACATCGCCGCTGCAAATCCACCGCTGTTGATCTTTTGCAATTCTTCCAAAAAGATCACCGTATAAAAAATATCGAGATCGAGCCCTCCATATTGCTCAGGATAATTAAGTCCAAAATATCCCATTTCTCCAAATTTCTCCCAGACGAAACGGTCAATAGTTCCGGATTTTTCCCACTTTTCGATATGTGGAACCACTTCTTTCTGTAAGAATTCCTGAAAGCTTTTTCTAAATAAGTCGTGCTCTTCTGTAAAATATCTGCTGTTCATAAAGTTGTTTTCGAAAATTGATTTTTATAACCTGAAAAAAATAAGGAAGTGCGAAAAACCTAGTTTTTCTGGTCGATTGTCAAATATAAATTAATTCTGTCTAATTTCTCGACCGGAAAATTCTTAATCTGTTGCAGGTCCTCGAAATTCGTGATCTCTCCTGCTTCTTCCCTGTATTTCACTATGGCCCGGGCCTGCTCATAATTAAAATATGGCAGTTCAACCAGCTGCATTACAGTAGCCGTATTTATGTCTAGTCGTTCTTTGGAAGGTTCTTTCACCTCAAACCTCTGCAGCACTCTTTCAATTACCTCAGGAGAGAGTCCGTAAACATCGCGGAGCTGAGCCTCACCTCTAAAATTCCCCAGTACGTTTCTATAGTTAATGATCCTGCCTGATAGCTTTTCTCCAATGCCGTTCACCTTTCTGAGATCTTCAGCCGTAGCGGTATTTAAGTCGGCTTTTGGAAGAGGTGCCGAAAATGCCCTTTTTGACACCTTATTTTCTCCGGAAGTATTTCTCCGAAAATCGGGAAATTGAAAGGCAGGGGAGATTTTCCTAAGCAGACTATCTGAAATTCCTGTCACCTTCTGAAATTCTTCCGCAGAATTGATCCAGAGATCCCGACTGCGAAAATCATGTAACCTGTCGATCTCCTCAACAGACATCCCCAGTAGGTATCCCTTATGATCTGAAATGAAATTGGGATTAAAGGGTCTTAAAGCAGCAGTATCCCCGAGCTTCGCAACCTCCTTTAAAGAATCAACCGAGCGCTGCATTTGCTCTACCAGCTCCTCTGTTTTCCTGTCTTGAGTTGCTTCCGAAGAAACAGGGAAAAAGAAATACACAAGCTGTAACAGAATGATGACAGCCACCAAAACAAAAATCCCATTCTGCTGACTTCTAGTGAAAGCAAAATGGGATTTCAGATTTTTCATATTTTGTAAGAGCGCTTAAGAAGCCTTTTTCACTCTTTCTCTTTCTGGCTTTCGGAAAAGTTCCCCAGCCTTCAGCTTTCTCCTGTAGGCATCAAGATCCTTTTTCACCTCACCACTCATAATATACAGTCCAATGATGTTAGGGAATGACATTGCAAGGATCATCATATCTGAAAAATCCAGAACTGCTCCCAAACTTACAGAGGCACCTACTACGACGAAGAAAAGGAAAAGCGACTTATAAACAACTTCTGTCTTCTTGCTTTTTCCAAAAAGATAGGTCCATGCGCGCATTCCGTAATAAGACCATGAGATCATAGTTGAGAAGGCGAAAAGGAATACTGCTGTCGCTAAAACATATGGGAACCAGGAGATCACACTTCCAAAAGCACTGGATGTCAACTCAACACCTCCTACTCCTTCTACTTCGTGCATTCCTGTAAAGATCAAAACAAGTGCGGTAAGAGTACAAACTACAACGGTATCAATAAAGGGCTCGAGCAATGCTACAAAACCTTCAGATGGTGGGTTATGAGTCTTGGCAGCACTGTGTGCGATAGCAGCAGAACCTACCCCGGCTTCATTAGAAAAAGCAGCTCTTTGGAAACCTACAATCAAGACCCCAATTACACCACCTTTTAAAGCACTCGGACTAAAAGCTCCGTCCCAGATCGCTGAAAATGCAGGCCCAATATTTTCGATGTTAACTCCAATAACGATCAAAGCTCCAAGAATGTAAATCCCTGCCATTACCGGCACGATCTTTCCTGTAACTTTCGCAATACTGGAGATCCCTCCAATGATCACGATTCCCACAAGCACCGCTACAATGAGTCCGAAGATAAATCCATTCCCTACAAGAATAGGAAATTCTCCAGCCAGGATCACGAAGGATTGATTGGCCTGGAACATGTTTCCTCCACCAAAAGAGGCTCCAATGGCAAGAATCGCAAAGAATACCGCCAGGAATTTACCTAATCCCTTTTGGCCTCTCTTCTCAAGACCATATCTGAGGTAATTCATAGGCCCTCCAAATAAAAGACCTTCACTGTTAATAAAACGATATTTTACACCTAGAGTACATTCCACGAATTTGGAAGACATTCCAAGAAGACCGGCAATGATCATCCAAAAGGTCGCACCTGCACCTCCCAGGGAGATCGCAACGGCCACCCCGGCTATATTTCCAAGACCTACGGTTCCAGAAACCGCTGTTGCCAGGGCCTGGAAATGCGTTACCTGGCCAGGCGCATTAGGGTCATCATATTTTCCCTTTGCAAGTTGCAAGGCATGTTTGAATCCACGTATGTTGATAAAGCCCATTCTTACCGTAAAGAACAAAGCTCCCAGTACCAGCCATATTACAATAAATGGGATATCCTTTTGCTGGAAATCCCCATTGGGGTGAGTAAGCGCCACAGGATTATCATAATCGATTGCCGCAAGATACTGCGCCCCCTGCTCGATGACATGTTCCTTATTTTCTGAATTATAGATCACGCCACCCTCCTGAACAAGATATCTAAGGGTACCACTTGCATTGGCATAGGCTGTAATATTTTCACCATCTTTAGAAACAACGGCAATGGCTTCCCCTTCTTCCACTTCAGTACCTTCGGGCTGCAGCCATTGGGCCAGGACGAACTTTCCATCTACATTTGCCTCCCAATCTGGTGCAGGAACTCTCCTGAAATCTGCATAAACTACAGGATCGTAAATACCTATTGCCGAGAATGGATCCCAGAAAAGAATACTTCCCATACTTGCAACTATAGGTGCAAACGTGCCATTGAAATGTTCTGTGATTTCCTTAGCAGGTACCTTATAATTCTTTTCGAGCTCGTTTCCGGCAGCATCTGTAATCATGACCGAATAATCCATCCCTTCCACAAGACCTTCGGCCCGGGGAGAATCAAGAGGAGTGCTCTGGCTGGACCATTTGTACTGGTAAGGAGGTGTTCCTCCCTGTACATCGAGCTCAACAAAGCCATCATTTATTTCCTTGGTAGGATTTTGAACATTAGCGTCTACCTGCAGCTCCTGGCCATAGGTAGTAAGAATAAAAGCAGAAAAAAAGAATGAAAGTAAGGACTTTCTCATATAAAAATTTTAGAATAGTAATTGGAATTTTCGGCGAAGCAAGATGCTAAAAATATTAACGTTTTCAAATTTTATCGAGTTAAAAAGCAAATAAAACGTTAATCCAACAGCGGTTTTGACGGGCAAGCACACCTTAGAGATCAAAAACCGAGGTTCGCTTAGAGTAGATCATGTCTTTGAACTTCAAAAGAAAAGCCAGCGTGAGATAAATGGCGAAACCAATTCCAAAAGTTGCAAAAGAGAGGTAAATAAAAAACAGTCTTACGTTCTTGGCTCTCATTCCCAGCTTATCGGCAAACCTGGAGGAGACATAAAATCCATGCCTTTCAAAAAAGTTCCTTATCTCGTTGATAAATTTTTGCATGTTGCGAAGATATTAAATCTGAGGCTCTTTCTGAAGGATCTTAAGTCCTACAGCGCACCTGAGGCATGCATTTTTATCGCAGTACTCATTTTTTAGCTGCAGCAATGCCTGCGATTCTAATGCTGTTTCAGCACACCCGGGTCTAAGTGTCCGGAATTTGTTAATGATCTGGTTCTCTTCGGGAGCAAGCGCCGCAATAACTCCCAGAAGTTGATCCATCTCTCCGCCGAGGCTTTTTATGTAGGTAAAATTCAGAGGTACAATAGTATTAATGATCAGGAGATCGAGAAATTTTTTGCTCAGTTTTTTTCTTCTGAAACTGTGGCCACTCCTAAAGGTGTAGTGCGTATTCCAAAAATCATTCAGCTGGACATCAAACAATTCATAAACAGTTTGTGCTTCAGAAATATGCCTGAGGGCAGAAAAAAGAGCTGCGTTTTTATGATAGACCGCGGCAAGCTGAACCAAGCGTATTTCCGGAAAATTATCGGGCCGCAGCCTGAAATATTTTACCGGCAAAACTCCTTTTTGAGAAAGCTTAAATTTTTGACATAAAAAATTGTATTCTGTTTTGAGCTGCAGATAGTAAGCATCTTCATTATGCAGGGTCAAAAGTCCTGCCTGCCCCAATAGTAAAGCCTCCAGCTGAAAAGGGTCGGTTCGCACTTTCCTTATCACTGCAAAAGGAATTGAGGCTGCAATACTAAGAAAGGCCTCCCCATTGACATTAAGACCAAAATTCTTTGCCAGCAACTGGAACAGCACCGCCTCCCAATCTCCTGCCGACTTTCCTAAAAGGGTATTTACAAGGGTGGTTTTTTGTTCCAGTCGCTCCAGGTAAAGGCGCTCCAGCCAGTTTCTAACCAGGAAATCATCAACCTCTCCAAGATCATTCTCGCAGTTGATCCACCTGGATGAATTTCCTGAACACAGCTCGTCATAAGCAACAACTGCTTCAGGCAAAACCAGTTTTTTGATTTCAACCACAGGCAAAGGAGAATTGTCCCTTCTATAGACCTCCACGTCATGCTCCCATACTACATGCAGAATCACATTATCATATGCGGGATCATTTTCGTGCCCGTGCATATACCAGTCTGACGAGCGAAGATGGATCTCAAGATTTCCCGCCCATTCCTGATCTCCTATTAACAGCCGGGCATTGAAAAAATCGGGACCCGAAAGCAGATTATGAGACCCTGGTGAAATTACCTTAACTGCAAGCCCATTGGCGGTTCTAAGTGCCTGATGTTCCAGTTTTTGATACTGCCACAAGTAATGTAAGTAATCCTCCCGCATAAAATAAAAGTATGTAATATACTCATAGCTTTTCTCGCCCCTGGAAATTCTTCTGCGGGATAAATCTTACAAATATTGTTAATCTTTTGGGGCGAGGATGGCTTTCACATCATTAAAGATCAGATCGACCCATTGCTTATACATTTCACCACTGGGATGAAGCCCGTCTTCAGCTACCAGCTCTGGCTCTTCCTTAGCTCTTCTGGAGATGGGTGTAATATTGAAATATTCAATATTATATTCCGAGGCAATCTTTTTAAAGACCTCGTTAAATTCGTCTATTTCCTTCCCAATCTCTTCTTCCCTCGAAGCCCCAAAAGGCGTTGCGCCATAGTCCGGAATACTTACGGCAAATACTCCGGCTGCACCTTCTTCTGAACGCGCAATAGCTCTTTCAAAAATTTCATGCAGGTCTTGCTCGTATGCTGTCAGGCTTTTCCCCTGGTACTGGTTATTCACCCCGATAAGAACGGAAACAAGATCGAATTTCTCATTGTTGAGCTGGTCATCCATGGCCTTCAGGAGATCTTGTGTGGTCCAGCCAGTAGTCGCAATGATCCTGGGATCTTCAATCTTCACATCGGTTTTTCGAAGGCTGTCTACAAGCTGTACCGGCCAACGCATGGCCGGGGCAACGCTTTCTCCAATCGTGTAAGAATCCCCCAGAGCCAGATATCTGAAGGTATCCTCTTCAACCACGGTGATATTCTCAGGCTCGGTTTCTTTGCATCCAGTCATGAGCAGCAGCAAGACCAGGCAAGGCAGTAGCATTTTTTTCATTTCCTACGTTTTTTTGGTTAAGCTAAAATATATCATTCTGAAGCAGCTTTACAAATCTTCAACCCTAAAGGAGAAAAAACAACTACTGCTTTATAGTTCCATAAAAAAAGCCGCTGTAACAAGCGGCTCATTATTTTTAGAATTCTGGAACTTCTGCAACATAGTCCTATGTTACTCAATATACCCCATCTTTCTCATCCAGTCATCATTGAACATTTTCCCCACATACCGGCTTCCGTGATCGTGAAACAGAATAACCACTACATCATCTTTTTTGAAATGCTCCTTGAGCTGAAGTAGACCTTTAATAGCTGCACCTGCACTGTTCCCCAGAAACATTCCTTCCTCCTTTGCAAGCCGTTGGGTATAGATCGCAGCATCTTTATCTGTTACTTTAGTAAACCCATCAATAATGCTGAAGTCCACATTTTTAGGAAGTATATCCTCTCCTATTCCTTCGGTCACGTATGGATAAATTTCTTTTTCATCAAAAACTCCTGTTTCGTGGTATTTCTTAAAGACTGAACCATAAGTATCCACGCCCCATACCTTCACATTTGGATTCTGCTCTTTCAGATATTTTCCAACGCCCGAAATAGTCCCACCGGTACCCACGCCCACTACGAAGTGAGTCACTTTCCCATCGGTCTGTCTCCATATTTCTGGCCCAGTACTTTCGTAATGCGCTTTGGTGTTAGAAAGATTATCATATTGATTCACATACCAGGAATTTGGTGTCTCATCCGAAAGGCGTTTTGAAGTTGAATAATACGACTGGGGATCATCTGGTGCAACATCCGTTGGGCACACCACTACCTCACTGCCTACAGCCCTTAAAATGTCAATTTTTTCCTTGGATTGTTTATCGGCCATAACACAGACCATGCGGTAGCCTTTTACAATGGCTGCCAGTGCAAGACCCATCCCTGTATTTCCTGAAGTTCCCTCAATGATGGTCCCTCCTGGTTTTAAAAGTCCTGCCGCTTCGGCATCTTCGATCATCTTGACGGCCATACGATCCTTTACCGAATTCCCCGGATTAAAGGTCTCATATTTTGCCAGTACCAGAGCATCTATACCTTCAGTCAATTTATTGATCTTGACCAGTGGGGTGTTACCAATAGTACCTAATATATTTTCAGCGTATTCCATATCTCATTTTTGCGGCTGCAAAGGTAAGAAAAAAAGCAGCTTTTAAAAGCGGGCAAAAGAGGTGCCAAAAATGACATTTTTGACACCTCTTCTAGTCGAACTTCATGGCTCTTACAGGAGATATCCTAGTAATGATATAGGAAGGGATGAGCAACATGAGCATGCATAGAACAAGAGTACCCAGGTTCACGGCAGCAATATATTCCCACCCAATGTAAACAGGAGCTTCGGTGACGTAGTAGGTCTCAGGATCGAGAGGAAAAAGCTTCAGATATTTTTGAGCAAATAGTAGTCCGAGGCCAATTAGATTTCCCCAGAAAAGTCCGAGTAAAATGAGATAAGTAGCGTTGTATAGGAAGATCTTCCTTATGGTCCAGTCACTGCTCCCCAGCGCTTTTAGTATCCCTACCATTTGAGTGCGCTCCAGGATAAGTACCAGCAGAGCGGTGATCATGTTGATCCCTGCTACCAGGATCATGATCCCAATGATGAGCGCCACATTAAAATCAAAAAGCGATAACCACTCAAAAATGGAATAATACTGTTGTTTTATGGTTCGGGTGTCAAGGAAAGAACCGGTATTCTCATAGATCTCCTGGCCTTTTTCTTCTACCTCACTGAAATCTTCCAGAAAGACTTCAAAATTTCCTACCTCATCCTTTTCCCAGCGGTTGATTCGCTGAATATGGCGTATATCTGCCAGCATATAAAGCTCATCAAACTCCTGAAAACCGGAGCTGTAAACACCTTTAATAACAAAAGCTCTTATGAGCGGCGTCTTGCTGCTTTCATCTCGCAAGAAGTAAGTAGGAACTTTATCGCCTACTTCCAGGCCTAATCGGGTGGCTGTAAATTTCGAGACAAGCACCTCATCGTTCAGGTTTTTTGAAACATCTGGCAGCTCCCCGGCAATAAGAAATTCCTTAAAGTAATCCCAGTTGTAATCTGTCCCAATCCCTTTGACAATAATCCCTTCAAAATCGGTCTCAGTGCGAATCACTCCTGCCAGGTAAGCCGAGGCCTGCACATGCTTCACACCCTCTACACTGGTGAATTCAGGATAAAAATCCTGATTTTTGGAAATTGGCATAAGAGAAACCTGGGAATTGTTATTGTCATAGCTGGAAATAGTAATATGCCCTGTAAAAGCCGACATTTTTTCCCGTATCTTTTGCTGAAGACCCAGACTTGTTGCAAAAGCTACCAGCATCATGATGACCCCAATAGCAATGGCCACAATAGCTATTTTTATTATAGGGGCCGAAATGCTACTTTTGTGTTGCTTCGCACTAATAAGTCGTTTGGCGATAAAGAATTCCAGATTCAAGAGCAGCTATGAGTTTTAGATTTTTCAAAAGTACATTTTTATTCCTACTTATTAGTGCCGCTGCCTGCGGAAACACCTCGCGCGAAAACAGCAAAACTTCTTCTCAAGAAGACAGCTCTTCGGTACACCAACAGGAGGAGCCCCGGTTAAAATTAGGTGCAGAAAGAACCGACTATTATTTGCCCTTTTTGGAAGGGAAGAAAGTGGGTCTTGTTGGGAATCAAACCAGCATTATTCCCACCGAAAGCGGAAACGTCCATCTGGTTGACACCCTGCTCTCTCTTAAAGTTGATCTACGGAAGGTATTTGCTCCCGAACACGGTTTTCGCGGAACAGCCGACGCCGGGGAGGCAGTTGAGGATGGAAAGGATCCTCGCACCGGGCTCCCTGTGATCTCTCTCTACGGAAACAACAAAAAACCAACCGCAGAACAGCTGAAGGATCTCGACGTTCTCATTTTTGATCTTCAGGATGTGGGAGTTCGCTTCTACACCTATATTTCGACTCTGCACTATATTATGGAAGCAGCTGCAGAAAATGAAATTGAGGTCCTTGTCTTTGACCGCCCTAATCCCAACGGACATTTTATTGACGGACCTGTTCTTGAACCGCAACATCAAAGTTTTGTAGGGATGCATCCTGTTCCTGTGGTGCATGGAATGACGATTGGGGAATATGCAACCATGATCAATGGAGAAAGCTGGTTAAAAAATAAAATTCAGCCTTCATTGCAGGTGATTAAAATGGAAAACTATGACCGCAACGAGCCTTATGAGCTACCGGTAAAACCTTCCCCAAACCTTCCTAATGCAAAGGCTGTAAATCTTTATCCCAGCCTCTGTTTTTTTGAGGGCACCAATGTTAATGCCGGCCGCGGAACCGATAAGCAGTTCCAGGTTTTTGGTTCCCCTTTCCTGCCTAATGACAAATACCTTTTTTCTTATGTCCCTCAATCGAATGAAGGAGCAAAATCCCCTAAGCACCTGGGAAAAACCTGTTATGGTAAAGATCTTTCTAACACCCCTAACCTCGACTTTTTAAATCTTGAATGGCTGATAGAAGCTTATAATCTTACCTCTCGAAAAGAGGAATTTTTCAATTCGTTTTTCACCAAACTCGCCGGAACTAAAAAACTCCAGCACCAAATAGAAAGTAGGATGAGTGCAAAGGAGATTCGTGCGAGCTGGAAGCCGGGGTTAGAGGAATACGCGAAGGTAAGGGAGAAATATTTGCTCTATTATTAAATGTTGCACGTTGCACTGTGCGGGTTAAATCTTCCAGTTCTTCTCAACGTACTTAATGAAGTTATAGATCTTGGCACTAAGGCGATCATATTCATCCTTTAGATATAAATGGTCCTTTACCAATTCAGGATAGAGAACAGTTATCTTTTTTAAGTGGTTTTTGGTCTCATCGCAACTGGAGTGGGCGTAGACTAGAAACTTGATGAAATCAGCTTTGTATCTTTTTCTGCCATACCCTTCGACAATGTTAGAATTTATTCCGTCACAGGACCTTCTTACCTGGCTACCCAGTTCATAAAGCTCATGCCTTGGTAGAGTATGACTGAGGCGATGAGTAGCGTAAAAAAGATCCATGGATTTTTGAGAGATCTCCAGTTGATGATAAGAATCGGCCATAGTTTAAAGGATTATACCTCAATTTACCGCATTCCCATAAAACGCGCAACCTGCAACTTGCAACAAAGAGGCTGCTAAGGCAGCCGCTTTTTCATTTCCTCTACAATATTAAACGCTGCCGGGCAAATTGCAACGTTCTTCATGGTGAGATTTGAGATCTTCTGGAAGTCTTTGCGATTAGTATGAGGAAACTCACTGCAGGCCTTAGGTCGCACATCATAGATGAGGCAGTAATTGTCGGGAGCGAGAAAGGCACAGGGTACTTCCTGCAAGACGTAATCCTTATCTTCATCTATCCTCAGATACTTATCGATGAACTGCTGCGGCTTTAGGCGCAGGTGTCTGGAAATGCGTTCAATATCCTTATTGGTAAAGAGAGGTCCGGTGGTTTTACAGCAGTTAGCACATTTAAGGCAGTCTGTTCTCTGAAATTCCTCCTCATGCAGCTCCTGCATTTGAAGGTCAAGATGCTTTGGTGGCTTTTTTTTAAGCTGAGAGAAAAACTTCTTATTCTCCTTATGTTTATCTTTGGCCCTCTGCGGGAGCCCATCGATCTCTTCCTGCATGGCGCAAAGATAAACAGAACTAGCACGTGAACAAGATAAAAGAGCAGCCAGACATTTTCGGAAAGGCTATTACAGCCTTCTATGAAGCTGGTGACAATGAAGACATTATCGTCCACTCCCCCGATTTTGATGATGATGTAATACCAGTTGCATACCTCTTTAGAAACTTTAAGGAGATGCCAAAACTCGAGCAAAAAGCCTTAACCTCCTGCCGGGGAAAAGTTCTGGATGTTGGGTGCGGGGCGGGCAGTCACACTCTGTACCTTCAGCAGGAAAGAAATTTACCGGTCACTGCAATAGACACTTCTGCCGGCGCAATCAAGATTTGCGAAAAAAGAGGTATTTCTGATGCGAGGAATATAGCTTTCGAAGAGCTTTCCGAAGAAAAATTTGATACCATTCTGCTGCTCATGAATGGTACTGGCATTGTAGGTAAAATGAGATTTTTAGATGATTTTTTTCAGCAGCTAAAAAACCTTTTGGCTCAAGATGGGCAGGTGCTAATAGACTCTTCCGATCTTATCTATCTTTTTGATGCAGATGAAGATGGCGGAGTATGGGTAGATTCTTCCCAGGGTTATTACGGGGAACTCAACTATCAACTGAGCTATAAAGGGGAAACATCAGATAATTTTCCCTGGCTTTATCTTGATTTCGATTCCTTATATTTAGCAGCAGGTAAGAATGGTTTTTCATGTGAGCTGCTCTTTGAAGGAGAACATTATGACTACCTCGCACAACTTAAATTAAAATAGTACGATGACATTTTCTTCGGGAATTAGATTTTTTAGCTGGCTGATTATTGTTTTACTTTTTGCAGGATGTTCTGTAGACGAGGCTGAAGATTCCTCGTCATCTCATAGAAACGACCTGGTGCTGGGAGCATCGGCCAGGGATTTTCTAAGCGATGAAAAATTCACTTCTCTGGAGGTCGAGATCGTGTACGTGACAGGATCTGAACCAACTTCTGAAGCGATTGTTAGCCTCCAAAAATTCCTCGGAAAATATCTCAATAAGCCAAACGGAATTTCGATAAAAACCCGTGCCATACCTTCACCGAACCTTGGCACTTACTCCATCGACGAGATCGTAAAGATTGAAAAAGAGAACAGAACTGTTTTCTCCAATGATGAAAAATTGGGCACTTACATCTTCTTTGCCGATGAAAAAAGTACCGACAGCAATTCGCAACGAAGAATAATAGGGAAAGCTTACTTGAACACCTCTATGGTGATCTTTGAAAAGGAAATACGGGAAATGGCGAGTTCTGGCACCCAAAGCGAAATCCAGACCACTGCATTACACCACGAGTTTGGCCATCTTTTTGGGCTGGTGAACAATGGTACAACTGCCCAGACGCCTCACGTAGATCCCGATCCCAAGAAAAAAGCGCACTGCAACGTGGAAGGCTGCCTTATGAATGCTGAAATTGAATTTGGCACCTCGCCTTTTAGCTTCCTGGAAAACGGACAGCATGTTCTGGACTTTGATGACCAGTGCAAGCTGGACCTTAGAGCCAACGGAGGAAAATAGATCCTTTTCCTGCACAAAGATCTGTTGCTCTTTTCTGATTCCTACAACTACTTTTCACTGGTAATTATTTAAAAAAAATACTCCTCAAAAATGACATTTTTGAGGAGTATTTTTTTCTGAGGCTTTAAAACTTAGCTGCGAAAATTTGCAGGCTCAGTTTAAATTGGCACGTCCTACTTCACACTACTGTAAACGCGCTTACCTCCCAGATATGTGGCATTAGCTTTGAGGTTTGGGATCTCCGTTTCGGGGATCTCCATGATGTTTTTATCGAGGATCACGAAATCGGCAAACTTACCTGCTTCTATAGACCCTTTTTCCTGCTCCTCAAAGTTGCTGTATGCGGCCCAGATAGTCATTCCCTTTAAAGCTTCCTCTCTTGAGAGTGCCTGTTCCATATAATAACCTTCAGCAGGATAATTTTCAACATCCTTTCGGCTTATGGCCGCGTAAAAGGTTAAAAACGGACTTACTTTTTCCACTGGGAAATCTGTTCCTAATGCAATTATTCCGGCCTCTTCCAGCAACTTCTTGTAGGCATAAGCACCTTTTTCCCTTTCGGCACCCAACCTCTGTTGCGCCCAGTACATGTCACTGGTAGCATGAGTAGGCTGGACAGAAGGAATAATATTTTTACTGAAGTACCTGACGTCTTCTGGAGCGATAACCTGAGAATGTTCTACTTTCCAACGGCGATCTCCAGCCTCGGCCAGCAGGGAATCATAAGTCCTAAGAACCACAACGTTTGCTGAATCTCCAATGGCATGCGTATTCATCTGGTAAGGCGAATTTGCTATTCGTGCAGCAGTAGCCTTAAAATCGGCAACAGAAGAAAGCAGCGCACCATAATGATCATGTTTATCTGAATAAGATTCTTTTAAGGCTGCACCCCTTGAACCTAGAGCTCCATCTGCGTAGAACTTGACAGATCTCACATTAAGCTTATCCGTTTTCAAGGGTTGCTTCGGAAGATAATAATCCAGATTCTCCTTTGTATTGCTGATCATCGCATAAATACGCACGTCTAGTGCTCCCGCCTGCTGAAGGCTGTCAATCAATTCGATGGTTTCCCGATCAAGGCCGGCATCATTCACCGTAGTTAATCCATACTGAAATACCTCTTTTTGAGCATCCTGTAAAGCCGCCACCTGATCCTGAATACTGGTCTTTGGCACAGCATTCTCTACCAGTGCCATGGGATTATCGATAAGAATTCCGGTCAGTTTCCCATCCTTTACCTCGATCTCTCCACCCTCGGCAGGTGTCTCTGCAGTGATCCCTGCAGCATCAAGAGCAGCCTGGTTGGCAAGGATGGCGTGACCGTCAATACGCGTAATAGCTACGGGTGTATTTGGGAATAGCAGATCTAGGGTGTCCTTGACCGGGAATTCTTTTACTTCCCAATCGTTTTGATCCCAACCCCGGCCTACTACAAAATCTGTATTCTTTTCCTTCTGAAATTCAGTAATGCGATTTACTACCTCTTTAAAGCTGGTAGTTCCGGTAAGGTCAACTGCCTGCATGTTTGTTCCCAGACCATAAAAATGGGCATGAGCATCAATTAGTCCCGGAAGAACGCTTTTCCCCCCGGCATCCAGAACTTCAGCAGCATTAAATTTTTCCTGAAGCTCCTGTGCAGTCCCCACAGCTATAAATTTACCGTCCTTTACAGCAAAGGCTTCAGCAATTGAAAATTCCTTATCTACAGTGTAAACTTTGGCGTTGATCACTAAAAGATCTGCTTCTTCTTTATTGTCACAGGCGAAAAACATTCCGCAGGTAAGGAGTAAAAAAAGTATTTTTTTGGTCATGGTCTTATAATTTGCGTAAAAATAGAAAATGCGCTCCAAAGAGGAGCGCATTACTTTTTATTTGTATTAATCGGGTTTTAGAACCAGCTCATAATCGCATTTCCGATGGCCTGGCGAATGTCCGGGTTTGCTCCCGCAGCAAGCGCAATTGAGATAAACAGACCTATCATGGCGTAAGAGAAGTCTTTGAAAATCATCCTTCCTGCTTTTTTGCGGTGTTTTTTACCTTTCTTGGTACGTGAAAGGCTTACCGCAATTTCTCTACCTCCAATAACTCCAAGGAATACCCAGGTGGTGGACATGGGTACTGTACTAATAAAAAGTTTGTAGATCAACAGGATGACATAAGTAGCATCAACAAGAGTGGCAGCCCTTACATCGGATATCCTCGCTTTTTCGCTCACAACTTCCTGAATCTTATCTCCTCTTAAATAAAAAAGCAGACCCAACCCAGCGAAAATAGTAAAGGCAAAAATTATGAACTGAAAGAGGTCGAGTTGTCTTGGTAAGAAAACAGCAATATTAGCTCCATCCTGCATCACCCACACTCCCCAAAGAGTACCGCTCACGATCCATTGAACTATATTCCAGCTCTTGTTAAATTTTCGGCTTTTAAAATATTTCTTTATTGCGTTGTACGACAGATACCACACCAGGAAAGAAAGAACAAAAGCCATGATGTATCCGGTCCAGGATTTCCAAACTACGGAAGTAATTCCTGAAGTATCGGCACTAAAAACACTTAAAATAAGAAAGGTTGTAGACACCGGCATCTTTAACCTGGTAAGGATAAGCAGTACAAGCGGTGCAATGATCTGGAAAAAACTGAAATTTTCGGGGTGCGGATATTTAGTGGTGCCTTCTGCACTTAGAAGGCGTCTATAGGTAACGTCTCCGTCAAATTCGACCCAGCTATAGGTCACCACCGCAAGAAAGATGATCCCTATAAACAGCCACATCACCCACCACTTCCGGTTCTTGTTGCTTTCAATAAAGGTTCCGAGAGATTGAATACTATCGTTAGCCACAGTTGCATAAGCAGCGAAAAAGAATCCGAGCCACATTCCGGCCTGGCCATAACCAGTAAGGATACCTGCCAGTACAAGACCAATGATTACTATGGCAAGAAATGTCTTTTCCTGAACCATAAAGTCTAGGACGTTCAGGTAGGGCCTGTTTCGCTTCGTCCGTTTAAATTTAGTTTTTGCCATTTTCTAAAAAAAGAAAGTTAAAAATATTAAAAGTGCTGAAAAATACACTTTTCCTTGGTTTTTTTCGAGCTGCAATATTACATACTTCCATAAGAACCTATTTTTATATCAATGTTATCTAATTGTTAAGGATGCATTAAACCTCCTTTTCGAAAATAAAAAAGGTCGGTTTATCTAAACCGACCTCCTGTAACTTTCTCAGAATCACTTATCTTCCGAAATCGAATTTATAAGTTGCCCCGGCCATTACCTGTAACCCAAGTACAGGGTAGTTCTTCCACTTTTCATAATTGTTACCCAGCAAATTATTACCACGGGCAAAGATTGAAAGCCTGTCATTGAACCTGTAACCCAGCCTGGCATTAAGATCAAGGTAAGAATCCAGATCTGCAACTGAGGCAAATCTAACTGATTCTCCTCCAGTTCTGTCTACAAACATATTGGCATCCTTTCGTTCTCCTACAAGAAAGAGATCGGCCCCGGCAGACCATTTTGAGGTTATCTGCCAGTCGAGCATTGCATTGGCTTCAAAATCTGGAAGATTCCACGCCTCCTGCTGCTCATCGGTATCATAAACAAAAAAGCTGGCATTAAGCCTCAGGTTCAAGTTGCGGCGTACGTCTACATTCAGTTCACCAAAGACGGAAACCGTATTGACCCGGTCATATACAACTTCGAAGGAATTCTCATAGCTATAATCCTCTCCCCCATAATATGGATTCGACCTGAACAAGGGTTTGGCATCTTCAGCCACGTAATTCGCACGAATATTATAACCTATGCTATTGGATAGTTTCCCTTTAGCACCTACATAGGCATCATATTGCCTGTCTGTAGGTCGAACTTCCAGGGTAGGTGAAACAAAAGGATTTCGCTGTACAAAATCGTAGTAACTATTCTGTCGCAGTTCCCCTTCCAGCCCTGCATATCCTATAAAGTAATCTCCCGCCATTCGATAGCTCGCTTTCACCTGCGGGTAAACATAAATTCCGCCATCTCCGTTATCTGAATCATAGTTGTAGAAAATAGCAGCCCCAAGATTCAGGGTTAGATCATCTCTAAGAACAAGCAGGCTGGATTGTAATCCTGCATTCATGCTGCTGTAGCTAATGGGATCATCTGAATAAAAACCTCTGTCAAAATCCCCTTTTACATAATCAAAGATCAGATTGGTGTGAAAAAGTTCTCCGCCAATAGGCAATTCCAGAGTGGGTTTTATTTTCACCCTGTGTTCTGCAGAACCATGATCATCTCCAAAGTATCTGTATCTGGCTTCGGCCCTGTCGAAGAAGGATTTGTCCCAGTTCACCTCACCACCGGTAAATACGCTATAGTAATTGTGTTGTGGATCTATCTCTGGCAACTGGATCCCGATGAAATTTGGCACTCCATACCAGTTGTATTGCTGATGCTCTGCTCCAAAATCCAGGTTCCAGATAAGGTCACGATTCCTTGAAGAATAGTTCAGATTGAGTTCGGTATCATAATAATGATCGTCATAAACTACATCATCTATCCCTCCCTGGGCCGAGTTGTGGTTTAGAAATATTCCGAAGTTATCTGTACGGGTGACTTCAATATTGCTGTAGAATTCTGCAAGGGCACTTGTATAGGTTCCAAAACCCAGAGTAATGTAATTATCATAAAGCTTTGGTGGCCTTTGCCTTTCTACCGTGGTTGCTCTTCCCTTAGCTGGTGAAAAGGTGGAAGCTACCGGCACAGAAAAAATGCTATACACCACAGGCCTTTTTGCGAGGTTTAGAGAATCTGTGATCTTAGGTGTTTCTTTGATCTTAGCGGCATCACTTACGGTAGGGGTATAGGGCTTTACCACCTCAACAGTTTCACTTCCTAAATCCTGAGCGAAGGTGTAGCCGGTAAAAATTAAAAATATAAAGATTGTACTTAATGAATTGATTTTCATGAGAAGGCTTATTAAGTATTTTTAATTGTTTGTTTCAACAGAAGCATTTGTTTTAGCTTCCTGTGCTTTGATTCGACTTAGTTCCTGCTTTGCCTCCTGTACCACTTCGGGGAACTGAGTGAAGTTCTTGATCACGTTGTCAAGAATGTAAGTTGCCTGGTAAGCATCTCCTAACTGATAGAAATTCTTAGCCATTAGCACAAGCCCTTTCGCACCATAAAGCTTATAACCTGAATATTCCTTTGCCAGGCGCTGTACTGCATCGTTAGATGCCTGGTAACTTCCTCCTTTGTGCTTAAAATATGCATCATAGTAAAGAGCTTCTGCAGCCAATTCTCCACTAGCCGATTTCTGAACTTCAGCATATGCACGCTTTGCTCTATCTTCATTCCCAGTACGCATCGCTGCCCTGGCTATAATTACCTGAGCATCATTTTTCGCACTTTTTTCGGCATCTGGATTGGCAAGAACTTTTTCTGCATAGGTCACTGCTTCCGAATATTTTTCACTCTCCAGATATGATTTCATAAGGTTTGACTGCGCAAAAATGGTGTTCTGAGGATAAGAAGCTTCCACTTCCAGCCTTTTAAGTAAAGGAATTGCCTCAACGTAATTTCTGTTTTCAAGATATACTTCTGAAAGCCTTGCCAGCGACTGCTCAAGATATTCTGAAGAAGATCTTCCAATAACGTATTTGTAATGCGGAATGCTCTTTTGTTTATTACCATCTCTGAAATACAGTTGTCCCAGGTAAAAATTAGCCTGTACTGAATGTATCCCGTTAGGGAAAGAATTCAGATACTTGCTCAAAGCAGTAATGGCTGCAGCAGTGTTGTTCTCCTGGTATTGCTTCTCTGCAGATTCAAATGTAGTATTGTCAAGATCGGCATCGGTGACTTCCACGAAGTCGAGATTCTTCACCCAATTCGCATATTCGTCTGTTCTGCCCAGATCAACATAGATAAGACGTGCAGTACTCACGGCCTGTACAGCTTCAGCAGAATTAGGATACTCGGCCACCACTTTTTTCAGTTTATCCAGCGCCTGATTTCCCTGGTCATTATTATAATAGATTAGTCCTTGCTTTAATAGCGCCTGTGGCACGAAAGGACTTCCGGGCACATCTCTTATCAATCGATCGTAAGCCTCCATACCCTGCGAAGTATTTTTCATCGCCACATAGGTATTGCCCAGTTCGTATGCCGCATCATCTCTGTAAGAAGAGCGGGGATATTTCCGAAGAAAATCATTAAGCTCAGAGATCTTTGTGTCATTACGCTGTACAAATCCATAACTAATGGCTTTTTGAAAAGCCGCATAGTCATTTTGAGCACCATTGAGTGCTATAGCCGCGTTATAAGCCTCCATTGCCGGCCAGTAACTGCTATTAACAAAGTGACTGTCTCCCAGTCTCACATAAGCATCGTTCCTTCGCAACCTGTCCTTCCCGGTGTCTCTTGCATAGCGGTTAAAGAATTCAGCCGCCCTGGCATAATCCCGCTGCTTGAAATAAGCGTACCCAATATTATAATCGAGATTTTCCTTTTCTGAAACTCCTTGTGCCCCACTCATTCCACTAAATTCCCTATACCCAATCAAAGCTTCAGGATAATTGCGAAGGTTGAAATCGCTCTCTGCCTTCCAAAAAGTGGCCAACGCAGTGAATTTCGGATCCCGACGCTCATTGAGTGCAAGGTCGAAATATTCGCTCGCTTCTTGGTAATTCCCTTCCTCAAAGAGTTCAAGCCCGCGATAAAGAGCAACCTGTTGATAAACAACATTGTTCTGAAAATTGCGATTCCCTTTTAGCAACCTCATGGCCTCTTCGTAATTCTTGGATGTAATGAATGAATTGATCAACAGCTCATTGATCTCATCTTTTGCAGGGGAATTAGGATAAGCTTCAAGATAATTTAGAAGCACCTGTGGAGTGCTGGCATAATTATTTCCAATCTCATAGCTAAGTTTGGCGTAGTTTAGAGCAGCATCGGCTTTGATCTCCATATTGAAATCCATTTCACTCGCATTTTTAAATGCGTTCAATGCCTGCTGCTTCTTATCTGTTTTAAGATAGGACTGGGCAAGATGATAATAGGCATTCTGTGCGACGGCATTCTTACCATCAATAATTTTATTGAATTCAGAAATTGCTGCCTCAAAATTGTCCTGTTGAAAATAGGCATAGCCCAGTTGGTAGTAATCTGTATTATTCCATTTCCCTCTTTCGCCCTGATACTCCTTGAGATAAGGAATAGCTTTTTCATACTGTCCAAGATTAAAATAGCTCTCTCCAATGATCTTGTTGAGTTCAGACTTATCGCGACGATCGGCACGAGGTAATTGCTCGAGCCCCAATTGAATAGCTTTTTCAAAATTCCCCTGCTTGAAATTCATGTCGGCCTGGAAATAAGAAAGATCTTCTTCGTAACGTTCGTTATCCTGCACCTCCTCAAAAAGTGCATTTGCCTGTTCATAATCATCACCTTCGTAAGCCATAAAGCCCAGGTAATATTTAGCCTGCGAACCATAGGTTTTTGAATCCTGAACCTTACTCAGGTATTCCCTGGCTTCTTCGGGTTGATTGGCTCTGAAATAGGCATAGCCATTATTGAAGTTGAACCTCTCCTTTTCGGCTTTACTGAGATTTCTTTGATCTACGGTATCATACCATTTACGGGCAAGAGAATATTTTCCGGTTTCAAAGTAGTAATCGGCTACGTCCAAAAATGCTGCATTGGTCTTTGTGCTGGTAGGATAACGCTGCACAAAATCTTCCATGAGCTTATCTGCTCCTGGCTGGTTGAGTCGTATGGCAGCATTAGCAATGTAATATGCACAATTGGCTTCTATCCTCTCATCATCAACCTCATCTTTTACTTCGTCAAACAAGGTTTGTGCGGCGAGGTATTGCTGATTGTTGTATAATTCCAAGGCCCTGTGATAATCGGCAAGTTCATTTGTCTGAATGGCAGATTGTTGAGAAAACCCTGAAATGGAAAGAAAAAAGAAAACAACAAATAAGCAGATTTTGTTATGTTTCATTCGTAGGAATTGTTTGTTGATGATTCAAAGATATAAGAAACTCTTTGGTAATAACGCCAATCCTGTAGGATAAATTATACCGGGCCGTTAAATGAAACTTAAAATTTTCTGCGGAAAAATTCAGCAGAAGAAAAGCAACACGAACCATCATAATTACGTTCTCTTTCTTACTTTTACCTCTCAAAAATGTAATTTTCCATGTCCAATACTGTTCTGTACCTAAAAGATGCCGCCATATATCAAAGAGAGGCGTTAATTCTTTCTGAAGTTAATATAGAGATCGAAAAAGGAGAATTTGTTTACCTCATTGGAAAGACAGGAACCGGAAAAAGTAGTTTCATGAAAACCTTGTACGGCGACCTCCCGCTTACCGAAGGTGAAGGCCAGATCGTAGATTACGACCTGCGAACCTTACGGGAAAAGGATATTCCCTTCTTACGCCGGAAACTGGGTGTGGTTTTCCAGGATTTTAAACTACTCAATGACAGAAATGTCAATGAGAACCTGCTTTTCGTGCTCAAGGCAACCGGCTGGAAAGACAAGGCAGCCATGGATGCCAAGATCGAAGAAGTACTGAAGAAAGTAGGAATGGGCACAAAAGGATTTAAGAATCCTTACCAGCTCTCGGGAGGGGAACAGCAGCGTATTGCTATTGCTCGGGCCCTACTTAATGATCCTGAACTCATCCTTGCCGATGAACCTACCGGAAACCTAGATCCACAAACTTCTGTAGAGATCATGGAAGTCCTGCAACAGATCAGCAAAAACGGAAAGACCATTCTCATGGCCACCCATGATTACGCCCTGCTCCTCAAGTATCCTTCAAAAACCCTAAAGTGCGACGGACAAAAAGTATTTGAAGTGGTTCAAAAGACGGTATAACCGAAGCACCAAAGAACAAGCACCAAATTCCAAGCACCCAATCTCAAGTACCGAATTACAAGCACCAAATTCCAAGCACCAAATTCGAAGCACGAAATTCCAAGTACCGAATTCCAACTATCGAATTTCAAGGGCCGAATTCCAAGCACCAAATTCCAACAAGGTTAAAACATCACAACTTTTATTGCCATTGCGTGGCAAACTCCTCTCCATCAGGGGCGCCTATTTTAGTTGTAGTTGGATGTAAACAATAAAAAAAACACCTTCCAAAAATGACATTTTTGGAAAGTGTTTTTGAAAACGTGTAAATCTAACTTCGTACCTCGTATTCTAACTTTCAGGATTCTTCCTGTTGATGAAGAGGTAATAAATGTTGATGAGGATTATTGCACCATTTGTGATCGTAATAGGCCAGGCGTCAAGCAGCAGACCATATACCACAAATAAAAGACAGCCAAGGCTGTTAATATACCTTAAGGTGGTAATGTTCCTCATAAGAAATGACAGCAGCAGGAAAAAAGAAGCCAGGTAGCCAATCCATTCAATATATGATATTCCAAAAAGTTCCATAAATAATAATTCAGCAGTTTAAAAATTGATTCGGTATTGATCTATCTGGAGACCTTAGATCGGGCTCCAAAAACAAGAGCTGCCAAAAATACAATTTTTGGCAGCTCTTACTAATAAAATTATTTCAGCTTATGCGATCTTGTTTCTCTTACGATCGTTCTCAGTAAGATAGATCTTTCTCAATCGCAGGTGTTTTGGTGTTACCTCAACATATTCATCTTTCTGAATATACTCAAGCGCTTCTTCCAGAGAAAATTTGATTGCCGGTACAATTCTGGCCTTATCATCGGCTCCAGAGGAACGAACGTTAGAAAGTTTTTTGGTTTTGGTGATATTCACCACCATATCATCCTGGCGTGAGTTCTCTCCAATAACCTGACCTTCATAAATATCTTCTCCCGGATCCACGAAGAACTTTCCGCGATCCTGAAGTTTATCAATAGAATAAGGTATAGCTTTTCCGGTTTCCATAGAAACCAGTGATCCATTCTGTCTTTCAGGAATTCCACCTTTAAGTGGCTGATATTCCTTGTATCGGTGAGCCATAATAGCTTCTCCGGCAGTGGCCGTAAGCAATTGGTTTCTAAGACCTATAATTCCGCGGGAAGGGATCATGAACTGGATGGTCATCCTGTCGCCTTTTCCTTCCATGCTCAGCATTTCTCCTTTTCTAAGCGTAACCATTTCCACTGCTTTTCCTGAAACATCTTCAGGAAGGTCGATGGTCAATTCTTCAACCGGCTCACATTTTACACCGTCAATTTCTTTGATGATCACCTGTGGCTGCCCAATCTGAAGTTCATATCCTTCACGACGCATGGTCTCTATAAGTACCGATAAGTGAAGAACTCCACGACCGAAAACCAAAAATTTATCGGCACTGTCAGTTTCATTCACTCGAAGTGCAAGGTTCTTTTCAAGTTCCTTCATCAGGCGTTCCTTGATGTGTCTTGAGGTAACGAACTTTCCGTCTTTTCCGAAGAAAGGAGAATCATTAATGGTGAACAACATGCTCATTGTTGGTTCATCAATCGCGATGGTCTTAAGTCCTTCGGGATTTTCGACATCGGCAACTGTATCTCCAATTTCAAAACCTTCAAGTCCAACCAGGGCACAAATGTCACCTGCCTGTACTTCTTCTATCTTTCTACGGCCAAGACCTTCGAAAGTATGTAATTCTTTAATCTTTGTTTTCTTAATGGTTCCGTCTCTCTTTACAAGCGCAACCTGCATTCCTTCTCTTAAAGTTCCACGTTGAAGACGCCCAATGGCGATCCTTCCAGTAAAGGAAGAAAAGTCTAGAGAGGTGATCAACATTTGCGGAGTACCTTCTGCGATCTTAGGAGATGGAATATGTTCGATCACCATGTCCAGCAAAGGTTCGATATTGGTAGTAGGATTTTTCCAGTCTTCACTCATCCAGTTATTTTTGGCCGAGCCATAAACTGAAGGAAAATCAAGCTGCCATTCTTCGGCGCCAAGTTCAAACATCAGGTCGAAAACTTTCTCATGAACTTCTTCGGGAGTACAGTTTTCCTTATCTACCTTATTGATCACCACACAAGGCTTTAACCCAAGGTCGATCGCTTTTTGCAATACAAAACGCGTTTGCGGCATTGGCCCTTCAAAAGCATCTACAAGTAATAACACGCCATCGGCCATGTTAAGAACTCTCTCTACCTCTCCCCCAAAGTCGGCGTGACCCGGAGTATCGATAATATTGATCTTGGTTCCTTTGTAGACTACGGAAACATTCTTGGAGGTAATAGTAATTCCTCTTTCTCTTTCAAGATCATTGTTATCAAGAATAAGATCTCCGGTATTTTCGTTTTCCCTGAAAAGCTGGCAATGGTACATAATTTTATCTACCAGAGTAGTCTTTCCGTGGTCAACGTGTGCGATAATCGCGATGTTTTTAATAGCTGTCATATAAACGCCTGATTTTTAAAGGCTGCAAAGGTACGTTTATTTTTTCCATAAAAAACAGCAGCATTTAGAATTATATTTTATTTTAAATTTCCTATAAAATTTTGATTTGCAACATGTTATGCCAACGTTTGAATTCAGTGGATTTCTTCAGGAATTGAAAGGCCCCAATTAAACTTCGGGAATGTTTCATAATCTGAGATTGCTCATATTTTAGGAATCCACAATTCCTATTCCCATAAGATTTCCTTAACTTTAAGTAATTCATATTCAAGTAAATAATTAAAATCAGGAGTCATGAAAGAGGAAGGAAAAACAATGCAGTGGAAGAAGTTACTTCTGTTAATCGCGATCTTCATTACTGGGCAACAAGGCTTTTCCCAGATCGACGGAAAGGTAAGTCTCGATTTCCCGAGTGAGGACAATGCAATGCAGGCCGCAAAAGAAACAGTGAAAGCTTATGAGACCGGTAATTGGGAGATGTTGAGAAGTCACGTACAGCGGGAGGCGTATTTTTATAATTTGGGCAGCTTTGACAGTCTGTCTCTGGATCAAACGATCAATTACTGGAAAAAAGGCCGGGAATCGGCCACCCCTCTATTGGCCGAAGATGGTGCCTGGCTTCCGGTTTCAGTGCCCGAAGGCCCCCGAAAAGGAAACTGGATCTTGCACTGGGGGACCAATACTTTAAGCTATCCCAATGGCGAGACCATAAGTTTTCCATATCACGTCGCTCTCAAATTTCAAAATAACAAGGTCAACCAGGCGCACTTTTACTATGACAATAACAGGATCATAAGAGCACTGGGTTACGAAATCCAGCCACCCTTTGTAGAGCCCGAAGCGGAAAACGAAGATTCTGGCGAGGATGACGAAAATTAACAGGTCTCAAAAAAGGCATTTCTGAATTAGCTTTCAAAAAAGGTATCTTTGCGGTAAATTTTTATTTATGCAACTACATAAGATACCACAGATAAAGCACGCCACCTCCGGCAACTTCTTTTTACTTGCAGGTCCCTGCGCCATTGAAGGCGAGGACATGGCTTTGCGTATTGCCGAAACCATTGTGGGTATTACAGAAAAACTTGAGATTCCCTTCATCTTCAAAGGTTCCTTTAAGAAAGCGAATCGCAGTCGTATAGACAGTTTTACAGGAATTGGAGATGAAAAAGCTCTAAAGATCCTTCGGAAAGTTTCTGAAACCTTTGGAGTTCCTACTGTAACCGATATTCATGAAAGAGAGGATGCGCAACTGGCTGCCGAGTATGTAGATGTTCTACAGATCCCTGCCTTCCTTGTGCGGCAAACAGATCTTGTAGTCGCCGCTGCAGAAACAGGGAAAGTAGTCAACCTCAAAAAAGGCCAGTTCATGAGTCCGGAGAGTATGAAACACGCTGTGAACAAAGTTCAGGAGTGCAACAATGAGCAGGTAATGGTTACAGATCGCGGAACTATGTTTGGATATCAGGATATGATCGTGGATTTCCGCGGAATTCCAACCATGCGAGAATTTGCACCTACCGTTCTTGATGTTACTCATTCTTTGCAACAACCTAACCAAAGCAGCGGAGTTACGGGAGGAAGACCCGATATGATCGAGACCATAGCACGGGCAGGAATTGCCACAGGTGCCGACGGAATTTTTATCGAGACACATTTCGATCCGGCAAATGCAAAGAGTGATGGTGCGAACATGCTGGATATTCAGTATTTGGAAAGACTACTAAGCAATCTAACAGCAATTAGGAAGACGATCAATTCATTTTAGAGAATATCTCAGCACGGATTGCAAATCGGCGCCATATAACTAAGGATTAGACCTAACAGGTTTTAAAAACCTGTTAGGTCTTTTTTATTTAGTACCTCAAAATGTCGTTTAAAGTTTCTTTTATAAACTCCAGCTGTTCCGATCTTATATTTCCAATTCTCCTTTCCAGACGCTTTTTCGAAATAGAGCGAACATGAAAAGTGAGAACTTCCGATCTGTACCTATGTCAAAACTAAAAAAGCAGCTCCGTAGGAGCTAAAGATCGGTTGCACCGAAGGTGCAAAAGATCATCACCGAGCCGTAGGTACGGAAGATGTTAAACAAAAACCCCGCTTCTTTTCAGAAGCGGGGTTTTCTATTTACCGGGGGACAAAATTAAATCATTATCCACATTTGGAGTAACCACAGCTCTTACAAACCAGGCATCCTTCAGAAAATATTATTCCTTCAGGATCTCCACATTCGCCACATTCTTTGTCGGCTGCAGGAGTACCGTCGGGCACGAACTGCTTAAGGGCACGAACAACTCCTGCTTTCCAGGTGTTGATGCTTTCGTCAAGCAGGTTCAGGTTATTGATCAGGTCCACAACGTAAGGAATTGGCATTCCATGACGTAGCACTCCAGAGATCAGCTTGGCGTAATTCCAGTATTCTTCGTTAAAGGATCTTGAAAGACCTTCAATCGTTACTTTATATCCGTGCTTGTCACAGAACTGGAAATCATATCTTGACTTTCCGTCTTCATCGCGATTCTTGATCACAAATCCTTTTTCAACCCAGGTTGGCAGGTTGAAAACATCTTCCATCTTACCAGTGAAGATCTCATATGGGCGATCATTCAGAATACCAACTACTGCAAGCCACTTCTCATTTTCGTTGTTAAAACGAATGATCCTGGACTCAAGTTTCTTAGGACGTTTTGGCGCATAGGTTTCAGCAAAAGCATTATCCTTGCTGCCTTCTTTCTTTCCTTTGTCATCTGAAGAAACAAGAATTCCGCTTCTTGAGCCATCACGATAAACCGTAATTCCTTTTAAGCCCTGTCTCCAGGACTCGATATAAATATCACTTACCTTATCTGTAGTCACATCACTGGCAAGGTTGATCGTAGAACTTATAGAGTGCGTGGTGTATTTCTGAACCAGCGCCTGCATCTCAACTCGCTTCTGCCAGTCGATCTCAGACGCAGTTGCACCCGCATAAGGACTTTGCTCAATTGCTTCTTTTCCAGATGCATCCATCCATGTTTTCACTTTTGGATGATACACAGTAAATTCCTCAAAAGCATCTCCGGTGTCATCCACAAAAGCCACTTTGGCATTTGAACCTGATGCATTCACTTTTCTTCTTCTCTTATAAGACAGCATGAAAACAGGCTCAATTCCTGAAGAGGTTTGCGCAAGCATACTTAAACTCCCGGTTGGAGCAACTGTACTAATTGAGATGTTCCTTCTTCCGTGCTGCATCATGCGTCCGTAAAGCTCAGGAAATTCCCTCTTCATCATTTGAACGAAATCTGACTGTTCTTCAATTGCAGGATCGAAAACTTTGAAAGGCTCGCGGGTGATCGCCATGTCAATACTACTGTCAAATTCTCCCTTCAATTTTGTTTGCATGATCTTATCTACCACCTCAAGAGCTTCATCTGTATCGAATTTTACTCCAAGAGCGGCAACGGCATCGGCGAGAGCGGTGAAGCCAAGGCCGGTACGTCTACCATTTTTACCATTTTCGGCAAGTAGTTTCCAGGTGTCGATCTCGTTCTTCTTGATGAAATCGGGCTCCTCATCCTGACTTATCTTTGCAAGGATCTTTTCTACCGCCTCAAGTTCAAGATCAACAAGATCATCCATTAACCTCTGAGTTTCATAGATCACTTTATAGAACTTCTCGTGGTTGAACGAAGCATTTTCAGTAAAAGGATTATCAACGAAGTTGTACAGGTTCACGGCGATCAAGCGGCAGGAATCTCCTCCCTGCATCGCGATTTCTGAACATGGATTTGTTGAGCTGTTCTTAAATCCTGGATAGAAGGAAGAAGTTGAATACGTATGTTGTTTATCCCAGAAGATCAATCCTGGTTCTGCAGTGTTGTGAGCACATTTAATAATGGTGTCCCACAATTCTTTTGCACGTACTGTTTTGGTGTATTTAGGATTAGGACTGTCAATTGGCCAGCGTAAGGTGAAATCTGTATCCTCAGTTACTGCCTGCATGAACTCGTCTGTAAGCCTAAGGGAAATATTCGCCCCAGTCACTTTTTTAAGATCCTGTTTGATCGTAATAAAATCTTCAACATCGGGGTGAGACACATCAATAGTAAGCATTAATGCTCCGCGACGGCCGTTTTGAGCTACTTCACGGGTGGTATTTGAAAAACGCTCCATAAAGGAAACTGCGCCCGTGGTAGTTCCCGCTGAATTAGAAACCTGTGCATTTTTAGGACGAAGCCCAGAAAGGTCCACTCCTACTCCACAGCGTCTCTTGAATAACTGAACAAGTTGTTGATCTGTATGTAGAATCCCGCCGTAAGAATCATAGACCGGAGGAACCACCACACAGTTCGATAAGGAAGCAATCATTTGATCATTCCCTAAGGCGGCCATGACACTACCCTGAGGAATGCTGTATTTAAAATCTTTAAAAAGTTGAAAAATTCTTTCTTCACTAAGAAATTCCCGGGACTTTCCATATTCAGACAAATTTTCCTTCCCTTGTGCTCTGTCTGCATATTTCGCCTCCATTCGTGCGAATTCCTTCGCCATACGCCGGTGCATATCATCGGGAGTTAATTCTAGAAATTTTCCGTTTTTGTCTTTTACTGCATACTTATTTATCCAGGTGGTGGCTGCGAGCTCGTCATTTTTAAAATATTTTAAACATGCTTGCAGTACCTCATTATAGGTATAAGTCTGGGTGCTAAATAATTCTTCAACCATGGCCGTTTTGTTTTTGTTTTACTTGAAAGAGGGATAAAGTTATTTTAATTCCTGAGTTTTCAATTATGAGGTTTCGCTTTCTTATCAACTAAAGACTGTTGAAAAAAAATTCAACTTTTTTTGTGAAAAATGGCATCTGCTTTCAGCCCTTGCTACTCCTAATTTCTTTCATTTTTCAGCCGGAGATTCCGACTAAAAAAATATTAACAACAACCTGAATATTTTTTTAAACTCTTGTTAAGTGTCTGTGGCAGAAGTCCTTTTTAAGCTACCTTCAAGTACTAACTATCTTAAAAAAAGAATAAATTATGGAAACACAAATGGAAAACATAGGAGATCGAATTGCCTATTTTCTACCTAACCTGCTAGGAGCCTTACTGGTACTCCTCATTGGCTGGCTTATCGCAAAGGCCATTAAGACCATGGTCGTAAAACTATTGAGAAAAACCTCCTGGGACGAACGCATTTTTGGAGGGGATAATGTTGACGATACCAACATCTTCGTTGGAAATATTTTCTATTACCTTATAATGATCATTGTACTCTTGATCGCTCTCGAAGTTCTGGGGATAAGTGAGGTGCTGGCTCCACTCGAAAATATGCTCAACGAATTTCTCTCTTTCATTCCTAACCTTATTGGCGCCCTTCTTATTGGGTTCATTGGTTATGTCCTGGCGAAATTTGTTGCCAACCTGGTAAGCATTGGGGGCGGACTGCTAGATCGTTTGGTCGATAAAACCGGATTTAAAGATACCGACAGGCTGGTGAACATCTTAAGGAAAGTAGTCTTCATCGTAATTTTCATTCCCTTCCTTATCCAGGCTTTCAACACTTTGAGGCTGGATGCGATCTCCGAACCGGCAAATGACATCCTCTATGGATTCACCGAACTTATCGGAGAGATCATTATTGCTGCCCTCATTTTGACCGTCTTTGTTTGGGGTGGAAAGTACCTTGCGAATTTTCTTGAAGACCTCTTTAAAAGTATAGGACTTGATCGTACTGCGGAAAAGATCCAGATTCACAACATGATCGGGGCCGGGCAATCCTTATCAAAACTGGTAGCGAATCTTATCTACTTCTTTTTAGTTTTCTTCGGAATAATCACTGCTGTAGAGATCCTTGGGTTATCGAGACTTACTGAAATTCTACATCAAATCCTTGAAGTAACAGGACAGATCCTTTTTGGACTTGTTATTCTTGCTGTTGGAAATTACATTTCTCTATTGATCTACAATACCATGACCCGCTCCAGCAAAAATCATTTTATCGCCGGAGTAATTCGATGGGCTTCGCTGGCATTGTTCATTGCCATTGCCCTTAGAACCATGGGAATTGCAAATGAGATCGTGGAACTTGCCTTTGGACTTATTCTTGGAGCTATCGCTGTTGCTGTAGCATTAAGTTATGGACTTGGAGGCCGCGAGGCTGCCGGAGAACATTTTCGAGATATAATTCAGAAATTCAGAAAAGAAGCCTCTGAATCTCGTGATCCTAATAGAGATAATCCAGACGTGAGAAATAAGGGTGGCAACTTCCCTCCGGGTGGAACCGGAGCCGGTAATGCCAGTACGCCTGGAACGCCTGGCAATACTTCGGGAGGAACAATTACACCGCCACCTGGATCAAGAGACACCAGAGATCCAAACCGTGACCGGGGTATGGATTCAGACACTAACGGGCCTGCAGGCGCGGGACCTAATGATCCTATTAACCCGATATAAAGGAATCGGTTTATTAAACCAGTAGAAAGAGGCTGTTTGAAAAGCATGTAATTTCTCCTCCTGAATTTATTTCAGGAGCCATCAAAAAATGGAAGCGGAACTAGTAACTAGTTAAGCTTGATGAAAAACTGACTATTCAGGCAGCCTCTTTTTTATGAATCAGATTTAAAATTTGAGTTCTACCAATACAGGTAAATGGTCTGATGGATATTTCAGATCTTTCGAATCACTAAGTACTGCGTACTTTAATAATTCCACTCCTTCAGTAGTAAAAATATAATCTATTCTCCGCTCTACAGGCGTATGGAAATCATACGCATTAAAAGTTCCTTCGGGGCCAAAGCTCAAAGCAGCCGCCTCTTTGGAATCCCTGTACAATTTCTTCAGAAATCTAATCTCCTCTGTTTGAGGTTCCAGATTAAGATCTCCCATTAGAATTACAGGAATCTTATTTACATTTAATTCTGTGATCTTATCATGGATAAGTTGTACGCTATTCTTCCTTGCTTCGTCCCCTACATGATCGAAGTGGGTATTAAAAACCCAGAATTCCTTCTCAGTTTGAAGTTCCCGGAACTTCCCATAGGTACACACCCTTGGATAAGCTGCATCCCAACCCTTACTTGGAGCTTGGGGAGTTGTGGAGAGCCAGAAAGTCCCTTCCTGCAACAGTTCAAATTTGTCCTTCTTAAAAAATATGGCACTGAATTCCCCTTTTTGTGCCGCATCATCGCGACCTTTTCCGAAGAACTCATAACCCGTCAAACCTTCCTTTAAAAAATCCAACTGACTATACAATGCCTCCTGTACTCCAAAAATATCAGGTTCATAGAATCCTAATTGAGCCATAAGGTGGTTCTTTCGCTGAGACCAGCTATTTTCTCCATCATTCTCATTCGCATATTTTATATTGTAGGTCATGATCTTCACCTGCGCAGTAGCATTAATGCCTGTAAACAAAATCATCATGGAACAAAATATCATCTTTTTCATACTCCTAGCTCATTTCCTGCTACATAGTCGCTCAAATATTGGTATTGCTTGGTAAGTTCTCCATTCCTGGTCATTCGGGCGCGATCAAGGATGCCATCCTTATCTCCATTAAAGAATGCAGGCAGCACATTGTTCAGGAACATCTCCCCAAAGCCTTCACTTGCGTCTTTTGGCAGTTCACAGGGAAGATTATCTACTGCCATCACCATAATAGCATTTTTCTCCCGAAAATCGACTTCCCTCTCTTCCTGTGCGTCATAGCCATAAAAAGGTTCTGCGATGGTTGACGGACGAATGGTAGTGGCAACTGGGCCTGCAATATCGCAGGAAATATCGGCTACATACTTCAACCTGAAATCTGGCGACTTCGCATCCTGGCTCGTAAAGAACACCGGTGCGCCTTCTCCATAAAAGTGACCGGCAATAAAGAAATCGGCCGCCCTGCTAAACCTATGAAAGTTGGATTCGTAAAGTTCCGGCTGACTGTAAAATTCGCGATTATTCCCTGGAGCGCCATCCTTCCGCTTATTGTAATCAAGTACATCGATATGGCAGTACACGGGTTTATCATAATCCTTATTTAGAAAATCCTCTACCTCCACTTTGCTAATGGACATATGTTCAAGGATCTCCTTCGCACCAAAGGCTACTTTTCCACTTCCGGTGAGGACGATCTTTAATGGAGGAAGCCTAACTTTGTCAAGAGCGGCAAGCATGGCGTTGAGATCGGGAAGCTCTTCAGCTTTAGGGAGCTCAAAAATGTCATTTTTGAGACCTATTCCGCGGAAACCGTTGTAAGCTCCCACGAGTCCGGCATATCTTCCGAAGCCAATAAGCCTGCTACCGGTTTCACTTACGATCACCTCATGATCAAAAAGCTCAATGTTCTTTTGGAGGATCTCTCTTAAAAGATCCCGGTTATAAGGTTGTTTCTTGATGGTATGAGAAAAGAAAAAATATTTTTTATTCGGAATAAGATACGGCAGCGGAACCTCCTTTACCCCAAGCATGACATCACAATCTGAAACATCTTCGGCCACCTCAAACCCGGCTTTTCGATATTGCTCATCTGAAAAGATCCTGATATCTGAACTCTCCACCTTGAACTGCGCTTCGGGAAACAGGCTTACGGCCTCTTTAAGTTTTTCCGGGGAAAAAACAACACGACGATCTGGGGGAGATTTTCGCTCTTTAATAAGGGCAAATTTTATCATTCTTGAACAGCTTTTGATTTGTTTGGATCTCTCAAAGATAGCAAATCTAAAGGGCGCAGAAAATGCCATTTTTAAAAAGGCTTCGAGATTGCTGCGCATGAAGAATCATGTGCTTCCACATGTGGTTTATGTCGCAAAATTTTCTATTTTTGTTCCACTTAATGCTAAGGCATTTTCGAATGTTTTGGCATGAAAAATGCAATAAAATTGCAGAA
This sequence comes from Salinimicrobium oceani, assembly GCF_012037645.1. NCBI lineage: Bacteria > Pseudomonadati > Bacteroidota > Flavobacteriia > Flavobacteriales > Flavobacteriaceae > Salinimicrobium > Salinimicrobium oceani. Next base: position 546,931 of record NZ_JAAVJR010000001.1, read on the forward strand.
GTTCTTTTACATATTGGGGTCGACTTGGTTTTGACAGCGAGTCTAATTGAGTTGTAAGCACGTCGAGCGCTGGGAAATAGCTCGTAAATCTCATTTTTCACACTTTTTAAACGGCGAGAATAACTACGCCTTGGCTGCATAATCCGAATCACAGTAGGAATGCTTAGTCCCTGCAAGGCAGGGAGCCAAGATGTCTCGTGGAAGCCTTGATTTACGGCGTCCACACCAGAGGCACCGGTAAAGTAAATATAGAAACCGCAGGGTCCTGATGCGGTTTTGAAACTTAAGCGGGAATACGTGTAAAGTTGGTGGTTTTCGGCCGGCTTTGCATCGACAACCAAGCGAAGACTAAGCGTGTAGAAAGCAGCTGAGTTGCTTGTTTGGACGAGGGTTCGAACCCCTCCGACTCCACTTTATAACCCGGTAAGCCTTGTGTTTACTGGGTTTTTTATTTTAAGGTGACAATGTAGGTGACAAAAATAATTTCAAAAGATTTTGATTTTCAATACCTGACCAAGGAGCCCTTTGTCCCCTTTTTCAGCGATTCCTGAGTATCTTTTCCCAATAACTTCTCTACAATGTTAAAATTTAGGCGACCGAAGGACTCGTTCCACAAAGAGATGTTCAAAGTTCTCAAATGATAGCCTTATTATCTCATGAACCTATCCGGCTTTTTCAAAGACCTCTTTAATATATTAATCCTGTTTCTGGTTTAATAAATGGAAACTTAAAGCTATAATTCCTGAGCACGTAAAGAGCTAAATCATTTACAGGAAAATTAGTGACGATATGAAGATTTAGATGCTTTTAATTCAAAAGAATACTCATAATCCCTGTTAGCGGGAATAGTATATTCGGGATGCACGTGGCGTCCCCAAGAGGTATCTCCCCCCACGCCCATTTGCAGGTGATCTATATTCCATTGCACTAGCTCTCCGGTTTTAACATCGGCACCGTGTTTTCGGGTGACGGGTACAAGTCCCGAAGCAGAAGTTTCAATTTCATCTTCCTGAAGATCGATTTCCTGCATTGTAAACGGCCATACGCTGGCGTGAAGCAGATTATCCATAGCTGTGGCCTTTAAAAAGTGATTTTTTGCATGCACCTGCATCCAGCGCACCTCAGTTTTATTTCCGGTTTCCTGAGGACGGGAATATCGATGAAATTGTTTAGCAATCTCTCCCTCATAAATTCCTGTCTTTTGACCTGTTTTTCTGTCCCAGTAGGTTTCTTCGGGTCCTCTTCCATACCAGGCCACTTCGGTGAATTTATTTGGAAGCAGCAGGTACATTCCCAACCTTGGAATATTTGGCAAATCCTCCTGCAAAGGCTCAAATCTATAATCGAGCTTCAGGGCTCCGTCAGGGGAGACAGTAAATTGCACTTCCACCTTTGCCACCTTTTTAGGAAGATCATAACCCACTTTAAAAGTCACCTCATTATTCGATTTTTTTGGTTTTTCTGTTAAGGTTGCCGTAGCTTTTGCTGTTGCCTCTTTCCACACTCCAGCCCATTCATGCATTTTATTCCCCAGGTCATTATCTGTAGGAGCGCGCCAAAACTGCGGCCTAATAGGAGCCTCGGTCATTACTTCTCCTTTAAATTTCCACAACTTTAATTCTCCCGTTTCCGAACCGATCCTGAATTCAAAATCCTCCCCTGTAATAATAAAGCTGTCAAGTGTAGATTCAAGCTTCAGTTTCTTTTCACCGGAAGTATCAACAGTTATTTCTTCAGACATAAAAAGAGGATCATTAAGTGCAAATTCTTCAAAGGCCACTTCATGTCCCCTTGGAAGTAACGGCTCTTCCTTTGCAGTCTTAAGGCTAAATCTCAGGATATATTCAGCTTCAGCAAAATCCACTTCGGGAAGAGCTGGTTCAAAATATGCACTTTTCTGCGGCGCTATATTAGAAAGAATTTCCTCCCCTGAAGCGGTTGCAACACCATTCTTCAGCAGCTCCCACTCCAATTGATATTCGTTTAAGCTTCGAAAAAAGTTTTTATTTGTCAGCTTCAGCTTTCCTGTTTTGGAATCAAATTCTAACTTCGCCGGCTGATAGACCTTTTTTACTTCCATAAGGTGCGGGTGCGGATTGCGGTATGGATCCACAAGGCCGTTGTTTAAAAAGTTCCCATCGTTGGGCAGGTCCGGGTGATAATCATAACCATAGGCCAGGTAAGGAGTACCATTGGGATATTTGTATTCGAGGGCCTGATCTACCCAATCCCAGATGAACCCGCCCTGCAGCACCTCATAATTTTCAATAATGTCCCAGTAATCCTGTAAATTACCTACAGAATTTCCCATGGCATGGGCATATTCGATCATTATTGCAGGTTTTTGAGGATTATTTGTTGCATAATCGATCAACCGCTGTGGGGAAGGATACATGGGGCAAAAAATATCGGTATAGTCCTCCGTACCGGCGGGTTCATATTGTACCGGCCTGTTGTCATGCGCTTTCAGCCAGTCATAAGTGGCTTCAAATACTTTACCATGTCCGGCTTCATTTCCAAGCGACCAAATAATAATAGATGGATGATTCCTGTCGCGATAGTACATTTTTTTTACCCGGTCCAGGTGAGCCGGGATCCAACTTTCCTCATTTCCTATTTGTGTCTCTTCATTAATGGCTAATGGATGACTCTCAATATTTGCTTCATCAATAACATATAATCCATACTTATCTGTAAGGTTATACCAGTAGGGATGATTAGGGTAATGGCTGCTGCGAACTGCATTGATGTTGTTTTGCTTCATCAAGCGAATATCTTTTTCCATGGACTCACGACTTACCACATGTCCCGTATGTGGATCGGTTTCATGCCTGTCCACACCTCGTATATAGATCGACTTGCCATTGACTAACAGCTGATTACCTTTTATCTCCACGCTTCGAAAACCAATCTTTTTAGAAAGATGGCTGTTTTTTCCTTTACCTGAAGTCAAAGAAACTTCCAGGGTGTAAAGGTTAGGGATTTCAGCCGACCATTGCGCGACTTCAGGTAATCTGGCGTCAAAACTGATTTCCGACTCCTCCCCTGCCTTAAGTCGCAGGTTGCGTTGTTCTTCAAAAACCACCCGACCCTCTACATCCTTAAGGCTAAGTTTTAGGTCCAGCTTTGCACGGAGTTTGGTGCTATTTTTTAAACTAAGGTCAGTTCTAAAAATTCCAGATGAATATTGTTTATCTAATCCTGCTTTTATTTCCAGGTCAGAGATATGAACTTTAGGCTCGGCATAGAGATATACCTCTCTTTCTATCCCGCTCATCCGAAGAAAATCCTGACTCTCGAGGTAGCTGGCATCGGTCCATCTATACATTTGAACGGCAAGCAGGTTTTCCCCATCTTTTAGCTTGCCGGTAAGATCAAATTCCGAAGGAGTTTTAGAACCCTCTGCATAACCTAAAAATTCTCCGTTGAGATAGACATACAAGGCCTTTGCAGCTGCAAAATGGAGTACTACCCGTTGATCCTCCCATTCCTTCGGAACTGAAAATGTTTTGCGGTAACTGCCAACCGGATTGTAATCCTGTGGCACATCGGGCCAGGTATTCTCAAAAGGATAACGCTCGTCTAAATAAATGGGGTATCCAAACCCCTGGGTTTCCCAATTGCCGGGCACTTCTATTGTTTTCCAATTTGAGCTGTTAAGTCCTGGTTTAAAAAAGTCAGTTGGTCGGTCTTTTGGAGAACGGACCCATTTAAAATCCCATTTTCCGTTCAAACTATGATATCGCCCGGAAAGCGTTTTATCTGCTTCGGAAGCTTTTTCTGAAGATTCAAATGCAAAAAAATCTGCCCTTGGTTCAAGGCGATTAATTTGAAAAACCTGATGATCTTCATGTGGCTGCCTCTCCTGCGCCTCACCGGTAAAGCTGATTAAGAACAAAACAAGAAGTCCGTAATATATTTTCATAATCTTTAGTTTATTGATGTTTTTTATATTTGAAAGAAATCAGCTGTCAGCACCAGGTCCAGATCTTTTAAGAATTGATTGGCATGTTCCTGATTAAAGCTCATAGGTGGTTTAATTTTTAGCACATTATCATCCGGTCCTTCGGTACTCATTAAATATCCGCGTTCCTTCATGCGCTGTACCAACGCATTCGCCTGCTTTGCAAGCGGATTTTTTTCCCGGTCCAGCAATTCAAAACCAAGGAAAAGTCCCTGCCCGCGTACATCGGCAATAACAGGATGCTTTGCAGCCATTTTGTTAAGCTCCTCTTTTAGAAAATTCCCGGTATGTAAAGCGTTTTCCTGTAACTTTTCTTCCTTAATAACTTGTAGCACAGTGTTGCCAATGGCGCAGGAAACAGGATTTCCTCCAAAAGTGTTAAAATATTCCATTCCGTTTGCAAAGGCCTCTGCGACCTCCTGCGTACAAACTACAGCTGCCAGTGGGTGACCATTTCCCAAAGGTTTTCCTATGGTCACAATATCCGGCACCACCCCGTGAAGCTCAAAGCCCCAAAAATGTGTTCCCACCCGCCCACAACCTACCTGCACCTCATCGGCAATACAAAGTCCGCCGGCATCAAATACCGCGGCGTAAGCCTCTTTTAAGAAATTATCGGGTAGTTCAATTTGTCCTGCACAACTAATAATGCTTTCTGCAATAAAAGCCGCAGGCTTACGACCTTTATCCAAAAGTTGCTGCACCAATTCGCGAACGTGAGAGGCGTATTTTTCCCCGGCATTTGCACCGCAATATTTTCCCCTTAAGGTATCGGGCAAGGGTACAACGTGAGTATGCTCGGGCGCACCTTTGCCGCCTTTGCCGTCAAATTTATATGAACTAATGTCTATACAGGCATTGCTGTTGCCGTGATAACCCAGTTCCATACTTATAAAATCCTTCTCCCCTGTGTAAGCTTTGGCCATACGGATGGCCAATTCATTAGCCTCGCTGCCGGAATTCACGAAATGTACTACAGAGAGTTTGGCAGGAAAAGTAGAGAGCAAATTCTCACTTAATTCAAGAATATTATCGTGTAAGTAGCGGGAATTGGTGTTTAACATTGCCATTTGCGCCTGTCCTGCCTTTACCACTTTGGGATGTTCATGACCTACATGTGCCACGTTGTTGACCAGGTCCATATACTTTCTTCCGGTATGGTCAATTAAAAAGCCCCCCTCACCACGCAACATTTCCAGAGGCTGTTTATAACTAAGACTCAGGCTTTTTCCCAAATGCTTTTTTCTGAAAGCTACTTTTGATGCCAGATCTTCAGAATTATCCCGAAGCTTTAGATCCTCAAATAACAGGGCAGGATCGGGATAAAGTTCTTTGTAGGTCCCGAAATCCTGATATAGGCATGATACTTCCGCAGATGTTTCCAATGGGTCCTGAAGCATGAGTTGCAGGAAAAAAGGCAAATCATCCGCTTTTATCAACCCCAACAAATCCCCTTTTTTAATAACCTTCCCAACTTCAAGTGCTGCTGCGGGTTCCAGGTTTGAATAAAGAAGATGGAACTCTGCTTTTTTTAAGGCTTCCGATTTTTCTGGTTCAACTTTTCCGGTTTTTCCTTCCGAAGAAATTCCATTGTCTTGGGGTTTTGTTGAAGCAGTTTCACTTATTTTCATGGTATGTTCCACAAATATTTGCCGGGAGTCTTTATAGACAATTTTTCCGTTGAAAGGAGAATAAAGGGCCTGTGCCTCGAACTGCCAGGCCTGTGTACCCAATAATTTCGCTTTCCAGTAGCTGCCGGTGTTTGTTTCTATCCGCTGTTCGTCTTGCATAAAATCGGGGCGCACTTCGCCATAGCCTCCGATGAAAACTGACATTTCCTGTTCACTATATATTTCCCTGATCTGCTGTTTCAGTTTTTTTGGATCACGATAGTCGGCAAGGTTGGGAATAGTAGCCGAAGAAAGACCTAACCTTATTTCTTCAACCGGTAATTGGTTTTCAAATAGGTCAGAAATTTTCACCCGGTTGTTTTTTGCAAAAGCTTTAAACGCCGAAAAATTTCTATGGGCTTCATAGCCACAAGCCTTTCTAAAAAAAGCGGCCGCCGTTTCCGGAGAGATCTTATCCCATTGTTCCAGCAAAATCAGGGCCGGTTTCTCACTGATGTTGAGGTAAGCATTTTCCGGCTCTTTCTCACGATTAAGTGCCGATTTAGTAAGGCTAATAACAAGTCTTGCACCAACCAGCCAGTATAGCAGCTCCAGCTCTTCTTCTTCCAGCGGAAATTGCCGGTGATAACCTTTTACGACAGGTATTGCAGCTTCTAAAGGATCTGTTTTGTCCATTACCGCATACGTAATACAAACAGCCAGATCGTTAATAGTCGCGGTATAGACGGCATCTCCAAAATCTATAATGGATTTAACCCGGTATCCCTGCTCAAAAGGGGCAACAATTATGTTATTATCATTTGCATCGTTGTGTACTACCGAATGCCTGCAGGATTTTAATTGGGAAGCTATATTTTTAAAGCCCAAAAAAAACTTCTGAATCTGCTCTTTTGTCCTGCCCTTAAAGTAGTGTTGATATTCCTGGGTCCAACCGGCATTATTGATATCCCAGTCGTAAGGTCTTTGGGCGTATACATCCCCAAACTCCACTAATGAAGCTGTTAGCGCCCCGGCCGCACTTCCCAGGCTGTATAACAATTTTTCATCATGATAATTAAGATCACTCCAGAGTTTTCCTTCTACCCAGCTTAAGAGGCGCAGGTAAATTTCTTCTCCATTCTTTCTCTGGGTCCTGACTAGATCCTGTTGTTTTAGATTTTGAAAAAGCAGCGGAGTTTCTAAAGGAAACTCCAGAATTTGCTCTTTATCACCATCCTCATAAATGCACGAGCATATCTCTCTTTGCTCCAAATATTTCAATATGTTTTTCTGAAAAAGCAGAAACCCTTCATCTGTGCCGGACCGGGAGATCTTAAGCAAAAAATTGTCTTCAGCAGTTTTTACTTTGAAATTAGCATCGACTTCTCCGGCTAAGGTTCTCATTTGGCCGTCAATTCCAAAGTGCTCTCTGAGCAGCTGCCGGGCTTCTTCAAGCGGTAAGAAATGATAAGGTTTTTGCATGGTTTATTCGTTAAGGAGTAACATTAAAAGATGTGCTGCAGACCAGCTGAAATTCTCTGCCTCCAGACCCTCTCCTGTGACCGGGTTATAATTTTCTCTAATGGATTTTCCCGAATTCATAACCCCCTCGGCCTGGTGAAGCAACTTATGAGCCAATTCGTTAGCTTCTGTATCATATCCATAGTTCCTTAAGCCCATCAATCCAAAGTAGGCCTGGTCAAGCCAATTGGGACCTCTCCAGTAGCCCCCATCGGGCTCAAAAGCCGGGTGCGTGGCATCCAAAGTTTGCAAAGGTACCTTAAGGTTAAAATGCTGGGGATCCATCATAGTTTCTTTCATACGCGCTGCCTGTGCCGGGGTAGCAACTTCAGTAAAAAGAGGAATCCAACCTTCGCTTCCTCTGACCTTTATAAAATCTTTTCCATCAAGACTGGTGTCATAAAACCATCCCGTCTGTGCATCAAAAAACTGATCCTGGATCTTTATTTTTAAAGCAGCAGCCGAATTTTCATATTCTCTTATTTTACTATCCAGTTCCAGTACAGCAGCTATTTTTGCCAGGTACTTTTTTTCCGCATAGAGATATGCATTTAAGTCCACACTTTCCTGATCGAGGGAATAAGCCTTTTCTCCGTTTTTGAGCAGTTTGCTCTGGTCAAATCGCACCCCGTTGTCCATGCCGCTTTCCCACTTGGCAGCAATAAGCGTTCCGTCGGTAGAACCATATTCTGCCAGGCCGTCCCTATCGTGGTCACGATCTGTATACCACCACTGGTGTTGTTTTTCAAGCTTTGGAAAAAGCTCTTTCAGGAACTCCTTATCTGTATCTGCCTCGTAAATTTTCCACACTGCCCAGACCGAAAGCGGCGGTTTGGTATCCCGGTAATTATTCTCCTCAATAAGATTGTCCCGATAAACCACATCTGGCATAAATCCATTTTCGTCGAGATGATCATACATGGCCTTTACCTGATCTTTCGCTAATTCCGGATCATAGGCAGCCAGTGCGGCAGCATGTTTCCAACTATCCCACGCCCAAAATCCATGAAACCATTTGTAGTGATAGCTTGGGAAAAGTCCGGCATGTTTAAGATTCCCGGCGGGACTACGCCAATTGTTCTGAAGGGTCAATACCAATTTTGCTAGCAAATCCCGATACTCCTCGCCCTGCCAGGTTTCCTCCATTTTTGAAATGAGGCTATTCAAGATTTGTTGTTTTTCAAGATGACGGGCTTCAAATTCTTTAGCATAGAACTGCTGCAAGTCACCGGCGGCTCTTAATTTTTGCTGCAAACTGACTTCGGATTCTTCCGCGGGAAAGAAAAAACTCTGGGTATAAACAAATTCAAAGGAGCTGCCGGAAGCAAGATCTACAGGCGCGTACAAAAGCCGGAAACTGTTTTCTGCAACTTCTGAAGTTGCACTTTTGTTTTCAGGAAAATTTAATATTCCGAAGGAATCATTAACACTGGTATTTATGCGAATTTTATTTTCCTTTTGCTCAAAACTGAGACTTTCAGGAGAAAGCTCGCCTTTTAAAACAGGTACGAATTTCTGCGGACCGTTAGATATATTGGTGATTTTTACTTTTATGGCTGCCGTATTGGAATTCGAATAAAAAAGTTGACGGGTTACCTCCAGTTCATTCGTAGCCTGTGTAAATTCCAAAAACCCGAGGCTGGAGAGACTGTTATGAGAGGTGAATCTCACAGGCTTTTCCTCCTGAAGCAATTCCAGTTGTACCATCGCAGGGCTGCTCCAAATGCCATTGTCTTGGGTCATCAAAAAAGGTCCGGAAAAACCTTGTTGCTCTTCATTATCTGGAATGGAATATGCAAACCACGCTCCCTGATCTGAAAACATCAGGAGGTCCTTATCAAAATCTGAGGTCGGGGTACCGTTGTAATCGAGGAGATTTTTGGGCAGTATCTGGGAGGTTAATCCTGTTGAAGTGTTTTTCTTTTTAACGGAACTACAACCATAAATTAGGCTTGACCCAATAAGCAATAATAAAAGGGGGGTAAAAAAAATTTTATTCATAGCGCATAAAGATAAGATCCCCTATGTGGGAAGGTTATGCAAAATGAAAAAAATGGAAGTTAAAGATGCTCCTCCTGTGCAGAAGGATTTTGGACGCAACCAAATTACAAGAAAAAAATATACTAAACAAGAGGGTAGCAAACTGGAGTATAAAAAGTTTTAGGTAATGAAAATTTCTATATTTGTGACCTAAGCCTCTTATCCTGAATAAACTTTGAATCTGGAAATCCGCCAAATTATTAATAGGAATCAAAAAGCTTTTCAGCGGCTTTTTGAATTGCTATATCCCGGTCTGGTGGAGTATGCCTATAGGTTTCTTTACGATAGAGCGGCAAGTGAGGATCTAGTGCAGGAGGTGTTCGTCGACCTTTGGGAAAATGCGGCTTCTTATGAAATTCATACCACAATCAAGGGATACCTCTACAGCACGGTACGCAACCGCTGCCTTAACCAATTAAAATCCCTTAAAATAACCGACCGGGACGCAATTTTAGATATTACCGCCTCTCTTTGTTCTCCAGATTCTATAGAGCTGGTAGAGCAACAGGAGAAGGAAGCTATGACGCGGAAGGCAGAAATTATTTTAGAAAATTTGCCGCAAAAAATGCGAAAAATCTTCAGTTTAAAGGTGATAGAAGGCTACTCTTATGCCGAGATCGCTGAAGAGATGGATGTTACAGTAAATACTGTGAAAACCCAACTTAAACGTGCCAGACTTAAAATTACCCAACTGAATGAATTGCTTATTCTCTTCTTTAGCCAGAGGTAAATTAACTCACCTGTCACCGGCTATTATAGGCCGAATTCTTGACTTTTTGTTCTAAATCAAAATTTATTTTACAAATAAATAAGTTTTTTGTCACCCGAAAACGATTTCTTATTGTCATATAATTAAACACCTAAATTTTTTCATGGAATTCCAGACCCTCCTTAAAAAACTTGATAATAAGCTTAACCCTGCCGAAGAAAGAGAATTTCGGGAGTGGTTTGAGGCTTCTCAAAAACATCGAGATTATTATCAACGTGTTGAGATGGAGTTCCAAAAAGAGCATTTTCGGGTCCCTTCTACAAATAAAGCCTGGGAAAAAATGAATAGGCGACTATTTCCTACCAAACGCAGAAATTATCGCTGGGCCCTGGCAGCTGCTGCCATTTTGGTCGTGTTGCTTAGCATTCCTTTTTTCACCGCGGATTTTATGTCTACAGAAGTGCAAGTGACCAGTACCCCTTCTGCTGAAGAGCAGGAAAAAGGAGTATTGCTTATAGATGAATCCGGACAACAACAGCTAATGAGTGAAGGAGCCGCAATAACAGGTGGGTATTACAACGCTAACAGCCATTCTCTGATAATTAAAGAGCCTGCTGCTTCAGATAAGGAAAAAAATGTATCCGAAGAAATAAAAATGAACACGGTAGTGGTACCCAGGGGAATTCAATTTTCTGTAGTACTGGCAGACGGATCTAAAGTCTGGTTAAACTCTGATACTAAAATATCATTCCCCTCGAGCTTCAAGGGGCAAAAAAGTCGGTTCGTTAGAATTGAATATGGAGAGGCTTATTTTGAAATCACATCCAGTAAACAAAATAGTGGACAAAAATTTATAGTGCAAAACAAGGAGCAGGAAATTGAAGTATTGGGCACAAAATTTAATGTAAATGCTTATCCCGATAAAGCCAGCCTGGCTACTACCCTGGTGGAAGGTTCGGTAAAAATTTCTTTGAGTAAAATGTCGGTAAAATTGAAGCCCGGCCAACAATCTCTGGTTTCTAAAGAAAATTTGGAGGTTCAACATGTAAATGTTTGGAAGTATATATCATGGACTCAAGGAAAGTATGCATTTAATAATGAGCCATTAGATGAAATTATGCAGGTAGTAGGCCGATGGTATGACGTGGAGGTAAATTTTGAGCAGCCAGCCCTGCGTGAATTGCGATTCAATGGAGTGCTAAATAAAAATCAACAGCTGGAACAACTTTTAGAAATCTTTAAAAACACTAATAAAGCAAATTTTGAATTAAATGGAAGCTCCATAAAAGTTATGGACAAAAATTAAGGGAACGGGATTTAGACCTGGACAATTTAAACCTCCATTCCCCTTTATTAATTAATCTGAATAATTAACAAGTTGTAAATTTATGAAAACTAAATTACTTGATGCGAATGATCGCAAAAAACGGATAGCTCCGTTCTATTTAAAATTATTTTTACTCCTGTTCTGTATCAATAGTTATGCTCTTGAAAATAATGTTGCTTTTCAGGCAGCCAAAATAAAAATTGAAAAGGATCAAAGTATGACTGTAGAAGAAACCTTTGACCTTATTCAGCAACAAACCGACTACAGCTTTGTATTTCCGGCTAATGCTTTTGCAAAAGCTCCCAAAGTGACTGTGCAAAAAGGTGAAATTTTTCTGAAAGACCTTCTTCAAAAAAGCCTGACCAATACGAGTTACACCTATGAAATAACAGATAAACAAACTATTCTGCTAAAGGAAAAATCCACCGACACTCCTGTTTCCAAAAAGGAAGTCCAGCAAAATGTATCTGGTACGGTGACAGATGAAAAAGGTATGCCCTTACCTGGGGTAAATGTGTACGTGGAAGGTACAACAACGGGTACCCAAACAGATTTTGATGGGAACTATTCTTTAGAAGTAAGGCCCGAAGATGTATTGGTGTTCCAATATTTAGGTTTTACAACTCAAAAAGTCACAGTAGGTGATCAAGAAATAATTAATGTGGTTTTAAAAGAAGAACTGGAAGGTCTTGATGAGGTCGTTGTAGTAGGGTACGGTACGCAAAAGAAAAGCGATGTGACCGGAGCCATAAGTACCGTCAAAAGTGAGGAGCTCAACAGGGTCGTTTCTACAAATCCACTGGACGGGATGCAGGGGCGCGTTTCGGGAGTTAATGTTACTAATTCCTCTGGGAGTCCCGGCGCAGCACCTGAAGTTTCAATTAGAGGCTTTGGTACATTCGGTAATAATGAGCCACTGTACATTGTAGATGGCGTGCAGGCAGATCCATATTTTATTGACAGTAATAACATTGAGTCGATAGAAATTCTAAAAGATGCAGCTTCGGGAGCAATTTATGGAACCAGGGCCGCTAACGGGGTGGTAATAATCACCACCAAAAAAGGGAAGAAGGGTCTGCCACAGGTAGATGTGGAATCCTCCTACAGCTTTAACTCTCCGCGGGAAGAGATGAATCTCTTAAACGCCTCAGAATATGTAGAGGTACACCGTCAAATGTATGAAAATGCAGGAATGGAAATTCCAGGATATGTACAGAATCCTCCAAATGTCGATACAGATTGGATTGATCAAACACATAGAGATGGCTACCTGCTTAATAGTAATGTTAGAGTAAGTGGCGGAGCAGAAAATGTCACTTATAGCATCGCCGGGAACATGGCTGAAGAAGAAGGAGTGTTATTAGGTTCCCAATTTACTAAAAAAGGTATTTCCTCAAATTTAAACCTTTCCAAAGGCAAACTAGAGGTTAGCACCAGTCTTAATTATAATGAAACTTATAAAGAAGATTATAAGTTTTCAATTAGGGAAACCTATTTTATTTCTCCGCTCATACCGGTTTTTGATGAGAGCAAGGAATCAGGTTATGGGTACAGAACCGGAGACATTCCCGATCATAGAAATCCTATTGGAGAAGATAACTTTATAGATGGACATACTCGTCTAAAGTATTTTCTGGGAAGCGCCAATATTTCTTATGAAGTTATTGACGGATTAACAGCCAGAGCCGGTTATTCTCTCTCAAATTTACAGGATTATACATACGAATTTCACCAGCCATTTAGGGTAAGGGATGTGCAGGATATTGCGCAGCGAGAATTTGCTTTCATATCCGAATATAATTCCACTTCCAGAAGGCTTAATCAGGAATACACGCTTAACTATAAATTAGATCTTGATCAACACAGTTTTGATCTTTTGGCCGGTTATCAACGGATCAAGGAGCCTCTAAAATGGACCTATGCGCAAGCTGAAGGTTATAAGACGGATGAGAATGGAAACAAAATTCCCGCTATTATTCTTGACCCCAGTTTTAATACTCTTAATGCTTTTAGCGACGGCACCTATTCTGCTAGCGGAACAAATGCTACATATGCGCTGGCGTCCCAATTTGGACGTCTTAACTATTCCTTTATGGATAGATATCTCTTACAGGCAAGTCTTCGTCGGGACGGTAGTTCTAAGTTTGGAGAAAACAACAAATACGGCTATTTTCCATCTTTTGCTCTAGGTTGGAAGATTACCGATGAATCTTTTATGCAGAGACAGGAAATTTTTGATTTCCTAAAAATTCGATATAGCTGGGGTCAAGCGGGGAACGATAGTGCTTTAGGTTATTATGACTATATCCCTCTTATCTCACAGGGTAAAAGCTACTATGATGGCGGTTATGTTTTTGGAATGCCGCAAACCTCTTATATTGGAAGTATTGCAAGAGATCTGGAGAATCCCGACCTCAAATGGGAAACTAACACTTCCTCTAACTTTGGTCTGGATTTTCGCTCCCTTCAAAACAGATTAACCGGTTCAGTAAACTATTACAAAAGCACAACTGAAGATTTATTAATTATAAGAGAAGTACCTCCTTCGGCCGGAGTAAATAATCCTGTAGTGAATGTAGGAGAATTTGAAAACAAAGGATTTGAATTTGAACTGCAGTACCGTAATAACGATCATGCGGTGAACTACTCGGCTGCTGCAACTTTTACTACTATTAATAGCGAGGTGACCAAGTTAAGCAATGAGGACCAGGTACTTTACGGTATCGGCTTACTCTTTGGATCGGATCATTTTGTAAATCAGACCAAAGTTGGCTTTGAACCCGGAGCTTTCTTTCTTCCGGTAGCCGATGGTATCTTTCAGAACGAGGCAGAAGTGACTGCACATAGCGTAAATGGAAATTTAATACAACCTAATGCAGCACCGGGTGATATTCGCTTTCTAGATCAAAATGACGATGGAGTAATCAACGAGAAAGACGAAATTTATGCGGGAACTGCAATACCTAAATATGAATACAGCTTGAACCTGTCTGCAGATTATTCCGGTTTTGATATTACAGTATTCTTTCAAGGTGCAGGTGGGAACAAAATCTATAATGGTAATGATTTTAGATTATTAAGTCTGGACACAGGAAGAAACTTTCGTTCAGAAAGCCTTAATGCCTGGACCCCCACGAATACCAATACCGAAATTCCACGAGCTGTATTAAATGACCCAAACCGAAATAACCGTGCTTCTACAAGATTTTTGGAAGATGGCGATTATTTGCGGGTGAAGACGATTCAAATTGGATATAGTGTACCTGAAGCTGGACTTGAAAACCTATTTATCGATAATTTAAGATTGTTTGCGACTGCGCAAAACTATTTCACGTTCACCAATTATTCAGGTCTTGATCCTGAGGTGGGGGGAGCTATACTTTCAAGAGGAATTGACAGCAATCTTTATCCAAAATACAAATCTTTGATTGGCGGAATTCAGCTTAAATTTTAATTTAAAAAATTAAGAAAATGAAGAAACTAATAAAACTTACAATACTTCCATTATTGGTGCTAACAGTATTTTCCTGTTCGGAAGAAGAATTTTTAGATGAAAAATCTCCGGACCAGTTAACTTCTCAGAACTTTTGGAGGAATGCCGATGATGCCCGATCTGGTTTGGTAGCCGCATATTCCGAATTGGAGGCTCGCAGCAATTTTTGGAATGGCTGGCAGGAAGGACGTCCCGTAGTTGATTATTTCCGTTCAGATTATGTCTTGCCGGGTCCCGACGCCTCTAATTACTCGCATTGGATGTCAATATATAATTTTAATTATACCGATGGTCATATCTTTTTGGACGTGCTATGGGAAACCAACTATAAGGGAATAAACTTTGCCAACCAGGTAATTTCCAATGTAGGAAAGATGACTGCAGAACAAATTTCTGAAGCTGAGAAAGAAAGAATAATAGGAGAAGCCACCTTTCTGCGGGGCTACTATCATTTTAGATTGCTTACCCTATATGAGCAAATCATTACCCGAACAGAGACTATAAATAATGAAAATACAAACAAACCATTGAGTACCCGTAGTGAAACTTGGGAGCTTATACTTAACGATTTCAAAACTGCTTCAGAAATGTTGGATTTCGAAGTTTCCTCCGAAAATCTCGGACATGCAAATAAAGGCGCGGCCCTGAGTTATCTTGGGAAAGCTTATTTATTTAAAGCTGGTGATGAAAGTTCTTCTGAAGCCGGAGATTACGAAAATGCCGCTGCCGCTTTTCAACAGGTGATAGACAGTGGGATTTACAACCTGGAACCGGACTTTGAAAGCCTCTTTAATGGGGAAAACGAAAACAACCAGGAAAGCATCTTTGAACTTCAGTTTAAAAGCGCCGATGCCAGTTCTAATAATTATACCCGCCTTCATGCATTTGTTGCAGACTGGGCCATAGGGGGCTGGGGAGGAATTGAAGCCAATTATGATCTGGTAGAGGAAATGAAACAGGAAGGAAAGATTGCCGAAAATGACCTTTATGACAATCGCCTGTATGCTACCTTATACTTTGATGATCCTTATTTTAATGATCCCGCAACTAATAGAATGGAAGGAAGTACCTGGGATGAATTAATAGCAGAAACATATGGTTCTGCCGATGCCAAAGATAATAGTGCTTATTTCAGAAAATGGTTGCCGGTGTATGTATATAACAACGGATATGTGGGTGTAAACGTGGTATTAATGCGTTATGCAGATGTATTGCTTATGCAGGCAGAAGCTTTAAATGAACTCGGAAAATCTTCTGAAGCAATGGCACTAATTAATGAAGTTCGTGCGGTTCATGGCAACATGCCCGCCCTTAATCTTAGCGGACAGGAAGAAATATTTCAGCAAATAATCCATGAACGTACTATGGAACTAACGCTTGAATCTACCAGGTTTTACGATCTACGTCGATGGGATTTATTAGAAGCAGAGCTGCACGAAAAAGGCAGAACTGGTTTTAATGCAGATGACCATGCTTATTTTCCTGTTCCACTCTCAGAAAAACAGACTAATACGGAGATTTAAGTCAAGCCAAAAATTTCTTCAGGAACGCCCGTAAATCACTTTTTACGGGCGTTTCATGTTTTAAAAGACTTATAAAAATTATTTAAGGACTTGATCCGGAAAGGAAAAATATCCCCCACCCTTGGCTACACTCGAGATGAAAGACACGTAAGTTTTTCTGATTTAATCTTAAAGAATTAAGTCAAAAAGCGAGAAAACAAACTTGATAAAATTTTAATTGATTTAGGTTCAATTAAAATTTTGACTTAAGCCGAACTCCCAACCCTCTGCCCATACAAATGCTGCTGAAATCCAATAAAGGTGTTCCGAATGCTCGGGATATCTCCCAATTTAGCCTTAGCATCTGCAAGGGCGTGATATTTTAATACAAGCAAGTCTCCCAGTTGGGAATCATCCAGTTGCTCAAAGCCTGAAGCTACGTATTGATCCAGGACAAAATTCAGGAACTCCTGTTGTGCCGGGTTATAATCATCCAGAAGAACCTTAGCTCTTTCTGCACGTTTTATACGCGGTACGAGGTCTCTGTGGTAAGCAATATAGGCGAGTACATCAAAAAGGTCACTGTCCTCTCCATACACCACTTTTTTCAGGTCTTCCAGCTGGGCTGCCGAGTAACCTTTATCTGAAAGCTCTTCCAATAGTTTTCGCCTGGTACCCGGAACACTCCATAGCTGCCTTAACTCCTCCTCATTTTTAAAAAGAGATGGTAGCTCCCCAAAAAGGTTCATCACAAATTTCTCTACAGAAATAGGCTTCCCATCCGGACTCCAGAAAGAAGTTTTCACCATACTATCAAATTCCCGCACCTTGTGGTCGGCAAGTTTCACTTTGATCAGGTATTTTGGCGGAGTTTCACACACGCAGGGATCATTACTGCAATCATTACAGGCATAATCCTCAGCTCCTTCACATATACACGGCTTCTGTCCACATTCCTGACATACCTGGGCTTTTTTTCGTGGTTTCGCCGGTTCCGGTTCCAAAGGTTCCCCATCCCATTCCGGATCCTGAAAATGCTCGTGGGCTTTTACAAAATCATAAATGGTGAAATGATCCTTGTCCTGATAAAGTCGAGTACCTCTACCTACAATTTGCTTGAACTCCACCATTGACTTTACCGGCCTAAGCAGGACGATGTTCTTAACTTCCGGGGCATCAACACCTGTACTGAGCTTTTTTGAAGTCGTGAGCACTGTCGGAATGATTTTCTCGTTGTCCTGAAAATCCCTGAGATGTTGTTCCCCCCTACCACTGTCGTCGGCAGTTACTCTATGGCAATAGTTTGGGTTGGTGCTGCTCGAGTACTGATTAATTAAATCCCGAATCGCAGCTGCGTGTATTTGGGTAGCGCAGAAAATAAGTGTTTTCTGATTCTGGTTGATCATCTGCATCAACAGCTTCACCCTGAACTCTTCCCGCTCCCTAATTTCAATGATGCGGTTGAATTCCGCTTCGGTGTATTTTCTTCCCTGCTCCACTTCACCGGTTTCTACATCGTCGTCCTCCGTATAGACGTATTCATCTATGGTGGTGCTGATCTCCTTTACCTTAAAAGGTGTTAGAAAACCATCATTTATTCCTTGTTTCAGGGAATAGCTATACACAGGTTCTCCGAAATATTTATAGGTATCTCCATTCACATCCCGCTTGGGTGTAGCAGTGAGACCCAGCTGAACCGCAGGTTTAAAATATTCCAGAATTGCCCTCCAGGTGCTTTCATCTTTTGCACCTCCCCGGTGGCACTCATCAATGATAATGAAGTCAAAAAAATTCGGTTCGTATTCTCCAAAGTATGGAGAATGGTCGGGGCCACTCATAAAGCTCTGGAAAATGGTAAAAAAGATGCTCCCGTTGGTGGGTACCTTACCTTTCTTTTTAATATCTGCCGGAGTGATTCTTACCAGCGCTTCTTCCTCAAAAGCTCCAAAAGAATTGAAAGCCTGATCGGCCAGAATATTTCTGTCTGCCAAAAAGAGGATCCTGGGGCTTCGCTTTCCGTCTTTTTGGAGGTTCCACCTTGCCTGAAATAATTTCCATGCGATCTGGAACGAGATTGCAGTCTTTCCTGTTCCCGTTGCCAGGGTCAACAAGATCCTGTCTTTTCCTTCTGAAATTGCTTCTAAAGTCTTTGTAATGGCATTGTCCTGATAGTAGCGTGGTTGCCAGGTGCCGCCACGATCTTCAAAAGGAACGTTGAAAAGCCGCTCCCGCCATTCATTTTTATTCGGAAAGGTTCTATCCCACAGCTCATCCGGTGTCGGAAAACCGGCGACATCACTCTCCTGCGCCAATTTCATATCGATCCCGTAGTGTTTTAATCCATTGGTGGAATAGGTATATCTAATCTGCAGCCGCTCCGCATAATCCTTTGCCTGCCCTACTCCGGCGGTGTAGTATTCATCCCTGGCTTTGGCTTCCACCACTGCCAGATATCTATTCTTGTACTGAAGCACATAATCTGCCTTTAAAGGTTTAGCCCGTCGTCCCTGAATTAAGGTCACTCACTGAAATATTCCACGACTGCTCCGTTTCCGGCTTTTCCTTCTGCAGTTTTACAAACTTTTCAAGGTCCTTATCATTGAGCGGATTAGTTTTCCCCATATTCCTTCCCGGGTCCAGTTGATAATACCAGATATTTCGGGTAGGCTCTCCTTTCTCGAAGAACAACACCACTGTTTTCACTCCGGCCCCGAGAAAAGTTCCGCTGGGCATATCTAAAATAGTATGCAGGTTACAAGTCTCTAAAAGGTGTTTCCGTAGAGCAATTGCAGCATTGTCAGTATTGCTTAAAAAGGTGTTTTTTATGACTATAGCTGCGCGTCCACCTGCTTTAAGGCTTTTAATGAAATGCTGCAGAAAGAGAAATGCTGTTTCTCCTGTTTTAATTGGAAAATTTTGCTGTACCTCCTTCCGTTCCTTTCCACCAAAGGGAGGATTGGCAAGAATTACGTTGTAACGATCCTTTTCCTGAATGTCATTCAGGTTCTGGGAAAGCGTGTTGATATGGACAATATTGGGTGCTTCGATCCCGTGAAGGATCATATTCATCACTCCTATGACGTACGCAAGGTTCTTCTTTTCTTTTCCGTAGAAGGTGTTCTCCTGGAGCGTACGGAAGTTTTTGACATTGCGCTCCATGCGGTTGTACATGTACTCGTAAGCTTCACACAAGAAGCCTGCAGAACCTACAGCACCATCATAAACCGTTTCTCCTATCTGCGGGTCCACCACATTAATCATGGCTCTAATAAGAGGTCTTGGTGTATAATACTGGCCACCATTACGGCCAGCATTTCCCATATTCTTGATCTTTGTCTCGTATAGGTGACTTAATTCGTGCTTGTCCTCTGAAGAATGAAATGGTAAGCCATCTGCCAATTCAATAATCTCTCCCAGATTATACCCGCTCTGGATCTTATTTTTAAGTTCGCTGAAGATCTCTCCTATTTTGTACTCAATAGTCTTCGGGTTCTCTTTGGCTTTTTCTTTAAAATCGGCCAGGTAAGGGAATAACTCATAATCCACAAATTGCACCAGCTCCGGTCCTCTTAAGGCTGCATTTCGATCAAGGTTTCCAGCAGCGTCCTTGGGCATGGCCCAGGTACCCCAGCGGTATTTTTCATCTATAATAAATTCATAATCTTTTCCTTCCAGAGCAGCCTCATCGGCTTTGTCTTTTTCCAGATCATCAAGGTATCTCAGGAATAGCACCCAGGAAGTCTGGCCTATATAATCTAATTCACTATCGGCTCCTGAATCTTTGTACAGGATATCATCAATGTTTTTAAACGTCTGTTCGAACATGTATTTTGGTAATTATTTTTTAGCCTCTGCTCACATTTCACACGTCAGGTGCTCAGGAACAAAGGCTGTTTCTTCTTCAGGTAGGGTATTGGTAAAAATACACAATTGTTAAAGAAAACCAAATAGGTAAAAGAAAGGGTGCTGGAAGAATATTGATGCGGTTGGCCTTGAAGGTAAATACAGTTGGAGGAGCGGTTGGATGATTGGTTAATAACCGTTGCACTTGCTGTTGTAGGTTTACATTCTTCCCGTTGCACCAGAGCCGTTGACGCCGTTGCACCCGGTTGAAGAGGTTGGTAATTAGATGGTTTTAATGCAATGCGTTAATAAAAAGGCAGTTGCCGCCGTTGATGTTTGAAACGTAAAATTATATGCTATGGAAAATTCGGTTTTAATTGAAAAAATTACACAGGCACAATTAATAGATTTTATAAATCAGGCAGTACAAAATCAATTTGAGGAGCTTAAACAGGAGCTGCACAAAGTGAGAGATCAGGAAGAATTATTAACTCGAAAAGAAGCAGCAAATCTTTTAAAAATAGATAGCTCCACGCTCTGGCACTGGACGAAGAAGGGCAAACTACCTTCTTACGGAATTGGAAATAGAGTTTACTATAAAAGGAGCGAAATTGTGGAGAGCCTGGTTAAGTTTAGACATTAAGAGTAATGGATTATTTCCTAATTTTGGAAATAATCCATTAAAAATGTTATACCAGTCCCTTTTAAGAGAAGTACAGCAGCAAAATATACAGCCTCAGCCTGAGATCCAGGAGAGCCTTAAAGGAGTTGATTTCGATTATTTCTTCACCGGAAAACGTGAGGGTACAGGAGGCGCTATAGAGCTTCATATCACCTCAATCGTTACCGACTGGGCAACCAATACTTATTCCCGCCAAAGCATCTACCGGGGCCACAAGGAGAAATGGAAAGAGTGCATAAAGAAGCACATCATATATCATTTGCAGAGTCTAAACGTGGACGCGGGAATAATTCGCAGTATGATGAGATATTTTGAAGTTGATGAAGAAAAGTATAGGAGCTGGGAGAGGTATTTTTCCAAGAAGTGAAATAGTCCCTATAGTTGACCGTTTAGCTCCGGAATATCTCTCATTTTTCCATTTTCCTGCTTGCCCAAAATAACTACTTCCTTACTTTCTTTATATTCATCAATTGCCAATAGCAGTTGATCCATGGTATCCCTTCGAATCTTAATACCAGATTTTTGGTTTCTATTTCTTACCTCAATGTAATAACCATCTCTCAGGTCTTTCGGTTTTGTGGAAGGTCTTCCCATAAATCATAATTTTAAACAGTTTAAATTTCTATACTAATTTACAAGCCTTTCCTTGAAATCACCCTGATTTTGGAACATAAAAAAGTAAAAATCAAGTTCAGCAGGCAGCTCCTGAAATTCATTTTCGACTTCCTGTCGAAAGGTATCACAATCAGTGGCAATTGATACACTGTCCGGTCGTTTAAAATTGCCGCTGGAAATATTCAGATTTTCATCAGCATAAACGTTTTTCATATAAATCCCCCAAATGGGTAGTGCCATAGTGGCCCCCTGCCCGTAGGCAATGCCGGGGAAATGTACAGACCGGTCTTCAGCACCTACCCAGACTCCGGTGACAAGGTTAAGCACCATTCCAATGAACCAGCCATCACTTTGATTTTGGGTGGTTCCGGTTTTTCCGGCAATGGGATTCTCAAACTCGTATGGGTAACCCGTCATTGCTCTTTTGTACAGGGGGACATCTGTCGCCCAATTGCCGCGCAAACGGGTGCCGGATCCTGATTGGGTTACGCCTTCCAATAAATTAACAATGGTATAAGCAGTTTCTTTGCTTAAAACATCCCTGGTTTTTGGCACATTTTGATATAAAACAGTACCATACTTGTCCTCAATTCTATTTACAACCACCGGCTCTACATGTATGCCTTCATTGGCGAAAGCACTAAAGGCCGAAACCATTTCATAGACACTTATCTCGGCAGATCCCAAAGCAATGGACGGCGCCGGAGGAATATTTTCTGTGTTTATACCAAGTTTCCTGAGCAAATCAATTACTGGGATGGTTCCTGTTCGATCTATGAGTCGGGCGGTGACGGTGTTGACGGATTTTGCAAGTGCATTTTTAAGGCTAATCATTCCGCTGTAGTCGTTCCCACTGTTTTTCGGGGTCCAGTCCTTCTCAATTCCATGGGTTCCTGCTTCAATGGTATGCCTGCTTTTCGGCATTTTATAGCAAGGAGACAAGTGCAGCTGATCTATGGCTGTGGCATACACAAAGGGTTTAAAGGTTGATCCTACCTGCCTCGTTCCCTGTTTTACAAGGTCATATTTAAAATGTTTAAAATCAATGCCTCCTACCCATGCTTTCACTTCTCCTGTTTGAGGGGTCATCGACATCATTCCTGACTGGAGAAAAGACTTATAATAGAGAATGGAATCCCGGGGAGTCATGACGGTATCCTTCCGCTTATTTTCTGCCCAGGTAAACACCGTCATCTCGGTCTCCACGTCAAAAGAATTCTTGATTTCTTCAGTAGATTTTCCCTGATTGGATAAAATTCGCCACCTCTCAGACCTCCTCATGGCATTGTTAACTATGCTATTCTTTTCTTCCGCAGTTATATCTCTAAAAGGTGCCGTCCTGTTGGATTTGTTCTGCCTGTCAAACTCCTTTTGAAGATTTGAAAGATGTGCGTCTACCGCTTCTTCTGCGTACTGTTGCATTTTTGAGTCGATGCTGGTATATACCCTGAGGCCATCACGATAGATATCGTAATTTTCACCGGTAGGCTTAGGATTTTCCTTTATCCACTCCAGCAGAAACTTTTGGAGATATACTCTAAAATAAGTTGCAATACCTTCATCGTGATCCTGCGGAGAGTAGTTTGTTACCAACGGAAGTTGCTGTAGGGAATCTTTTTCCGCGACTGTTAAATAATTGTTCCTCTCCATCTGGCCCAGCACAACATTTCTTCTTCGGAAGGCATTGTTTTTAAACTCCTCCTTCATCGGATTAAAATAGCTGGGATTCTTAAGCATAGCAGTCAGAACTGCCGCTTCTTCAGTCTTGAGGTCTTTAGGCTCTTTTCCTAAATATATTTTGGATGCCGAACGAATACCCACAGCCTGATAAATAAAGTCATACTTGTTGAGATACATTGTAAGAATCTCTTCCTTGGTGTATTGCCTTTCCAGGCGTGTAGCTATGATCCACTCCTTTACCTTCTGAAGGATCCTTTCAAAGGTGTTACCGGAAACATTTTCCGTAAACAATAGCTTGGCCAACTGCTGAGAAATGGTACTTGCCCCACCCTTACGACCTAAATAAACAGCTGCCCTTAAGGTGCCTTTAGCATCAATCCCCGCATGATTATAATACCGTTCATCCTCTGTGGCCACAATGGCATTGATAAGATTTTGCGGCAGGTCTTCATATTTCACCGGAGTGCGATTTTCCTTGTAGTATTTACCCAGGGTTTCACCGTCTGAAGAAAAAATTTCAGTGGCCAGATTTACTTCCGGATTTTCCAATTCCTCAAAAGTCGGCATAGGACCAAAAGCTCCCCGGGCCGCCATTAGAAAGATTAGAAGCACAAAAAGAATTCCGGCCGCGAACAGGGACCAAAACCAAATAATATAGCGGCGAAAGTGAAGATTTTTTCCTACTTTATTTTCGGCTTCTGAATTTGATTTTTCCATGCTGGCGCTGTTTTAATACTGTTTAATCCATTTTTTGACTACTGAAGTTTCGCCAACCTTTAGCTTCTTTTTGAATAATAAAATGTTGTGTTCTCTTCTAAGCGGCTTTCGAGTTGGGCTCTTCTCTTTGCACTTTAAAAAGTTTTCCTGTCTTTAATTTTCGGTTGTATTCTTTCAGATCCCTTTTAACTTCTCCCGAAAGGATATAGAGACCTATAATATTTGGAAAGGACATAGTTAGTATCAACATATCAGAAAAGGCCAATACTGCTCCCAAACCAACCGAAGCTCCTATTACCACAAAAACCAGAAAAATGACCTTATATAAAAGCTCGATTTTTTCACTTTTCCCGAAGAGATAGGTCCAGGCGCGCATTCCGTAGTAAGACCAGGAGATCATTGTAGAAAAGGCAAACAGGAAGACCACCAAAGACAATAGATAAGGGAACCAGGAAATTACACTTGCAAAGGCATTAGAAGTCAGCTGCACGCCACCTACACCCTGAACTTCGTGCATCCCGGTAAAGATCAGCACCAGGGCAGTGAGTGTACAAATCACTACAGTATCTATAAAAGGCTCAAGTAAAGCGACATAACCTTCAGACGGCGGATGGTTGGTCTTTCCGGCACTATGCGCTATCGCGGCCGAACCTACACCTGATTCGCTGGAAAAGGCTGCCCTTTGGAATCCTACGATCATCACCCCAATTATACCACCCTTGAGCGCGGTAGCATTAAAAGCTCCGTCATAAATAGCTGTAAGAGCAGGGCCGAGATTTTCTATGTTTACACCTATCACAATAAAAGCGGCGACTACATAAACAGCAGCCATGACAGGCACCACGCGACCTGTAACTTTCCCTATACTTTCAATTCCTCCAATAATCACAGCTCCCACAAGAGCTGCCAGAGCGAGGCCAAACCAGAACCCCTGTCCTTCAAGAAAGGAAAATTGGCTGGCGAGGATCTCGAAAGACTGGTTAGACTGGAACATATTGCCTCCTCCCAAGGTAGCTCCTATACACAAGAGAGCAAAAAGCCCGGCGAGCACTTTCCCGAGGCCTTTCATATTCCTTTTCTCAAGCCCGTAACGCAGATAATTCATGGGCCCACCAAAGATTTTCCCGTTCGAATGTATGTCACGGTACTTCAAGCCGAGGGTACACTCTACAAATTTGGAAGCCATCCCCAACAGGCCGGCAATGATCATCCAAAAAGTAGCCCCGGCCCCACCTAAAGATATCGCTATTGCTACCCCCGCAATATTCCCGAGCCCAACAGTGGCCGACACTGCTGTTGCCATAGTCTGGAAATGGGATATTTTTCCGGGAGCATCGGGTTCATCATATTTCCCCCTGGCCAGTTCTATAGAATGTTTAAAACCTTTAAAATTGATAAATCCCATTTTTACCGTAAAAAAAGCCGCTCCAAAAATGAACCAGATAACAATGAACGGTATGGGGTGAGTTAAAGGGTCTCCGTTAGGATGAGTGAGTATGACCGGCTCATCGTATTCGATTTCTGCAAAATGGTGTGCGCCCACTGCAATAACATCCTCCTTATTTTTTGAGTTGTAGATCTCGCCGCTCTCTTCGATGAGGTGGTGAATTTTCCCATCGGCATTTGCGTAGGCATTGATCTGTCCGTTTTGCTGAGATTCAACTACTGCGATGAGATCACCTTCCTCCACTTGCTCTCCTTCTCGAACCTTCCATTCCTTTAGCACATATCGATCCTCCACAGCATTATTCCAATGAGGGATGGGAACATTTTGTTTTTCGCTATAGATTTTTGGATCGTACAGCCCAAATGAGGTAAAAGGATCCCAAAAGAGAAAAGCCGACATTGTCTCAACCAGGGGCACAAAGGCGCCGTTAAAATGTTCTGTAATGGCTTTGACTTTCACTTCAAAGGATTGTCTTGAAGACACGCCCCGGCTGTCTGTAATTAAAACCTCGTATGGAATTCCTTCGGTAAGACCTTCTGCCCGGGGTGACGTAAGAGCGGTATTTTGATCAGACCATTTGTAAGTATATGGAGGCTCCCCACCCGATACTTCCAGCTCTATAAAGCCATTATTAATAACATTAGATACATTTCCAGTTTTTGCTTTTACATCCAGTTCCTGCGCATTTGTAAACGCAATACAAAAGAGCAGGAAGGCTGAAAGTATAGACTTTCTCATATACATGAGGTTTTTTAATTTGATTTTGTTCAATGGTGGAATTTGTAAAGAGTTTTTCCCTTTTCAAAAAAGAGCTGAATTTACTGGTAAAGCTGAAGAAGCTGCCCGACGGGACATATTGCTTCTTGTTCCCAAAAAAGCCGGAAATGTTAAAGATTTATAGTTTTAAATATTGCAGCAATTGGGCACAGAATCACATCTTATAGAATTCTTCTTCGGTTTGATCCAATTGTCCTTTGGTAAGAACATACTTACCATCGTTTAAATGCACCCAACCTACAGGGTGTGGCTGAAAAGCCTGAATAAAGGCCTGGGAAATTTCAGAAGAGCAGTAGTCACCGCAGTCAAATAGGATCTTTTCCAGGTTAAATAGATCAAACGCCTTGTTGATACTTGTCTCCAACAAAACCTGCAAATCCTCTGGTGCGATAACTTCTCGTTCTTTTATTTTAAAATGAATAACAGCTTCTCTATTTCTTTTTTCCTGAAGCAGCGCAAATCCCACTGTCCTTTTATCTTTTAGCCATACCAGGTACTTTTCTTTGTTCTTCTTTTGCAAGGGGCTGGTTTGCCATAAATCAAGGACAAGATCTTTTGTAAGCCATTGAGCATTTTCTGAATTGTCCCTGATTGAAATTTCATCAAGTATTCCATCAACAGAAAATTCCTTCACCTCCAATAATTTTTTATTTTCTTTCAACACAGCCATATCTTCTTGTTTTTATTCCCTTAGTCTTAGACTTCCGGAATAGTTATTTATCTATTCACCTAATAATTTCTTTAAGTTCTTTTCTTTTGAAACAACTTCTTGATTATCTGTTTTTTATACGTACAAATATACATCATAGAGTGTTTTGTATGAAATCTGATCCTTAGATATGAAAATTATCCCGATTTAATAATATAAAGCTGTACTTATTTCAAAATAACAAGCCCGATAATAGGATATTTCGGAAAAAGTCCTGAAAAATCTCTCAGCAGTTTTATTTTTGTACAGAAATAGTTCAGGTTTATAAATCATTTTACACCTTAAAATCAAATTCCCTGTATATTATTCAGATTAGGCACTGGTATTTCGTAAATTGTTCGAATATGAATTAATGAACTTTACAAAAACTCTTCAATGGAAAAATTAAGTCCACAGGATAAAAAATTACTCCGTATTCTTCAGGAAAATTCAAAATTTGACATTACAGATCTCACTCAGAGACTGAACATGTCCCGAACTTCTGTATATGAGCGGATCAAGAGACTGGAAAGTGAAGGCTACATAAAAAAATACGCGGCAATTATTGACGAGAAGAAAGTAGGTCTCAATTTTACAGTCATTGTGAACGTCCAGCTCGAAAGTCAGCAGTTCGAAGTCACAGAAGAATTTGCCAGACAGGTAAGGGAGCTCGGTGAAGTAATGCAGGCCTACGTCATAAGCGGAGTTTATGATATAGTCCTGAAAGTAGTGGTAAAGGATCCTGAAGAGTTTAATAATTTCGTTGTTAAAAAGCTTTCGGTAATTCCGCAGATTAGCAAAATTCAAAGTTCGTTTGTGATGAGTTATATAAAACAATCAACAGAATTGCCTTTTTAATCAACAGAATATTTGGAAATCGTCGGCTCTGCTTTCCTGGCTCCCGTTCTCGATTCTTTTGGCTCAGCAGTCTTCAAAAATAGATTTATCTTTGAGCTTTAATACCTATCTCATGCCTTTAATAACTTCCACTAAAGAAGAACTCCAGGAAAGGATCAAAGAACTGAGCTGTCTCTATGAAGTCTCTTCCCTGCTAAGACAGCATAGTGGAAATAATAAAAACACATTGCGAAAGATTGCCGGAGTCCTCAAGGAGGCATGGAGATTTCCAGAGGAGGCAGTGGTGCAGATCAAGTTAGATTCATTTGAATATTCTACGGAAAAAGCGCCGAAGAATGGCATTTTTCAGGAAGCAGAATTTTCAGTCTTTGATGAAGAAAGAGGTAGGCTTAGAATCTTTTATCCTGCTCCGCAATTCAGCCAGAAACATTTCTTGCCTGAAGAGCAGAAACTCCTGGAAAAAGTAGCAGATGAAATTGCTTCTTTTTACGAAAAGCAGCTTCGGCTGGAACATGAGGAGTTGTTGAGAAGATCTGTTCAACGCAACGACCGGCTGGCCATTTTAGGTGAGATTACTGCGGGTATCGCCCACGAACTTAATACGCCTATGGGTAATATCTTAGGTTTTGCTGAATTAATAGAAGAGCGGGCCGAAAGCGAACAGACCAAACAGGATATTTCCAGGATCATCAAAGCAGCTATTTTTTCCAGGGAAGTGGTGAAAAAGCTCATGTTTTTTGCCTGTGAAATGCCGCAGAGAATGGAAGTCATTGAGGTCAAACCTATAGTGGAACAAACTCTTTCGCTGTTGAAACAAAATTTCAAAAAAGCGCAGGTAACTTACAGTCTGGAGATGCCACAGGAGGAGCTCAAAGCGCAGCTTGACCCCATTCAGCTTACCCAGGTGCTTTTTAACCTCCTGATCAATGCATTGTATTTCGCGCCCGAAAATTCCAATATCAAAGTAAAAATCTTCATGCAGGAACCGAACTTTATCATAGAAATAGCCGACATGGGTCCGGGAATAAAAGCTACAGACCGCAGCAAAATTTTTGAACCATTTTTCACTACCAAGCCTACAGGAGAGGGATCTGGTCTTGGCCTGAGCGTGGTGCACGGGATAGTAAAAAGCCATAAAGGAAAGATCCTTACTTTCAATAATGAGCCCAAAGGAACCGTCTTCCAAATCCAGCTTCCTTTAAAAATGTAATTATGGCCCTGCAAAAAGAGAATATCCTAATAGTAGATGATGATTATGACATGTTGGAATTGTTGCAGCGCAACCTTACCAATCTAAATTTTCACACCTATAAAGCAGCATCTGTTACAGAGGCCATAGATATCCTGAAGCTTAGCAATATTGACCTGTTGATCACCGATCTCCAAATGCCCGGCATTAATGGCATAGAGCTCATAAAATATGTGGATGAGCATTTTCCTGAGATTCCTAAACTCGTGATTACCGGTTTTCCCTCACTTCATGGTGCAGTGAACGCACTGCGTATGGGTGCATTGGATTACCTCGTAAAACCTTTCACCCGGGAAGAGTTAAAAAATGCAGTCGAAAAATCCTTATTGGAAGCCAGGCCGCGGAAAAAGCCTTCAGAAAAGTCGGCCAAACCTGAAGCCTATGCAGGTATGATCGGGACTTCAGAGGCATTTGAAGAAATGGTGGACATTATTGAGCGCGTAAAGAACAACCGGGCCACCATTTTGATCCAGGGGGAAAGCGGAACCGGAAAGGAACTTGTTGCTAGGGCCATTCATTACAAAGGAGCTTTTGCCGGAAATCCATTTATCGCTGTAAACTGTGGTGCTATCCCGGAAAATCTGCTGGAATCTGAACTTTTTGGACATGTTAAAGGCGCCTTTACCGGTGCCGGGGAATCGAGAAAAGGCTTTTTCCAGGCTGCCGCAGGAGGCACCATTTTCCTGGATGAAATAGGAACAGCTCCCGCAAACGTGCAAACTAGTTTGCTTCGGGTGCTTCAGGAAAAGGAAGTGCGCATGATAGGTGCTCAAAAATCAGAAAAAATTCAGGTTCGGGTGATTGCCGCCACCAACAGCAATTTGTATAAGATGACCGAAAAAGGCACTTTTAGAAAGGATCTTTATTACCGTCTTAATGTGGTAAACATCAACACGCCGCCATTAAGGGAGCGAAAAGCAGATATCCCGCCGCTGGTGCAGAATTTCATCAGGCAATATGGAGTTGAATATCAAAAACCGCATACAGGAATATCAGAAAAGGCAATACAGTTACTTACGCGACATTCCTGGCCCGGGAACATCCGAGAGCTGGAAAATGTAGTGCAGCGGGCGGTGATCTTATGCGAGCGGGATATCGAAGTACAACACCTTCCGGAAGAGATAAAATTTCCTGAGCCTACAGCTCCCGAAGACAACCTGCTTAGACCTCTAAAAGAAGTAGAAAGAGCTCATATCCTGAAAGTTTTAGCTTCCGTAGATAACAATAAGACCAAAGCTTCAGAAATCCTTCAGATCGACCGAAAAACGCTTCGGCAAAAGCTAAAATAGAACCGGTACATTTCTCTACGACCGGGGAGTTTCTCCCCACTTCCCTTTTTCCTTTAAATATATTTTTCAATTTCAAGTAGCTGATAATGAGACGTTATTGAAGTAAATAATTTATTCCGGTATTAATGGGCATGCCTGTTGTCTAAAAGAGGTCGAACATAAAAACAGAGAAAGAACTATGGCCTTTATGAAAAATCAACCGGTTGGTGCAGAGGTGCCAAGACCGAAAGGAATACGCGTGAATTTACCAAATGACCTGCTAAAAAGCCTGTGTTTTAATTGTGACAACAGGTCGCACTGCAACTATGTTGAAAAAAGAAAAACCTATTGCGAACTTTTTGAATAAGAAATGATGATTACAAAACTTGAAGAGAAGAAGCAAAGTATGTATGATACTGTGCTCAACCAGTTTGAAAAAACTGCCGACCTCATTGGTCTGAATCCAAACATAAAGAAGATCCTTAGCCTTACTAACAATGAGATCATAGTACATTTTCCGGTGAAAATGGACAATGGTAAAGTTGAGATTTTTACAGGTTACCGCGTGCAACACAACAACGCGCTGGGGCCGTATAAAGGCGGATTGCGCTATCATCCAACCGTGGATGTTGACGCCGCAAAAGCATTGGCTATGTGGATGACCTGGAAAACTTCCCTTGCCGGTTTACCTTATGGGGGTGCAAAAGGAGGGATCCAGATCGACCCCCGAAATTACAGCCTTGGAGAATTAGAAAGGATCACCCGCCGCTTTACCTACGCTTTAGGTGAAAATATTGGTCCTGAGCATGACATCCCTGCACCCGATGTAAATACCAACGCCCAGACCATGGCCTGGATCGCAGACACCTATATGTCCACAAAATCCCCTTCAGAAAGATCTCAGAATCAGCACGTGGTAACGGGAAAGCCTGTCGGTTCCGGCGGATTGGAAGGACGTGATCGTGCCACCGGTTTTGGGGTATATCACACTATTAAATTGCTTCACCGGTCTCGTGGAGAGACCCTGGAGGGAAAAACTTTTATTGTGCAGGGTTTCGGGAATGTGGGTTATTGGGCTTCAAAATTTTTAGTTGAAGATGGCGCTATATTACTTGCCGTACAGGACGCCCATGCCACTCTATATAATGCTGAAGGTATTTCGGTACCACACCTACTCGAACACTCCAGCCCCCGAAAAGGTTCTATTAAAGGGTTTGAGGGTGCGAAGGAAATAGATCCTGATGAATTCTTCGGATTGGAATGTGACATTTTGATCCCTGCAGCACTTGGCAACCAGATCACCGAAGAAAACGCCTTTAAAATAAAAGCTACTGTAGTTGCTGAAGGCGCTAACGGCCCTACCAATCCTGAAGGGGAAGAAGTTTTGCTAAGTAGAGGCATCACTGTTATTCCGGATATTTTATGCAACTCGGGTGGCGTAATTGGCAGCTATTTCGAATGGTTGCAAAACCGCAACGGGGAACTATGGCAAATGGATGAGGTGCTTGAAAAACTGGAGAAAAAACTAACGCAGGTCTTTAAGAACGTAGAAGGCGCAGTGAAGGAAAAAAATACAGATTGGCGTACTGCCGCTTATATTATTGCCATTTCCCGAATTGAACTGGCGTACAATCAAAGAGGGATCTTCCCTTAAAAAATAACTTCCGGAAATCCCTTTTTTGGAAGGTAAGGATCCGGAAAAAAAGCAAGTCTGATCCCGCCCATGTGTGGGATCAGTTCTTTTTAAAAAGACAGGAATATAATATTCAGCTTATGAAATATGGAGAATTAATTATCGAAAAAAAGGAATTTGAACTGCTTAGGCAGATCATTTCCATGTCCCAAAACTACAGGGACAAATCCTACCGCATTTCCATTGAGAAATTGCTCACTGAGATGGCCAGAGCCAAGGTGGTGAGTAATGCTAAGATGCCTAATGATGTAGTAAGGCTTAACTCGGTAGTTGCTTTTTCCCTGCCGGGGAACCTGCAGCGAAACTACCGCCTTGTGACGCCGGAGATGAGCAACTTAAAAGAGAACAGGATCTCAATTTTGGCACCTATGGGCCTGGCCCTTTTCGGATACGCGAAAGGAGATGAAGTAGAATGGCAGTTTCCAGGGGGAACTAATAAAATAAAAATCATGGATGTCATTCAGCATCCGCAAACGATTAAAAAGAGCGCATCATGAAAGAACACGTACAGGAACATCATAATGATTTAGAGCTAATTCGACTGGAAATGATACCCGAATGTGAGCGATGGCTGGAAAAGACGGATTTTATCAATAGAGAGATCAATTTCTTTAGAATGCTGTTGTTTCACAACTTTATGGCAAAGATTAATCCCAACGTGGAAGCATCCAAGATGCTGCTGAAGCAACTGGATGACCTGCAGGACACCAACACTTCACATTTAAAGGCAATCAGGCAATTCAGGAATAAATTGGAAGGCCTACGAGAGTGCGATGATGTAGCCTGTGAAAATTTATATCTTGGGGAGTACTTAAATTTTAAGGAAACTCTATATGAACATCTTGAGGATGTGCAGAAGGTAAAATCTCTGTTGTATAATTATTTTGGAAAAGGCCTGGAAAAATAATGATTTAATTATTGGTATCACCTATTGTGTAGAGAAGAGGGTTTAGTTAAAAGGCTGAACCCTTTTATTATTTGATTTTGCAAAAGAAAAGATATTCAGTAGCAACACATATCTTCCAGCAGGAAAATTCCACAAATGCTTGGGATTTAATTTATTATTATCTTTACACCAGGACAAAAAATCTATGGTCAAAATAGTTATTGACGCAAGACAGGCTTCTCTGGGTGAGGGAATGCAGGTAAAACGAATCCTTCCCTTCAGAAAGCAAAGAATGGTCGGTCCTTTTATCTTCATGGATCACGGGGGACCGGTACCACTACGTCCAGACATTAAAAAATCTCTGGATGTGCTGCCTCATCCGCACATTGGCCTCTCCACGGTAAGTTATCTATTTAGCGGGAAGCTGGTGCATCGGGACAGCCTGGGGGTAAAACAGGTGATAAAACCCGGAGAAGTGAATTGGATGACCGCCGGGAGCGGGATTTCTCACTCCGAACGTTTTGAAGACCCGGGAGTTCTTGCTGAAAATTCTCTGGAATTGATCCAGACCTGGGTGGCCCTGCCCGAAAAATTCGAAGAATCAGCTCCATCTTTTACAAATTACCAGCCTGAAAAGCTACCAGTTTTTACAGATAAAGGAGTATGGATGCGCCTTATCGCCGGAGATGCTTACGGACTTGGCAATGACGTCAGCACCCATTCTCCCTTATTCTATCTTCATGTAAAACTGGAAAAAGATGCCCATTTCGGTTTACCCGAAAAACATAGCGAAAGAGGGATCTATATCGCAAAAGGAAAACTTGAAATTGCCGGTATAACTTATTCCGCAGGACAAATGCTGGTTTTTGATCCCAAAGTAGATCCCGTTATCACAGCCAAAGAAACTGCAGATCTTATGATCCTTGGAGGCGAACCTTTAGGAGAGCGTTATATATGGTGGAACTTCGTGTCCTCCCGGAAAGAGCGGATAGAACAAGCCAAGGAAGACTGGAAGCAGGGCAGGATACTTCTACCTCCCACAGATGATGAGGAGTTCATTCCTTTACCCGAGAATCCTTTTAAACCAAAATCCACCCCTCCCCCGGAACCACTTTCATAAAATAAAATTCCATTAAATTTATATCCTGGATAGGCGTCTCGAAACTGCTGAAGAATTTCGAGAAAAACCTCTTTTTTTAAAACCTTCAACAATGTTTGAATTTCTACACAAAAAGGTGAATGAAACCATCGAAATCACTGATGAGGAATTTGAATATGCGAAAACGCTTTTCCTTCCGAAGAAACTCAGGAAGAAGCGCTTTTTACTGGAGGAAGGGGAAGCTTGCATTTATACCACCTTTGTTGAGAAAGGGTTTTTGCGCAGCTTTACAATAGACGAAAAAGGAAACGAGCATATTCTCCAATTTGGAATGGAAGGCTGGTGGGTATCCGATCTTTACAGTTTTCTCACCGGTGAAGCTTCAGAATACAATATAGAGGCTTTGGAAGACAGTGAACTTCTCCTCATTACCAAGTCTTCGTGGGACCTGCTTCTGGACGGAGTACCTGCGTTTGAACGCTATTTTAGGATCCTTATTCAAAATAATCTTATTGCCACTCAAAGGCGACTTATGGGAACCATGAGCACGACTGCCGAAGAACGCTATACAAAACTGCTTCAGGATTTCCCCGACATCAGCCAAAGGGTTCCGCAGCACATGATCGCCTCCTATATTGGCGTCACCCGGGAAACCCTTAGCCGTCTGCGCAGTCAGTTGACCTAAAAACAAGTGGAAATTTCTTGACTATTCCTGCTCCAGCCTCCTAATGATCCTACAAGGATTGCCGGGGCGGCAAAAACATCAGAAGGTAAATCTTTAGTAACCATACTACCTGCCCCAATAACAGTGCGATCACCTACAGTTACTCCGGGACAGATTACCGCGCTCCCTCCTATCCACACATCTGCTCCTATATGCGCTGGTTTGGCAAATTCCAAGCCCGACGATTCAAAGGATGGGTGGCAGTATAGATCTGTATGTTTGGTCCTGTCTAATCTTCAAACTTAAAAGTGCAGGCCTTAGCTCTTGACCCTTGATTCTATAAGCGAGTCTCTCCCAAAACCGTGACATACATCACATTCATTTCTTATCATAGGTCATTGGCCGGAAAGCTATGTGCCTGTAAATTTGCAGTGTAAATTAATTATTAACTCAAAAACTAAAATTATGGCAACTACAAAATGGAACATTGATCCAACACACAGTGAAGTGACTTTTAAGGTAAAACACCTAATGATCTCAACGGTAACCGGAAAATTTAAGGTATTTGAAGGACAGGCTGAGACTGAAGGCGAAGATTTCAAAGAAGTTAAAAATGTTCAATTCAAAGCCGATGTTAAATCAATTGACACTAACAATGAGCAAAGAGATGAGCATTTAAGATCCGGAGATTTCTTTGCCGCCGATGAGCATGCAGATCTTGTTTTTCGTGCCGATAAATTTGATGTGAACAGTGACAAACTGGAAGGAGAATTGACAATAAAAAACACTACCAAACCGGTTACTCTTGATGTTGAATTCGGCGGAGTGGTAGTAGATCCCTATGGACAGACCAAAGCCGGATTAGAAATCGGCGGAAAGATTAGCCGTAAGGAATTCGGGTTGACCTGGGATGCCGTTACAGAGGCCGGAAGCGTGGTTGTAAGCGACCAGGTGAGGCTTAGCGCAGAGGTGCAATTTGTAAAACAGGCATAAGCATAAAAGCGGCGGCAGGAAAGGATGGATATCCTTCCTTTCCTGTGAAACTGCCGAAAGAATTAAGAGATGAAAAAAACAATAGCAATATTAGGAGATGCAGGGGGAGATTTTCCAAACGGAATAAGCATTTTAATGGAGCAGGACCTTCGATTGCTTTTTGTTTCTGAAAATGGAGCACAAAAAAAATCTATCCGGGAAAGTTTAGCACATCAAGGCGCGGCCGAACTCGATTTTACAAGCTGTGAGCGGGAAGGTTGCTGGGAAGCCGATTTGATCATGATGCTCAACCAGGAGACGCCTTCGGCTTCTTTGGTGGCAAGAATAAAAGAAGTGGCAACCCAAAAGGTGGTAATAAACGCTTTCGAAGGGACAAAGCCAGCAACTGCAAATTCATTGATCGAGCTCTTTCCCTGGTCTAAAGTTGCAGAGATCGCTCTGCATCCTGCTCAAAAGGAAATTGAGGTGTATAGTAGCGATACTGAAGCCAGAGCGGCGGTTCAAAGCCTGTTTGCAGCTTCGGGATATGAAATAAAATATAATTAGCAATGGAAATAAAAATTTGGTCAGACGTTAGATGTCCTTTCTGCTATATAGGAAAGAAAAAATTTGAAAAAGCTCTGGAAAGTTTTCCGCAGAAAGATAAGGTAAAGATCACCTGGAAGAGCTTTCAGCTCGATCCTTCCTTACAAACAAATGCCAATGCCAGTACCCTCGAATATTTCGTAAAGACGAAAGGCGTGAGACCAGAACAAGCCAGGCAAATGTTTAGGGGTGCCACAACTATGGCCCGGGAGGTGGGTATAGATTTCAACCTGGAAGAATCCATCCCGGCGAATTCGTTTATGGCGCACCGGCTTATACAGCTGGCAAAATCAAAGGAGCTTGGGAATGAGATAGAAGAAGCGCTATTTAAAGCACATTTTGAAGAGGTAAAGAACACAGATGACCCGGAAGTGCTGGTAGAAGTGGCAACTTCAATAGGAATGAATGCCGAAGAGGTAAAAACTGTCCTGGAATCTGATGATTTTGCCTATGAAGTGAAACAGGATGAACTCGAAGCCCGCAATATTGGCGTGAGAGGAGTTCCCTTCTTTGTCTTTGATGATAAATACGCGATCTCCGGAGCCCAGCCTTCAGAAGCCTTTTTACAGACCCTGGAAAAGGCGTGGAAAGAATTTAAGCCAAAGGCAGGGCTCGAGATCTCTGAAGGGGACTCCTGCTCTACAGACGGAACCTGTAATTAAAAACGAAAAAGTATGAAAATAGCAATTATAGGCGCCACAGGATTTGTAGGATCAGAAGTTTTAAAAGAAGCCCTTGACCGCGGACATGAAGTGACTGCCATCGCCCGCAACACTGAAAAAATAGAGGTTAAAAATGATCTTTTGAACACCGCTTCGTTAGATGTAAAACAAAAGGAAAAATTGATAGAAGTTCTTAAAGGAAACGAGGTGGTGATAAGCACCTTCAACCCCGGATGGACCAATCCTAATATTTACGAGGATTATCTGAAAGGCGCACAGGCTATTCAGGAGGCTGTGAAAGCTTCAGGCGTAAAACGCTTAATAGTCGTTGGCGGGGCAGGAAGTCTTTTTCTGAATGAAAGAACAAGAGTCATAGATTCTCCCAACTTTCCGGAAGAAATAAAACCCGGCGCACTGGCAGCCTGTGAATACCTCGAAATCCTGAAAAGAGAAAACGAACTTGATTGGACCTTTTTTAGTCCGGCGATCGAAATGGCTCCCGGAAAACCACAGGAGCGAAAAAACACCTACAGAAAAGGCTTTGACAAACCAGTCTTTGATAAGCAGGGTAAGAGTGACCTTTCAGTCCAGGATACTGCTGTGGTCCTGGTTGACGAAGCCGAAAATGCAGCACACATTAAACAGCGATTTACCGCAGCATATTAAAATTAACACTAATAATTAAACTAAAAATGAACACAATGAAACAAGTATTTTCTTTTTTGATGATTGCTTTTTTAAGCACCACGACTTTTGCCCAAACCACCTGGAAAGTTGATCCGGCTCATACGCAGGTATCATTTGGGGTGACTCACCTTGGAATTTCTGAAGTTGAAGGTAGATTCAACGAATTTGATGGAAGCATCACAACTACAAAAGATGATTTTAGCGATGCCCAATATGAAATGACCATTGAGGTTCCTTCCATAGACACAGGAATTGAAATGAGAGATAATCACCTCAAAAGTGCTGATTTTTTTGATGCTGAAAAGAATCAGAAAATGACCTTTAAAAGCACTTCTTCAGAGAGAGTTGGTGAAGGAAAATATAAAGTGAAAGGAGACCTTACTTTCCACGGAATTACCAAACCTGTCACTCTTGATGTGTGGTACCGCGGAACTGTTGAGAATCCTCAAAACGGGGATGTAATCTCCGGATTCGCAATATCCGGTGAGGTAAAGAGATCTGACTATAACTTAGGCCCAGATTTTCCTGAAGCTGTCTTGAGCGACAAAGTCGTTATAGACGTAGACGGAGAGTTTAAAAAACAATAACCACCTTTTTACGAGGAAGTCGATGATCATAAAGTCCCTTCACTTTGGTCCCCTACCGGCTTCCTCTTTTATTAAAAATAAGTCTTGGTTCTTGATTCTTGACTCCTGATTCTAATAAAAAAATGTCTCCACTTTCAGCCTTTAATAATTTCACTTCAAGCCTGACATGGCAGGATAAAATGATGCCGGTATTGTTCATTGGCCATGGTTCTCCTATGAATGGGATCCAGGATAATGAATTCAGTGCCCGGTGGAAAAAGATGGCTCAGGACATCCCTACGCCAAAAGCGGTTTTGGTGGTCTCTGCCCACTGGTTATCGAAAGGCACACGAATTACCGCAATGGATCTCCCTCAGACGATCCATGATTTCGGAGGTTTTCCGCAGGAGTTGTTTGAAGTACAGTATCCTGCTCCCGGAAATCCGGCAATTGCTGCTGAAACTAAAAAGCTGGTAAAAATGGCTTCTATTGAAGAAGATCATGACTGGGGTCTTGATCATGGAACCTGGACAGTGGTAAGGCATATGTATCCTGAAGCCAACATTCCGGTATTGCAATTGAGCATTGACCGGAACAAAGGTCCAAAAAATCATTTTGAACTGGCAAAGGAGCTCCTTGCTCTTCGAAAAAAGGGAGTGTTGATCATTGGAAGTGGTAATATGGTACACAACCTGGGAATGCTGGCATGGGATAAAATAGATGAACCCGGGTTTGGTTATGACTGGGCTTTGGAGATTAATGAG
Source organism: Salinimicrobium oceani (assembly GCF_012037645.1). Lineage (NCBI taxonomy): Bacteria > Pseudomonadati > Bacteroidota > Flavobacteriia > Flavobacteriales > Flavobacteriaceae > Salinimicrobium > Salinimicrobium oceani. The sequence continues at coordinate 585,520 of NZ_JAAVJR010000001.1, forward strand.
CGCTTTAAAAAGCACATTTCAGAAGGAGATTTTGATCGGCTGATCAACTTTGAAGGTCTTGGCGCAGAGTCCCAACTTGCTATTCCTACCCCCGAACATTATCTCCCGCTGCTTTATACCCTCGGACTTAAAAAAGGGGAAGAACAAGTCTCATTTTTCAATGACAGGGCGGTAGCAGGATCTTTAACAATGACCTCAGTAAAAATTGGATAAAAAAATAAACATGAAAATAATAACAAATACAAATTTTAGCACCTCCAAGGTTGATCTGGCTTTATTGATCTAAAGAGTGGGAGTTGGAGTTTTGATGCTAGCTCACGGAATTCCAAAAGTACAAATGCTTTTTTCCAGGGGAGAAATTCAGTTTCCCGGAGTAATGGGATTAAGCCCTGTTGTTTCACTTGCTCTGGCAGTTTTTGCAGAGGTGGTGTGTTCTATTCTGCTCATTATTGGCCTCGGCACAAGATGGGCGTCCATTCCGCTTATCATAACTATGCTGGTGGCAGTTCTCCTGGTGCATGGAGGTGATCCTTTTGCTAATCAAGAACCAGGATTGCTTTACCTGTTCCTTTACTTACCTCTTTTGTTTCTTGACAGCGGAAAATATTCTGTAGATCAGGTGATCAATGCTGTACAGCGGCCGCAGCTGGCAGGAAGATAATAGGACTAAAAAGTTTTTTATTTTTCCTTGTCTTAGTACACCTAATCGACCATTTATGACGAACATACATGTTACCGTATACGAGCCTAAAAAGCAAATCAATTGACAGCGCAAGCTTCTTTTTATAACGCTGGATAGACCTTAGATTGGAGATTTTTTTCTCTAAAGATTAAAGTTATGTTAAAACGGGACCTATTCGGGGACCAAAATTTTTCCCTCTTCTGGAAAGCCTATTAAAACCTACAAACATAAATTTTTGGTCTTTCCCTCCGACTCCACCTACGCCCTCCGAAGCTTTTCGTTAGAAAAGCGAAGGGGGGCTTTTTATTAGAAAATATGTTTCCAATGGAAGTTCCTATCTATAATCTTCGACGGGCTTCGGTGGACGAAGGTCCACCTCTAAAGAAATCTTCACTAATGGAATTACAGAAGTTCATTTCACGAAAGACCAATTACCTCTAGAACTTATTCATCTTTCTCTATTTCCTAACAAAAAGAAAGCCTGCGATTTCAAAAGATACTCGAAAACAGGATCTGGAGCAGCTTTTAGAAATAAGAGAGTACTATAAAAAAGAAATCTGTCCGGTATTTTCACTCGAGCAGGTTTTTTTCGTTTTAAGTCGCCTGCCCCCCAGGGACAGTTAAGCTTAGCTGCATTTGCAGGACTGGATTCCCCAGCCTCGTTTTTACCGGGTTTTTTGTTTTAAGGTGACAAAATAAGTGACAAGTTGATATATTCGGAAAATTTTGCTGCTTTTTCCTTTTCCAATTTAAATTTGAGATATTTGCTCCCAAGATTTCTTCAGAATGAAAAACTTAAGAGAAAGGCTAGAAAATAATAAGGTATATTTCGAAGTCTTCTCCTATCTTGTTCTGGGGGCTGCCTCTATTGTGGTCGCATTCCTTAGCTGGCAGACAAGTGAGCGGCAATTGGAGTTGTATGAGCTAGAAAAAATTCCGGTAATTTACACTAAGATTGAAACTGAAGAGAACCAGAAGGTAGTTAATGTTTATAATTTAGGGCAGCCTGCTTTCGACATAAGCGTTTTTCCAGTTGCAGTTATTGCAATTAAAAATGTGAGGTATTCCACTCCAAATGGAGAGGATCCGAGTCTTTTTATTCACTTTAGCGACTTTTACGAAAGCACCAGCGCCACCTCTAATCTTGTTGGAAAAATTGCTACCCTTCCCATAAACAACGTAGCCTGGGAAACTATTATTGAAAAGAAAGACTCCTTAACAACAGAGAAAAACCCTCACCAAGGCGTTATCTTACACCATTATCAACTTCTTGACTTGAAATTTGAGGATCTCCAAGGAGGAACTCATCGAAAGTTTTATATGATAGTTCACGGCTCACCTCTTGAAATAAATGAAAGCAGATTTAATGAACTTCTTCATCTACATGGTGAAAACACTATTAATTTGACAACTACAGAATTTGAACAAATGAGTCTTAAAGAAATTGGTGAACTGGTACCAATGGACAATGTTAGACTGCGGGAAATTTATTCAACACAGGAGTAAAAGATTCTTCTACCTCTTTCTGATCTAAGAAGCGGAACTTCCAACCCTCTCCCCATATAAGTGCTGCTAAAATCCGATAAAAGTGCTCCGAACGTTCGGGATATCTCATAATTTAGCCTTGGCATCTGCCAGGACGAGATGTTTTAGCACCAGTAGATCCCCAGCTGGGCAGCATCCAGCTGCTCAAAACCTGAAGTCACATATTGACCAAGGACAAAATTCAGGAACTCCTGTTGTGCAGGTTTGTAATCATCCAGATGAACCTTAGCCCTTTCTGCATGTTTTATACGCGGAACATGGTCTCTGTGGTAGGCGATATAGACCAGCACAGACGCCTGGCCCGCAGAAATAAACCTGCAACTAAAAATTCAGAATTAAACTCTTTTCCTGCTCTGTAATTTCCTAACCGGCAACTCCCCTTTTTTGATCATTTCAATAGTATGGGTATAGCCGGTTTCAATAATATCTTCTATCCTGCTGAAATCAAAGAGAGTGAAGTTTTGCATGGCGGGAGGATCTATTAGAAAATCACAGATTTCCATCTCAGGCCGGGCATTCTGCGTGATCCCCAGATTAATAGAACGTTCAAGAATTCCTTTTGGGCCGGTAAAGAGTTCTTTCTTTCCAGCGAAATTCACATGTGAACCTATCAGGTACTTGCACTTGTCACGAATTGCTGAAGCCGGGAGATTACACATGAGTCCGCCATCAACGTAATTGATCTTATCGAGGACTATAGGTGCAAAAACCCCTGGCACAGAACAGCTGGCAATGAGATAATCAAACAAAGGTCCGCTACTTCTTATTTCGCCGCAAGCGTCATTAAGATTAGAGAGGCCAAGATAAAAGGGCTTTTTCAAAACAGAAAAATCATCTTCAGAAATATATTTTTCGAGCGCCAGTTTCATTTTTTCCAGCTTGTACAGCCCTGTTCTTCTCCATGAAAAGCCGGTCATTTTTGAAAAGGTCTCTTCTACGAGAATCTTTTTTATCCCGCCCGGTGAATACCCGGCAGCGTATAATACTCCTACTACAGCCCCCATACTTGTTCCTGAAATAACGGTAGGTTTTACGCCGTGTTCATGTAATGCCTTTAGCACTCCAATATGTGCGTAACCCCGCGCACTTCCTCCACTTAAACATATCCCAACCTGGTGCTCTGGCCTGTTGCCTAAAGAGAAAATTTCCTGAAAAAGCGATTTGGTCTTAATGATCTTCTGTGGTTTAGAGATCTTGAAAGTCAGATCTCATTTGTAATGCCGCAAGATACTATTTCTCTCCGTGTTGCAGATTTTGTTCAGGGAGAAGTGTGAAAGATCAGGTTCCAAAAATGTCATTTTTGACACCTCTTTCTGCGCATTGTCTAATTCTAAAAAATCTGTAACTTTAGAATTCCCTGATTCTGAAGCCATTGAAATCGCTTCGGAAGCCTTAAATAATCTCAGAAAAAAATTATAACCTGAAAAGAAAAATAAATACTTCCCCACTTCCGGTTCCCGGGGTACTCCAGCGCTATAAAAATTTTGTGCTGGGAGTATTTGTTATATATCTGCTTAATTCCTGTACTCCAAAACTTTCACCTGTTGATCTTCCGTTAGAAAAACCTGCGGAATTCAGCATTACCAAAGGTGAGGTCATGCCAGATAACTGGTGGGAAGAGTTTGATGACCCAGCTCTCGATTCTCTTATTTCCCTGGGGCTGGAAGAAAATCTCCTTCTTTCGGGGAACCGGGAAGCTTACTTTGCTGCCCTGGCGACAGTTCAGCGGGAAAAGTCTTTTTTATTTCCGCAGCTCAATGGCTTTGCCGGTGCATCTTCTCGAAATCCAGCCAACCAGGTCTCTGGAGATCCTGATTTCAATGCCGGACTCACTGCTGCCTACGAACTGGACCTGTGGGGCCGGGTGCGAGCCGGTATACAGGCAGAAAAATACACTGCCAGTGCAATTTTGCAAGATTACCAGTCGGCAGCTATGAGTATTTCTGCAGAGATTGCAAATACCTGGTTCCAGTTACTCACCACCAGAAAACAGCTGGAACTCGTAGATCAACAGATTAAGACCAATGAGGAAATTGTACGTCTTATAAGAGCCCGGTTTGCCGGGGGACAGATTCGAGCAGTTGACATTCTACGGCAGGAGCAACTTCTTGAGAGCACCCGGAACCTGAAAGTCACCTATGAGACCAACCTCGGCATCTATAAAAACCAGATGGCCGTTCTTCTAGGTCGCCCCCCGCAGAATGTGAATCTCTTTCCTGAAGAAATACTTCCTGAGCTTCCACCTCTGCCCGCACCTGGTCTTCCTTTGGAATTGATTAGACGCCGGCCCGACGTACAGCGAGATTACCTCCTCCTCCTGGCTGCCGATAGGGATATGGCTTATGCAATGAGAAGCAAACTTCCTGTGATCTCCCTCGAGGCTACTGGCCAGTTTAGGGCAGGTAATTTTGACAACCTGTTTCAGAATTGGGCATACACGCTTGCGGGCAACCTCCTCACCCCTCTTTTCTATGGCGGAAGATTATCGGCCGAAGTAAAACGTACAGAAGCTGTGAAAAATCAGCGGTTGTACGAATATGGAGAAACCATTCTTATTGCTTTTCAGGAAGTAGAAAATGCGCTGTTACAGGAGCAAAAGCAACAGGAAAGGTTAGAGATCATGGCAAAACAGCTTGATCTAGCTCAAAAAACCAGTAAGCAGCTAAGAATAGAATTCCTCAACGGTATGAGCAATTATCTTGACGTCCTGCTGGCTTTAGATGAACAGCAGCAGCTGGAAAGGGAGCTGCTGTTTGCCCGACTTGAGCAGCTGGAAATTCGTGTTGCCCTTTACAGATCGCTTGCCGGCGGCTTTAAGGTTCCCATGGAGAACAGCCTCTAAAATGTGAAAAATGAGTAGAAAAAAAATAATCATTATTAGTGTAGTTATCCTGCTCTTTGCGGTAGTGATCACTTCTTTTATCTTTTTTACCGAACCCACGGCGCAAAGTGAAGGGGCCTCAAAAGAAATGGCCATGCTGGTTCAAACCACAAGCGCCGAGGCTGGAAGTTATTCTCCGGAACTGGTAGCTACAGGAACTGTAATGCCTGTTAATGATGTAAGCCTTAGTGCCCGTGTGGGCGGTGAAGTGAGTCGGCGAGATCCACAGTTCGTACCCGGTGGCTCAGTGCGAAAAGGACAGGTATTGTTGCAAATTGATCCTGCAGATTATAGAAATGCTTTGGAATTACGTCGCAGCGAACTTATGCAGGCTCAAACAGAGCTCGAGGTGGAAATGGGCCGGCAGGAGGTGGCCCAGCAGGATCTGAAACTGGTAGGTGCTGCAACCCTATCAGAAGAAGAAAGATCTCTCGTACTTCGCCAGCCGCAGCTCAATGCTGTAAAGGCAAGGATAAAGGCTGCACAGGCCGCAGTAGATCAGGCTCAACTCAATCTTTCCCGAACTACCATAAGAGCACCTTTTGACGCCCACATCATTACCCAGAACGTCACTACGGGCTCACAAGTTGCTCCTGGCGTTGACCTTGGTAGGCTGGTAGGTACAGAAACCTACAGAGTGGTACTTAGCCTGCCTGTTTCAAAATTGCAGTGGCTTAGCTTTCCGACTGCTGAAGAAGAAAAGGGCTCCATGGTAAAAATCAGAAACACCTCAGCCTGGCCTGAATCCAGTTTTAGAACAGGATTTCTTTCAAGCATGGTAGGCGCTTTAGATGATCAAAGTCGCCTGGCAAGAATCCTGGTTGAAGTTCCCGATCCCCTGGCTCAAGATACTGCAACCGGACCAGAATTGTTATTAGGAAGCTTCGTGGAAGCAAAGGTACAGGCTCAGAAAATTGATAATGTCGTGCGGCTGGACAGAGATCATCTCCGAAAAAATAATACCGTATGGGTTATGCAAGATGGGAAGCTCGACATTCGAGATGTACAGGTGCTGCTCACAGATCATCAATATGTATATATCGATCAAGGTCTTACTGGTGGAGAAACTGTTGTAACTACCAATCTTAGCACAGTAGCCAACGGTATTCCCTTGCGAACCGAAAAAGACAGTACCGCTAAAGCGCCACAAGACTAATGGAAACTTCAAATAATACCAGGAAAGAAGGCGCTATTGGATACATGGCACGCAATTCCATTGCCGCCAACCTTCTCATGATCCTTTTGCTGGCAGGTGGGGTGTGGACCATGTTCAATATTCAGAAAGAAGTATTTCCGCAGTTTCAACTGGACTATGTAGAGGTGCAGGTAAGTTATCCCGGCGCTGCACCAGCCGAGGTGGAACAGGGAATCCTGCTGCCGGTGGAAGAAGCAATAAGAGGCATTCAGGGGATCAAAGAAATTGTCTCTACGGCACGGGAGGGTTCGGGCGAAATAGTGATCGAATTGATCTCGGGCACCAATCGCATGAAAGCCTTTCAGGATATTGACCAGGCGGTAAGCCGAATTCGCACTTTCCCCGATGATATTGAGCAACCGCAGGTAAGCCTGCAACTTCAGCAACAGGATGTCATGGAGATAAGCCTCTATGGACAAGTAGATATCTGGACTCTCAGGCAACTTGGAGAACAACTTCGGAATATTCTGCTTAGCAATCCGGAGATCACACAGGTGGAACTCGGCAACGTTCCCGACTATTTTACACACATTGAAATTTCCCGAAATAACCTCCGGAAATACGATCTCACGCTTCAGGAGGTAGCCGAAATTGTAGCTCGTTCCAGTGAAGATGTTCCTGCGGGTGCTGTGGAAACTTCGGCGGGAGAGATCCTTTTACGCATGAAGGAGCGAAAGCAATGGGCCGAAGATTTTCGAAAGATTGCGGTGATCACTTCTGCTTCGGGCGCACAGGTGACCCTGGGAGAAATTGCAACGGTGACAGATGGTTTTGAAGAATCGGGTTTTCACGGGCAGTTTAACCGGGTTCCTTCCGTAGGGCTAAATATATACAGAGTGGGCGATCAATCTCCTTTAGAAATTGCCGAAAGCGTTGACAGGATCCTTGACGATTTTCAGCTACCGCCTGGTGTGGCTTACAGAATTGACTCCAACGCGGCCGAAGATTACCGGGAACGCCTCTCCCTCCTCACCGAAAACGGACTTATGGCTATTGGCATTGTCCTGCTCATCCTCGCCTTATTCCTGGAGTACAGGCTGGCGTTCTGGGTGATGATGGGGATGATCATTTCCTTCATTGGAGGAATGATCTTCCTGCCGCTGGTAGGAGTAAGCCTAAATATGATCTCGATGTTTGGCTTCCTCGTAGTACTTGGAATTGTAGTCGATGATGCAATTGTGGTGGGCGAAAATGTTTATGAATACAGGCGACAGGGAATGAATTTTATGGATGCCGCGATCGCCGCAACACGCGATGTTTCCAAGCCTGTTATTTTCAGCATTGCCACCACCATTATTGCTTTCATTCCTTTGCTGCTGATGCCCGGCGAAACCGGAAAATTCTGGTGGCCGCTGCCGGTCGTGGTCATCGTGATCCTCGCTGTTTCCTTACTGGAAGCCCTTTTCATTTTGCCCTCACATCTAGGCCATCTTTCCAAAAAGAAATCTAAAGGCTGGCTTCTGAAACTCGAAAACTGGCAGCAGGCATTTGCCGAAAAATTCAATCATTTTGTTCATAAATATTATCGCCCGGTACTCGATAAGTGCCTTAAGTACCGATACATCACACTTAGTGCTGCAGTTGGTTTGTTGATCATTGTGGGAGGTTATGGCTACAGTGATCATATGGGGATGATCATGATGCCCGAAGTTGCTGCCGATGAGATCGAAGCCGGGGTGCGCCTGCCCGAAGGAACCACCACGCTCCAGGCCGGCAAGGTTGCCGAAGAGATCACCAATTCAACTTTTGAAATGTTCGAGAAATACGATCTCTATAAAGTTGCAGAAGGAGTTAAAACCAACGTGAGAGGACAGAATTTCATTGATGTGGAAATTGTAATGCGTCCTCCAGATGAAAGAGAAATGAGTGCACGGGAGCTCATAGCTTTATGGCGCGACAATATTGGGGAAATTGAGGGTGTAGACCAGATCACCTTTGAAGCTGAACGTGGCCCGGGTGGCTATCAACAGGCAATTAGCGTAGATCTTAGCCATACAGATATTGATGTACTGGAGAAAGCAAGTATGGCCTTTTCTAAAAGGGTCAGCGCCTATGAGAACACTCGTGATGTTAATGACAATTACAACAAAGGAAAACAGCAGTACGATTTTAAGATGTTACCCGAAGGCAGGAACCTGGGACTTACTTCCACAGAAGTCGGGCGCCAGGTAAGAGATGCCTTTTACGGTGCACTGGCCATGCGCCAAATGCGAACCATCAACGAGATCGAAGTGCGTGTAAAACTACCTCTTGAGGAACGCCGGGATATTCAGAACCTGGAAAATTTTTTAGTCAGGGCACCAAACAATGTGGAAGTTCCGCTTTATGATGTTGTAGAGATAAGAGAAGAAGAGGCATTTACCAGCATAAACCGGCGGGATGGCCGCCGCGTGGTAAGCGTGGGTATGGACGTAGAGCCAGCCAATACCGTTGGGCAGGTTCTTGCTTCCATTCAAAAGGACATTTTACCCCAGTTGCGGGCAGATTTTCCCGGGCTCACCTGGACCTTTGAAGGGAGCCAGGCCGATATGCGCGAATCTACAGCCTCTCTTTGGAGTAGCTTTTCAATGGCCATGTTGATCATTTATGTGCTGCTGGCAGTAGCTTTTGGCAGCTATGTGCAGCCCTTGATCATTATGGCGGCAATTCCCTTTGGCATCGTAGGTGCTGTGATTGGGCACATATTACTTGGCTATGATCTCTCCCTGGTGAGTTTAATGGGAGTAATTGCCCTTACCGGAGTTGTGGTGAACGACAGCCTTATCATGATAGATTATGCCAACAAGAAACGAAAGGATCTCTCAGTTTACGAAGCTATTCATGAAGCGGGAATTCGCCGCTTCAGGCCAATAATGCTTACCACATTGACCACTTTTGGAGGCCTTACTCCTATCATCCTCGAAACTTCGAGCCAGGCCTATTATTTGATTCCTATGGCAATTTCGCTGGGCTTCGGGATCATCTTTGCCACTGCCATCATCCTGGTGATCGTTCCTTGTCTTTACCTTATTCTTGAAGATGTGAAAAGATATTTCAAAACAGGCAGTCCCGTGCAGCAATGATCTGTTTTAGTGCTGCCAAATTCTGATTTGCCATGCTGCCGAAAGAGATTTACAGCTTCTGCAATTTTTATTATCTTAGAATTTCCGAATTCTTCGGAACATGAAGTGTCAAAAATGGCATTTTTGAAACCTTTTATTTCTGAAGTCTTTCCTGAAAACATTTAATTTCTATGACCTGTCATCCCTTTAATAAATTCAGTTCTAGCCATTTATTACTTTATATTTTTTTGCTTGCTGCAGGCCTTTCCTACCTCAGCTCCACAGAGTTGAAGGCTCAGATTCCGCAGTTACAACCCGAAGCTGAAGCTACAGAGACTCCTGCTTATCCTGAAGATGAACTGGGACGTCGCACGCCACGTTCGAGCATTGCGGGTTTTATTTCGGCAGTGGCCGATAAGAACTATAACCTTGCAGGAGCTTTTTTTAAGGACAAGGATACCCGCACCGCTTCCCCGGAACATGAGGAGCTGGCACAAAGACTGGAAATCCTCCTTACCCAGGGCGGACAGATCATGCCGTATTCGTGGTTAAGCAGCGATCCTTCCGGAAGAACAGATGACGATCTCCCAAACCACCTCGACCGCGTGGGGACGATCATCATTGCTGGAGAATCCATAGATCTCCTCCTTGAAAAAGTAACCGGTCCGGAAGGAGGTCCGTTATGGCTTATTTCAGATCAAACAACAGCATATATTAAAGAATTTTCAGAGCTTGAACCAGAGGCTCTTATTATAGACCGGCTCCTGCCAGATTATCTTGAAAACACCAACTGGGGCGGAGTTCCTGTGGGCCAGTGGCTGGTGATGATCACCCTGGCTGTGCTGGCATTCACACTCGCCTGGTTTGTCATTACTTTTTTACTATTCCTGATTCCATTAGTGTGGAGAAGAGCAAAAACTGAACCCACTCATGGCATTTTAAATGCCTTCGCCTTACCTCTAAAACTCTATCTGGCTGTTTGGTTATTCGTTTTTGCCACACAGGAATTAGGACTTTCCATTATCCTGCGGCAGCGCATAAGTGGTATCACCCTGGTTGTTGGTCTTGTAGCGCTCTTGATCCTGCTATGGAGGTTATCTGAATTTATCGGCGCGTTTAGTCAGCGCAGAATGAGTTCCCGGGGAAATGTCTCTGGGGTTTCGGTGGTTTTATTTTTAAAGCGGGCTGCAAAAATTGCGATCGTAGTTTTTGGGATCATTGCAGTACTGGGAGCCTTTGGCGTTGATGTCACTACAGGTCTTGCAGCCTTAGGAATTGGTGGACTTGCCCTGGCGCTGGGAGCTCAGAAGACCATCGAGAATTTTGTGGGCAGCGTTACCTTGATCACAGATCAACCTATAAGGGTCGGTGATTTTTGCAAGGTAGGAGATACACTGGGCACAGTAGAAAAAATAGGAATGCGCTCTACGCGGATCAGGACTCTTGGGCGTACGCTTGTCACTATTCCAAATGGAGAATTTTCCTCGAGTAAAATAGAGAATTTTGCACATCGGGATAAGTTCTGGTTCAATCCTGTGATCACTCTGAGGTATGAAACCACGCCAGATCAAATTAGATTTCTACTGGTAGAGCTACGAGCCGTTCTCTATGCACATCCAATGGTAACTTCAGACACGGCCAGGGTGAGGTTCATTGAATTAGGATCAGATTCCTTAAACCTTGAGGTCTTTACCTATGTAAAAGTTGCGACTTTTGATGAATATCTCGAAGTAAAAGAAGACCTGCTGCTGCGTATTATGGAAATTGTTGGAGAAAGCGGAACCGGCTTTGCATTTCCTTCTCAAACCATTTACTTCGGAAAAGATACCGGCCTTTCAAAGGAAAAGTCAAAAACTGCTGAAGAAAAAGTACGCCAGTGGAAGGAAAAAGGAGAACTACAACTTCCTAAATTTGATCCTGAATACATTAAGGAGATTGAAGATAAACTTCCCTATCCTCCTGATGGTTCTGCAGAACAAAAACAGAAAGGCACAGGTACTATTCCGGGATTATAGAAATTGTATACCTCTCAAAAATAGCAAATTAGCTTCTTCTTATTCTTGAGAAGCAGCAATGGCCTGATATTTGTTAAAATTTAGCTTTCTTCTATTAATCAGCTAAACTTTAACTCTATGAGTGCAATTTTTCTCTTATTTGTTTCGCTTTTTCTGAACATTTCTACAGATTCAGCCGTAGTTATCGGAACCGTAACTGACAATAATCAAAAGCCTCTTGCAGGTGTCAACGTTATTGTTGAAGGCACTAAGGTAAAGGCTCAGACCGACTCGAGCGGAAAATATTCCGTAGCAGCCAAAGCAAAAGATATTCTGATATTCCGTTATTCCGGATATAAAACGGAAAAACGAAAAGTAGGCACAAAAAAAGTCATAGATGTTTCCTTAATACCCACCATTGCAGTGGTTGTGGAAGAGGTTGAAGCAGAAGTAGTCATGGATATGCAGGAAAGAGCCACTCCTCGAATGATGATTCGCGGCGTGGCCTCCCCTATTCCCCAAAACAGAGAGTCTTATAACCAGATCGAAGAGAATATCTTCAAAAATGTGCTTACTGCTCCCCTTTCCACTTTTTCTATTGACGTAGATAAAGCTGCTTACAGTAACGTGAGGAGAATGATCAACAATGGACAAAAGGTCCCTGAAGATGCTGTAAAGCTGGAAGAAATGATCAACTACTTTAATTATGAATATGAGGAACCTAAGGGTCCACATCCTTTCTCCATTCATACTAACCTGGCTCATACACCCTGGAATGAGGAAACCAGGCTGGTTAAAATTGCATTACAGGGGAAACATATTCCTCTTGAGCATGTGCCGGCTTCCAACCTGGTCTTTCTTCTGGATGTTTCTGGGTCTATGAATGCACCAAACAAACTTCCGCTATTAAAGTCTGCATTTAAATTATTGACCGGGCAGCTTCGTGAGCAGGATAAAGTAGCTATAGTTGTTTATGCCGGTGCCGCGGGACTGGTCTTACCTGCTACAAAAGGAAGTGACAAAACAGCCATTTTTGAAGCCATAGAAAATCTATCGGCTGGTGGTTCTACTGCTGGAGGAGCTGGAATTGAACTGGCCTATAAGGTGGCGCAGGAAAATTTCATCAAAGGCGGCAACAACCGGGTGATTCTGGCCACAGATGGAGATTTCAATGTAGGCGCCAGCAGTGATCGTGCTATGGGCGATTTAATAGAAGAAAAAAGAGAGACAGGCATTTTTCTTACGGCCCTTGGCTTCGGAATGGGAAATTATCAGGATGCAAAGCTGGAAACTCTGGCCCAAAAGGGGAACGGAAACCATGCTTATATTGATACCATGCAGGAAGCAAAAAGAGTTCTGGGAACAGAATTCGGCGGCACCATCTATACCATCGCCAAAGATGTAAAGATCCAGGTAGAATTTAACCCCCAGAAAGTCCAGGCCTACAGGCTTATTGGATATGAAAACAGGCTCCTCACTGATGAAGACTTTAATGACGACAAAAAAGATGCCGGTGAGCTGGGAAGTGGTCATACGGTTACAGCCCTGTACGAGATCATTCCAGTTGGCGTAAAGAGTGATTACCTCAAGGATATTGACAACTTGAAGTACACTAAAAAGATAATAAATTCAGCAGCAGACGAATTGCTCACGGTGAAATTCAGGTACCAAAAACCTGAAGGTTCAGAAAGTGTTCTCATTACAAAAGCAGTGCAAGATAAGGCCGAAGCAATGGATACAGATTTCAAATTTGCATCGGCAGTAGCACTGTTTGGAATGCAGTTGAAAAATTCAGAATACACAAATAATGCCCCAAAAGACCTGGTAATAGCGCTGGCCGAAGCTGGCAGAGGAAGGGATCTGGAGGGCTACCGGGCAGAATTCATAAGGCTGGTAAAAACCTATAGCCCATACCAGGAGGAAGCAGCTGAATAATTCCGGGAGCAGCAGCATCAATAACTTCTATCTTTTCATTAATTAAGAATATAAAAGAGGATAAAATTTTGTGCCCTTAAGTGTTAAATTAGGAGATAAAAGAACGTATAACCTATAAAAGCCATTAAAAGAAAATCATGGATTTTTACGAGAACATAAGAACCGGGGAAGTGGAACAGCTAAAAGCACAACTGGAGGCAGAACCCAATTTGATTGAACAAAAGGATTCAAAAGGTTTTACTCCACTTGTTCTTGCTACATACAGCGACCAGTATGCTGTAGCCGAATTGCTGCTAAACCTAAATGCGCCAGTTGACGGAAGGGACAGTTCTGGTAATACTCCATTAATGGGAGTGAGCTTCAAAGGATCTGCAGAGATTGCAAATCTACTAATCTCGTGGGGCGCCGATGTAAATGCGCGGAATCACAGCGGAATGACCGCTCTTATTTTTGCCGCTATGGCAGGACATGAACAGATCATTGATTTGCTCTTGCAAAACGGGGCTGACAGATCAATGAGGGACAGCAGAGGTAATACGGCCTTTGAATATTCTAAAGTGAAAGGCACCCCAGCTATGCAGGAAATGCTGGAAGTTTAAATTCTCGTTGAAATACCTTATTCCCTGATGATCTGTGGGTTTTCCCTTAAAGTATTTATAATTCATTGGTAAAGCTGACCTTTTCTCCTAATTTAGAGAAAACCAACTAAAAGAATTATGGATAAGAATATTAAAACTATGGCCAGAACAGGATTTGTGGCCAAGGGAGTAGTTTATGGGATCATTGGAGTTCTAACCTTTAAAGCGGCCTTTGACATGGGTGGTCAAAAGGCGGGACAACTTCAGGTTCTGGAATTTCTGGAAAAACAGACATTTGGAAATATTCTTCTCATTCTCATGGCGCTGGGTCTTGCCTCTTATGCAGCATGGCGGTTTGTCCAGGCCTTTAAAGATCCCGAACATATAGGAGATGACAGCAAAGGAAAAGCCAAAAGATTTGCTTTTTTCTGTAGCGGGGTGCTTTATTTAGGGATTGGAGTTATGGCCGCTTTAAAGGCGTTTGGTTCTGGCAGTAGTTCAGGCTCATCGGGATCTGCTCAACAATCTTCTTTTCTCGCCAGCGAAACAGGCCTCTGGATCATTGGAATTGCAGGTGCGGGGATCATTGTGGGCGGCATTTTTCAATTTGTCAAGGCCTATAAGAACGATTATAAGAAAAAGTTCAATCTCGCCTCATTAGGAGATCAGAAAAAAAGAGAAAGTATTGAAAAGACCGCGAGGTTTGGATTGAGCGCGCGCGGTGTAATTCTCCTCATCATTGGATTTTTTGCTGTAAAGGCTGCAGTTAATTCCAATCCTTCAGAAATAAAAACCACGCAGGAGGCATTTTCCTTTATACAGGAATCTGCATATGGTCCATGGTTAATGGGGCTGGTAGCTGCAGGTTTGGTTGCATACGCGATCTATATGTTTCTTATGGCCAAATATCGCAGCTTTAATGGCTAAGGTTAAAAAGCAGGGTTTTTCCCCATTGTCTAAAAAGACATTCCGACATACTTTTATAAAACCAATTAATTGATCACGTGAATTAATAAAAAGGTAGTTGTAAATTTTTGTTTTAAAAGAAGAAGGAGAGAGATTGGGGGATCTCTCTTCTTTTTTTATGTAAACATGCTAATCCTCGAAAATAAAATTGACAGCCATCTGGGCGTGTAGATTCGTGCTTTGGAGCAATGGCAGGTCGCTGTCTTCAGAAGAAATTAGAAGAGGTAGTTCTGTGCAGCCCATGATGACCGCCTGTGCCCCTCTTTCCTTCAACAACTGAATATGGTCCAGAAAAAATGACTTAGCAGATTGGGTGAATTTACCCTGGGTGAGCTCTACTGATATATACTGGTGGATTTCATCTATGAATTCCTCTTCGGGGGTAATGGTTTCAATCCCGAATTTCTCTTTTAATCTCTTGTGTAAAAAATCTCCCTGCATGGTTGGGCGGGTACCTAGGAGGCCAAGCTTCCTGAAGCCATTTCTGCCAGCCTCTACTCCAATGGGATCTGCAATATGCAGGATTGGGATCGAAATTTTGTCCTTGACAAAGTCATAAACAAGATGCGGGGTGTTTGCACAGATCAAGATCGCACTTGCACCAGCAGTCTCCAGTTTTTGCGCAATTTCAAGATAGGTTCTCTTTATCTTATCTCTGTCATTTTCCCGCATGAGTTCCACATTAAGACTGTAAAGGATAAGAGGCGGGTTAGCCTGGGTGCCTGTCTTTTTTCCGGACATCTCATTAATGAGCCGGTAATATACAATAGTAGAATGCCAGGAGGTTCCACCAATTAAGCCGAGAGTTCGCATATCTTGGAAACTTTCGAATAAAGATAAAACATTAGAAAGGGAGGATTTGTGACTAATATCAGCAAAAACGAAAAAAGCACCCGAGAAGGGTGCTTTTTAATCCTGTAAGAAGTTTTGTTAATGTACAGCAATACTGTCGGCATTCCCGTCGGGATCACCAGAGGCAGTACCATCTGCAGATACATTTCCAAGCACAAGAATTCCAGCCACGTGTGGAGATGCCATAGAAGTTCCGCTAATAGTGTTGTAACCTCCATTTTTCCAGGTAGACTTGATGCTTACTCCTGGAGCAGCATAATCTACTGGTGGATTTCCATAGTTGGAAAAGCTTGCGAACCTGTCGTTTACATCTACAGCCGAAACTGTGTATACATTATTTCCATTAACTCTGGCTGGAGACGAATTGTTTGCGTGAGTACTTTCGTTTCCTGCAGCAAGAGCAAATTTGATCCCTTTGGAAGCAGCAGCAAGAACAGCATCATCAAGAGCCTGTGAAGTTGGACCACCTAGGCTCATATTTGCTACTTCTCCAGATTTTCCATTAGCAGCAACGTGATTCACTCCTGCAATAACTCCAGAGTAAGATCCGCTTCCACGGCTGTCAAGTACTTTTACCGGGATCACGGTAGCACCTGCAGCAACACCTACCACTCCAACATTGTTGTCTAAAGCAGCGATAGTCCCAGCAACGTGCGTTCCATGCCCGTTACCATCATCAAGAGATCCTGCGTCTCTTCCAGAGGTAAAAGCATTAAATCCTCTTGATGCGTCCACCTTTAGATCTTCGTGATCAAGATCGATTCCAGTGTCTATTACCCACGCAACTCCATTGCTGGCAACTCCACCATTAACTCTTGTAATTCCATAAGGTGTTTCCTGAGAAGAAGTGCCGCCACCGTCTCCACCGCCATCACCATCACATGGACCTCCATTTGGAGTACCACAAGGAGGCGCCAGGGCAATGATGCGATCCTGCTCCACATAGGCCACATCGTTGCTCTCACGTAATTTTAAAGCGTCATTTTTTGACATTCTCACTGCAACACCAGAAAGTGCAGCACTGTACACTTCCAGAATTTTAGCGTCAGTCACCCCTCGGGATTTGAAAACGCCTTCTGTTTTTTGCTGAATTTCAAGTTTGTTCATGTGGTGATCTCCCATCATCTTTCCAGGTTCTTTGAAGACGACAATGAACTGGTCTGGAATTACTTCAGAATAACTTTGAGAGGCTTGGGGCTCGTCCAAGGGTTGAACATTTGGTGCCTCGTCTTTCGAGCACGATACCATTGCGGCCAGTGCAAAAGCTGCCGCCCAACTTGAATAGGTTTTTTTTAACTTCATAAAGAAAGTTTTAGGTTATTGTTATAAGATTTTCCGAATCTATATTTAATAATCGAATAACCCAATTTTTTAACAGCTACTATCTCAGGTTTTTAACTCTTTTAACAACTGCCTTTATGCTATTGCCTCCTATGAATTATTGTTAAATTTTTTAAGAAAACCCTTGCTGCTGCACGTCTCATCACAAATAAAAAATGCAAAATTCCGGGGAATTCTGCATCTTCAAAATGTTAAAAATTTTTGTAAGACTATTCTTTCTTTTCTCCCTGCCACTCGGAAAATCCCCCAATTAGGTTATAGGTGTTCTTAAATCCTTTTTGGTCTAATATAGTACAGGCCTGAGCACTTCTTTTCCCCGACCTGCAGTACACGTAGTAATTCTTATCTGGATCAAGTTGATCCACTTCATCGATAAATTCCTGCCCTTTATAGATATCTATGTTTTTTGCCCCCGGAATATACCCTTCTTCTACTTCTTCTTCTGTGCGCACATCCAAGATGACTGCGTTATCGTCCTGCGACAATTTTTCTCTCCACTCTTCTTGTTTTAATTCTTTCATGCTATAAGTTTTTATGTTGTTCCACAAAGATAAGAATCAGCAGCGCTTTTTCATTCAAGTGTTTCTCCACACAGCTTTTTTTTTTATAAAAGTTTTTGTTTAAAAGGAATTCCCTTCTATATTTGCTTTTCAAATGGATCTATTCAATACAAAAAACTGGTGGTGGAAATACTTACGTCGTTCGTCGTGAGCAATTCCTCCTGTAGATATACAAAGGCTTGTCAATCACGACAAGCCTTTTTTTATTGTTGAAAGTCAAGAAAGCTAAAAGATGTACCAACTAAATACTACATATAAAAAATTACTCGCAGATACGTTTACGCCCGTAAGTGTATATTTAAGGCTGCGGGATATTTTCCCTAACAGCCTGTTGTTAGAAAGCAGTGACTATCACGGCAATGAAAACAGCTTTTCTTATATCTGCTGTAATCCCATTGCATCTGTAAAAGTCGAGCATAATACCCTTATCAAGAGCTTTCCTGATGGCAAGGTTGAAGAGACAGAGATCAACAAGGAGGTGAATGTTCCTGAAGCCATCCACACCTTCGCAAGAAGTTTCAGCTCTACAGGGCCCGACTTCCCTTTTATCAATGAAGGTCTTTTTGGTTATATCGCATATGACGGAGTGCAGTATTTTGAAAAACTGCAGTTGAAGAAAAAAGAGGGTGACCTCGAGATCCCTGAAATATTCTACGCTGTTTATCAAAATATCATTGCCATCAACCATTTCAACAACGAGGCTTTTATTTTTGACCATAGTTATGATTCATCAAACCACCTTGAACAAATAGAACAGCTGCTTAAGGTGAAAAATTTCGCATCCTACCCATTTAATATCGAAGGAGAGGCGGCATCGAATGAGACCGATGAAGGATATAGAAAAATGGTACATCAGGCAAAGCAGCATTGCAGTCGTGGAGACGTTTTTCAACTGGTACTTTCCAGAAGGTTCTCTCAGGCTTTTAAGGGCGATGAATTCAATGTCTATAGAGCGCTGCGGAATGTCAATCCTTCCCCTTATCTATTTTATTTCGACTATGGGAATTTTAAGATCTTCGGAAGCTCCCCCGAGGCACAACTGGTGGTTAAGGATGACAAAGCCGAAATTCATCCTATAGCCGGAACTTTTAAAAGAACCGGGAATGATGAACAGGATGCTGCAAGTGCAAAGGCCTTAGCTGCCGATGAAAAGGAAAATTCAGAACACGTCATGCTTGTAGATCTTGCACGCAATGATTTGAGTCGAAATGGGAGCGATGTGCAGGTAGAAACCTATAAGGAAATACAATATTTTTCTCACGTGATCCATCTGGTGAGCAAGGTATCAGGCAAGAAAAACAAGGAGATAAGCACTATGCAAATGGTGGCCGATACCTTTCCCGCGGGAACTCTTAGCGGGGCTCCTAAACACAAAGCCATGCAGCTCATTGAAAAATACGAAAATGTAAACCGTGACTTTTATGGTGGCGCCATTGGGTTTATGGATTTTAAGGGCAACTTCAATCACGCAATTATTATCAGATCTTTTTTAAGTAAGAACCATCGCCTCTATTTCCAGGCGGGTGCAGGTATAGTTTCAGGTTCTACAGAAGAAAATGAATTACAGGAAGTCTATAACAAACTTGGGGCGTTAAAAAGAGCTCTTGAGCTGGCAGAAGAAATTTAATCCTCAAAAGCTCAATTCCCGGAGAGGAGAAAAACAGAAAAAAATGAAAAGCAAGAAAGAGATCTACCCTTCGAAAATCGAGGTAAAAGATATAACAGAACTAAGGCCTGAAGTCCTGGTGATCGACAATTATGATTCTTTTGTTTACAACCTGGTACATTACCTGGAAGAGCTGGACTGTAAAGTGACGGTTCGACGCAATGATGAAATAACCCTGGAGGAAATAGATAACTATGATAAGATCCTGTTATCTCCCGGTCCTGGAATTCCGGAAGAAGCAGGGCTGCTTAAACAGATCATAGCCACCTACGCATCCAAAAAGAGCATTTTTGGCGTATGTCTCGGTCAGCAGGCTATTGGCGAAGTTTTCGGCGGAAAACTGATCAACCTGAAAGAAGTTTACCATGGGGTAGCTTCGAAGGTAAAACTCTGTGTTGAAGATGAAATGTTGTTTGAAAATATGGAAAAGGAGATAGAAGTAGGCCGCTACCATTCCTGGGTGGTCGATAAGCCACTGCCAGATTGCCTGGAGGCTACTTCCTACGATGAAAACGGCCAGGTCATGTCTCTAAGGCACAGGGATTTTGATGTTCGGGGCGTGCAATTTCATCCGGAGTCTGTACTTACTCCGCAGGGAAAGAAGATCATCGCGAATTGGATTAAAGGAAATTCGAATTCGGGAAAAATACAAGAGGAAGCAAAGGAATCTGAACAGCTCTAAATCATGAAACAAATCTTAAACAGGTTAATTAACCACGAGACCATTAGCCGCGAAGAAGCGAAACTGGTTCTTGTAAATATTTCTAAAGGCAGCTATAATGATAGCCAGATCGCTGCATTTTTAACGGTCTACATGATGCGCAGCATAACTTTAGATGAGCTGGAAGGCTTTAGAGATGCCCTGCTGGAAATGTGTCTCCCGGTGGAGCTCCGGCAGTATGATCCTGTAGATCTTTGTGGCACCGGAGGTGACGGGAAAGACACTTTTAATATCTCTACCCTCGCCTCGTTCGTGACTGCGGGCGCCGGAGTGAAAGTTGCAAAACACGGTAACTACGGCGTTTCTTCCGGCTGTGGGAGTTCCAATGTCATGGAATACCTGGGCATAAAATTCAGCAAGGAACAGGAGTATCTTGAAAGAAGCATGGAAGAAGCCGGCATTTGTTTTTTACACGCAGCGTTGTTTCATCCGGCAATGAAAAATGTGGCTCCTATTAGAAAAAATTTGGGAGTAAAGACCTTTTTCAACATGCTTGGGCCCATGGTTAATCCGGCATTTCCGAAGAACCAGGTGGTAGGAGTGTACAGCCTGGAACTGGCAAGAATGTATGCTTATCTCTATCAGAAAACCGATAAGAATTTCACTATTTTACACGCCCTTGATGGCTATGATGAGATCTCGCTTACGGGAAACACAAAAATGATCACCAATGCTTCAGAAATCATGTTGAGGCCTCAGGATCTTGATCTTAAAATTATTGACGCCAAGGATATTTCAGGAGGAAACACTGTGGAAACTGCGGCCAGCATTTTTATGAAGGTGCTCAAGAATGAAGGCACCCCGGCCCAGGTCAACGTGGTTTGTGCAAATGCTGCCGTTGCCATCAACACTGTGAAAAAAATTGGAATGGAAAATGCCTTTTTTGAAGCTAAAGAAAGTCTTAGCTCTGGAAATGCGCTGCAAGCTCTAAAAAAGTTACAGCAGTTAAATTGATTGAAATGAATATACTCGAAAAAATAGCCGCTCATAAAAAGCAGGAGGTGGCGATCTCTAAGGAGGAAGTACCTGTGGAGTCTCTGGAACTTCTTCCTCACTACCACCGGAAGTGTCTCTCCCTGAGAGAGAATCTTCAAAAAGTGCAACCGGGGATCATAACGGAATTTAAAAGGCGCTCTCCCTCTCATCCCGAAATTAACCTGACTGCCGATGTTGAAAAGATCACGGCAGCTTATGAGGCAGCAGGGGCTTCAGGAATTTCTGTACTTACAGATGAGGAATTTTTCGGCGGTTCCCTTGATGATCTCGCCCTTGCTCGTGAAACTGTAAAGCTGCCATTACTTCGGAAGGATTTTGTGGTCGATGAATATCAGATCATTGAAGCAAAAGCCATGGGCGCCGACGTGATCCTGCTAATTGCTGCCATGCTGAAGCCTTCAGAAATACGACAGTTTTCGGCCCTTGCAAAAAAGCTCGGACTGGAGGTGCTTCTCGAAGTACATAATGAAGAGGAGCTTAAAAACAACCTTTTTGACACCGTAGATCTCATTGGTGTAAACAATAGAAACCTAAAGACCTTTGAAGTTGACCTTCAATTCAGCAAAGATCTGGCTGAAAAGATTCCGGGCGAATATCTGAAAGTCTCTGAAAGTGGCATTAGTGACACCGCGGCAATTCGGGAGCTTCAGAAATATGGATTTCAGGGGTTCCTTATAGGAGGAAACTTTATGAAGACCGAAGATCCCGGCAAAAGTGCTGCCGAATTTATTAAAGAACTAATTTAATCTCATGAACCTGAAGCTAAAAGTCTGCGGCATGAGAGAAGCCGAAAATATAGCGGCAATTTCAGATCTTAAGCCCGATTACCTCGGATTCATTTTCTACAAGGGTTCTGCCCGAAATGTTTCCGAAGAAGAGAATATTGCAACCCGCAGCCTTATACGAACAGGCGTATTTGTTAATGCCGAAGTAGACGAGATACTTCAGAAGCTAGAAAAATTTGATCTTGCTGCCATTCAGCTGCATGGAGAAGAAACCGCCGACTTCTGCAAAAACTTGAGAAAAGCACTTTCAGAAACCGAAAAAAGCGCTGAACTTATTAAGGTCTTTGGCGTAAAGGAGGAGTTCGATTTTGACATTTTAAAAGGCTATGAAGGTCTGGTAGATTATTTCCTTTTTGACACCAAAGGAAAGAACCGAGGGGGCAACGGGACCAGATTCGACTGGCAGGTGCTCGAAAAATATCCTTCTGCCACACCATTCTTTCTAAGTGGCGGGATTGGACCAGACGAGACAGCAGCTATAAAAAAATTATATCAAAGCTTTCAAAAAAGGCAAAAAGAAGACCTGTTCTACGGCATTGACGTGAACAGTAAATTTGAAGCAGCTCCCGGAAAAAAAGATCCTGTGGCCTTACAGAAGTTTAAGCAGGAGTTGTTTAAAAAATAGAATTATATGAGCTATCAAGTAGATGAAAAAGGATATTACGGAGATTTTGGCGGAGCCTTTATTCCAGAGATGCTTTATCCCAATGTTGAAGAACTGCGGTCCCAATACCTGGAGATCATGCAGGAGGAAGATTTTCAGAAAGAATTCAGGCAGTTACTAAAAGATTACGTTGGCCGGCCCACGCCGCTTTATTATGCTGAACGCTTCAGTAAAAAATACGGAACGAAGGTCTATCTCAAGCGAGAGGATCTTTGCCATACGGGCGCGCACAAAGTGAACAATACCATAGGGCAGATCCTTATGGCCAAGCGCCTTGGAAAAACGCGAATAATTGCTGAGACCGGCGCAGGACAACATGGTGTGGCAACGGCTACTGTATGCGCTTTAATGGGCATTGAATGCGTGGTATATATGGGTGAAATCGATATTAAGCGCCAGGCGCCGAATGTGGCCCGCATGAAAATGCTTGGCGCAAGTGTGATTCCGGCAGTCTCTGGCAGTCGTACGCTTAAGGACGCAACCAACGAAGCTATTCGTGACTGGATCAACAATCCGCTAGATACACATTACATCATAGGATCTGTAGTAGGGCCGCATCCCTATCCAGATATGGTGGCGAGATTTCAAAGCGTGATCTCCGAAGAAGTGCAAAAACAGCTGCTGGAAAAAGAGGGACATAAAAATCCCGATCACGTGGTAGCCTGCGTAGGTGGAGGAAGTAACGCCGCAGGAATATTTTATCATTACCTGGATCGTGAAGAGGTAGGCATTATTGCCGTAGAAGCAGCTGGAGAAGGTGTTGATACCGGTAAGAGCGCAGCCACCTCAGCACTGGGAAAGGAAGGGATCATTCACGGCAGTAAAACTCTGCTTATGCAAACGGAAGACGGCCAGATCACAGAACCCTACTCTATTTCTGCAGGTCTTGATTATCCCGGGGTGGGACCTATGCATGCCAATTTATTCAGGACCGGGCGCGGCGAATTCATTTCGGTGACAGACGAGGCAGCCATGGCCGCTGGTTTACAGCTCTGCAAACTGGAAGGGATCATTCCCGCCATAGAAACAGCCCACGCTTTAGCCATTTTTGAGACCCGTAAATTTAAGGAAGATGAAATCGTGGTAGTCAATCTTTCCGGCCGTGGAGACAAGGACCTCAATACATATATAGAACATTTTAAATTGTAAAAAACAGGCGTTACAGGTTTGACAAACCTGGCGACTTCTTATAAGATATGAACAGAATAATACAAAAACTCCAGGACAACCCTTCAAAAAAGCTGCTTTCCATCTATTTTACTGCCGGCTTTCCAGAACCCGAAGACACAACAGACATTCTGAAAAAGCTGCAGGCTGGTGGTGTTGATATGGTAGAAATTGGATTACCTTTTAGTGATCCTTTGGCAGATGGACCGGTGATCCAGCGAAGTTCTGAAACTGCTTTGAAAAGCGGCATGACAACGAGGAAGCTTTTTCAGCAACTTGAGGGAATAAGGAAAGAGATCCACATTCCTTTGCTTATCATGGGCTACTTCAATCCTATTCTTCAGTTTGGCGTTGAGCGTTTTTGCGAAAAATGCCGGGAAATTGGAATCGATGGTCTCATCATTCCAGATCTTCCCTTAGAGGAATACGAGCTTAAGTACAAAAAAATATTTCAGCAGTATGACCTTCTTCCTGTATTTCTTATCACCCCACAAACTTCAGAAGAAAGAATAAAGGAGATCGACAAGGCTTCCGAAGGCTTTATTTATATGGTAAGCAGCGCCAGCGTGACAGGTGGGACCTCAGGATTTGGAGATGCTCAGAAGGAATATTTTGAAAGGGTGTCAAAAATGGGATTAAATAGTTCTCTTATTGTAGGCTTCGGAATAAAAGATGCTGAAAGCTTTAGTCAAGCCACTGAAAGTACTAAAGGCGCAATTATAGGCAGCGCTTTTATAAAACATCTTACTGAGAATGGAACAGGCAAAATCTCAGAATTTCTGAAAACAATAAGATAATTAAGGATCTAGTTAACAAGCTGTTAGCAGAATTTAGAACTTTGATTTCGTATCTTGAAGAGAACTTAAAAACAAAGTTATGGGACGTATTCAGGATAAACACGATAATAGGAAAAGACGCAGCGATAATGATCCTTTAAGTGGTGAAATTGGAAACAGAGATATTGAAACCAATGATTTTGATATTGATGAGAAGACCATAAAGGATCAAAGGAACAAGAAATAATGTGCACAGGTGAAAAGAAGACCAAGGGAGGTAAAATTCCCGTAGACACATTTGGAAAGCTGCGTACAGAGCGAGGAAAATTTACCACAAAACCTCAACAGATCAAAGATCCATTAGAGAAACTCAACGCCTAATCTTCAAAGAAGCGGCGGTATTGCAGAACCCTGAAATCAACTGTATTGAATTCAGGGTTTTGTTTTTTCATGTGTTTATACAGCTCCATACTCCCAATGGCCCTGTTAGCCGAACCCGAAGGGGCAGTAAGAGAAATGGTATTGATGGACCTCCCGTCAAGCAGGAACTGATGCACCCGTGGCACATCGTTGGAGATCACTTTTATCTTCAAATCGTGATGTTTCAGGAGCTTTCTGAAAAAGAATTCTGGTCCGTTTTTGCTGTTTCCGCCGGTGAAGAGAAGTGTGTGAATACTTTCATGTTTTCGTAAAATGCCAATGAGATCTCGCAGCTCCACGTGCAACATTCCGAGGTCTGAGGCATCAATTTTTTCTCTTCTGCAGCTTTCTACTGTATCGCAAATACCTATCCCCTTCCTGATAAGGAATTGCTTTCGTTCCTCAATGGCTGTAGCTGTGTTCTCGTATTTCAAGTCTAGCTCAAAGATCCTGTCGATGATTGTCCATAGCATGCCATCACGACTGCCATAACAGAAATCCACATCATCTTCCTTCAGCTCGCCTGTGGTGAACCTTGGTGGCGGAAGCGTACCGACGATGAGTTTTGTAGCGTTTTCGGGAATGAAGGGAGCGTATGGATGCTGGTGATGAAATAAGTCAGATGTCAAAATTCAGGATTTAAGGTTAAACGAGGTAGTTCCAAGTACCAATTTTTAGATTCCAACTCTTGTTTCCGGGATCCTGGTCCTTGGTTCATTCACAATCACTTTAAAACTATTACCAGATCGTCTGCATAGACCATATCCCCCTCTTTTAGAACGATCTTATCGATCTCTCCTTCCCCGTTTGCAGTAATGGTGGTTTCCATTTTCATGGCCTCAATGACGAACAACGGCTGATTCTTTTCAACCTTTTCTCCCGGTTTCACTTGTATAGAGGAAAGTGCCCCCTGCAATGGAGCCCCTATCTGCTTTTTGTCATTTTTGTCTACCTTTTGATGAACAACCTTTTCCACCTTGACCGATTTGTCTTTGACTTCTACAGCCCGGGTTTGGCCATTTACCTTAAAGAATATTCTCGCCATTCCATCATCATTTGTTTCGCCAACAGAAAGGAACTCGATCAACAGCGTTTTTCCTTTGTCCAGTTCAACAATGATCTCTTCACCCGGTTCCATGCCATAGAAGAAATTCTTGGTAGGCACGTTCATCACACTCCCAAATTCCAGGTGATGATTATAGGCATCTGTAAATACTTTAGGGTAAAGCTTGTACGACAAAAAATCTGTGATCTCCACCTCCCGGCCCAAACCGTCTTCAAAAGTGGCCTTAAATTCAGCAAACTCCTTTTCAAAATCTATGGGCTCGAGGTGTGCATTTGGTCGCTCGGTATAAGGCTTTTCCTCTTTCAGAACGATCTTCTGGATCTTTTCGGGAAAGCCGCCATGAGGTTGCCCCAGGTCGCCTCTAAAGAAACTTTTGACCGATTGCGGAAAAGACAATTCCTCGCCTTTTTCCATAACATCTTCTATCGAAAGATTATTACTAACCAGGTATTGCGCCATGTCTCCCACTACTTTTGAACTTGGGGTGACTTTAATAATATCTCCAAACAATTCGTTTACTTTACTATACATCTGGGTGATCTCGTGGAACCGATCTGCAAGCCCCAGACTTTCTGCCTGGGGTTTGAGGTTAGAATACTGACCTCCCGGAATTTCATGCTTATAGACCTCTCCAGATCCTGCTTTTAACCCAGATTCAAATGGATAGTAATATCTTCGCACCGCTTCCCAGTATTGAGAATATTCATTGAGCTTATCTGAATTAAAAGCCCTGCCTCTGTCGTGAAACCTCAGCATTTCGACTATAGAATTGAAGTTTGGCTGCGAGGTTAGTCCCGATAAGCCGCCAATTGCCACATCGATCACATCGACCCCGGCTTCTACTGCTTTCAAATAAGTTGCTGCCTGTATGGACGACGTGTCATGAGTGTGAAGGTGCAGCGGAATGTTGATCCTGGACTTTAGGGCCGACACGAGCTCAAAGGCTGCATCAGGTTTTAAAATTCCGGCCATATCCTTAATTCCGATGATGTGGGCCCCGGCATTTTCTATGTCTTTGGCCAGTTGTATGTAATACTCGAGATTATATTTGGTCTCTTTTGGATTCATGATATCGCCGGTGTAGCAAATAGTACCTTCGGCCAGTCCATTTGTGCGCTTTCTTACATGTTCAATGCAAGGGGCGATAGATTCCATCCAGTTGAGACTATCAAAGATCCTGAAGACATCGATCCCATTCTCCCATGCCTGCTCTACAAACTTTTCAATAAGGTTGTCGGGATAGGCTGTGTATCCTACTCCATTAGAACCCCGCAACAGCATTTGCATTAGAATATTAGGCATAGCCTGGCGCAGAATTCGCAGCCTTTCCCATGGATTCTCCTTCAAGAATCGCATGCAGACATCAAAGGTTGCTCCTCCCCATATTTCCATGCTAAAGATCTCGGGATGGTTGCGGGCAAAACCTTCTGCCACCTTTTGCATATCGTAGGTCCTCATCCTGGTCGCCAGGAGACTTTGATGCGCATCACGCATAGTGGTATCGGTAAAATGAACTTTGCCTTCATGCAATAGCCAGCGGGAAAATTTCTCGGGACCATATTCTGTAAGCAGGTCTTTAGTTCCTTTGGGATACGAGCCGGTGTCATCAAATGAGGGCACTACAGGTTTTATGAACTGTTTTTTCTTTACCGGGTCCTTTACATCTTCATTTCCATTAATGATCACATCCCCAAGAAATTTTACCATTTTAGTAGCGCGATTCCTGGTTTTCTTTATCTCGAAAAGTTCCGGGTGCTCCTTAATGAAATTCACGGTCACCTCTCCTCTTCGGAAGGTAGGATGTGACAGAATGTTGTCCAGGAACCCAATATTGGTCATGACCCCTCTAATCCTGAATTCTGCAAGAGCTCTTCGCATTTTTCTACAGGCTCCATCAAGAGTTCTGCTGCTGGCGGAAACCTTTACCAGCATGGAATCAAAAAAGGGTGAAACTTTCACTCCCTGGTAAATACTTCCCGCATCCAGGCGAATTCCGAAGCCGGAAGCACTTCTGTACGTGGTGATGGTGCCGTAATCTGGCTTAAAATCATTGGTAGGATCCTCTGTCGTGATACGGCACTGCAAAGCATAACCGTTAGTTTTGATGGACTCCTGGCTCTCGATCTTGATCTGTTGGTCTGAAAGTTTGTAACCGCCGGCAATAAAGATCTGAGTTTTTACAAGATCTATGTTCGTAATAATTTCGGTAACTGTATGTTCTACCTGGATCCGGGGATTAACCTCGATGAAAAAGATCTCCCCGCTCCTGTCGACCAGAAATTCAACCGTTCCTATATTATTATAGTCTACTGCCTTGCAAAGCTTTACGGCATAAGCGTAAAGGTCATTCTTAATATGTTCAGCCAGGTCCTGCGAAGGCGCGAATTCTATTACTTTTTGATATCGCCGCTGTACCGAACAGTCTCTTTCAAAAAGGTGTACAAGGTTGCCGTGATGATCCCCCACGATCTGGATCTCGATGTGTTTTGGATCTTCTACAAATTTTTCAAGAAAAACGGTGTCGTCGCCAAAAGCGTTTTTAGCCTCCCGCCGGGATTCATTGAAGCCGTTCTTAAGGTCATCTTTAGTGCGAATCACCCGCATTCCCCGGCCTCCGCCACCAGAGGCAGCCTTGAGCATCACGGGATAACCTATCTTTTCAGCCTCCTCAAGAGCGATCTCTACAGAGGCCAGGTTCTTTTCGTTACTGCGTATTACAGGAATGTCATTTTTCACTGCAACTTCCTTCGCTCTCACCTTATCTCCCAAAGATTTGAGAACAGATACTTTTGGGCCTATAAAAATGATCCCATTCTCTTCACATTGACGGGCGAATTCTGCATTTTCAGAAAGAAAACCATAGCCTGGATGAATGGCGTCAACATTGTTCTGCTTAGCAACGCGAATAATCGCACTGATGTTCAAATAGGGTTTTAGAGGCTCTTTTTCATCTCCTATCTGGTATGATTCGTCGGCTTTATATCTATGCAGAGAGTACCTGTCTTCAAAAGTGTAAATTCCTACTGTTCTTATTCCGATCTCTGTACATGCACGGAAAATTCTGATGGCGATCTCTCCTCTGTTCGCGACTAAAACCTTTTTAATTTTCATTTCTGAATTGTTCGTTTTTGCTTAAATGCCTGATTAGAAATACCTGCCAAAAATGTCACTTTTGAAGGTCTTCGTTTTCCCAAAAATTAAAAAGAAAAAAGCGGTGAAACACCGCTTTTTTAAATACTTTAACAATAAACTGCCGCTGAAGTTATCTCGTAAAAATCAATTCATTTTCATTAACAGATTCCTGAACCGAAAAACGATAGCCATCATAATCAAATCCTTTTAGATCTTCCACTGTTTTCGCTTCGGTTTCAACAATGTATCTCACCATGGCGCCTCTCGCTTTTTTCGCAAAAAAACTTATGATCTTTAATTTTCCGTTCTTATAGTCTTTAAAAACAGGGGTGATGATTGGGGCCCGAAGTTTTTTCGTGTTGATGACCTTAAAATATTCCTGGCTGGCCAGGTTCACGAACAATTCCTTTTCTTCCAGTTCCTTGTTCAAATAGGCTGTAACCTTCTCCTGCCACAATTCATAAAGATCCTTTTTGCGCCCAACTGCCAAAGAAGTTCCCATCTCCAACCTGTATGGCTGAATAAGATCAAGTGGCCTTAGAATTCCATAGTAGCCTGAGAGGATACGCAGACTGTTCTGCATAAAATCGATCTTATCTACCGGAATATCATAAGCTTCCAACCCAGTATAGACATCACCGGCAAAGGCATATACAGCAGGCCGGGAATTTTCTTTGGTATGTTCTTCGCTGAAATCGTGATAGCGGGTGTAATTAAGATCGGCCAGTTTCTCACTAATATCCATTAGCTCGGCAACCTCTTTCTTAGACATGCGCGATAACTTTCTGTTGATCGTCGCAGTGGTGTCAAGAAATAATGGCTGAGTTGCTCGGGTGGTAGGTAATGGTGTTTTGTAATCAAGAGTTTTAGCAGGGGAAACAACAATTTTCATAAGAGGATCTTTCCGAAGTGTTTTATTATTTTTTTACTCCACTAAATTATTAAATCGCCACAGTTTTTCCTGCGAGGATCGTTCTTTCCTATTGATAATGCTATTGAAAAAGCCTATTCGTCAATGAATTCTTTTTGATTCTTTGCGTAATTTCTCCAGCGCTCAATACACTGCTGCATATCATCTGGAATTTGTGTGTCGAAGCTCATCCATTCTCCCGAAACAGGATGTTTAAAACCTAAGGTCTTCGCATGTAAAGCCTGCCTTGGCAATACTTTGAAGCAGTTTTCCACGAATTGCTTGTACTTTGTGAATGTTGTGCCCTTAAGGATCTTATCGCCACCATATCGTTCATCATTGAAAAGCGTATGCCCAATATGTTTCATATGCACCCTTATTTGATGCGTGCGGCCGGTTTCGAGCCTGCAGGAAACAAGCGTAACATATCCGAGCCTTTCTAAAACTTTGAAGTGCGTGACTGCGGGTTTGCCTTTATCTTCATCATCTCCTAAATACACAGTGTTCTGGAGCCTGTTCTTGGGATGTCTGCCAATATTTCCTTCTACTGTACCTTCATCTTCCTCAACATTTCCCCATACCAGCGCTACATATTCGCGTTCACTGCTTTTGTCAAAGAATTGCTTGGCCAGCCTGGTCATCGCCTGCTCTGTCTTGGCTATTACGAGTAAACCACTGGTATTCTTGTCTATTCGGTGAACAAGACCTGGTCTTTCATCAGAATTCTGCGGGAGATTATCGAAATGATAAACGAGGGCGTTTATCAATGTACCGCTGTAGTTTCCATGACCGGGATGCACTACCATTCCTGCGGGTTTATTCACCACCAGCAGCGCCTCATCTTCATGTACAATGTCCAGCGGAATATTTTCGGGAGTTAATAAAAATTCATAGGGAGGATGTTCGAACAATACCTGCACTACATCTCCCGGTTTAACTTTATAATTCGATTTTACAGGAACTTCATTCACATGAATGTTGCCTTCCTTTGCAGCAGTCTGTATCTTATTACGGGTAGCTTTTTCGATATAGTTCATCAGGAACTTATCCACCCGTAGCGGCTGCTGCCCTTTATCTGCTACAAACCTGTGATGTTCATAAAGTTCATCATCATTATCTTCGGGCTCAACATTGGTGTTATCAGAAATCATATTCTTCGTCTTCCAGGTCGTTCAAAATTTGTTCCTCGGCAGTTGTGTCCTGCTCCTCTTCCATTCCATATCTACCCGAGCCGTCGCCCAGCACAAGATCGATCTTGGAGGTTTTCATAAGTTTCATTCCAGGTTCCACAAGTGCGCCCTGGTGACGCATCTCCAGCACTACATCTTTGGCTACATCTGGCTTATAAGTAATGGTTCCAATCTCAAAGCCCAGGGAACGCAGGGTAGGCTCTACCTGTCTCCTGGTTCTGCGGATAAGATTTTCTGGTATTTCCACCTTAGTAAAGCCTGAAGGATTAAGCGTTAGATAGATCTTCCTGTTCTCCTTCACCTGCTTCCCCGGAAGTGGCACCTGGTCAATAACAGAATATGGCGGATAATCGGGATTGTAATTAGCCGAATCAAGGATTTCCCTGCGAAGGTCGAGTTCTTCCAGTTTAAGGTCTACCCTGTCCAGTGACATGCGTGCAAGATTCGGCACGGTAATCCTTTGATCCTGGTTGGTGGAGAAATCCAGCCATTTTAAAATAATAAAGGCGATCAAAATGAGCGCCAGCACCGCTAAAACCAGTTGAAGTAAAAAGGTTTTGCTGAAGAGGAATTTGAAAAAACTCATAGTTTAATTTAAAAAACAAAGATATAAAAACAGGTGGTTTTGCAGACATTCATTTATTAGTCGCTACTTTTGTTAACGTAAAACATCGGGCCATATTTAATTATGAAGAAAAATGTAGCCATTGCCATGGGCGGCTTTTCCAGCGAGTACCGTATTTCCATCAACAGCGGGAATGTGGTCTATAAAAATCTTGACCGCAGCAAATACAACCCTTACCGGGTTCATATCCTCCAAAAAGAATGGTTTGTGATTGGAGAGAATGACACTCCTTATCCAATAAATCGCAGTGATTTTACTGTAACTATAGACGGGAGAAAAATAACTTTTGACTGTGTGTTTAATACTATTCACGGAACCCCGGGGGAGAATGGCCTGCTGCAGGCATACCTGGAGTTGCTGGACATCCCGCAAACTTCCTGTGATTTCTACCAGTCGGCACTTACCTTTAATAAGAGGGACCTCATTAGCGTACTCAAACCATACGGTGTAAAAACAGCTGTAAATTATTTTCTTGATAAGGGAGATGAAGTGGATCCCGATGATATTATTGCCAAAGTAGGCCTTCCTTGTTTCGTCAAGGCCAATAAAGCGGGAAGCAGCTTCGGAATTTCCAAAGTTAAAAAACGGGAAGAGATCATTCCTGCCACCAAATTTGCTTTTAAGGAGGATGACGAGATCATCATTGAATCTTTCCTGGACGGGACCGAAGTATCTGTGGGAGTGATCACCTATAATGGCAAAGTAAAAGCCCTACCCGTTACTGAAATCGTATCTGAAAATGAATTTTTTGACTACGAAGCGAAGTATCTTGGAAAATCGCAGGAGATCACCCCCGCCAGAATATCTGATGAGCAAACAAAGCAAGTACAGGAGATCGCCGAACTCATCTACCGTAAGCTAAAAATGAAAGGTTTCTCACGTTCAGAATTCATTTTTCATAATGACCAGCCTCATTTTATTGAGATGAACACAAACCCGGGTCTCAGCGAAGCGAGTATTTTACCTCAACAGGCACAGGCCGCCGGTATTTCTCTTGAAGCACTTTTTGGAAGCGCCATCGAGGCAGCAATGAATAACTAAGAGGTTTGGTCACAACCGCAGAAATTCAAGATCACAGGAATTTTCTATTTTAGAAGAAATATTCAGCAATGAAAAAAGCCGTTTTCCCCGGATCTTTTGATCCGGTTACTTTAGGACATACAGATATTATAGACCGGGCCTTACCTCTTTTTGACGAGATCATCCTTGCTATTGGCACTAACTCTGATAAAGAGTACATGTTCTCGCTCGAGGAAAGGGTTCGGTTTCTTGAGGAAACCTATAAAGCTGAATCGAAGATCAAAGTAATGACCTACTCGGGATTAACTGTAGATTTTTGCCGGGAGCAGAATGCCCAATTTATTTTAAGAGGACTTCGCAACTCCATTGACCTGGAATATGAAAAGACCATTGGCCAGACCAATTACAAAATGAAAGGAATTGAAACTGTTTTCCTTCTCACCTCCTCCGGAAAAAGCCACATTTCTTCCACCGTGGTTCGGGATGTCATAAGACATGGCGGAGATTACCAGTTCATGGTGCCCGATGTGGTGAGAAAATAGTGGATTCTACATTCACTCAATTAGTAAGAATCTTATCAATATTTGGCTAAAGCCCGATTCTCTTTATTCCACTAATCCTCCGACTGAAGTCGGATGCAATTTATGGTTAGTCAAATTGTCACGGGCTTTAGCCCGTGGATATATAGGTTCTCCAAAAATGGCTTTAGCCGAATCATTTAAACAGATATCCTACGGCTACACCCGCATAATAATTCCTGGGCATTCCCGGATAAAAGTACCGTGGTGCAGCGCCACCAAATCCCACAGCATTTGGAATGACTGAAGCTGCATATCGCTCATCAAAAACATTATTGACTCCGGCGAAAATCTCGGTGTTCCAGTTTCGGAAAAGTTCTGGTATCCAGGCAGCTTTCAGGTGGAAAAGATTATAGCCTTCCCGATATTCTGAATTCTCGTCGTTCAAAGGCATTTTGCCTTCGTGCTGGTAGGTGGTGCGAAGGGAAATTCCGGAGGAAGAGATAAGGTCGAAGCCCGCATTGACCGACTGCCGCGGAACGGCCGGTAAATGATTTCCGGAGAAATTTTGCCCGTCATCCACAAATTCGTCGAACTTAAAAGCATTAAAAGCAGCATTGACAAAAGAGCGGGCGCGCAGACCAGGCGCGATGGTGAAATTATAATTCAGAAGAAATTCCAGGCCGTTGTGATCTGTTTTTCCGGCATTGCGGCCAATGTACTGGTCTTCTCCTATGCGCTCGGCCACAAGTAAATTCTCCACCTGTATACTAAAAGCAGCAACTTCGGCATAAAGGCGATTATCCAGGAAATTTCCTTTGAATCCTATCTCATAGTTCCAGCCGGTTTCCGGCTTTAGGTTTGTATTGATAAGACCTTCAGGAGTTAAAGTTTCGGCAACAGTTGGCGTAGAAAAGCCCTGGCTAACGGAAGCATAAAGATTTTTGGAAGGACTAAGCGCGTAGACTGCCCCCACCCTTGGAGAAAGTATACTTTGGAATTTATAATTGCCAGATTGCTCGACCTCATCTTCGGGATAAAGATCTGTAAGCTCATATGAAGTAGAATTCAGGTTAAGCCCGGCTTCCAGTCGCAGTTTTGGCAGCAGTTGCAAATCATACTGCGCAAAAATATTATAGTAATTCCTGTCCTGTTCATTGTTACTGAGACTGTTTCCCAGAACACTTCCCTGCCCCGGAAAATCCTCATAAAGGTTTTCAAAGGTCGCAGTATCATACCACTCCCGGTAAATTTCGGCACCAAAAGTCAGCTGCGACTGCAGTTCCAAAAAGGGGCTTTTCAGACTGAATTTTGTACGAGCGCCAGTTGCTATCTGCTCTTCTTTTAGAATATCAAAAGGCCGAGGCTCATAGGCATCCCTGAAATTGATGTGTACACTAGTCACATTTTCAAAGGAAGAAGAAAACTTCTGGGAATAGGAAGCTCCAAGCAAACCTTTGTCATAAGATTCAAATCCCTTTGCCGCAGCCCAGGTAAAAGCAGCCGAAGAAGGCTCATTTTCTAAAGTTTCCCGATTAACGGAACTCGGAATAAAGGCTTTTAGCCGTACAAAATGTCCAAAGACAGAAAACTTGCCAGATCCTTCACTCTTCATTTCCCCAAAAATACTGAAGGAATTGCGGTCATAATTACTGTTCTCGCGCCAGCCATCGGCCTGTAAATTATTGTAGGTGGCCACCAAATTGGTATATTGAGTGGCGTGTCCAATCTTTAAATTACTGCGAAGAAGTCCGAAGCTACCAAAGCTCGTTCCAGCACTTGCAGTCGTGCCGGGATTGGCCTGGGCAGGATACAGGCTAATAACACCTCCCAGGCCGGCACCATAAATACTGGAAACGAGTCCTTTGATGATCTCGGCTCTTCCTGTCAAAGCAGGATCAATATCGTCGAGCGTAGTTTCCCCTTCGGCCGATGAAATCGGGATCTCCATAAAGTAGGCTTTCACACGGTTCGTACTGTACTGGGACCTTGCTCCTACCCCGCGAATGCTCATCTTATTGGTATTAAGTGCGCCCTGGTGCACATTCACACCTGCTACCGTACTAAAATTCTGCATGATGTTCGTCTGGTCAAACCTTTTAAGATCGGAAGCTGTGAGCACAGCGACTGCAGCAGGCGTTTGCATTAATTCCTGCGGCACCATGGTACTGCGAAGAACAACTTCGGCAAGAGAACCTTCAGCCGGCGCCATGTAAATGATAAGATCAGCTTCAGGTGAATTGATCTCAAGAATTTTGTCACCGTAACCTTGCTTCTCAAAAATGACATTTACGGGGAACATTTCCGCAGTTAAAGAAAAGTTTCCTTCGGCATCAGAATAGGACACCTCTGGAACACTTTCTGCAGAGATATTCACTTGTTGCAAAGGTTCATTGGTAAAGGCATCAAGGATCTTTCCGTGAAGAGTTTGACCAGAAATACTTCCAAAGCAGAAAAGAAAAAGGAGGAATGGCAGGTAAGTTTTCAAACGCATAATATTAATTTTCTTCAGCAAGAGGCGCCAAAAATGGCATTTTTGGAAGGTATTTTCCCAGGAAGCTGCAGCGCCACTAAAATAAATCTTATTTTTAAGGTCCCGAAAAATCCTGTAAACCTTAGGACTTCTTTAGGCTTTTGAAGTTTTTCTTTATGTTTACGGCAGCTAAAAACATCTTATGAAGAAGATTCTGGTTCTATTGATCGCGGGGCTTAGCCTTAGCTCCTGTGATTTTTCTAATTATATTCTGGAACAGGATTACGATTTTACTACTACTTTCGAGAAATCTGGCGGCACTGAAACCGGAACTTATACTGAAGTCATTGATTTTTATGAGGATCTGGCAGCAGTATATCCTTCCATTGATCTTCAGATCTTTGGAGAGACCGATAGCGGGAAACCGCTACACCTCATGGTTTACAGCAGAGATAAGAATTTTGATTTCAAAAAGCTGCGGGAAGACCATACGGTGATCCTCATCAATAATGGCATTCATCCCGGAGAAAGCGATGGGATCGACGCTACAATGATGCTTTTTCGAGACCTTGCGCAAGATTCCATTGTACTACCTGAAAATACGGTTATCGCCACGATTCCCATTTACAACGTTGGTGGCGCGCTAAACCGAAATTCCTTTTCCAGAACCAATCAGAATGGGCCTAAGAGCTATGGCTTTAGAGGTAATGCCCGCAATTTTGACCTCAACCGTGATTTCATAAAGGCCGATACCAGGAACACCAGGACTTTTTACGAGATCTTTCACCACGTAAATCCCGATGTTTTTATAGACACCCACGTAAGTAACGGAGCAGATTATCAATACACCTTAACTCATCTTTTCACGCAGCATGACCAGATGGGAGGGCAACTTGGGAAATATATTAAGACAGACCTGCGTCCCGCTCTTGAGAAGGCCCTGGCGAAGAAAAAATGGGACATCACGCCTTATGTAAATGTGTTTGGGGATGTTCCGGAAAAAGGCTTTTCTCAATTTCTCGATACCCCCAGGTATTCTACAGGTTACACCTCTCTTTGGAACACCCTGGGAATGATGATCGAAACTCATATGCTGAAGCCGTATGATCAACGCGTTCGCGGCACTTATGAAATTCTGCGTTCCATGATCGACATTACCGATGAAGATTCACAGCTCATAAAGAAACTAAGAGCTCAGGATTTTAAAGAATTTCAGGCAAAAAGATCTTATGCTTTTGGTTTTCAGGTAGACAGCACTCAGACCTCGGGCCTTCAGTTTAAAGGTTATGAAGCTGAAAGGCTTCCCAGTGAAGTGACAGGTTTTGAGCGCCTTAAATATGACACCTCTAAACCCTTCAATCGGGAAGTAACATATTATGACAGTTTTAAACCCTCTAAGGAAGTTGCCATGCCACAAGGTTATATTATTCCGCAGGGATGGTGGCCTGTGCTTGAGCTCCTGGACCTGAACAAGGTAAAGATGCTGCCCTTTGAAAAAGACACTACCATGCTTGTGGAAGTATATCGAATTGAAAATTACGAGACTCGCCAAAACGCTTACGAAGGTCATTATCCACATTCAAATGTAGCGGTGGAATCTTCCATGCAGAAAGTGGATATAAGGAAAGGTGACTTTTTTGTTCCTGTAAAACAAAGGGCTGCAAAATACATAATGGCCACGCTGGAACCACAGGCGCCAGATTCATTTTTTAGCTGGAATTTCTTTGACAGCGTTTTGCAGCAGAAGGAAGGTTTCTCACCTTATGTTTTTGAAGAGGTGGCCAGAGAGATCCTGGATGATTATCCTGAAATTGAGGATGAATTTATGGCCTTAAAGGAAAGTGATGAGGAATTCGCCAGTAACTGGTATGCACAGCTGGACTGGATCCATAAAAAAAGTGAACACTATGAAACTTCACATTTGAGATATCCCATCTTTAGAGTGAACCGGTAAGATCTCTTCAGGAAATAATAACTGGATATTGGCATAAGACTTCTTTAATGCCTTCTGCGCCTTTTCCATGTCTTTCCATTTCACCTTTTTGATACCTTCATTTTCTTCGGGAGTAAGTTCCCCATCGTAGTCGGTCCTCATTTCATACCAATAGGTGACCTTAAGCCTGTAACGGCCTTTGCGTTGAAAAACATGGTAGGTGGTTTGAAGGAATTTGGTGATCTTGAGATCCCGCACGCCCGTCTCCTCCTCGACCTCCCGAATTGCACCGGCCTCTATACTTTCGTTCTTTTCGATCTTCCCTTTTGGCAGGTCCCATCTCCCGTTGCGATAAATGAAGAGTACCTCGTCTTTTGTATTTAACACCATTCCTCCACCAGCAGTCACTACAGGTAGTTTTTTAAATAGATGTTTAAGCAGCTTTTCCTTTTTTGCGTGATGCAGGTTCACGTAAAACAGTTTGCCTTTGATGATCTTTTTAATGATCCTCTTAAATTTAACTTCCTTTAACGGAATAGATACATATTTCTCACCTAAATCCTTTTTTGTTGAGAGAATAATAGGAATATCATTTACAAAAACTTTATACATTTGCAGTATGATTTTAGATAAGGAAACAGCACGCAAAACTGCTGAGTTATTATTGCAAATTAAGGCAATAAAATTAGATGCACAACAAGGCTTTAAGTGGGCCAGCGGATGGAACTCTCCCATCTATTGCGACAATCGCATCATTCTTTCCTATCCTCCCATTCGCAACTATGTAAGGGAGCATATGGCCAGGCAGATAGAACAACTTTATGGCAAGGCCGATGTTATTGCGGGTGTGGCTACAGGTGCTATTGGTATTGGAATGCTGGTAGCCGAATACCTGGGGCTTCCCTTTGCATATGTTCGTCCGGAAGCAAAGTCTCATGGTCGTCAAAATCAAATTGAAGGAAAAATTGATGAGAGTCAAACGGTGGTGGTGATCGAAGATCTTATTAGCACCGGTAAAAGCAGTCTCAATGCAGTAAAAGCTCTTGAAGAAGCGAACGTGCATATCAAGGGTATGATCGCCATATTTTCATATGGTTTTGACACTGCTAAAGAAAATTTTGACTCTGCCGGCATAGAGCTGCATACCTTGAGTAATTATGAATATTTACTGGAGGTCGCACTCAAAACAAATTATATTAATCAGGCCGAAAGCGACCTGCTGCAAAGCTGGCGTAAAGATCCGGCCAACTGGAAAAAATAGCTATGGAATTACAAAGTGATAAAGTAACCGTTCAAAAGAGTCAGCAGGAATTGTTCAATTTTCTTACAGATGTAAAGAATTATGAGCAGATCATGCCCGAGAGCAAAGAAAAATTTGAAGTCATTTCATCTGATACTTTTGCTTTTGCTCTTAAAGGAATGCCTGAAATCGCATTGCAGATCAAGGAAACCCGCGAGCCGGAATATATTAAGTTGGGATCTACTTCAGATAAGTTTGATTTTTCTTTAGATGTGGAGATTGAACCTCTCTCGGAAACTCAGAGTCAGGCGCAGTTATTCTTCCACGGAAAATTCAATACTATGATGGCGATGATGGTGAAAGGACCTTTAAAGAAATTTATAGGCAACCTTTCAGAGAATGTTGCCCGTCTTTAGTAGCGAAGACTAACTTCCTTCAGGTCAAATTCCCGAATTTTTTCATCTTCGTCACGCACGAGCAGTTTTCCTTGTGCAGTCACTCCATGAATAATGCCGGTAAAAAGTTGTCCCGATGGCAGTTGAAAAGTAGATGGAATAGTCCTTCTAAAAAGGCATTTTTCATAGGTCTTTAAAATGGCGCCCGACTGTCTTTCTGAGAAATTTTCCAGCACTTGTTCCAGATCCTTCAGGATGGTTTCAAGCACCAGGTCAAGATCAAGATCCTGCTCCTGCCCTGTCATCATCTTCATGGAGCCAGCCTGAGGTAGTTCCGGGAACTCCTCCTGATTGACGTTGAGCCCAATTCCAATGACCGAACCAGCTATTTTACCTTCAGAAAGTATATTCTCAATAAGAATACCTGCAACTTTTCGATTTGCTGACAGAATGTCGTTCGGCCATTTGACCTTTAAGCGTGGCAGATCAAATTTTTCCAGCGATCTAATCAGCGAGACCGCCACCGTAGCGCTTATCAAAAATTGTGATGCAGGAGCAACACCAGGCCTTGGAAAAAAGACGCTAAAAGTGAGGTTTTTCCCTTCTTCAGCATCCCAAATAGTACCTCGCTGCCCCCTTCCCTGAAGTTGCTTTTTTGCCACCACACAGGTCATGGGTAACTCCGCTTTCTCCCGAAACAGTTCCCGCACAAAAGAATTCGTGGAGTTGATGGCATTAACTTTGATAAGGTGCATACGAGATGAATAGATAATGCAGGCGTTAAATGTTGTAAAAACGAAGGTTCAAAAACCTTAAAAAGTAATAACTTTGCGCAAAGAAAATAAATTTAATGACAAAAAAAGAAGCGAACAACGATATACTTATTGCACATATTATCAAGGGAATCGAAGAGGTTAAAGGCAACGATATTGATATACTTGATCTAAGGGAAATAGAAAATACTGTTTGTGATTATTTCGTAATCTGCAATGGAACTTCAAATACGCAGGTAAACGCTATAGTTAATTCCATACAAAAATCTGTCAGTAAATCACTGAAGGACAAGCCATGGCATATAGAAGGATCTGACAATGCTGAGTGGGTATTAATGGACTACGTGAACGTAGTAGTACATGTTTTTCAGAAACACATCAGGGAATTTTACGACATTGAAAGTCTTTGGGGCGATGCTAAGACCACCTCCATTGAGACAAATTATTAAGAGCTAAGAAGATACACATGGCCACAGAGCAAAAGAAAAATAAAGAACCTAAGAAACCAAAATTCAGTGCCTACTGGATTTATGCCGCCATAATACTTGTTTTCCTGGGGATCAACTGGTTTAGCGGTAGTGGATTCAATGAACCTGCCAAGACCAACCCAGCCGAATTCCTGACATATCTTGAACAGGGTGATGTTCAGAAGGTAGTAATTGTAAACAGAAATCAGGCAAAAGTCTTTCTTACTGAAGAAGCAAAATCCAAAGACATTCATCAAAAGGCGGTCCAGGAGGAAATCTTTCCGGGAGGCGAAAGCCCGGCATATACCTTTGAGTTTGGAGATCTTCAAAATCTGGAAGACGACATTAGAGAGGTAAAGGCAGAAAACAGTCTTGACACCCCTGTAGTTTTTGAAACTCACCAGAACGTGTGGGGAGATATTCTCCTAACGCTTCTCCCCTTTGTTTTGATCATTGGGATCTGGATCTTCATTATGCGAAGAATGAGCGGTGGCGCAGGAGGTGGCGCAGGAGGCCAGATCTTTAATATTGGAAAATCAAAAGCCAAGCTTTTTGATCAAAATACAGATGTAAAGGTTTCTTTCAAGGATGTTGCAGGTCTCGAAGGTGCCAAGGAAGAAGTACAGGAAATCGTGGATTTTCTGAAGAATCCAGATAAATACACCAGCCTTGGAGGAAAGATCCCAAAAGGAGCTCTTCTTGTAGGACCTCCGGGAACCGGGAAGACCTTGCTGGCAAAAGCCGTTGCCGGCGAAGCAAAAGTTCCTTTCTTTTCATTGTCGGGTTCGGACTTCGTGGAAATGTTTGTGGGAGTTGGAGCTTCAAGGGTACGTGACCTGTTCAAGCAGGCAAAGGAAAAATCTCCTGCCATTATCTTCATAGATGAAATAGACGCTATAGGACGGGCACGAGGTAAGAGTAATTTTTCAGGTTCTAATGATGAACGTGAAAATACTCTGAACCAGCTTCTGACGGAAATGGATGGTTTTGGAACCAATACCAATGTTATTGTCATTGCTGCAACTAACCGTGCAGACGTGCTGGACAAGGCATTGATGAGAGCAGGACGATTTGACCGACAGATCTACGTGGACCTGCCAGATGTTAGAGAGAGAAAAGAAATATTTGAAGTGCACCTGCGCCCCCTTAAAAAGGTGGCAGATGAGCTGGACACAGAATTCATGGCAAAACAAACTCCTGGTTTTTCGGGTGCAGATATTGCCAATGTTTGTAATGAAGCAGCTTTGATCGCAGCCCGTAAAGGAAAAACGGCTGTTGGGAAACAGGATTTCCTGGACGCGGTAGACCGTATTGTAGGAGGACTTGAGAAAAAGAACAAAATAATCACTCCCGAAGAGAAACAGGCCATAGCTTTTCACGAAGCAGGACATGCAACCGTTAGTTGGATCCTGGAACACGCCGCACCTTTGGTAAAGGTGACCATTGTACCCAGAGGTCAATCCCTTGGAGCTGCATGGTATTTGCCAGAAGAAAGACTTATCGTAAGGCCAGAGCAAATGCTGGATGAAATGTGTGCCGCCCTGGGAGGCCGTGCTGCAGAGAAAGTGATCTTTAATAAGATCTCTACCGGCGCTCTTAGTGATCTTGAAAAAGTAACCAAGCAGGCAAGGGCCATGGTAACTGTTTATGGATTGAATGACAAAGTAGGAAACCTTACTTACCATGATTCTTCGGGACAGAGTGAGTATAATTTCACAAAACCTTATAGTGAGAAGACTTCAGAATTGATCGATAAGGAGATCTCAAATCTCATTGAAGAACAGTATCAGCGGGCAATAAGGATTCTTGATGAAAACAAGGATAAGCTCACAAAGCTTGCCGAAATTCT
Organism: Salinimicrobium oceani; assembly: GCF_012037645.1. Classification (NCBI taxonomy): domain Bacteria; kingdom Pseudomonadati; phylum Bacteroidota; class Flavobacteriia; order Flavobacteriales; family Flavobacteriaceae; genus Salinimicrobium; species Salinimicrobium oceani. Next base: position 627,876 of record NZ_JAAVJR010000001.1, read on the forward strand.
GCTTGAAAAAGAGGTGATCTTTAAAGATAATCTGGAAGAGATCTTCGGAAAAAGACCGTACAAAAGCAGGGATGAGATCATGAATGGCAACTCACAGGAAAGAGCACTGCCCGAACAGGAGGAAACAGTTACCGAAAAGTTTCCTGATACTACAGGATCTCATGAAGCTACAGGAGAACCTACTTCAGAACAAAAATAAATTCTCCACACCACATAAAAAATCTTAACTTTCATTAAACTGTAAGTTAAGATTTTTTACCTTTGGTTGAAATGCTACTTTAGTGTAACCATGAACCTATATGAGTCTATTTAGAAATTTCTTAAACCCTAAATCTAAATCAGACAAAGGTCAGGATAAGGTTGAAAATTCTGACCGTAGCAAGTACATGCCAGATGTTAAGCTCCCTACCGATGAGCGTTTCATGCTCAATTTCAAAAACAACGGCGGTAAATTTCTATACTGCGAGAGCAACGAGGAGTTGATCGAAGCGTTCGAAAACATCATGTTAGAGAATGATTGGTATGAAAAGCAAGCTTGTTGTTTTGATCAAAGTTTAAGGGACAAATTCTCTGACCAGAATCTGGAATTCACAAATTCCGGAGAGGCAGATTTCTTTCTGAGTACCTGTGAGTATCTTATTGCAAACGACGGGTCCATTCTCATTTCTTCAAATCAGATCAAGGAAAAGAAGCTAAAGGAACTCCCTTATAATTTTGTTATCCTTGCCTCCACCAGTAAACTTGTGGATATCATTGGAGAAGGGCTTAGAGGCATAAAATTTAAAAATAAAGACCGCATTCCTTCTAACATTACTACCATCAAAAATTTCGAAAACAATAAGGAAGGAGACTTCATGAGTTATGGAAGTAGCACAAAAAACCTATATTTGCTGCTTCTGGAAGATCTGTAACATGAAGGAAAATATTATTCGGGGTTTATCGGGAGTCATGTATATATCTATACTCGTGGTCTCCATATTTTCCTCAGAATTTGCCTTTACCACCCTCTTTTTACTTTTTGGCGTTATTTGCTTAAGAGAGCTACAACGTCTCCTGCATTTAAAGAGTTACCTGGGATACTTTTTATTATTTGCACTATTCTATCTTTTTAGTTATTTGCGATGGAGCCCTTATGCAACCCTGGTCCTTTTAATGATCACCATTTTTGTCAATATGTTCCTGGTAAAGGACCTGATGCTGGTAAATAAAATACCGCTCTTTGAAAAGAAGAAGTATGTGATCATCATCTTCTACCTTATCGCTTCGATGATCTTTTTAACCCTAATTCCAAGCTATACAGGAGATTTCACGCCAGAACTTGTGATTGGCATCTTCTCTCTCATTTGGATTAACGATACTTTTGCCTATATTGTTGGGAAGAATTTTGGAAAGAAAAAGCTATTCGAGCGCATCTCTCCAAAAAAGACGGTGGAAGGTTTTCTGGGAGGTCTGATATTTACAGCCATAGCTGGCTATATTGTTTTTTTAATAACTGGTTTACTCGAACTGCACACCTGGGTAGGAATGGCCATCATTTTGAGCATTTTTGGCACCCTTGGAGATTTGATCCAATCCAAGTTCAAGCGCCAGGCAGGAGTAAAAGACAGCGGAAGATTAATGCCAGGCCATGGAGGCTTGTTTGACAGGCTGGACAGTATTATTTTTGCAAGTCCCTTTGTCTACGCTTACTTACAAATATTGAATTATGTTTCATAAAGAAGGATATAAAATAATGGGAAGTGCGATGATCCTGTTGATCATTGTTAATCTTCTTGCACATACTTTTATTTTCACTGACTGGATAAGGATTACAATTCTCATCACCAGTGTGCTCTTGTTTTTTCTTATTGTCCAGTTTTTCAGAAATCCAAAGCGACAAACACAGCTTAATGATATTCACGTGGTTGCTCCTGTTGACGGGAAGGTTGTGGTCATAGAGGAAGTATACGAAAAAGAATATTTTAAGGATAAGCGACTAATGATCTCTGTATTCATGTCTCCCATCAATGTTCATGTCACACGACATCCAATTGGAGGCAGGGTGAAATACAGCGAGTATCATCCGGGAAAATATCTTGTAGCATGGCATCCCAAGGCAAGTGAAGAAAATGAGCGCACTACTGTGGTCGTCGAGAACGAAGTTGCAGGAGAAGTACTTTACAGACAGATTGCCGGAGCTTTGGCTAAAAGGATCGTCAACTACGCCAAAGTAGGAGAAGAAGTCGTTCAGGGAAGCGACAGCGGCTTTATTAAGTTTGGTTCCCGGGTAGATGTCTTTCTTCCTTTAGGCACTGAACTTGAGGTGAAATTAAACCAGAAAGTTAAAGGCGGGATCAGCCTACTTGCCAAAGTATCTTAAGTTTTCCTATGACTTCTGAAGAGATAGACAGAAAATTTGATGAGGCCTATGAAAAGGCCTGCAACACCTCAAAGAAATTTCCGCCAGATTTAATGCTGAAGCTTTATGCCTATTATAAGCAGGCTACCGAACATACTGCCGCTTACATGCCTTCAGGGAATAGCGATGTCAAAAATGCGTTTAAACTCAATGCTTTACTTCAGGTAAAGGGAATGAGCGTCGAGGAGGCTAAAAAAGCATACATCGAGCTCGTTGAAGAGCATATTTCAGATTAACAAGCTGCAAAATTCTGGTGGAGCAAGGGATCTGTGATCACGACCTCCAACTCATTCATACAAACTCTTTATTACAACCGGTTGCCCTGTGCGGACTCTGGCGCTTTTATGAAAGCGCCTTTAGACTCGCCTGGATCGCCTCGATCTTAGCCTCGGCATCTGCCTTCTTCTGCTGCTCGATCTCCACTACCTTTGCAGGAGCTCCACTCACGAATCGCTCGTTAGAAAGTTTCTTTTCAACAGATTTCAGGAAGCCACGAGTGTAGTTAAGTTCTTCTTCCAGCTTTGCCTTTTCAGCTTCAACATCAACAGCGCCAGCAACAGGGATAAAATATTCATTGGATTTCACTCTAAAGGAAAGTGCGCCCTGAACCTGTTCATTTGTGTAAGAGAGAGCCGATAAATTCCCCAGTTTCTCGATCACAGGATCAAAAGTGGTGGCAACTTTCTCATTATTGAGAATCTGTAGTTCGATCTGGTCTTTATACGAGATATTTTTCTCTTTCCTAATACTTCTCACGCCCGAGATCACTTCTGAAGCAACAGCAAATTCCTCTATTACCTTTGCATCAAATTCATCCATTTCTGGCCAGGTCGCAACGATCAATGCCTCTTCTGCACTTCGCGTTTTCATCGTTTGCCATATCTCTTCTGAAACAAAGGGCACAAAAGGATGAAGGATCTTCAGGTTGTTTTCGAGGATCTTATTTACTGCCTCAAAGGTCTGTGCATCCATAGGCTGGCCAAAAGCAGGCTTCACCATTTCCAGGAACCAGGAACAATAGTCATCCCATATGAGCTTATAGGTAGCCATCAATGCGTCACTAATTCGATATTTCTTATAGTTATCCTCAATTTCTTTCAGGCTCTTCTGAAATTTGGCCTCGTACCACGAAATAGCAACTTTTGCCGACTCAGGTTGTTCAGCTTCCGAAGAAACTTCCCAGGAATTCACGAGCTTAAAAGAATTCCAGATCTTATTGACAAAGGCTCCCCCTTGCTTGCAAAGATCTTCATCGAACATAAGATCATTGCCCGCAGGTGAGCTAAGCAGCATTCCTACCCTCACACCATCGGCACCATAATTATCAATGAGGCCGAGGGGATCTGGGGAATTACCCAGGGATTTTGACATTTTTCGTCGCTGTTTATCACGAACAATCCCTGTGAGATAAACATTATTGAACGGTTTTTTATCTCTGTACTCATATCCTGCTATGATCATACGCGCCACCCAGAAGAATAAGATCTCGGGTGCGGTTACAAGATCATTGGTTGGATAGTAATAATTGACCTCCTCATTATCTGGTTCCAAAATCCCATTAAAGACACTAATAGGCCACAACCATGATGAGAACCAGGTATCAAGCGCATCCTTATCCTGAACGAGCTCATCTATCGTTAGATCTGAATTTCCGGTACGTGCCTGCGCTAATTCAAGCGCCTCTTCCCGCGTTTCAGCCACTACATAATCTTCTTTGCCTTCGCCATAATAGAACGCAGGAATTTGCTGCCCCCATATCAACTGGCGGCTTATGTTCCAGTCGCGAACATTCTCCATCCAATGACGATAGGTATTGATGAATTTCTCGGGTACCAGGTTCACTTCCTTTTCCAGTACCGCATCTAAGGCAGGTTTGGCGAGATCTTTCATCTTCAGGAACCACTGGTCGCTTAACTTTGGTTCGATCACCGCGCCCGTTCTTTCACTGGTCCCGATCTTGTTAAGGTGGTCTTCGGTTTTTTCCAGAACCCCTTTCTCCTTAAGCTCAAGGATGATCTTTTTTCGGGCATCAAACCTGTCTATTCCCTGGTAATGCATTCCGAAGGAATTCAAAGTGGCGTCATCATTAAAAATATCTATCACCTCAAGCCCATGCTTATCACCAAGCACCTTATCATTTTCATCATGAGCCGGCGTAACCTTAAGGCAACCGGTTCCAAATTCCATGTCTACGTATTCATCCTCGATAATAGGAATAACGCGCTCACACAATGGAACAACAGCCTTTTTCCCCTTTAAATGAGTAAAGCGCTCATCATTTGGATTTATACAAATTGCAGTATCTCCCAGAATAGTTTCGGGGCGTGTTGTTGCGATAGTTAGTGTATCGTCTGAACCTTCGATCTTGTACTTAAGGTAATACAGCTGGCCCTGACGTTCCTGATAGATCACTTCTTCATCTGAAAGTGTGGTCTTGGCTTCAGGATCCCAGTTTACCATGCGATGTCCGCGGTAAATATGGCCTTTCTTATACAAATCCACGAACACCTTGATCACCGAGGCAGACATGTCATCATCCATGGTGAACTTAGTACGATCCCAGTCGCAGGAGGCTCCCAGCTTTTTCAATTGTTCAAGAATGATCCCGCCGTGTTTATGGGTCCATTCCCAGGCATGTTCCAGAAATTCCTCCCGGGAAAGGTCATTTTTGTCGATTCCTTCAGCCTTAAGTTTGGCAACAACCTTAGCTTCGGTAGCAATGGAAGCATGATCTGTACCAGGTACCCAGCACGCGTTATAGCCTTTTAATCTCGCACGACGAATGAGGACATCCTGAATGGTGTTATTCAGCATGTGTCCCATATGCAGCACTCCCGTCACATTAGGTGGAGGAATCACTATAGTATAGGGCTCTCTTTCGTCAACTTCTGAATGAAAATATCCATTTTTCATCCAGTAGTCATACCACTTATTTTCAACTTCCCTGGCTATGTATTTTGATGCTGCAGACATACTTTGGTGCGGTTTTTGGAATATGAGGGCAAAAGTAAATATAACTTCAGGATTATAAAAGGCGAACCAAAGGATTGCCATTTTATTTATCATTATAAACAGATAAATATTATATTTACAGTTCTGATTAAACCAAAAACTATGAAAAAATTAATTGCAATTGCCATCTTCGTTTTTGCCGGTTTTGCAGTACAGGCGCAGGAAACCGCAAAGATCGAATTCAAGTCGGAAGTTATTGACTATGGCGAAATACAGAAGGGAAGTGACGGAGTTCGAGTTTTTGAATTCACTAATACGGGTACTGTTCCATTGGTGATCACAGATGTTACTTCCAGTTGCGGATGTACCATTCCCGAAAAACCTAAAGACCCAATTGCACCGGGAGAATCTGGTGAGATCAAGGTAAAATATGATACTTCTAGAGTAGGACCAATACGCAAAACAGTTACGGTATATTCAAATGCCGATGTTCCTGCAAAATCCATCAAAATAAAAGGAAAGGTCCTGGAATAAGACCTTCCTAAAATGACATTTTTGAAGCCCCTTGTTGAGAGGGGCTTTTTATTTTAAAGGATCTTTCAGTTTAAAACTGAAATTTAGGTTTCTGCCCGCTCGCAGAACTTTTAGGGAGATAGTTTTTCCTTCTTCAGAAGTAAAGAGGGAAATAAAATCTTCAATACCCAGTTTATAGGCATTTTTCCGGTTTACTTTTACGATTTCATCTCCCTCCAGAAGTCCTGCCAGGAGAGCTGGAGAGCCTTCCCGTAAACTTGCGATCCTGAAAGCCGGTCTCAATTCAAATTTTTTATAGAAGGATGGTTCTATTACCAGGAGATTGTCTTCTTCACTTCCGGCACTTACTGCATTTAATGATTTTTCATAGGTTTCCACCATCACAAAGCCGCTGTGTTCAAGAACTATCCCACTCATATCATAATTAAAGGCATCATCAAACCACTTATTCTTCCGCAGATACACAACCTCCTCGTTGTAATCAAAGATCATGTGGAACCGCTTAAAAATTTCACTCCCTATACTCCCCTTTCGTGCGTGATATGTTTGAAGTCCTTCCACAGAAAGATTATCGGGAAAGGAAGTGGTCACCCCTGGAATGATCTGGCTGCCAATTTGTAGGGAAGAAATTCGGCTGCGCAGCCCTACCACATCTCCCAGAAGTCCCAGCCCCAGGAAGTCTGGGAAGGAATGCTGAGGCACCTTAATCTCCTCATTATCCGTAAACAGCCACAGCGCATCACTTAAACCATTGTCAAGAAGAAGCGTAGCCTGGCTTTCTTCCCCCTCTATATTCACGCTGACTGTTAGGTACGGTTTTTCCTGAAAAAATTCCAGCGGTAGACGTTCATATTTTCTCAGGTTTTTCTGAAATTTTTTCCTGTCATGCAACCGAAGAAAATTCTTAGGATAATTGATCTCGACAATAAAATCTTTAAAGAGGTCATATCCAATAATACCGTGTACAGGCAAACCAAGCCGGGGAGAAAAATTGATCTTCTCGTCATAAATGACATATACTGTAAGTGCGGTATGCTTTAGGTTTCCCAGTCGGATTTCGTTATCCTGGGACCTGAATGCTTCAATGAGCTCCTCTCCGCCCAGGCCGCGCAGGTGGATCTTCTCGGCAGAATTCAATTCCATGCTATCCTGCTCATTAAGGTTTAGCAGCACAGTAGTTTTCACTCCTGTATCTACAAGAAAATTCAGTTCTACACCGTTCAAAGAGACGGGCACTATGATGAGATTGTTTACAAGATCGAACTTAACTTTAGCACTGGATCGGCCATTTTTGATCACAAAGTTCTCCTGACTAAGACAAATGCTTAACCCTCCAAACAGCAGCAATATGAGCAACTTGCATTTTAGCATTTCTGGGGGATGAGAAGTTGATAAAAAATACGAAAAATATCTTTATGAAATTAAAATTTTGCAACTTTGTAGGCCAAAAATTTCATTATGCCGAATATTTCTCAAAAAGGGCTCGCAATGCCCGAATCTCCTATAAGAAAGTTAGTTCCCTACGCCGAAGCTGCGATCAAGAAAGGGCGCACAATTTACCAGCTCAACATAGGTCAACCCGATATCAAAACACCCGCGAAGGCTCTTGCGGCTGTAAAAAATAATGATATCGAAGTTCTTTCCTACAGCCACTCTGCCGGTTTTGAAAGTTACCGCACAAAGCTTGCGGCTTACTATCAAAAACACGACATAAATGTTCAACCTAATGAACTTATCATTACCACAGGTGGTTCTGAAGCATTGTTGTTCACCATGGGAAGTATTTGTGACGCCGGAGATGAGGTGATCATTCCAGAACCGTTTTATGCCAATTATAATGGTTTTGCAACAGCATCGGGCGTGAAAGTGGTGCCTGTAAAATCAAAAATAGAAGATGGTTTTGCTCTCCCTCCAATTTCGGAATTTGAAAAGCTGATCACTTCCAGGACAAAAGCCATAATCATTTGCAACCCTGGAAATCCAACGGGTTACCTCTACACCCGTGAGGAGATCGAGCAGCTTGCCGAAATAGTCAAAAAACACGATCTTTTTATTGTTGCCGACGAGGTGTACAGGGAATTTGCATATGATGGTGCAAAACATTATTCCATCATGAGCGTACCGGGATTGAAAGAGCACGCAGTGATGATAGATTCCGTTTCCAAGAGATACAGCATGTGTGGCGCGCGTATAGGATGCGTTGCTTCCAGGAATAAGGATTTTATGGCCACTGCGATGAAATTTGCGCAGGCACGTCTTAGTCCGCCGACTTTTGCTCAAATTGCCAGCGAAGCGGCTCTTGATACAGAACAGGAGTATTTTGACGAGGTCATTGAAGAATACACCTCCCGAAGAAATACCCTGGTACAGGGACTGGAGCAAATTGAAGGAGTACGGGTGGCAAATCCAAAAGGAGCATTTTACTGCATTGCAGAACTTCCTGTAAACGATGCCGAAGATTTTGCAAAATGGCTTCTCGACAGTTTTGATCTTGACAATGAAACAGTAATGGTAGCTCCTGCCGCCGGATTTTACTCCACCCCAAATACCGGTCTTAACCAGGTTAGGATCGCATACGTTCTGAAACAAAAAGATCTCTTGCGAGCCATTGAGATCCTTAAAGCAGCATTAAAGGAATATAAAGGCTAATGAAGATCCTTCATGACGTTTCCTTAAAGCCATACAACACATTTGGCATTGATGTCAAAGCACGAAAGCTCATCGAAATTACTTCTTTAGAAGAGCTAAAGGAAGTGCTTCGGAAGTCTTATGCTTCAGAATTATTTTTTCTGGGAGGCGGCAGCAATATGCTTCTCACCAAAGATGTGGAGCAGACGGTACTGCACATAGACCTGAAGGGAAAGCAAGTCAACAAAGAAAGTGAGGATCATGTGATCGTGACCGCCATGGCGGGAGAAAACTGGCACCAGTTCGTTTTGTATTGTATTGAGAACAACTTTGGGGGCGTGGAAAATCTTTCTCTTATTCCCGGGAATGTTGGCACTGCTCCTATTCAGAATATTGGAGCTTATGGCGTGGAGATCAAAGACGTGTTCGAATCATGTGAGGCTCTTGATGTTCAAACCCTGGAATTAAAACGATTTAATAAGGAAGAATGTCATTTTGAGTATCGCGAATCGATCTTTAAAAATGAAGCCAAAGGCAGATATATTATTACCAGTGTTAGTTTTAGACTTACTACACAAAATCATCAGCTTAACACCTCCTATGGATCAATAGATACCTTTCTTGAAGAGCAAGGCATAACGAATCCTCAAATTCGGGATGTTTCTAATGCTGTGATCCATATTAGGCAGTCAAAACTCCCAGATCCAAAAGTGTTGGGCAATAGCGGCAGTTTTTTTAAGAATCCGGTGGTAGGGAAATCTACACTTTTGAGGCTTCAAAAAGAGTTTCCCGAAATGCCATTTTACGTACTTAATGAGGAGGAGGTCAAAATTCCTGCAGGCTGGTTAATTGACAGGGCGGGTCTAAAAGGTCATCGCGAAGGAGATGCTGGGGTGCATTCCAGGCAGGCCCTGGTTCTGGTGAATCACGGAAATGCTACCGGCCAGGAGATCCTTGCACTTTCTCAAAAGATACAGGAGCGCATCGATAATTTGTTTGGCATTAAAATTTCTCCCGAGGTCAATATCTTCTGATTTAAAATAAAAAATAAAGCTGCTCAAAAATGACATTTTTGAGCAGCTTTATTTTTTACGACCTTTTGAAGTTAACTACCCTTCGTTTGTGATCGTCACTTCCTTACTGAATTCTCTTGGCAGCAGGACCTTGTCAATAATATAAACTGTACCATTTCCAGCCTGTACAGAATCTGTCACCCGCGCCGAGATACCAGTGACTCCAGTGAGCACTACAGCATCATCATCAAGTGATAATTTCAGATCTTCTCCCTGCATGGTTTCCACCATGAGCGTATCATTAGCATTTCTGATCTCGGCTTTTAGTTCTGCAAGATCTTTAGGCGTCTTCAGAATATGATAAGCTATGATCTCTTCAGAATCCAGCGCCAGCATCTCCTGGCCTTCCTCCTGACTAATGGTACTGTAGGCGATATTTGTAGGAGCAAAAATCAGAATATCTTCTTCGGCAGTATCAATGGAATCTTCCACGTTCCAGGCATTGAGACCTGTTGCGAAAGTACTCAGTTCCGGATTGCTTTCTACAGCATTGACCACATCATCATCCCCACGCGCCTCTTCCAGCCTGTTATCAAAGTTTTCATCAACTCCTTCTGTAATTTCTATACTTTCAGTATCCCGTTCATTGTCTTTACACGAAAAAGCCAAAAAAAGAACGGCGAACAGCATTAAAATTTTTTGTATTCTCATAATCTTTATTTTTTAATCATTTGGAAACCAAAGTATTAAAATAGGGAGAACACTCATAATTTTAGATTATAATCCTTAGTTAAAACTGAAATTGAAATGCTAAATTCCAAGGTTTCACTGTTTTACTTTGCAAAAGAAGATCGGTTATTTTAACAATCACAAATCGCCTGATCTCTTCATATACTGCTCTTTATTGTTTATTTTTGCGGAAACTTTTAGACATGGAACTAGTTTTAATCACGATAGTACTTTTAGCCCTTGCATTTGCTGGCATTGCCATCAAGATCTGGGGTAAAAAAGACGGGAAATTCAGCGGGACCTGTGCCAGCCAGAGTCCATTTTTGAACAAGGAAGGCGAAGCCTGCAGTTATTGCGGAAAATTGCCCGACGAAGCCAAAGACTGTGATCAACCTCAAACGGTAAAGTAATCCAGCCACTTAAATGCTAACCATCCTTATTGCCTTTGTCATCATAGGCCTGGTAAACCTGGGGTATTACCTTGGTTTCTTCAAATTTGCCTTTGCTCCTGCGAGCGAGAATGTGCGGCCTAAGATGCTTCCGGTTTCGGTAATCATCTGTGCAAAAAATGAAGCCGACAACCTTCGGAATTTTCTTCCGCTTATACTTTCGCAAGATCATCCAGATTTTGAAGTGGTGGTGATCAATGATGCTTCCGCAGATGAAACTCTCGAGGTCATAGAGGAATTTGAAGCCCTTGATCCAAGGGTGAAGATCGTTGATGTTCAAAACAATGAAGCCTTCTGGGCCAACAAAAAATACGCGCTCACCTTAGGTATCAAAAAGGCCAAAAAACCATACCTCCTTTTTACAGATGCCGATTGCCGCCCCGAAACCGACCAGTGGCTAAAAGAAATGAGTGCCCATTTTGAAGATCAGAAAAGTATTGTTCTTGGCTATGGAGGCTATTTGATCAACACACGTTCTATCCTCAATAAATTGATAAGGTTTGAAACGCTTTTTACAGCTATCCAGTATTTCTCTTATGCCAGCTGGGGCAAACCTTACATGGGAGTGGGCCGGAATCTCGCTTATACTTCTGAAGAATTTTTTGCACAAAACGGCTTTGCCAGTCACCTGCACGTAAAGGCAGGAGATGATGATCTTTTTGTAAATCAGGCAGCCAATAAGTTCAATACCGCTCTTTGCCTGTCACCAAATGGAATTACCCGAAGTGTACCAAAAGAAGATTTAAAATCGTGGTTTAGGCAAAAAAGAAGGCATGTCTCCATCGCTACCCATTACAAGAGAGAACACAAACTTATGCTGGGACTTTTTTACAGTTCACAGCTATTGTTCTGGTTGTTGTTCATGGTACTTGTTTTCACCACATTCTGGCAAGTTGCGCTTGCAGGCCTTGCTTTAAGGTGGATCGTACAGGGAACCGTATTTTATCACTCGGGCAAAAAGTTTAATGAAACCGATCTTTTTTGGATATTTCCCTTCCTGGAGCTGTTTTTAATTTGGGCCCAATTAGGTATCTTTATAGCTAATCTTTTTTCAAAACCCACTCATTGGAAATAGAACCCGATCTACTTCAGCAGCAAATTGAAAAGGCAAAGAAGGGAAAGCAAACGGCATTCAATTATTTACTGGACCGTTTCTGGAATGAAGTCTATGGATTTCAGCTGAAGCGCACGCAGAATGAGTATGATGCCGAAGATATAACCATCCAGACCTTTTCAAAAGCATTCGATAAAATTGACACTTTTGATCCTAAATACACCTTCAAAACCTGGCTCATCACGATTTCCAAGAACATCCATGTCGACCTTATCCGGAAGAAAAACGCCTCGATAAGATCTCAAACCACAGATGAAGAAGATGAGCGAGTTCACAGGATAGCCGATGATGCCCCAACCATTGAGGATACCCTTATTACAGAACAGAATTTAGCTCAACTCCTGCGGGACATTAAAAAGCTTAAGAAACCTTACCAGGAAGTGATCACCTTGAGGTATTTTCAGGAAATGAGCTATAAGGAGATCAGCGCTCATCTACAGGAACCAATGAGCAATGTCAAGGTGAAGCTGCTTAGAGCGAAGAAATTACTGGCCGAGATCATTGAGAAAAGGAAGAGCTGAAATTTTTGTGACTTAAGGCTCAAGTTTTCAGCGTTGGGAATTTTCGGGTTGCCAACTTTAACCCCTGAATATTTTTCTGAACAAATCCCAGAACACTGATCCCTGAACACAGATCACTTTTTAACGTTGCTATTTCAACATCCTAATTGTACCTTTGCAGGCATATGGAAACACAGCAAATCCCTACTCAAAGAACACCAAAACCCAAGTGGTTGCGGGTAAAATTGCCTACAGGTAAGAAATACACCGAACTAAGAGGTGTGGTCGATAAATACAACCTCCATACCATCTGTACTTCCGGAAGCTGTCCTAATATGGGTGAATGCTGGGGGGAAGGTACCGCAACTTTCATGATCCTTGGAAATATCTGCACGCGATCCTGCGGCTTTTGCGGCGTAAAAACCGGAAGACCAGAAACTGTGGACTGGGATGAACCTGAAAAGGTAGCTCGCTCCATAAAACTAATGAAGATCAAGCATGCCGTGATCACCAGTGTGGACCGGGATGATCTTAAGGATATGGGTTCTATCATCTGGGCAGAGACGGTCAAGGCCATTCGACGCATGAATCCTGAAACTACCCTCGAAACCCTTATTCCCGATTTTCAGGGCGTGGAGCGTAACATCAATCGAATTATTGAGGTAAATCCAGAGATCGTTTCCCACAATATGGAAACGGTTAAACGGCTCACCCGCGAAGTGAGAATTCAGGCGAAATACGAACGCAGCCTCGAGGTCTTAAAATACCTGAAAAAAGAGGGTATAAGAAGAACAAAGTCGGGAATTATGCTGGGGCTTGGAGAGCAGGAAGAAGAGGTGATCCAAACCTTGAAGGACCTGAGAGCAGTAGATCTGGATGTTGTGACCATTGGCCAGTACCTTCAGCCTACAAAGCGACACTTGCCTGTTCATGAATTTATTACTCCGGAACAATTCAAAAAGTACGAGACCATTGGGCTCGAATTAGGTTTTAGACATGTTGAGAGTGGAGCGTTGGTGAGGTCTTCCTATAAAGCGCAAAAACACCTTACCTAATGCGCAACGAAAGAAATTCCGAAGCAGCATCAGGAAAGATCAGAATCGGGATCAATGGATTTGGACGTATTGGGCGAAATCTTTTTCGATTACTTCTGGATCATCCGCAAATAGAAACTGCGGTGATCAATGACATCGCACCGGCCTCTACTCTTGCACATCTTCTTAAGTATGACAGCATTCACGGCGTCTTAAAAAAAGAGGTTACTGCTGAAGAAAACAGGATCAATGTAGATGGAAAATCCACACCCGTCTTTCAGGAATCGGAACCAGAGAATATTGACTGGTCTGCTCATAAAGTCGATGTCGTGGTAGAATGTACGGGGAAATTTAAGACCCGAACAACCTTAGAAGCCCACCTGAAAGAAGGTGTCAAAAAGGTCATTTTAAGCGTCCCTCCTTTGGACGATTCTATTAAGATGATTGTACTGGGAGTGAATGAACAGATCCTTGATGGCACAGAACGAATTATTTCCAATGCCTCCTGTACAACGAACAATGCCGCACCTATGCTCCAGGTGATACATGAGCTGGCAACCGTAAAGCAGGCATATATAACAACTGTACATTCTTATACTACAGATCAAAGTCTGCATGACCAGCCGCACAAAGATTTACGTAGAGCCAGAGCCGCCGGGCAGTCCATAGTGCCTACCACTACGGGTGCCGCAAAAGCACTAACCAGTGTATTCCCCCAGCTGAAAGACGTGATTGGAGGTTGTGGGATTCGTGTTCCTGTTCCAAATGGCAGCCTTACAGATATGACCCTCCACGTGGAAAGACCTACCTCCATTGAAGAGATCAACACTGCATTTAAATCGGCAGCCGCCGGACCGTTAAAAAATATACTCGAATACACCGAAGATCCTATTGTTTCCATAGATATTAATGGCAATACTCATTCCTGTGTTTTTGATGCCCAAATGACTTCGGTCGTTGGTGGGAATCTGGTAAAGATCATTGGCTGGTATGATAACGAAATTGGATATTCCAGCCGTCTTATCGATTTAATTTCCCATGTTACAATTAAATAATTATCTTTAGCCACAGTTATTTACGTCCCAAATGAAGAACTTTACTCTTTTAATGGTGGCTTTTCTTTCTTTTTCCTTTTCCTACCCCCAGGAAAACAACCTACAGGAATCAGATGAAATTAATGCTACCATTGAACAGCTGTTAAAGGATGCAGAAGAATCCATTAACAGCGTTAACTTCGATGAAGCCCTACGGGAGCTTAATCGGGCCCTTGAATTGGCCCGTGCCATTGACCACTCTAGATTTATCGCCCTTTCGAGCAGTCTTATGGCCCAGCTCCATTATGTGCGGCACGAGAACGACAAAGCAGCTACAGAATTACAGAGGGCTATTTCCATTCAACGTGAAATAGACGACGAAGCAGGTTTGGCCTATAGTTATCTCAACTACGGAAAGATCTTTACTGCTAAAAGGATCTTTGAAAGAGCCAATGAATATTTTGACCTTTCTGAAACCCTTTACAAGAAGCTCGGCGACACTGAAGGACTTGGTAACCTCGACCTCAATCGCGGAATTCTCTACCTCAACACCTCTGCCCGGCCACATGCGGCCCTTTCCTATTTTAACCTGGCAGAAGAAAAGCTCAAGGCCAGCAGTAACCATTACGAACGCGTAAGAGTTTACTTCTATAAGGCTAGAGCATATCTTAACATTGGAAAGCTGGATGAGGCCATGGCCGAAGCTCAAAAGAGCCTGGATCTCGCCAGGAAAAATGATTTTGGAGGGATGGTGCAGCACACCTACTGGATTCAGAGCAGGATCCAGGAAGCTGCAGGTAATCACGCTGAGGCACTTAGCCTGCTGAAGATCAACAACGAAATGCGGGATTCTCTTTACAGCTTAAACAGAGAAGCCTTAGCGTCTGACGCCAGCGCGAGATATGGTGTAGACGCCATGAAGAGCACAGTGAATGAGCTAACGAAAAGACAGGCCGAGAATGAAAGAACGTTAAAGGTAAATAAGCTTACCACCATACTAAGTGTGGCTTTGATCACCATTCTTTCTCTTCTTACCCTCTCGCTCTACAAGAATAATAATCTAAGAGCCCGTGCGAATGACCTGCTGCAAAAAAAGAATTCGGAATTGGTCACCGCAAAGGAAAATGCTGAAAAGGCCTCTTTGGCCAAGGCGCAGTTCCTTTCAACGATCACACACGAACTTCGAACTCCTCTTTATGCTGTAACCGGCCTCACACACCTGCTTCTTGAGGAAAGTCCAACAGAAAATCAAAAGGAACATCTCAATTCCCTGAAATTTTCGGGAGAATACTTGCTGTCCCTCATTAACAATATCCTGGATCTAAACAAGCTGGAAGCCAAGAAGGTCGAAATGCTGGAGAGCTCGTTTAACCTGAAGAAGCGGATCACAGACGTGCTCATCGCCCTGAAGAATTCAGCAGAAGACAAGAAAACCCAGCTACATCTGGAGTTTGACGCCGATATTCCGCGGAAGCTGAAAGGAGATCCTTTAAAAATTTCCCAGATCCTTATAAATCTAATTGGTAACTCCATCAAATTCACTGAAAATGGTGATATCTGGGTGCGGGTGAAAAAAGTGAATCAGAAGGATTCTAAGGTGAAACTGAGATTTGAGGTACAGGACAATGGAGAAGGAATAAGCAAGGAGAAGCAAAAGGCGATCTTTGAGAATTTCACCCAAGGTTCCTTACAGATCAACAGGAAATTTGGAGGAACAGGCCTCGGACTTTCTATTGTTAAGAACCTGCTTACTTTGATGGACAGTGAGATCCATTTAGAGAGTGAACTGGGGGACGGGTCGTTATTCTATTTCGAACTTGATTTTGAAGCCCTTGAACCAGCCGCCCCTCAGGATGCTGAAGGAAAAGACCTGATCCCCGAGCCACTTTCCAATGAGATCATGCACAATAAAAAGATACTTATTGTAGAAGACAATAAGATCAACCAGATGATCACCAGGAAAATCCTCGAAAAGAATAACGTGATCTGTGATGTGGCCGATAATGGAACTATTGCAATATCAAAGGTCGAGAACAATGACTTCGACCTCATATTGATGGACATTCACATGCCGGGCATCAGCGGAATTGAAGCTACCAGAGAGATCAGGAAATTTAACGAGAGTATTCCCATCATTGCTTTAACAGCGGTGACCTTAGAGGAAAGTCTTGATGAATTCTACCTCAACGGCTTTAATGATATCATTCCGAAGCCATACAAAACAGAGGAATTCTTTCAGAAAATAAATAAATATTTAAGTAAAGAGAAGGTGGAAGTGTAATTGGCACGCCCTTTGATTCAAGGTTGGCTCAGGTTATTGTTTAAGATAGTTTGAATTAGCCAAAATATAAAAAATGAGATCTCTCCACGGTCTCATTTTTTTTGCACTAAACTCAACACCTGTGATTTAAAGGTCTCTTCCCCAGCCAGGAATTTAGTTTGAATGGGCAGGTAAAAGATCTTTTCCCTGGAGATCTCGTTTTTCAACCGCGTATAATCCTTTTCTGTAGTAATGATGAGTTCCTCGAACTGCAATGCCTTTAGTTCCTCCTCTGTAAAGTTGTGGTGATCCTTGTATGCCTTGTGATTAAATTTAAGCCCAAGGGACTTGAGGTGATTCACCAACGGCGCAGGATTTGCAATACCTGTAACAAGAGTAATATCATCATACTTATGCAGCTCACTTAATTGAAGAGAACGGTTTCTTCCAAAGACGCTGTCGCTGTAACCAATAGTTGTAAAGAAGACCTGTTGCCTTGTTAAAGGGCGCAGTTTTTTCGTGATCTGCTCCTGCTCCTCCTGTGAGAGATCTGCAGGACACTTGGTTACCACTATCACATTTGCCCTTTTTGCTCCCGATGCAGGTTCCCGGAGATTTCCGGCAGGAAGGATGAGGTCATCTTTATACAGCTGTGTGTAAGCAGTAAGAAGCACGTAGAAATTGGCCGCAACCTTTCTATGCTGGAAAGCGTCGTCTAAGAGAATGACTTCTGGAGGGGCAGTCTCCTGCTTTAACTGACGAATACCGTTAACGCGATCTTCATCTACAGCCACAAGCGCTTTTGAAAACTTATGCTTGAACTGCAGGGGCTCATCTCCCACTTCAACAGCTGTCTCCTGGCCAGTAAGAAGTATATACCCATTAGTTCTTCTCCTGTATCCCCGGCTTAAAATAGCGACCGTGAAGTCATTCATAAATAAACCGGCGAGGTATTCTACCATAGGAGACTTACCCGTACCACCCATATTCAGGTTTCCCACGGCGATCACGGGAAGGTCGAATTGATGTGAGGAGAGGATATTCTGGTCGTAGAGCATATTGCGTACGCGCATAATGCTGCCGTATAAGATCGAGAAGGGAAATAGTAATTTTCTTGCTGAGGCCATGCCGCGAAATTAGTATATTCTGATGTTTCTTTTTTGCATCCCCGAAAAAAGAAAATAAAAAATAGAGACCTTAAAAACTTTATGTAAAATTATAAAGTACAGCTATAAATTACCTTACCTGAAACCCTTACTTCGGGCAAACATTTATTTTATATTTGCTAAACTGCAATATTCAGGCGCTTTTTTAATCGCTCAAATAGACCAATAAAGGCGAAATCATAAAATCTAATGCTATGCTTATTAAAGATATTATTTGTGAACTGGAATCCTTTGCCCCGACGGCTTACGCCGAAGATTTTGATAATGTAGGGCTGCTAACAGGTTCGGCAGAGGCTAAGGTGACCGGGATCCTCGTCACTTTAGATACGCTGGAAACTGTAGTGGACGAGGCTATAGCGCAGAATTGTAACCTTATTGTAAGCTTTCATCCTATCATTTTTTCGGGTTTAAAAAAGCTTACAGGGAGTAATTATGTTGAGAGAACGGTATTGAAGGCCATCAAACATGATATTGCCATTTACGCCATCCATACCGCTTTAGACAACAGC
This sequence comes from Salinimicrobium oceani, assembly GCF_012037645.1. Classification (NCBI taxonomy): domain Bacteria; kingdom Pseudomonadati; phylum Bacteroidota; class Flavobacteriia; order Flavobacteriales; family Flavobacteriaceae; genus Salinimicrobium; species Salinimicrobium oceani. The sequence goes on from NZ_JAAVJR010000001.1 coordinate 646,196, forward strand.
ATGAAAGGAGTTAATGACATGATCTGTGAGCAGCTTGGGCTCATTAACCGGGAGATCCTCATTCCGCAGGCTGGCAGCATTAAAAAGCTCCTCACCTTCGTCCCTAAAAAAGATGCAGCCGAAGTAAGGGAAGCCCTTTTTTCCGCAGGTGCCGGAAGTATCGGAAATTATGATCACTGTAGCTTCAATACCATAGGCAGCGGATCCTTCCGCGGAAATGAAGAATCAAACCCAGTAATAGGACGTAAGGGAGAGATTCACTACGAAGAAGAAGTGCAGATTGGTGTTACCTTTTCACGACATTTGGAAAGAAACGTTTTAAAAGCCCTTTTTGACTGTCATCCTTATGAGGAAATAGCCTATGAAATCACAACTCTGGACAATTTCAATCAGAAAATAGGCATAGGCATGGTAGGCGAGCTGGAAGAAGAGGTTTCAGAAATGGCATTTTTGGAGCAGGTTAAAAAAACCTTTGGCTGTGGCTGTATCAGGCATTCCCAACTGCGTGGAAAACCTATCAAAAAAGTCGCAGTTCTTGGTGGCAGCGGAAGCTTTGCCATTGGAAATGCTGCTGGAGCCGGAGCAGATATTTTTCTAACTGCCGATCTTAAGTACCACGATTTCTATAAAGCTGAGCAAAAACTGGTGCTGGCAGACATTGGGCATTACGAAAGTGAGCAGTACACAAAAAACCTGTTAGCCTCTTTTCTTAAGAAAAAATTTGCTAATTTTGCAGTCGTTTTATCAAACACAGATACCAATCCTATCAAGTATTTTTAACTATGGCAAAAAAATCCGATGTTACTGTAGAAGAGAAGTTAAGAGCGTTGTACGATCTTCAACTTATAGATTCCCGCGTGGATGAGATAAGAAATGTACGAGGCGAACTTCCGCTGGAGGTAGAAGATTTAGAAGATGAGGTAGCAGGCCTAAATACCCGTTTGGAAAAAATGGATGCCGATCTAGAGGTGATCGATCAGGATATCAACGCCAAAAAGATCCTTATCGAAGATGCCAAAGCATTGATCAAGAAATATTCTGAACAACAAAAGAACGTTCGTAATAACCGGGAATTCAACGCACTTTCCAAAGAAGTGGAGTTCCAGGAACTGGAAATAGAACTTGCTGAAAAGCAGATCAAGGAATACCGCGCTCAAATTGACCAGAAGAAAGAGGTGATCGAACAAACTCGTGAGCGTCTTACCGAGCGTCAAAAGCACCTGGATCACAAGAAGAGTGAACTGGATGAGATCCTTGCTGAAACTGAAAAAGAAGAGAAAGCACTTCTTGACAAATCCAGAGAATACGAGCAGCAAATCGAGGAACGTCTTGTGAGCGCTTACAAGAGAATTCGTGGCAGTGTGAAAAATGGTCTTGCTGTTGTACCAGTTGAGCGTGGAGCCTCGGGAGGTTCTTTCTTTACTATCCCGCCACAGGTGATCATGGAAATTGCCGGCCGCAGAAAGATCATCACCGATGAGCACAGTGGAAGGATCCTTGTTGATGAAGAACTAGCACAGGAAGAAAGACAAAAAATGAACGAGCTGTTCCAAAGCTTCTAGTTTTTTGCAGTCACATAAAACAAACCCTTCGCATGCAATGTGAAGGGTTTTTCTTTTTTGAAAGGAATCAGACGTATTGCTAAGGATCCTTCAAGAAGGATCATGAGCAGGGCCTTAACATCTATTTCACAAAAAAGAAATCAGGAAGGCTTACCTTTATTGATTAAACCCATCAAATCATGAAAAAGCTCATATTGATCTGCCTGTCTGTAATAAGCTTTGCCTGTAATGACCGCGGGCGTAACTCTACAACTTCTGAGGTAGCCGACCGCGATACCATATCTTCCAAGACTCAGCCACCAGGAAATATCCAGGAGGAGCGTGATGCAGTCCAGACGGAAAAAGAAGAACCTCGAATTCCTGTAGCTCTTGATGGAAGATACAGAAAGATCGAGGAGGAATCAGCCGCAACTACCTGTAACTGCAATTGTATAGAGATCAATTTCGAGCAAGCTACAGAGTGGTGTATTGACAAAGACAAGATCTATATTACAGCCAGAACCCAAAAGACAGGTGAGAATTCTGCCGATGTTTATTTCCAGGCAGTAGCAAGAGAAATGGCGCCCGACAGGAAGATGCCGTGGCAGGATTTCGATACCGACACTCCTGTAGCAAAACTAACCTTTACCCCAAATGGAGGTGCCGAACTTGATTGGTTAGGTTTTTCTACAAACGGCGAGATCTCTACAGATTATGCTTTGTTTGGAAAGAAAACCCTTGAAGGCACCTATAAAAAAGAATAATCTATGAAGTTTTATTTATTAGCATCTTTATTTTTCACCCTTAGTGCCTGCGGAAATCCTTCTGAAAAAACGGTGACCTTACCTGAAATTGCCAATGCCGAACCCGTTGAAGTGCCGGTGCAGAACGGTCTCAAAAAAGCATATTTTGCGAGCGGTTGTTTCTGGTGTGTGGAGGCAGTCTTTGAAAGCGTTATTGGCGTTAAAGAAGTCATTTCAGGATATTCAGGAGGCCACACTAAGAATCCGACGTACGAAGAAAGCAATACAGGAACTACGGGACATGCAGAGGCCGTGGAAGTGATCTATGATCCAAAGGTTATCGATTTTGCCACACTCACAGATGTCTATTTTGGATCTATGGATCCCACTCAAAAGAACGGCCAGGGACCCGATATGGGTTCACAGTATCGCTCCATTATCTTTTATCAAAATGCGGAACAAAAAAAGACCATCGAAGCAAAAATAAAAGCATTGGCTTCAGAATACGAAAAAGCAATTTCTGTAGAGGTCCTGCCATTTCAGAAGTTCTGGAAGGCAGAAGCTTACCACCAGGATTACAAGAAACTGCATCCCAATGATCCATACATTCGAAATGTCTCTGTGCCCCGGTTCAACAGGTTCAAGAAGAAATTTCCGCAGCTACTAAAAGAAAACAGTTCCCACTAACCCTTCAAAAAGGGCAAAAATTGTTCTTTTACATTTTTCAATAAGTCGGCCATAAATGGATATTACCACAGAGAACGTACTGCTCATAGGTTCCCTCCTCCTCCTCATTAGTATCCTCGCGGGAAAAACTTCCTACCGGTTTGGAGTTCCCACTCTTATTCTGTTCTTATCTGTAGGGATTCTGGCGGGATCTGAAGGAATTGGAAAGATCGAATTCGACGATCCCCAACTCGCGCAATTCGTAGGGATCGTATCGCTTAACTTTATTCTTTTTTCGGGGGGGCTGGATACCAACTGGCGCAGCATAAAGCCCATCTTGTGGCACGGGATATCCTTATCTACTCTTGGAGTACTTTTCACGGCCCTGTCATTGGGAACATTTGTCTGGGCTATAACAGATTTCAGCATTTACGAAGGTCTGCTGCTTGGGGCCATAGTCTCATCGACAGACGCTGCAGCTGTTTTCTCCATTTTGCGGTCCAAGAACATGGCTTTAAAGGCGAACCTCAGGCCAACCCTGGAGCTTGAAAGCGGTAGTAATGACCCGATGGCCTACTTTCTTACGATTGCCTTTCTTGGCCTGGTTGTGAACGAGGATCAAAGTCTGCTGTCGATAGTTCCGTTATTTTTACAACAGATCCTCATTGGAGCTGCTCTGGGTTTTCTCTTCGGAAAGCTGAGCAAAATGATCATTAATCGAATAACCCTGGATTTTGAAGGACTGTATCCTGTACTGGCAATCACATTGATGTTTCTGGTCTTTTCGGCTACAGACAGGCTGGGCGGAAACGGATTCCTGGCAGTTTATCTTGCCGGTGTTTACCTCGGAAACCAGGATCTCATACACAAACGCACCATCATGCGATTCTTTGACGGACTCGCCTGGTTAATGCAGATCGTGCTTTTCCTTACGCTGGGGCTACTGGTTTTTCCCAGTGATATCGTTCCCGTACTTGGCCTCGGCATTCTTATTTCTGGTTTCCTGATTTTTGTTGCCCGCCCAATTGGTGTTTTTCTGAGTTTGTCGCCTTTTAAGATGAAAATGAGGAGGCGCTGGTACATATCATGGGTTGGCCTGCGCGGGGCTGTGCCTATTGTTTTTGCGACCTATCCCCTGCTTGCCGGGATCGAAAAGGCACATATGATCTTCAATATCGTATTCTTTGTGTCTTTAACTTCGGTTTTAGTTCAGGGAACAACTTTGTCCAGAGTAGCCAAATGGCTGCATGTAGCCCTTCCAAAAACAGTGAAAAAAGTATCACCTGTAGATGCCTTCCTGGCTGATGGCACTAAATCCCTTATCAGGGAGATCACTATCCCGCCCGATAATTTTTCTGTAGGTAAAAAGATCGTAAATCTGCATTTCCCCCGGACTGCCATTATTGCGATGATCTCCAGGGATGGAAAATTCCTTACTCCGAATGGTGCGACAGAGATCCAGGAAGATGATACGCTCATTGTACTTATGGAGACCCAAAAGAACGTGAAAGCAGTTTACAGTAGCCTCCACCTGGCATATGATCCAGATACGGTTGAAGAGGATAATATCTAGTACTCAGTGGTCAGTAATCAGTATTCAGTAAACAGAAAGTTCGCAATAGGCAGTAGTTAGTAGGCAGTAAAATTTTTAATTCAAATGCTATTCCGACGAAGGAGGAATCTCATCTTACACCTGTGGATCCTTCGCTAGCTAAAGCTTGCTGTGGATGACAACAGCAAACCTCGTACTCCGAACTTTAACTTCCTTTCAGCATCTCCAGAATCTTCTGCTCAACTTCCGCAGAATTCCACTTCTCCTCTATTTTGGGCATTCGCATGATCTCATCCATAATAGCAGCTTGTTGATCCCCCATTTTTAATGCTTCAGCATAAGGAGCTTCAGAAAAAGTCACTCGGGAATAAACGGGTATCCACTTTTCAGGATGCTTTTCAGCGAAAGATTTTTCGATCTTCTTCCGAAGTAAAAAATGCTGATCGGCAGTTTTGCTGCTCATCTCCATGAAATTTCGATAGCTGAGTTCAGCAACAGCATCAGCATTTGGCTTCCGCAGGTTCTGGTAACCGGAAAATATCTGCTCCCAGTCGTCCCCATGAATTTCTTCAAGACGAACTAATTCCGAAATATCTTCAAACCCAGCATTCATACCCTGACCATAGAAGGGAACGATCGCATGAGCTGCATCTCCCACGAGAGCGATCTTGTCATTATAGACCCAGGGAAAGCATTTTACAGTCACCAGGGCACTCGTAGGATTTTTAAAGAAATCTCGCGTAAGATTGGAGATCTCATCCTTGATATCGGGAAAATGCAGGCTGAAAAACTCATCTGCAGCCGCTGCAGTAGTAAGGCTTTCAAAGGAATGCTCCCCTTCAAACGGCAGGAACAAGGTACACGTAAAGCTGCCGTCAAGGTTGGGCATCGCGATCAACATGAACTTGCCGCGAGGCCAGATGTGGAAGGAATTCTTATCGAGCTTATGAGAGCCATCGGCATTGGCTGGAATTCGCAGTTCCTTATAACCTACATCAATAAAATGCTGAGAATAATTAAACCGACTTTGGCGCTGCATCTTGTGCCTTACCCTGGAAAACGCCCCGTCGGCTCCAAAGATGAGATCAAAATCGTACTCCTGCCAATTTCCTTTTTCAGATTCCCCGGTGTAGAGCTTAGCTTCGGAAAGATCTACGTCCCACACCTTCTCTTCAAACCGAAATTCGGCCCCGGCAGCTTCAGCAAGATCGATCATTTTCCTGTTAAGCACCCCACGAGAAATGGAATAGATCGCTTCCCCTTCCTTTCCGTAGTTCTGAAAATAGGCGGGACTGCTATTTACATGCATGGCTCGTCGATACAAAGGGATAGCCAGCTTTCGCACCTCCTCCTCGATTCCAGCTTCCCGTAATGCTTTCCAGCCACGATTAGACATCGCCAGGTTGATGGAGCGTCCCGAAAATTCTACTTTGCGAACATCGGGCCTCCGGTCAAAAACAGTTACAGTATGTCCTTTTTGTTTCAGGTGAAGGGCAAGCAGAGATCCAACCAGGCCCGTCCCTACAATAGCGATATTTTTTGAGTGCTGCATGTCGCCTGCGAAAATACAATTTTTTCCGGTTGCCGCCTGCTGCTATCAGACTTCGTAAAGACATTAGCAGGTGAAAACCTGGAGAACAGAAACCAGAAGGAGACGAGACCCAGATAAATAGATGTACAATTTGGAGGCCAGATAATTACACGGCGGCAGCCGTTAAACCTCCGTTAAAGTAGAAATCAGAAAATAAAAGCTTTTGTACATTTAACATATAATCTGCAGTAAATTAAGCATAAGCAAAAAGAAAATGAAGAATCTACTGTGGCTAAAAACCAAATCCAAAAAATTCTAACCAGCAGCAAAAGCTGCATAAACTATCAATTATGAGAGATTTAGTATGGCTTATTATCGTTTTACTGATCATTGGTTGGTTGATTGGCTATTTTGCCTTTCCTGACCTTGGAAGTATCATTCACATCCTGATCGTGATCGCCGTGATTTTGATCATCTACAAATTACTGACAGGAAGGAGTCTGTAACAGGAGATTTACAGGCCAAAGCATAGATTAGGGGCCGCCCCGGTAAATGCAGACAAGAATTTCTAAATCTACCATAATTTGGAATGGTTTCTAATTCTCTTGTCCGTATTTGGGGCGGTCTCTCCCATTTTGGGAAGGTAGATTTACGAAGGTAGAAGGAAGTAGGCAGTGGGCTGTGGGCAGTATTTAGTAGGCAGTTATCTCTATAATAAGCTGTTGGCTGTTAGCTGTTGGCCTTGGGCTGCTGGCTATTATCTTTTGGCCCTTTTACTGTTGCAGGTTGCAGGTTGCGGGATACGGATTGCAGGGTGCAAGTTGAAGCTGCAGTTTTTTGTTGCTTAGGTTCATTGTTGCCTGTTTTGTTGTCATCTCGACAGAGCTTTTTCTTTCGTGAGAAAGAAGGAGCGACGAGAGATCTCATTAATTTAGCTGTTGGTCTTTAGCTACTGTGCCGGAAGTGGCCTAACATCTCGTCACGGATTACAAATCCGCGCCATCGGGTGGTGCTTTAAAAATTAGCCAAGTACCAGTTTACCAATCCCCAATTAACTAATTAACCAATTAACCAATAACAAAATTATGTGGAACTTAAAAGGACAAACAGCAGTAATTACCGGCGGATCTAAAGGCATTGGCCGCGCCACGGTGTCAGAATTTTTAAAACTGGGGGCAGAGGTACTCTACACAGGCCGCAATGCCGATGATATTCTGAAGGTTGAAGATGAATTCACCGCAGCCGGACATTCAGTAAAAGGCATAGTTGCCGATGTAACCAAGGCCGAGGATCGACGAAAAGTTTTTAGCTGGGCTGAAAATAACTGGAAAGCGGTCACTATTGTGGTCAACAACGCCGGAATCAATATCAGGAAAAAGGCTACAGAAATTTCGGAAGAGGAACACAGGGAGGTACTGGAGACCAACCTGATTGCACCTTTTCTCTTAGCAAAGGAACTCTATCCCTTCCTGAAGCAGTCGGGCAACGGAAAGATCATTAATGTAGCGTCGGCTGCTGCGATGCAGGACGTTGGCACGGGTACGCCATATGCCATGGCAAAAGCGGGACTCCTGCAGCAAACCCGCAGTTTGGCAGTAGAATGGGCACGTGATAACATTCGAGTTAATGCCGTTTCTCCCTGGTATACCCGCACACCTCTTACAGATTCGCTGCTGGAGGGGGAACGTAAAGAAATGATTCTGCGCCGCACTCCGCTAAATCGCATTGCAGAGCCTGAAGAAATAGCCTCAATAATCGCATTTTTGGCTATGGACAACTCCTCCTTTATCACCGGACAAAATATTATTGCTGATGGCGGAATGAGTGTGAAAGCGCTCTAGCCTGCGGCTGTTCAAGGTTTAAAGTTCAAGGTTTAAGGTTTAAGGTCGTTTCAAGTTGCAGGTTGAACCTGTAGCGAGGTTGTTCTGTTGCGGGTTGCGGGTTGCCGGTTTTGAAGTCCTCTCCTTTAGAAGGATGCAATAGGCAGGATGAGGAAGTTCGCTTCGCCTTTTCCCGTTTTACCCCTCCCCTAAAGGGAGCCGGGAAAAGAAGTCCACTCGAGCTCGACAAGTTCCGTTTGCTTATGTTACAGATTGATCTGGTTTTCACCAATCATCCTTTGAAATATCCCCTCCCCAGGAGGGAGCTTGTCCTGAACTTGTTTCAGGATGGCCGCAGGACGGGGTGAGAAAGTTCGCTTCGCCTTTTCCTGTTTTACCCCTTACCCTATCCCGAAGGATCGGGAGGACCCGGGAAAGTAGTGGGCAGTGATTTATAGTAGCCATTAGTTTGATCTTTGGTTTAAGGTGTTATACTTTTCACGGATTGCAAATCCACGCCATCAGGTTCTTTGATTCGCCTTTTCCTGTTTTACACCTTACCCTATCTCGAAGGATCGGGAGGAGATGGAAAAAGCATCAGATAAGCCTGATTTTCAAGTCTCCCCGGATTATACTTATTTATTTCACCAAGATTTGAAAGGAACTTCTAACCGGCCTACGAAAAGTTGACGTAAAATTTGAAGTGAAAGCAGCGCAAAATTTTAGGCTGTTTGAGCCAAAAAGGATTACATGTCGTATCAGAAATTCTCTGGCGGGTTCCTAAAATTTAGCTGCTGAACAAAAAATTTAGGCAACTTTTCGTAAGCCTAGATTTTTTTGCTTTTTTTTTCATCAATGGAAAAAAGAAGAATAGAATCAAGAACTGAAGTTTTAGCTAAAACCCTGAAATATAAGAATTGATTACACATTCCTTATCTTTATCCAATATCAACTATAGTTAACTATGAAAAAAATTACTCTCCTCTTCATTCTCCTTATTATCACTTCCTGCACCCAAAAAGAACAAGAACAAACTATAATCCAGCAAATTGCCGAAGCCAACGGCTTTGAAAATTTCGAAGATGTCGAGGAACTCCGTTACACCTTCAACGTCAAAGTTAATGACACTTTGAGAACCAGCAGAGCCTGGACCTGGAATCGCAAAACAGATGAGGTAACTCTCACTACTCCCGACAGTACCGTGACCTACAATCACAAAACAGAAGCCGCAGCAAATGAAAAGACAGATCAGCGGTTCATCAATGACCAATACTGGCTGCTCTTCCCTTTTCACCTGGTGTGGGATGAGATGGAATGGGAGCATTCCGAACAGGCTACAGCGCCTATCAGCGGGGAACAAATGCAGCGCATTACCGTCACTTATCCCGACGGTGCCGGATATACTCCGGGAGATATGTATGAGATCTACTTCAAAGATGACCACATGATAAGGGAGTGGGTATATTTATCGGGTGGGAGCAGAGAAAAACCCTTCGCCACCACCTGGGAAGAATATGAAACCTATAAAGGAATAGCCATTGCTAAAATGCATAAAAATGCAGAGGGGAGCTTTGAGTTGTTCTTTACCGATGTTAGTGTTAAATAAGGGTGAAGGAGCAATATTTTTCTTATGTCGTCTTAAGGGGATTAACGATTTCTTACCCCATGTTGCCTCAGCTTGCTCCTTCTAAAATTCCACAACTTTTTTGCTTGAAGCAACTTCTAAAGAGTTAAATTAAAAATTATGTTTCTTCTAATTACTAAAATACCTCTTCAACACTTGTCCAAATTCATACATATCTTCAAAAGAACAATAGAACGCTGCCGGTGCTAACCTAATTACATTCGGTTCCCGCCAGTCGGTAATTACTCCGTTTTTCATGAGGTAATGGAACAGGTCTTTTCCCTGGCCGTGGAGGAAAACTGATAGCTGAGTGCCACGTTCTTTTGGAGTGATGATCTCGAAATCCCTTCCGACTTCCTCTGCAACTTCCTGCAGGATGAATTCAAGATAGGCCACGATCTTGTCGCGCTTGGCGATCAACCTGTCCATGCCTACTTCCTCAAAGTATTCCAACGAAGCCAGGTAAGGCGCCAGGGCAAGTACAGGCGCATTGCTCACCTGCCAGGCATGTGCATTAGGCTCAGGTTGGAATTCGGGTTCCATTAAAAACCGCCTCTCTTTATTATGTCCCCACCAACCTTCAAACCTCGGGATATCTTTTTTTCCGTGATACTGCTCATGCACAAAACATCCGGAAGCATTCCCCGGACCTGAATTCATATACTTATAACTGCACCAGGCAGCAAAATCCACATTCCAGTCGTGCAGCTTCAGCTCCACGTTTCCCGCCGCGTGTGCGAGATCCCAACCCACAAAAGCACCGACTTCTTTTCCGGCCCTGGTAATGGTTTCCATATCCAACACCTGCCCATTATAGTAATTCACTCCGCCCATAAGCACCAATGCACACTCCTCTCCTATTTCGTTTATTTTCGCCAGAATATCCTCTTTCCGGAAATGATGTTCTCCCTCCCGTTTCTTCACCTCAACAATAGTCTCCTCCGGATCTAATCCATGGAACCTCACCTGACTCGCAACCATATATTGATCACTGGGAAATGCCTTTTCTTCCATAATGATCTTAAAGCGCTGCTGCGTAGGCCGGTAAAAAGACACCATCAATAAATGCAGATTCACCGTTAGCGTATTCATCACAGTTACTTCCGAAGGTTTAGCTCCAACTACAGGTGCAAGTTTCTTAGCAAATCTTTCATGATAATCCCACCAGGGTTTCTCCGCCTGAAAATGTCCTTCCACCGCCAGCTCCGCCCAGTCGCTCATGATCTCATCGACATATTTCTTCGCGTTCTTTGGCTGCAAGCCAAGAGAATTCCCGGTGAAGTAGATCACCTCCTTGCCATTGACTTTTGGGAAGTGGAATTTGTTTCTATAATCTTTTAGAGCGTCTTGTTGATCGAGGTTTTGTGCGTATTCCTTGGTATTTTTGAAATTCATTTCTGAAGATTTGGTTCAAAAATACATTTTTTGGAGGGATAGATAATGCTTTTTCCGGCTCCCTTTAGGGCTGGGGCCAAACGGAAAAAGAAAAACTAATTCTTTTGCCCCTCCCTAAAGGGTGAGAATTAGTTTTTCTAAATTTATCACATTGAAAAAAGATAATCCATATCATGATAATAGTATGTGGAAAGGTGCCCGATCTGAGATTTTTAAGCGGGCAGAGCATCTTCGCAACAATCCGACAGAGGCAGAAAAACTTCTGTGGGAAAAATTAATTTGTGATCCTTTTAAAAAATTCCACTTCAGGCGGCAACATCCCATCCATAATTTCATTGCTGATTTTTACTCACATCAACTGAAATTAGTCATTGAAGTGGATGGAGGATACCACGAAAGTGCAGAGCAGCAAATAAAAGATCAATTACACACAGAACTACTTCATTTTCAAGAATTAAAAGTAATTCGCTTCACAAATCAGCAGATCATCCAAGAAATGGAAACGGTATTAGAAATTCTTTCTGAAAAGATAAATACCTAAAACTTTTTCCGGCTCCCCTTTAGGGTTGGGGCCAAACGGAAAAAGAAAAACTAATTCTTTTGCCCCTCCCTAAAGGGTGAGAAATAGTTTTTCTAAATTTATCACATTGAAAAAAGATAATCCATATCATGATAATAGTATGTGGAAAGGTGCCCGATCTGAGATTTTTAAGCGGGCAGAGCATCTTCGCAACAATCCGACAGAGGCAGAAAAACTTCTGTGGGAAAAATTAAATAGTGGTCCTTTTAAAAAATTCCACTTCAGGCGGCAACATCCCATCCATAATTTCATTGCTGATTTTTACTCACATCAACTGAAATTAGTCATTGAAGTGGATGGAGGATACCACGAAAGTGCAGAGCAGCAAATAAAAGATCAATTACGCACAGAACTACTTCATTTTCAAGAATTAAAAGTAATTCGCTTCACAAATCAGCAGATCATCCAAGAAATGGAAACGGTATTAGAAATTCTTTCTGAAAAGATAAATACCTAAAACTTTTTCCGGCTCCCCTTTAGGGTTGGGGCAATCCGGAAAAAGAAAAACTAATTCTTTTGCCCCCTCCCTAAAGGGTGAGAATTAGTTTTTCTAAATTTATCACATTGAAAAAAGATAATCCATATCATGATAATAGTATGTGGAAAGGTGCCCGATCTGAGATTTTTAAGCGGGCAGAGCATCTTCGCAACAATCCGACAGAGGCAGAAAAACTTCTGTGGGAAAAATTAATTTGTGATCCTTTCAAAAAATATCATTTCAGGAGGCAACATCCAATACATCATTTCATTGCTGATTTTTACTCACATCAACTGAAATTAGTAATTGAAGTGGATGGAGGATATCACGAAAGTGCAGAGCAGCAAATAAAAGATCAATTACGCACAGAACTACTTCATTTTCAAGAATTAAAAGTAATTCGCTTCACAAATCAGCAGATCATCCAAGAAATGGAAACAGTATTAGAAATTCTTTCTGAAAAGATAAATACCTAAAACTTTTTCCGGCTCCCTTTAGGGTTGGGGCAATCCGGAAAAAGGTTTATTCAATCCTGGAATTTGGTGCCTGGAATTTGTAAGGGATGGATTAACTATTTCCTCCTTGAAATAGTCAACCCATCCCTCACCGGCAACATCACCGTCTCCAACCTCTCATCTTCAGCTAAGAGGCGGTTGTATTCAAGAAGGGCTTTGGTAGATTCGTCATCTTCTTTCACAGGTTCCACTACTTTTCCGCTCCAGAGCACATTATCAGATAAGATGACTCCCCTTGGGCGCAGCTTTTCCATGATCTGTTGGAAATAAACAGGATAATTCGGCTTATCGGCATCAATAAATACCAGGTCAAAATCCTCTTTTAGAGAGGGAATGATCTCAGTGGCATCACCCAGGTGAGGTACGATTCGATCTTTCCAAAGAGAGGCTTCAAAATACCTTTTTTGAAGGTCCAGTAATTCCTCGTTGATGTCGATTGTGTGAAGAATTCCATCCGGCTGCATTCCTTCAGCCAAACAAAGTGCAGAGTACCCCGTATAGGTGCCTATTTCTAATATATTCTGTGGGTTGATGAGCTTTGAAAGCATGCTTAGTAGCCTTCCCTGATAATGTCCACTGAGCATTCTGGGCTGAAGCACCTTCTGATTAGTTTCCCGATTAAGTTGCTGCAAAAGCTCTGGTTCTTGAGCGGAGTGGGCTACGACATAGTCGTCGATCTTTTGTGGCAGGAAATGCATGTGGAAGTATGATTTTAGAAGTTAGAAGTGCGAAGATATAAAGCCATTGGCTATTGGCCATTAGCTGTTGGCACAATTCTTAATTATGACAAATACTTTTTCGGCTCCTCCCGATTCTTCGGGATTGGCTGAGGGGTAAAACGAAAAAGTTTGTGAAATTTAAGAAGCCTTATATATGGTTATAGTGCATTTAAATACTGCGAATAACTTTTTCTTTGAAGATTCAGTAGCCAAAGGCCAAAAGCTAAGAGCCAATGGCTAAAAACGTCGTTTCACCGATCCCGTTAGCTCCTCGATCTCCTCTTTCACCTTATCGGCTTCTTTTTTCAGATCATCCCCAATGGAGGTGTCAATCCCATGTTTCTCGGCGCTGCGCATCACTTCAGATTTAATGTCATTAGTGGCATTTTTGATGCTGCGCATCCCTTTCCCCAGACCTCTCGCGATCTCCGGAATTTTATCGGCACCAAAGACCATCACCAGGATGAACATGATAAAAGCTACCTCAGCACCGCTGATAAAAAGTGGGAGTGTTTGCATAGTCTGCAAATATACTCAGATTTCTATTCAGAAGAAAAGGGGGCTTGTTAATTCTGTCTTGGCTGCGCCCCTTCTTTTCAAGAAGGTTTTTAGGAACAGGCAAGACCGCTGCGCTGTTAGAACCTGGAACCAAGACGGGTTTGCGACAGCTACGCACCTCCTGCGGAGGGATTTGCCTCCGGACCACCCCGTCTGCCTTTGGCAGCCACCCCTCCTTAATAAGGAGGGGAACTCATCTGGTGCCTGTGGCACCACTGCTTTTGGCAGGTTGAATGCCCAAAAAGGTTAAATATATTAATCAAAAAAAGACTAAAGATCATTACGCTAATAAAACCTGGAGCCAAGACAGATCCAACTCCCCACCTCCGGAGGGACCGGGGGAGGATGAACACAAAAAACCCTCCGGCGGGGAGGGTTTTTAAATGTTATTTCTATGTCAAGGCCTCCTCCCAAAGGGAGGAAAAAACACCTTCAGGTGTTTTGACCCTCAACCAGCTCCCCTCCTTTTTTAAAGGAGGGGTGGCAGGCGGTAGCATGACGGGGTGGTCCGGAGACGAACCCGCCGTAGGCCGCCAAGGTCTTACCCTTGTGTTCTTTCTTTGAATTCCTGAAACTTATCTGCTTCAGCAGCCTGTGGCCACGAGTTATTGCTGGTATCCACATCGGCAGTTTCAAGGTCTGGATCTACAACGATCTTTGTGATCTCCTTATCTGTAGCGATCGCACGACTTACTCTGTCATCATTCTTTCTCCATATCTGTACTGGATAAGTTACCTTTTCCGAAGTACCATCGGCATAGGTGTACTCCACAATTACAGGCATTACAAGTCCGCCGGGTTTATTGAATGTCACCTGATAAAAATATTTCGGCATCTTCAGGTTTGCTCTTTGTTCTGGTGTGAAATTATCCATTAAATACTCGTTAAGAGTTGGAGCGTTTTCAGCAGGAGTTTTACCTTTCATATTCGGGTCATACTCCTCTCCACCTTCTTCCACAACATAAAGAACATCCATTGATGAAGGATCTTCTACTCCATATCGCTTCAGCAGCTCAGTTCCCTCTTTGGTAGGCTTATCTGTCACGTAATATTTCTTCACCTCTTCAACGCCTATATCCACATTGTCTGTAGTATAGAACCAGCCTCTCCAGAACCAATCCAGGTCAACAGCCGAAGCATCTTCCATCGTTCTGAAGAAATCTTCTGGCGTAGGATGTTTGAACATCCATCTCTGGGCATAAGTTTTAAAAGCATAATCAAATAGCTCTTTCCCCATCACGGTCTCTCTTAAAATATTAAGTGCCGTTGCTGGCTTGCCATAAGCGTTGTTACCTAACTGGTAAACATTCTCAGGATTTGACATAATAGGTGCAATGAACTTTTGATCACCTTTCATATAATCCACAATTTTTGAAGGCTCACCTCGTCTGGAAGGATATTTTGTATGTGGAGCAATGTCATCGGGATATTTTTCACCATACTCCTGCTCTGCCACATACTGCATAAAGGTATCAAGACCTTCATCCATCCAGCCCCATTGACGCTCATCTGAATTCACGATCATAGGAAAGAAGTTATGTCCAACCTCATGAATGATCACACTCATCATTCCGTACTTCACACGGTCACTGTAGGTTCCATCTTCATTTGGACGGCCATAGTTCCAGGAGATCATTGGATATTCCATTCCCTGGTTCTTGGCATGAACCGAAATAGATTTGTGATAAGGATAAGTGAAGGTATGATCTGAATATGACTTAAGCGTATGAGCTACTACCTTAGTAGAAAAATCTTCCCAAAGCGGGTTCCCCTCTTTTGGATAAAGAGATACAGCCATCACATCTTTTTCACCAAGATCTACAGCCATCATGTCCCAGATAAATTTCCTGGAAGTGGCAAATGCAAAATCTCTAACCATTTCAGCTTTTAGTTTCCAGGTCTTCTTTTTCTCTGAAAAACCTTTTTCAGCCGCTTCTGCTTCTTCCTGGGTCACGATCATTACCGGCTTGTCATAAGACTTTTTCGCCTGCTCGTAACGACGCATCATTTCCTTTGTAAAAACTTCTTTTCTGTTTTGAAGCTCTCCTGTTCCATCAAGTATATGATCTGCAGGCACAGTAATGTTTACCTCGTAATCTCCAAAAGGAAGTGCGAACTCTCCGTTACCCCAAAACTGGTAGTTCTGCCAGCCTTCAACATCATTATAAACCGCCATTCTTGGAAAGAACTGCGCAATCACATAAGCGTTATTCCCATCGGCAGGAAAATGCTCATATCCAGAACGGGCACGATCTGTAACGTGATTATTGACATTGTACCACCATGCGATATCAAAAGTGAATTTTTCCCCTGCCTTTAAAGGCTGCGGAAGGTCCACTCTCATCATGGTCTGGTTGATCATTGTTTTTAAAGGCTTTCCGTTAGCGCTAACTTCTGTAATGTTGAAGCCGCCGTCGAAGGATTCCTCCATATATTCTGAAACAAAACTTCCCGGTTGTGCCACCGGTGCAATGCCGTTTCCATCCTTTAATTTGGCTACAGATTCTTTTGACCTGATATTTTGATCAAGCTGCACCCACAGGTATTCCAGTACATCTGGAGAATTATTGTGATAAGTAATGGTTTCCCGTCCTGTTAATTTCTGGGTTTTGTCATCAAGTTCGATGTCCATCTTGTAATCGGCTTCGTTCTGGTAATAAGCCGGGCCCGGGGCTCCACTTCCAGTTCTATACTGGTTGGGCGTAGAAAACTCCTGGTACATTTGCCGGAATTTGTTTTCGTTGATGTGTCCAGCTTGCCTTTGTTCAGTTTGTTGTTCTGCCTCCTGCGCAAATACGCCGGCAGAAAACAAAAGACAAAAAGCTGCAAGGGCAGTTCTCATAGATCTCATATATAAAATTTAAGTTTAGGTTGCTAAAAATAATTTAATTCTGAAGTAAAACAATTTTAATTTCCGAATTTTAATGTTCCTTCAAGTTCCTCTCGCATAAGCAGCAGACTCTTGATCTTGCCACCATACTCCACCTTTATCACGTTTTTCTGCTCCGGAAAAATATCTGTCAAAACAGCATTTTTGACACTTATGTTTTTGATGGCTTCCACGTCTTCCACCTCTATGTAGACCAAAAGCTGGTCTTTATCATATTCCTTTCCGAGGTATGTGAGTTTTCTTTCTTTTCCATTTACCGAAATCTGGAGCTTATCAAAAAAATATTTTTTCAGAAATTCATCTGCAGCCGGATGTTCTCCTTCTTTCACCAGGTAGAGTTCTTTGTTATACCGGGTTTTTAGTAAATCTTCAATATCATCTGTAAAGACATGGGAAATGATCTGCAGGCTTCGTTGTTTTTCGTTATAAGCTATATCTGTCGCACTTACGTAGAATTTATGAGCCAGACCAAAAGAAAGCAATGGCAGCAGTAAAAATAAAAGCAATGTTCTTTTCATGGAATTGTAAAATAGGACCCGAAGGTAACCTTTCTAAGCAAAGACCGTTCCATAGCCTCCTGTTATAAGACTGCAGGAGCAGGAGAAGGTTTAATTTCTGAAATTATTTCTGAAGTTCAGAGCCCTTCTTCGGTTGAATTTTCCTTCTGAAGTTTCAAGAATTTCTCACTTTGAACAAACATCATTTGCAGGAGATCCATTTCCCTCTCTTTATTCAGCAGTGCTTCCGAAAAATTCTGCTCTTCTAAAAAGGCAATAAAATCTGCTATTTTTGGAGGGGTAATTTTAAACTGCTCCAGGAAGAATTCATCTGAATACCGCGCTCTTATCTTTCTCTCCAGCTGAATTAACCCGATCTTACTTCTTGGCTGTTCCTGTTGCTGAGGCTTTTTCCTGGTACGCGGCAGCAAGAGAGACGCTACTGTCGAAAGAATCGCAAGCGGATTCGCGCCTTTGCTCAGTCCGCTCCCTCCCATTGCTGAATTTGTGACTCTGCTTTGGCCATCCTGTCGGAATTCCCACTCATAATCATTAATAGACATGGCAGTCATGGTTGGCAATTCCACATCTACAGTTTCAATGTTTCCGGCATCTACTTCCAATCGTCCAGTAAGCTCGTGTGAGCGCACCACCACCTCGGGCAGTTCATTTATTCCTACAGATATTTCGACTACCAGACGCCTGTTCTGGATGATCTCATCGTCTACGACAACCAGTAATTCCTTGAACTGGAGGGCAGTAAAATATACAGAATCGCCTTCCTTTACCCTCAGCTCAAAATTCCCCCCGGCATCTGAAACGTTGCCCTTTCCGGAGGAAAAGTTATACACATGAATGCCACTGGAGTTATATTGCACCGGAACGATTATAGTTCCCGTAATATCCAGTCTTTCCTGCGACCAGACATGATGACCTGTACTGCAGCACAATAAAAGGAGGAGGAGGAGAAGCTTCTTCATCTTTGCTAATAAACGCTAAATTGTAGGAATTATTACCAACTACAAAAAACCTGCGCTGAGAAATTCTTCACCTTAACTTTGAACCCTCTTAAGTTTCGTTTAAAAAAGTGCTATTTTAATACTGTTGATGTATATCGTTGTTGTTCCTTCAAATCCTGAATCTACCCCGAATAACAGCCATAATTCCCCCGCATCATTGGTCATGACCGTTTGAGCACTGGGAAAATACAGGGTTTTAAGGGTATAGACATTCTCCTCTGTGCCATTGGCGAAATTCCCAATGACCATCATGTCATCACCTCCTTCTGCCTGGTTTCCCTTATCCACATTCAATCTGTACCAGCCGAATTCATCTTCAATGTTTTGCGGTTCATGCGATGCTCCTCCCGCTTTTAGGTAGACACTTTCCCCGGGGCTGCCGCCAATTCCAAACTGTCCGTCGGCCACATTTGAAGCAAAATTCACCTCAAATTTCATTTTATATTCCTTATTTGGCTGTAACCCGGAAATCTGCTTCGTGACATACATAAAAAGATCATCGCTGTGATTGTTGCCCGAAAGTTTTAGCGCAGCTTCTTGCGTGTTTAACGGTTCTGGCAGCTGGCTGTGTTCAAATTCCAGTTCATAGAAATCTTCTTCTCCTGCAGGATAATCTGAAAAACCGCCAATCCAGCCTTCGGTTCCCGTTGCGAAATTGAATGAGAAATCGAGCTGCATTTCTTCCTGCACCGCATCATCACTGTCGCAACCTGCAAAGATCATCAGGCACGCGAGCAACAAAACCTTTGATTTCATAACCATGCAATTACAATAAAAAAAGAATCCTGAAAATACCTTTTTTGAGAGGTGTATTTCCGTCGCTCTTCAGAAGATGAATTCCTTCTGAAAACGCTTCAGCTATAAATTATTCTCCTGCTTTTCTCTGCTTGTACTTCTGGCTTTGCGCCACCAGGAAAGCAATAAGATCCATCTCATTCTCTGGCTGAAGCATTGCCGGATTAAGCCCGTTGTCTTCAGCAAATAGAATGAACTCATAAATGTTCTCCTCCTTAATATTAAGACGCTCCTTGAAAAAATCATCGTCGTAAAGCTGAAGAACTTCCTCCTGAATATCTTCCTGCCTATCTATAGTCGTGGTTACATTGCGTGTAGAAAATATATTTCTGAAAATATTCGCAAAATTTGCACCGCTGTAGATCATCCCCTCGCGCATAGCGGCATTGGGAGGAGAAACCAGGGAATCCGGCCTAAAAGTATAATTGTAGTCATTAATTTCTGCCGCTGTTTTTACCGGAAGATTGGTCTCGACTACCGGGATCAGCTTTACATCTACCTCCACGTTTCCTGAAAGATCATAGGGAGTAACCACAACTTCGGGCAACTCATTGACGGCTTCCGAAATAAAAACATTCAGCTGTCGGTTTTCGATCACTCCCTCATCAACAACCACCGAGAAATTCTGAAACTGCAGAGCAGAAAAATGCAGCGTGTCGCCAGCAGCAACTTTTATCTGAAAATTCCCTACTTCATTAGAGATGGTTGCACTCTTTGCCGTGCGATTAACAACAGAAATTCCTTCGGCATCACCCCCTACTGGTGGGGTGATCTTTCCGGAGATATCCATTCTTTCCTGGGCAACCAGAGGAAGTGAAATAAGTAAAACAATCAGGCTTAGGGAAATTTTCATATCACGGCTTTTCCTAAAGGAACAAAATGTATTCTTTAAAAAATTCTAATTGCCGACTAAACTTTAGTTAAATCTACAGATACAAAAACTTCTGAAAAGCCGCCGAACCTGCACTTTCATGTCCGCCCGAATTAACTTCTTTTATGATTTGCACCTCCCGGTTTTCAATAAGAGATTTAGTAATTTTACAGGAACAACTAAACCTGCTTTATGAAAAATCTTATCCTTGCCAGCACTTCCACCCTTCACGGCCAGGAATATCTTGAATATTTACTTCCAGTTTTAAAATCCCACTTTAAAGGTTGCAGGGAAATCCTGTTTATTCCCTACGCTAGACCTGGAGGAATTACTCATGACGAATATACGCAGCTCGCAGAAAAAGCTTTTGCCAATGCAGGGTTGCAAGTAAAAGGATTACATCAATCTGAAACAGCTATAGCAGCAATTGAAGAGGCTGAGGGTATTTTTACCGGCGGCGGCAATACCTTTCTGCTTGTACAGCAGCTTTACAGGTATAACCTCCTCACCCCTCTTAAGGAGAAACTTGAAGAGGGAACGCCTTATCTTGGTACCAGCGCCGGGACCAACATTGCAGGGCTTACCATGAAAACTACTAATGATATGCCTATTGTTTATCCACCTTCCTTCAATACTTTAGGTTTGGTGCCTTTTAACATTAATCCGCATTATCTCGACCCAGATCCCACCTCCACGCATAAAGGGGAAACCCGCGAAACCAGGATCAGGGAATTCCACCAATTCAACACTCCACCGGTTGTAGGACTTAGAGAAGGCAGCTGGCTGGAAGTAAAGGGAAAGGACATAAGGCTAAAAGGAGAGCCCCTGGCGCGCATTTTTGAAGCCGATAAGGAACCTTATGAAGTAGAACCGGAAACTCTTCTAAATGACCTCACATAATATAGATTATCAAAAGATCCTTAACCAGGTAAGCCAGGAATTTGCCGGCAAGCCACGATCGGGAAAAGTGGCCTCCTATATTCCGGAGCTGGCCAAGGTTTCCTCTCAAAAATATGGAATGCATCTCCACGATGTGAACGACAATAACTATTGTTTTGGAGACAGCAACGAGCGCTTCTCCATTCAATCCATTTCCAAAGTCTTCACTCTCGCGCTGGCCATGAAGGTGGTGGGAGACCAGCTGTGGAACCGTGTTGGCGTGGAACCATCGGGTGACCCGTTCAATTCTCTCTCACAGCTCGAAAATGACTCCGGAATTCCAAGAAATCCATTCATCAATGCCGGCGCCCTGGTGGTGGCCGACGTTCTTGTGTCCTACTTCAGCAATCCTAAGGCGGCGCTGCTCACTTTTTTGCATGAGATCACCGGCAACACCAGCATCGATTACGACCCAGTAGTAGCAGCTTCCGAAAAATCTGAAGGATATCGCAATTTCGCCATGGTCAACTACCTGAAATCCTTCGGAAATATAGAGAACAATGTGGAAGAGGTGCTGGATTTCTATTTTCATCAATGCTCACTGTCCATGTCCTGTCGCGAACTGGCGAACGCCTTTATCATCTTCGCCAATAATGGTCGTGTAATAGGTTCAGAAAGAGAGTTTCTCACCGGCAGACAGGTAAAACGGATCAATGCCCTGATGCAAACCTGCGGATTCTATGATGAAGCGGGCGAGTTTAGTTTTGAAGTAGGCCTACCTGGAAAAAGTGGTGTAGGTGGCGGTATTGTTGCCGTTCACCCAGATAGATTCGCAGTTGCAGTCTGGAGCCCGCCTCTTAACCCCAAAGGAAATTCTGCCCTGGGTATGGCTTCCCTTGAACGACTTACCACACTTACGGGGTTTTCCATTTTTTGATGTTTCTGAATGTGAGGTTTATCCTTGGTTCCTTTACCTTTTTAGTCTTCGGAAGGCTGTGCAGCCAGTGGGTCTGCGTTTCTCCTGCCATGAGTAACAGGCTTCCCTGTTCCAGCTGAAGCTCCAGCTTTTCACCCGTTTGCTTATGCTTAAGTACAAATTTTCTTTCAGCTCCCAGGCTTACTGAAGCTATTGCGGGTTGCCTGCCCAATTCTGCTTCTGCATCGCTGTGCCAGGACATGCCTTCTTCGCCGCTGTGGTATAAATTGAGGAGACAGGAATTAAATACAAGGGCGGTCTCCTGCTCTACCTTCTGCCTTAGCAAGGCTAATTCCGGCAACCAAAGCATGGCCTTTTTTGTCATTTTTGAATAGGTATATTCGAATTCTTTATCTCCATACCACGCAGTCTTTCTAGCGGTGGTGATCTTTCGGCCAAAGATCATCACCTCATCATGCTTCCAGCTTACCTCCTTTAGAAGCAGCTCGAAAAAATCTTCCGCTTCTGCTTCGTTCAGAAGTTTTCCGAAGTAGTAGACCTGGCCATTTTTTGGCAGTAGATTTGGCGGATAATTTTGTTTCATGGCTTCCGTCATTCGGGTTATAAATCCATTTGCATTTCGAATTGATCTACAGAGCTTTTAAATCCTAAATTTTCCAGCTCCTTTATAAGTTCCATTCGGCCTGCATCAACATTTTTTAGCTTTACAAGCTTAGCTATGGTGCCTGCGGCATGAAGAAGTTCGCTCCATTTCCCGCTTTGACTTTCCAGCTGGATCATATTGTGGTCCTTATCAATAACAATATATTCCTGAATTTCATCTTCGGAAGCTAGCGCATAGGTCACAACATTTTCTTTCAGCAGTTTTACAGCTGCCGCAGTATTCTCCCATGCATAATGCGATTCGCAGTAAAGTCCCGGTTCCAATACCTCTGAAAAATGCCTTTTTTGAAGCCTCTTTGCTAAAAGTTTCTGAGGCAGCTCTCCGGTGAAACTGCGGAGTTTTCTTTTTATGCTGAACCCAATCCGTTGATATACACGAATGGCTCTTGTATTTTCACAGATCACCTCCAGGAGACAGGTTTCGACTCCTTTCTCTTTTAGCATTGGGAAGGCATGAGCGTAAATTTTATCTACGATACCATTTGCCCTAAAAGCCGGAATGACGCCTGTTCCGGTATTATATGCAGTCAATTTTCCTTCATGCTTGTCGATGCCATGAATCACATAGCCTACCAATAGTTCTTTCTGAAACATGCCAAAAGAAAGATCCCAGTCTACACGAGCAGTTACAAAGCGAGCTCTCCAGTATTCAGTATCTTCTGGTAGCACTACGTAGTAATCTTCAAAGGCAATGAGAAAACATTGTATAAGGTCTTCGAACGGAATGGAAGAAAGTGGTTTGATTGTCATAGGCTCGAAAAAGAGAGCCGAAATTTGATTAATTAATTGGGAAAAGAACTTTTCCTTTTCATCATCACTACAGTTCCTGCGATGAGAAAGCCGGCAAAAATGGGATACATGATCCAAAGTGCCGAAGCGGCGACTTCCTCGGAAGTAAAGGCCGCCAAAATAATATGGAGCATGGACGAAAAGAGCATTCCAAGTGTGCCAATAAGAAAAAACGGGTTGATCTGCTTCATCTTTAGTATATGTAGGGTTACCGTGTATTAAAGTACAAAGATTGTGATACGATTAAATGGCTGTAAAGAAAGAATTAACATTTCGTCCTCTATTGCCACTGAAGCTGAGTATGGGCAGGAGGATCCAGAAAACCTGAAAGCAGGATATAAAAAAAGCCTCGTCAATTGACGAGGCCTGGAGCGGGAGACCGGGTTCGAACCGGCGACATTCAGCTTGGAAGGCTGACGCTCTACCAACTGAGCTACTCCCGCGTTGATATTGCTGTGCAAATATATATGGAAAGTTTTTATTGCTCAAAAAAAAATTACAGCTTTTTTAGAAAATGATAGCCTTTGATCTCGTAACCTTCATTCAAATAGAACTTATGGCTTCGGTAATTGCTCACATAGCTGTTCAATTCAGATGTTTCACAGCCTTTTTCTGCGGCATAGGCATAAATGAATTCAAATAACTTTTTTCCTAGTCCCTTACTTCGGTACTCCTCGAGAATATAAATATGATCGGGTTCACATGATCTACCGGCATAATGTCGGGTCATAAACCACATGCCAAAAACCCCGACAAGCTTTTGCTCGAAAAATATTCCGAAGCATTCATAATTCTGTGAAAACATTTCTTCAAACCGGCGGTGAAGGATTTCATCAGAAAATGTGTTACCCATTAACTGCTGGATAAGGGGCAGGATCTGCGGAATTTCTTCCTTTAAAATCTTGTTAAATGCAAGCTTCATCCACTTCTTTTCTGCAAAAATAGTCATATTTTTAGCTACTTAATACTGAAAAAACAACATGAAAGACAAAGATAAATCGGGCAAGCTTCAGGACCAGATCGAACGCTCCCTCCTCAATGAACGCAAAATTTTCCTTTGGGGAACGGTGAACGAGAAATCTGCCAAACATATTATAGAAAGAATGTTGTACCTGGACGCAACCGGTGACGAGGAAATACAGTTTTACATTAGTAGCCCTGGTGGTTATGTGACCTCGGGATTTGCCATATATGATACCATGTTAAGTCTTAACAGCCCGGTGTCAACAATTTGCAGTGGTTTAGCTGCCTCCATGGCCTCCATTCTTCTTTCGGCTGGAGCAAAAGGCCGTAGATTTACACAGCCCCACGCCAAGGTGATGATCCATCAACCTAGTGGCGGCGCCCAGGGTCAGGCTTCCAATATCGAGATCCAGGCTCAGGAAATTCTTAAAATAAAAGAACAAAGCGCCAGGATCCTTGCAAATAACTGCAACCAGGATTACGAGCGCATCATTAAAGATTTTAACCGCGACTACTGGATGGACGCAACAGAATCTGTTGATTACGGCATCGTAGACGGTATTCT
The DNA here is from genome assembly GCF_012037645.1 of Salinimicrobium oceani. Lineage (NCBI taxonomy): Bacteria > Pseudomonadati > Bacteroidota > Flavobacteriia > Flavobacteriales > Flavobacteriaceae > Salinimicrobium > Salinimicrobium oceani. The sequence goes on from NZ_JAAVJR010000001.1 coordinate 670,786, forward strand.
AGAAAAACAATAAGATGAAAAAAGATATTCAGCACAAGGAGACAGATGGGAAAGGTATGTTCTATATGGAACAGGACGGCGAAATTATTGCTGAACTTACCTATACGCTACAGGATAATAATATCATGACCCTCGATCATACCGAAACCGATCCGAAATTTGAGGGAGAAGGTTTGGCAAGCAGCCTGGTAAAACACAGCGTGGACTACGCCAAAGAGAAGAATATTAGAATAGATCCTCTTTGTCGTTATGCCGCAGCTCAATTTGAGCGCCACGAGGAGTACCGGGAAGTGCAGGCGACAGAAGAATAATACAGCCATCTTGATCCAGAGAATTTCAGCAGAAGAAACCTATCCTGTGAGGCAGCAGGTGCTTCGGCCGGGAAGACCACTCAGGGAATGTTTCTTCGAGGGCGACCTGGAAAAGGACAGCTTCCATTTAGGCTATTTTCACGAAGGAAATTTAGCCGGAGTCGCAACTTACGTAGCCCGCAAAAATGACCTTTTTGAGACCTCTTTGCAGTTCCAGCTTAGAGGTATGGCGGTTCTGCCACAATTCCGGAAAAAGAACATTGGTGAAAAACTCCTTCTGGAAGGGGAAACCTTATTACGTCAAACAGAAACTTCAATACTTTGGTTCAATGCCAGGGAAGTAGCTGTCGAATTCTATAAAAAATACGGCTACCATACCGTGGGAGAAGCCTTTATGATCCCAAATGTGTGCATACATATAGTGATGTACAAAAACCTATGAGAAAAATGAAAAAGAACTTTTTTTACCCTGTCATTATAATTCTGATCACTCTTACAGCCTGTAACAATGATAAAGGAGAACCTGGCAGCCAGGCCTCTTCCGATCTTGCTTCAGAAAAAATAGCAGATGCAACTCCTGATGGAATAAAAACAGAAATATCTGCCAAAAATGACATTTTTGAAGGGGGTGCTCTGGAAAAACTTTACAGCGAAAGACAGTACAAATCCTTATGGCGCAACGGGGATGCCTTGTATTCCTTTTATAATAATTTAAAGGAAGCAGAAAAAGAAGGGCTACGGTTTGCTGATTATCATGGGGAAGAACTTGATCTCCTGCTTTCATCATCAGACCTGGGAGAGGACGAAGCAGCACGGCTGGACCTGTTGCTTTCTGACGCCTTTTTAACCTATGCAAAGCATCTGTATTTTGGTAAACTCGATCCTACCGATCTCAATGAACTATGGGGAGTAAGCAGAAAGAAAAAGGATTTTTCAGCCTTATTAAAGAAGGGTGTAGAAAGTGGTGATTTTGACAGCATTTTCGAAGAATTAAGACCAAATCACGAAGTCTACAAAGGATTAAAGCGTAGCCTGGCAGAATATGAGGAAATCAAGGAAGATAAAGGCCCTTTGAGCAATATTCCCGAGGGAGAACTAATAAAACCCGGAGACCGGGACTCACGTTTACCTGCCATAGCCAAGAGACTGATCGCTTTGCGGCAATTTGAGGGAGATACCACTGCTTTAGACAGTGTTTATTCAGAACAACTGGTGGAAGCGGTAAAGGAGTTTCAGAAAAGCAAGAGCATACAAACCGACGGGATAATTGGCAATTCTACAATTACAGAGCTGAATAAAGGTCCGAAAGATCGTTATCTACAGCTCCTTGCCAACCTCGAAAGGTGGAGATGGTATCCCCGAGACCTTGGAGCTCATTATATTTTGATCAATATTCCGAACTTTAAACTTGCCGTGGTCAAAGATGGAGATACTGTGAGGGAACATAACGTGGTGGCCGGAGCAAAGGAACGTCAGACCCCTATTTTTAGCGATACTCTGGATCACCTGGTGATCAATCCCACATGGACGGTACCTCCAACCATTAAATCTCAGGATATCATTCCTAAGATTGCGGCAAATCCTGGTTATTTGCGCAGCAAGAACATGGAAGTCACAGGGCCTAACGGGGAAAGGGTGAATCCATCTTCGGTAGACTGGAGCAGCGACGAAGCCATGAGTTACACCTTTACACAGGTAGCAGGGCCATCAAATCCCTTAGGCAGAGTTAAGATCATGTATCCAAACCAGTATCTAATATATCTTCACGACACGCCTGCCAAAGCGCTTTTCAATCAAACAGACAGAGCAGAAAGCTCAGGTTGTGTAAGGGTTGAAAATGCCGTAGATCTTTCGGCATACGTGGTGAATGATCAAAGTGAGTGGACTAAAGAAAGGATTGAAGAAATTATTCAGACCAATGAAACAACTGTGGTAAAAATAGACCAGCCCATCCAGGTGCACCATTTTTACTGGACCGCCTGGAGGGCCGGAGGGGAAACTGTTTTTATCAATGATGTTTACGAGCTGGATAAGAAGATCTACTCCCAGCTTACCGCTAGTAGATAATTATACTGCTATAGTATTAAGATAGGTAGATCTTGCCAGGTAATCTTCACTGTTGTGATAGATGAAAAGTACAGATCCGCCTTTGATGGTGTTGATGATCTCTTTAGAAACTTCGGTTGGAACAGCAGGACACCCATAGCTTCTGCCCAGTCTGCCTAATCTTTTAATTGAGTCTTCCTTTGCATAGTCTGCTCCGTGGATCACCACATAACGATCTCGTGCATTAGAATTAAATTCACTTTCCATTCCGTCTATAAAAAGAGACAGGCCGTTTTTGCCGTAGTAGGTTTCAGCAGTTACATAGAACCCTAAGGAACTCTGAAGAGAATTTGGAGTATTTGAAAATTCTGTCGCCATATTTCCTCCGGTATTCTGGCCATGAGAAACATAGGTATGGTACAGGACTTTACTAGTGGTCATGTCCAGGATCCACAATCTTTTTTCTGTAGAAGCAAGGCTAAAGTCAACGATAGTGAGAAGATCCTTATTTATCTTCTTTTCTCCTTCCAGCTTGTTATAACCGGTAAGGGCGTAAGTAAAAGAGGCCCTTGATGGCATATTTGAATTCACAGCTGCGAATTCTTCATATAAAAGTCCAATTTTTTCTTCAGCTGTTGGTTCAGCGATTTCTTTGGCGGGAACTTCAAAAGAGGTTGTGGTTGTAGGGCTGGTAGTAGGTTCGTAGGTGGTAAAGGCGAATGAGGCTGTTACAAAAACTCCAATTGCAATTATTTTATTTATCATATTGTTTTGTTAAAGTGATTAGTTGCCATTAAACATTCAAAGGTCATACCAAACCCGAAAAATGGATCATTAATCCAGTAAAAATGAGGTTTTTAACATCTCACTGCACCCCTCTTAATAACTTGCAAACTAAAAAATTATTGCGTGTAAAAATAGAAAAGCTGTTAAATTTTTCTTTAAGAATAGATTCCATTGGAAATAGCTTCTGTTCTGCTGAATCAGACTTTTGGCCGCAGGCATATTTTGTATCTTTGCGCAAATCCATTTTTGAACATGAACAAAAAAGTTATCTTAATGATCCTGGATGGTTGGGGAATCAGCCATGATCCGGAAAGATCGGCCGTTGACAAGGCAAATACTCCTTTTATAGATTCATTATATACCAGATATCCACACAGCCAGTTACGTACAGACGGAATGAATGTTGGCTTACCAGAAGGGCAAATGGGCAACAGCGAAGTAGGCCATATGAACCTTGGTGCGGGTAGAATTGTGTACCAGGATCTCGCGAAAATAAATCTCGCAGTCGAAAATAATTCTTTAGGAAAAGAGCCGGTTTTAGAACAGGCTTTCAATTATGCCAAAGAAAACAACAAACCTGTTCACTTTTTAGGTCTTTTGAGTAATGGTGGCGTGCATTCTCACATCAATCACCTGAAAGGTCTCCTTACCGCAGCTCAGGAATTTGGAATTTCAGAAAAGTACGTTCACGCCTTTACCGATGGAAGGGATGTTGATCCCAACTCCGGAAAAGGTTTTATTGAAGAACTTCAGCCTCACCTGGAAGAGACTAATTCCAAACTTGCTTCTATCATAGGCCGTTATTACGCAATGGATCGCGATAAGCGTTGGGAAAGGACCAAACTGGCATATGATCTCATTGTCAACGGGAAAGGAGAAAAACACTCCAATGCTTCCGAAGCTATTCAAAAAAGCTATGACAAGGACATCACAGATGAATTTATTCAGCCTATTGTCATGACCGATGCAGAGGGAAACCCTGTTGCTACGCTAAATGATGAGGAAGTAGTGATCTTCTTTAATTTTAGGACAGACCGGGGTCGACAACTCACCGCGGCGCTTAGTCAGCAGGACTTTCCGGAGCAGGAAATGAAGGCACTCCCACTTTACTATGTGACCATGACGCGATATGATGAAACTTTCCAGAACATTCATGTGGTCTTCAGCAAGGAAGATATAAAAGCGACCTTAGGAGAAGTACTTGAACGGGCCGGGAAAACTCAGATTCGCATAGCCGAAACTGAAAAATATCCACACGTTACCTTTTTCTTTTCGGGAGGAAGAGAGAAACCCTTTCATGGGGAGCAACGAATTATGGTGAATTCCCCTAAAGTGGCGACCTACGACCTTCAGCCAGAAATGAGTGCTTTTGAAGTGACTTCAGCAATTGTCCCTGAGATCAGGAAACAGTCGGCGGATTTTATTTGTCTCAATTTTGCAAATCCCGATATGGTGGGACACACTGGAGTATTTGAGGCTGCAGTAAAGGCCTGCGAGACTGTTGATCAATGTGCACATGAGGTGATCGAAGCTGCATTGGAAAACGATTACACTGTGCTGGTGATCGCAGATCATGGTAACAGTGAATACATGGTGAATGAAGATGGAAGTGCAAATACTGCTCACACCACCAATCCCGTTCCTTTTATTCTTGTAGATAAGGAAATCACCACAGTTAAAGAGGGAATTTTAGGAGATATCGCCCCTACGATCCTTAAATTAATGGGCGTCGAAAAACCTCAGTTAATGACTCAAAAAGCACTTATTTAATTTATGAAGATATTTTTGTATTTCCTGCTGATAGTGACGGCTGCCAATTGCGGTAGCTCTCAACAACATGAAGAAAAAAAGGCCGCCTCCCCTGAAACCGAAGTTAATGAGGAAGGACAGGAAACGCTGCTTGTTGGTGATATTGAAAGAAAGGATCTAGAGCAGGCTCAGTTTGCTACCTGGTTTCACCCAATGTATAAATCCTACAAGCCGGAAGCTAAGGCCCTGGAAACCATTCGGGAGCACATTAACGATTATGAGATCCTCATGTTCATGGGAACCTGGTGTGCCGACAGTCAACGCGAGGTGCCGAAATTCCTAAAACTTCTCGACTTAACAGAATTCGATCAGGAAAATCTGAAAATCAAAGCTGTACGAGAGGATAAAACTTTGCCCGATGAGGAGCAGAAAGAATACGATGTTGTTTACGTGCCAACCATGATCTTTTTTAAAGATGGAAAAGAGGTAGGTCGTTTTGTGGAATACCCGCAGGATGAATTGGAAATTGATATTGCCAAAATAGTTTCAGGCAAGGAGTACAGGCATTCCTATGAATAAAAGGATAATCTCCCCTATTCTTTTTACTTTTGCAGCATGCCCAAATTATTGACCATAGCAGTAGATTTTGATGGTACCCTGGTGGAGAACCAGTATCCGAAAATTGGAAAACCCATCCTCTTTGCTTTTGAAACTCTAAAAAAGCTGCAGAATGACGGACATCAGATCATCTTGTGGACCTATAGAAGTGGAGCAAAGCTGGATGAGGCAGTGGCTTTTTGCAGGAGTAAAGGGATTAGTTTTTATGCTATCAACAAGAGCTATCCCGAAGAAGAGTACGATAATTACATGAGCCGTAAGATCCTTGCAGACATCTTTATCGATGACCGCAACATCAATGGTTTGCCGCCATGGGGCGAGATCTATCATCAACTGGCAGCAGGGGAAGGCGCAGTATCAAGATCTTTAAAAAAGGAAAGCGGGCTGCGGAAAATATTTAAAAAATTGAAATGATCATTCAAAAGACAAGAGAAGAAATAGAACTCATACGGGAAAGTGCACTCATTGTTTCCAAAACCCTGGGAATGCTTGCCGCTGAAGTCAAACCGGGAGTCACCACGCTCTACCTGGATAAACTGGCGGAAACATTTATCCGCGATCACGGGGCAGAACCTGGTTTTCTGGGGATGTATGACTTTCCAAATTCTCTGTGCATGAGCCCTAACGCACAGGTAGTGCATGGAATACCTAACAATGAACCTCTTAAAGAAGGAGATATCATCTCCATTGACTGCGGCGCCTACAAGAATGGCTTTTATGGAGATCATGCCTATACCTTCCCAATCGGGGAAATAGATGCGGAAACCCAGCGATTACTCGACGTCACTAAAGAATCTCTTTACGTAGGAATAAGAGAGTTCAAAATGGGCAACAGGGTTGGTGATGTTGGCTTTGCCATTCAGCAACATGCAGAAAAGAATGGATTCGGCGTAGTTCGGGAATTAGTAGGTCATGGGTTGGGCGCAAAGATGCATGAAGATCCCGAAATGCCAAATTACGGAAAACGAGGTCGTGGTAAAAAATTTGTCGATGGAATGGTCGTGGCTATTGAACCTATGATCAACGCCGGGACTGCCCGAATTAAACAACTGCGGGACGGATGGACCATTCTTACTGCCGACAATAAGTACAGTGCCCACTTTGAACATGACGTAGCTTTAATTAATGGAAAGCCCGAACTATTATCAACTTTTCATTACATTTATCAGGCTCTTGGAATTACAAGTGACGAGGAAGAAGAACTCCGGGCTGAAACTATAAAATTAGATGATTAAGAATTTCCGACAGGAGAAGTGGCTCCCTTACTACAAAGAGACATGGCAGGAACGCTTTAAGTATGCAGTTTCCAACTATGGACGAGTAGTGAGCTACGTTAAGAATCCTGACGGACAATTATTAAAAGGAGGAAAATCTCAGGGCTTTCTCACTTTTGTTGCCAATCTCAAAAATGGCAAAAAACAGGCCTGTTATATTCATCGCGTTGTGGCCGAACTTTTCATTCCTAAAAAAGATGGGGATGAATACGTGATCCACAAAAACTATAACAAGACCGAAAATAAAGTAAGTAATCTTGCATGGGTGACGAAGAAGGAATGGGTTGCACACCAGCAAAACAATCCGCAGGTCAAAGAAAACAAGCTCAAGCGCAAATTGGGAACAATTAAATGCTATTCCAAACTTTCTTATGCTCAGGCTACTATTCTCAAGAAAAAACTGCTCGATCCTAACAGGAAAACGCGCATCAGGGTATTGGCAAAGCAATTTGGGGTGTCAGAAATGCAACTTTACAGAATAAAATCTGGAGAGAACTGGGGCGATATTAAAGTATGATCCGCAAGTTTTTTAAGGTTGTTCTTAACACAATTCCCCGGCCGTTGCTCATTCGTCTCAGCTATCTGGCAAAGCCACTTCTAATGCTTGGCTTAAAGGGTTCGAAATATACAGATCCCATTGATGGTCGCAGCTTTTCCAAATTTCTGCCCTATGGCTATGAAAAACAAAGGGAGAACGTATTGTCTCCCTCAACGCTTTCCCTGGAACGGCACAGGTTGTTGTGGCTCTATCTAAAGGAACACACCAGTTTTTTCACTGCACCGCACAAGGTGCTGCATTTCGCGCCAGAACAGGCTTTCTATTCGAGATTTCGAAAGCTTAAGAATTTACAGTACACTACTACCGACCTCAATTCTCCTTTAGCCGATGTGAAAGCTGATATCTGTGACCTACCATTCACCGATAATTCTTTTGACTTTATTTTGTGTAACCACGTGTTGGAACATATCCCGGATGATAAAAAAGCTATGCAGGAAATCTTTCGTATCCTTCAGCCCGGTGGCACTGCGATCTTACAGATCCCACAGGATCTCAACCGCGAACAAACCTTCGAAGATGATTCCATTACAGATCCCGTTGAACGCGCTAAGATCTTTGGGCAATACGACCACGTACGTATTTATGGAAGGGATTTCTTTGATCAATTAAGGAAAATAGGATTTATAGTGGAAGAAGTCGATCTCACTTCCAAAACAGCTCCAGAATTAGTGGATCGATACAGGTTGGCGAAAGGAGAAATTATACCTGTTGCTACCAAGTAAAACTTACAGCTCCTTCATTACTTCCTCAAAACCCGGAGTAATGAATTCTCCCAGTTTCCCATCATGTGTCGCATAAATCAAATAGGCGTCGACATTATCCAGTTTTGGAAGCACAAGGTTAGAGAGATCATACCCCATAGCCATAAAGGCCGTAGCGTAAGCATCGGCAAGTGCACAATTTTCTGCAAGCACCGTGACACTCAGAAGATCACTTTGCCTGGCAAAACCGGTTAAGGGATTGACAGTGTGAACATACATTGCGCCAGTTTCGGGGTTTCTTCTGAATTTTCGGTAATTCCCTGATGTTGCCATTGCCCTGTCCCTTAGTTCAACCGCAGCAGCCAGTTCACGCTCCCCTTCTCTTTGCTGAGGATCATCAATACCTACGGTCCAGAAAGTTCCTTTTTCCCGGTTTACACCTTTTGCTAAGAGCTCTCCGCCCAGTTCAATGAGATAATCCTCCACCTTCATAGCATCGAGATAGGCACCAATAAGGTCTATGGTATAACCTTTTGCAATGGCATTAAAATCAAGATAAACCTGTGGATGCTCCTTGATCACCTTATCCCCCTTCAGCTTTAATTTCTGAAAGCCTACAAATTTCATGAGCGAATCAATAGTTACAGAATCGATCTTCTTTGGTGCAACTTCGGGTCCAAAACCATACTGGTTCACGAGGTCTCCAACGGTGGGATCGAAGTAGCCGTTGCTCTCCTCCCATACCTGTTGCGAAATTCTGAATACTTCCTGGAAAAGCGTATCTACCTCTACGAGGCTGTCACCCCTGTTAAGCCGGGAAATATCAGAATTCTCCCTGTAAGTGCTCATGGATTGATTTACCCGCTCAAAAATGGAATCGAGTGCCTTATCCAGAGGAATGATCTCTTCAGAATAATATTTGATGCTATAGGTGGTGCCCAGGGCTTCTCCATAAGAAGCTCGTTCCTTGTCCATAGTCGAACACGAAAGAAAAAGGGCTGCGCAAACGAAAAAAAGAACAGGTCTCAAAAATGTCATTTTTAGATCTCTTTTAAGCCGGGATAGTTCACGACATAGTCTTCTGAACTGGACACAGGCAATTCATAATCGCGGGAATTAGCTAATCCAACTCCGGCGTAAAAGGTGCGGGCATCGAACTTAAGTGCATGCTGCTTTACAGATTCAAGAAAGATAAGATCAATTTCCCTGGGGTCATGAGGATATTCTATAGCTCTAACAATAACGAAATGCAATTTCTTATTCTTAAGCGCCACAAACTGCGGATCTTTCTTGAACTCACTGTTCACTCCCAGAAACTCGTAACCCTGATCTTCAAGGTCCTTCCCCACAATATTCATAGCAAGGTTATGTAATTCCTGTTGAGTTAGTGCTGGCATGAGAACAAATTTATACAAATAAGAAATAAGCCACTGCTGAAACAAAAAAAAACAGCTGCAAACTGCAGCTGTTTTTTTCAATATTCTTTAAAGATTAACCTCCAAAGTCATCGAATCTTACGTTTTCTGGCGGTACTCCAAAATCTTCAGCCATTTTTTCCACAGCCTTGTTCATTAATGGAGGACCACAGAAGTAGAATTCGATCTCTTCAGGTTCATCATGATGCTTCAAATAATTATCTATTACCACCTGGTGAATAAATCCTACGAATCCATCTCCTTCTCCTTCAATACCGTCTTTTACTTTCCAGTTGTCTTCTTCAAGAGGTTCTGAAAGGGCGATGAAGAACTTGAAGTTAGGGAAATCTCTTTCCAAAGCTCTGAAGTGCTCTGTATAGAATAATTCTCTCTTAGAACGTCCACCGTACCAGTAAGTAACTTTTCTACCTGTTTGCAGGGTTCTGAAAAGGTGATACAGGTGAGAACGCATAGGAGCCATCCCTGCACCTCCACCAACATAAAGCATCTCGGCTTCTGAGTGGTTGATGAAGAACTCTCCGTAAGGTCCGGAAATGGTTACCTTGTCCCCTTTCTTCTGATTAAAGATATAAGAGGAAGCTATCCCAGGGTTCACAGACATCCAATCGTTTTTCGCTCTATCCCATGGCGGAGTAGCTACACGCACGTTAAGCATGATCCTTCTCCCTTCAGCAGGATAGGAAGCCATAGAATAGGCTCTTTCCACCACTTCTGGGTTCTTCATAACGAGTGGCCACAGGTTGAACTTGTCCCACTCCAATTTGAACTTATCGGGCTCTCCCGGGTGTTCCTCGGGGTGAGCAGTAATGTCCATTTCCTGATACTTTATTTCACACTTCGGAATTTCGATCTGGATATAACCTCCAGCCTTGTAATCCATATCTTCAGGAATTTCGACTACAAATTCCTTGATAAATGATGCTACGTTGTAGTTACTAACTACTGTAGCTTCCCATTTTTTGATTCCGAAGACTTCTTCAGGAATAGTGATCTTCATATCCTGCTTCACTTTCACCTGGCAGCCTAAACGCCATCCATCGGCAATTTCCTTTCGGGTAAAGTGAGGTTCTTCAGTAGGCAGAATGGTTCCCCCACCTTCAGAAACTATACACTTACACTGGATACAAGTACCTCCACCGCCACAGGCAGAAGGAAGGAATAACTTGTTTTCCCCCAAAGTAGAAAGCAGCGTTCCTCCCGATCCTACTTCGATGTCTTTCTCATTGTTAATATTGATCTTTACAGGTCCTGAAGGAATTAATTTGGCTTTTGCTCCCAATAGAACAGCCACCAGAATTAAAATGAGGACTAAAAATACAATAACACTTGCTATAATTACTTCCATTGCTTTCTCTCTATAATTTGATTCCCATGAAACTCATGAACCCTAGGGCCATTAATCCAGTGATGATAAAAGTGATCCCTAAACCTTTTAGGGGTGCAGGAACGTTTGAATAAGCGATCTTTTCACGAATGGCAGCAATACCAAGAATAGCCAGGAACCAGCCAATTCCACTTCCAAAGCCATAGGTCACGGCTTCTCCAATACCCGAGAAATCCTTTTGTTGCATAAAAAGAGCCCCTCCTAAGATGGCACAGTTCACCGCAATAAGCGGAAGGAAGATCCCTAAAGCCCCATAAAGTGCTGGTGCAAATTTTTCAACAACCATTTCCACCAGTTGTACCATGGCCGCAATTACAGCAATGAACATGATGAAACTTAGAAAACTTAGATCAATGGTTGCATATTCTTCACTTAGCCACTGCAAGGCACCTGGTCTAAGAAGATACTTATCAAGGAGGAAGTTAATAGGTACGGTCATGGTCAAAACGAAGATCACCGCTGCGCCTAATCCAACCCCCGTTTTTACGGTTTTTGAAACTGCGAGGTACGAACACATCCCAAGGAAGTACGCAAAGATCATGTTCTCAATGAAAATGCTTCGTACGAATAAATTTATATAATCCATAGTCGAATTTTTAGTGGTTATAGATTAGGCTTCGATTAGTTTACGGTTTCTTGAGCGTTGTACCCAAATAATGATCCCTACCACTATAAGTGCCATAGGAGATAAAAGCATTAGTCCGTTATTTTCATAACCCAGCGCATAAAGTCCGGTAGATTCTGCAAGGGTCGCACCTTTATGTCCCAGTATTTCGTAACCAAACAATTTTCCTGCCCCTAAAAGTTCCCGGAAAAAAGCTACGATAATTAGGATCAATCCATATCCTGCCGCGTTTCCAATCCCGTCAAGGAAAGATTTATAGATCCCGTTTCCAAGAGCAAAGGCCTCAAGCCTTCCCATCACAATACAGTTGGTAATAATAAGTCCGATAAATACAGAAAGCTGTTTACTCACATCATATGCGTAGGCTCTAAGTACCTGATCAACGAGTGCCACAAGGGAAGCTACTACTACCAGTTGCACGATGATCCTGATCCTGTTTGGGATCATGTTTCTCAAAGCCGAAATGATCATATTACTAAAAGCCATTACTGCCATTACAGCAATTGCCATTACAATAGCAGGCTCCATTTGTACAGTGATCGCAAGAGCCGAACAAATTCCCAGTACCTGAACAGTAATGGGGTTATTGTCATCTAGAGGATCACTTAGCAGCTTTCTGTTTCCTTTGGAAAGAAAATGCTCCTTTTCCTCGGAATTAGAAAGGAAAAGCACCATGGCCTTTTTCTTTTCTTCTTTTTCCACCTCGCTCATCTGCTCTGGCTTATTTTTTATTTCCTGTGCCATAATTATTAATTATTTGCAACGTTTACATCTGTTTTACTTTTGAAATAAGGCAGATAATGCTGCAATCTTTCAGAGATCATATCCGATACTCCGTCTCCGGTAATGGTAGCACCAGAGATTGCATCTACTTTATTATCATCTTTAGAAGAGCTGCTGTTCCCTTTAACTACAGAAACTCCAATCAATTCTCCATTCTCATCAAAGATCTTCTCATCTGTGAATCGCTGTCTGAACCATTCCTGGGTGATCTCGGCTCCAAGTCCCGGAGTTTCCCCAAGGTGATCGAAGACCGCACCTTTAATGGTGTTCACATCATCTTTTAAAGCTATATATCCAAAAATTGCATTCCACAGCCCAGATCCTCTAAGCGGAATAATATAAAAGGTCTCTCCTTCAACTTCAGCAACATAAAGAGGGAAGTTCTGCTCTCCAGGTACACGTTTGATCTCTTTTGCAAGATCGACATCAAAGGCATTCACCCCTTCTTTTTCCGTTCCTTCATTATTAAGAACAACCTGTTCTTTTATATGCTTTTGAAAAAGCGCTTCGGCCCCTGCTCTATCGGTTTGTACACCAACAGTTGCAAGGATGTTCTGCATTTTTTCCTGCCGCATGTTCTCATACTGTTGTGGCTGCAAAGATGTAGCCGCAAATGCAAGCACCACTCCAACAACCACTACCATGATAATGGCGAAAGTGAAGGTATAAGCGTTGCTGTTCGTCTTATTTACTGTTTTCTCTTCCATAACTATACAACGGTTTCAACTTGAGGGTTAATGCCTTCTTTTTTTCGTTTAACTCTGCGCTTAATATTCCCCTGAATCACATAGTGATCAATGGTAGGAGCAAAAACGTTCATCAACAAGATCGCAAGCATTACACCTTCGGGATACGCAGGGTTGAACACCCGGATCATCACCGAGAACAACCCGATAAGAAATCCGTAGACCCATTTCCCTTTATAGGTTTGAGCTGCAGAAACAGGATCTGTTGCCATATAAACTATTCCAAAAGCAAGACCTCCAGCGATAAGGTGATTATACCATGGGAAATTTGTTAATGCATTCCCCTCAATTCCCATTGACGGCAGTGCATTAAAGATCAAGCCCATTACAGAAGCTCCAAGCACAGCACTTAGCATAATTCTCCAGCTACCTACTTTAGTAAAGATAAGGAACAACGCTCCCAGCAAACAAAGTGCGGCAGATGTTTCAGAAACCGAACCGGGAATAAACCCAAGGAACATATCCATAGAGCTATATTCTACGTTCTGTCCTGCAGCGAGAGTTCCAAGAATGGTTTCTCCAGAAACTCCGTCAACCTCAGCCGCGTTCATCACCCACACCTGGTTTCCAGACATGTAGGTAGGATAGGCGAAAAAGGCAAAAGCCCTCGCCGTTAGCGCCGGATTAAGGATATTCATCCCTGTACCACCAAAAGCCTCTTTTCCAATAACAACTGCAAAAACAACAGAGATAGCAAGCATCCATAACGGCAGACCAACAGGCATGATCATTGGTATAAGCAGTCCGGTTACCAGGTAACCTTCATTCACCTCATGCCCTCTAAAAATGGCAAATGCGAATTCGATTCCAAGACCAACCGCGTACGAAACAACGATCATTGGCAGGATCTCCATAGCACCGTAGCCAAAAGCTTCCCAGAAATCAACTTCTGGCTGAATTTGTTTCAGGTATTGAAAACCCGTATTCCACATACTAAACAGCAGCACCGGCAGTAATGCGATCACCACGGTGATCATCACTCTCTTTAAGTCTACCGCATCTCTTACATGCGCTCCTCTTTGGGTAGTGTGGTTAGGTGTAAAAAGAAAAGTATCAAGTGCGTTGATCGCTGGGGAATACTTTTCCAATTTCTTCCCTTTTGCAAAGGGTTCTTTGAATTTATCTAGTCTTTGTCTAATCCATTCCATAGTAAACAGTTTATCCAACTTCGGTGATCATTAGATCCAGCCCTAATCGTATTATTTCTTGTGCCTCGATTTTTGAAGTATTCACGTAATCCACCAAAGCAAAATCTTCGGGAGCAACTTCATAGATCCCCAGATTTTCCATGGCTTCAATATTGGCAGCCATGCACGCTTTGATCAACTGCATAGGATAAATATCCATTGGCATGACCTCCTCCATTTCGCCAGTCACAACCAGCGCTCTCTCTTCCCCATGAAGATTGGTGTTCACTTCAAATTTCTTTTTTGAGAACATCCAGCTTAAGGAGGTACGGGAATTGGATGGAATATTATTATAAGTGAACGGTAGCCATCCAAACATACGGTATTGATTGCCTTCAGGAATCAAAGTCAGTTCATTTGGAAAAAAGCCCAGATATTGTTTACTGTTCACAGCCTGCCCTGTTAGAACATCTCCAGAGATCACTCTTACATTCTTCTCATCTATAGTGCCGATGAAATCTGCTACCGGAGCACCGATCCTGGTTCTGAAATATTTCCTGTCCTTTGCCTTGCTTCCGCAAACAGCAATTGTTCTTACAGGTGTGAATTTTCCTTTCAGGAAGAGGTCTCCAATATTAGCAACATCCTCTGGCTTTACAGTCCACACTCGCTCTCCTATGTTAACTGGATCGATATGATGGATCTGAACGCCAACATTTGCAGCAGGATGCGGCCCTGTCACCTTATGAAGCTCTACATTTTTCACATTATTGAAGACGCCGGTGCCTTTTCCATCAACAGAAACATGCACTTTTCCCGGAGTTAACCTGGTAAGGGCATCTAAACCTGCCTGGAAAGCCTCCTGCCTGTCTTTAAGAATGAATTCCACATCTCCCGAAAGAGGCGCGGTATTCATAGCCGAAACAAAAATGGCTTTTGGCGTATCTTTTGGATCTGCAGGAATGTCGTATGGCCGCTGATTGATGAACGCCCAGCTTCCACTCTCGAGGATCCTGTTCTTCACCGCATCGGCATCTGCCGACAAAGGATCCATAGTTCCGAAATCCTTGAAAGAATCTGAAGCATCAGCCTCGATAACTACTTCCAGAATTCGGCGCTTTTCCCCTCTTACGATCTCTTTCAATGTTCCACTCACAGGTGAAGTAAAGCGTACTTCTCCAGTATATTTGGAAAAGAAAAGCTCATCACCTGCCTGTACTTTTGCACCCTCCTTAACTACCATTTTTGGCACCACAGCATGAAAGTCGGGTGGTTTAATTGCGTAGGTCTTGGAGCGGGGTGCGTCAACAAGGGTCTTCTCGGCTTCCCCTTTAAGGCGAAGCGTAAGCCCTCTTTTAATTCTAATGTCGTTTGACATAGGACGAAGTGTTAAAATTTCATTTAAAATCGGGCAAATTTACTCAAAACTGAGCCATACTTCCCAATGAAAAGTAAATTAATTCCGGGCGATTATTGTTAAAGTAAGGAATTAATGATGGTAATCAGTTTTTCAATATCTTTAAATTTATTTTTGCTGCATGAAGCTAATTTTTACCCTCTCCCTTTTCTTTACATCTCTTTCATTTGCCACAGCACAGGCCGTGATCGAAACTCCGCCGCCAAACTACATTCGCACCGTTATTTTTCAGGGGCCCGGTGATTACAGCGGAGTACCTGTAATAAGATTAGGCGAGCCGCTGGTTCTTAAATTTGATGATATAATTGGCGATGAAGCCAATTACTACTATACCATTGAACATTTCAATTACGACTGGTCCCCTTCAGAATTACTGAAGAACGAATACCTTGAAGGCTTTGACAACGTTAGGATCACAGATTATGAGAATTCCTTCAATACGCTGCAGCTGTACTCGCACTACCAGCTGGAAATTCCAAACGAAGATACCCGCGCCCTGAAGGTAAGCGGAAATTATCTCTTAAAGATCTTTAACGACAAAAAAGAACTAGTCTTTTCGAGAAAATTTATGGTCTATGAACCTCTTGCCCAGGTAGAAGTGGCTGTAAGAAAAGCGAGAGATGTAAGGTTCATTCAAACGCAACAGATCATCAATTTCGAGGTCAATTCCCCAGATTTCATTATTCGCACTCCAGAAGAGTCGGTGTGGGCGGTGATCCTTCAGAACAATAACCTGAAAACTGCGATCTTCAACATCAGGCCCCAATATCACATTGGGAGCACCCTGGTATACAAATACGATCAGCTCACCTCCTTCTGGGCAGGAAATGAATACCTCAACTTTGACAGTAAGGACTTAAGAGCCGCAACAGTAAAAATCAGATATATTGAGGTACAGGACCTGTATCATCACTACTTGTTCAAGGATGCAATTCGGGCCTTTCAACCCTACACCTATAACCCCGATATCAACGGGAAGTTTGTAGTAAGAAATTTTCAGGCTCTCGACGACGATATTGAAGCTGGCTACGTATGGACCCATTTTGCACTCGAAACCTTAGAGCCGTTTGAAGCCGGAGAAGTTCATCTTTATGGCGAGTTCAATAACTTCCAGCTGGATGATAGCACGCGTCTCACTTTCAATCCGGACACCGGTCTATATGAGACCGCCCGTCTTTTTAAACAGGGGTACTATGATTACAAATATGTTTTTCTGCGGAAGGATGGAATACTTGATGAAGGCTTCATTAGCGGAAATTTTGTAAGCACCGAAAATGATTATACTGTACTTGTGTATTACCTGCCACCCGGCGGAAGATACACCAGGATCATAGGAGTAGGCCATGCCACTTCTTTAAACATCACAAACTAGTTTCCGGAAGTTTCTCATGGAAAGAGATAAAAATTTACCTGTTATTCACAAAGAGCGGCATAAGTTAAAATACCGCAATACCCAATGCCTCAATTGTCAACATCCGCTCGATATCAGCGACCAGTACTGCCCCAACTGCAGCCAGCTGAACAGCACTAAAAAACTGGCCTTCAACGATTTTTTCAACGAGTTCTTTGCCGGGATCTTTGCCTATGATTCCCGATTTTACCGAACCCTGGGCGTTCTTCTTTTTAAACCCGGAAAAATTTCCAAAGACTATATTGAAGGGAAACGGGTACGATATGCAAATCCGTACAGATTTTATTTAAGCGCGTCTATTGTCTTCTTTTTAATATGGAGCCTTACCCACGAAGTCGAGCCTCCGGTGGAGGTCAACAAAGAAGCCTCAGAACAGCAACGAGTAGAAGCAGATTCCATTCTTGCGGCAACAAGGGTAGAAAATCCCGAACTTGCTGTAATTCTTCCAGAGGCCGACACTACTGCATCCAAGGATCGTTACGTTCCGGAATCAGCGCTGGACACTATGGATCTCACCAATTCAATTACCACACGCTGGGAGGTATTTTCAGATTACTATGACGAGACCCAGATGCGTAATCCGCAGGCTGCACTTGACAGCCTGAAGTATTCCAAAAGCGGCTTCAACCAATGGTTTTATAAGAAAACGGTAGATGCGAAGCGCTTTAGTTCAGACTCAGATCTATTCTGGAACTATTTCTACGGAAAGGTGCCGTTCATCATATTTTTCTACCTTCCGGTCTTTGCACTTTTCATCTGGTTGCTTTACCTGCGCAGGCCGTTCACCTATATGGAACATCTCATCTTTACCTTCCATAATCAAACCACCTGGTTTGTGCTCTTCGGAATTTCCATCAATCTGGATTCTCTGGTAGGCACTACTTCCTTTTCATGGATTGCCGCAGGCTTATTTGGTTTTTATTTATACAAAGCCTTCCGAAGATTTTATGGACAGGGAAGAGTTAAAACCCTTTTAAAGTTTATTCTTATCAATATAATATTCTTTATTTTAGCCATAATTGCTGCCGTATTTTCTGTATTGGCATCTTTCGCGATCTACTAAGATGATACAACAAGTTACCAGAGGCATTAAGATCTCCATCGAGACAAATTTTGAAGGGACCTTTTATAAAAATTACAGGGTCCACTTCGCTTTTGGGTACCAGATCACCATTGAAAATCAAAGCAAGGATTCTGTCCAGCTCACATCGCGCTTCTGGAAGATCAAAGATGCATTAAATCGTACCGAAATTGTGGAAGGCGAAGGCGTGATTGGCAAAAAACCGGTGATCAAACCCGGAGAAAGCCACACTTACAAGAGCGGCTGCCTTCTCACCTCTCCTTTTGGAGCAATGAGTGGGTTTTACAACATGATCAATTTTACCTCCACTAGGAAATTCCGGGTGGCCATTCCCTCATTTAAACTTAGCGCTCCTTTCGCCTTGAACTAGCTAAAGGTTTTTAAAATTCAGCAGTAAGAACCTCACAAAATGCCTTTTTTCACACCTCCTTGTGCTGAAAAAATAACGTACTGAAGGTTCAAATAAAATACCTGCCTAAAAATGCCTTTTTTGACACCTCAATTTTTGCTAAAGTCTTGGAAATTAAAATTTCGGGCTTTTATTATTTCGAATTAGCTGTATTCAACATTTCAATAATTCAAATTTCCCTGAAGCCTTTCAAAAATCCCTTTCAAAAAGGTCATTTTTGACACTCTATACCAGGGAAGTTTTCTTTCACCCTTAGAGTTCATTTGCAGTTCGTGGTCGCTTTCCCTTTTGAGGAATTCTTTTCAGTAATTGATGATCTCGTGATCTACAAATAGTAAATTTTTTAGAAAAATATTCTGTAACGCTTTGTATAACAGAAAGTTAATTTAATTATCTTTAAAAAGGATTTATAGATCCACCTCCCTCAATAGATTTCCCTCAATAGATTCTCCCTCCAGATATCCTCCACAATTTATTTCCCCATCCCCTATTCCTTCTTTCTCAATTTTGATTGCGCCTTAATCATTGTGGTTCTGGCTTTTGTTTATAAACCAAACTATTCTCGTTATGAAAAGATTTATGATGTATTTAGTGGCTGTAACAGCCTGCCTTTTTATTATTACTTCATGCAGCAAGGATGAAAGCATTAATAACTTGGAAACAGCAGTTCTTTCCTTTGAACCTGTACTGAAGGATTTTCACGCAAAAAATACTTCCAAACAAGCTTTGGGAGACCTGCCTGAATGTTCTGATGATGATCCCTCCTATGTTATGATCGTGGTGTCTCAAAACGGGACAAATGTGGTGGGCAGCACAGCCTCTCCTTTTCGGGTAGATCTGGCTCCTAACCAGGATTTCACTGTAGAAGTTCCGGAATTAGAGCTTAGCCCGGGGCAATATTCCCTGGACTATTTTGCCGTTCATAATGTTGCCGGTGCTCTCATATGGGTTGCGCCAAACGGCGGATCCCTCTCTGGTCTTTTGGACCATCCTCTTCCAATCCAGATAGATCTTAATGCTGGGGTCAAGAAGTATGTTGAAGTTTCGGTAATGTGCTTTGATGACCGCCTCGTCAATGAATATGGATATCTTTTCTTTGACCTCGATACCAATGAAGCAATTGAATTCTGCTTTTTTGGAAATTATTGTGATGATTCTGGAAGACACTTCCCTGCGGCCTTTAGTGTAGACATTTGGAGTTATAGTAATGGTGCGTTGGGTTCGCAGCTCTACTCAAATCTGGCGAATAATGTTTCTCTCAATAATGATGGTGACTATGCAGGAACTCCATTATGTGTCGCCCTACCCGATGCCGCTGGAACGGATGAATACTATGTTGAAATTACTCTTCTTAATTCTGATGCTTATGGTAATGTTACAGAGGAAGTAATACGTTCGGGAGTTATTTCTGACGATGACGTAAAAGCCTTATTTGATGGACCGAATGCTCTTGATTATTTCCATTTTAGGGAAGGTGCGTGTAACGTAGAAGATTCTCCGGAGCTTTTTGATGATAACAGAGTGACTGAATCTTACAGCAATGATGTTGTGATTAGGTGGAATGAATTGATAGCTGCATCCATCAATCAGCAGATCCCACAACCCATGGAAGTAAAAATTTATGCAATGATCACTCTTGCAATGCATGATGCTTTAAACAATATAGTACCGAAATATGAGACCTATGCCCTGGAAAATTCAGAAGTTGATGCCACCGGCATTACCGACGAAAATATCCCCTCCATCGCAGATGCAGCAGTCTCGCAGGCCGCACGGGATATGCTCGTACAACTTTTCCCTCCTGCCACAGCAGCGGCCAACGACCTTCTAAGCCAAACTCTTTCAGAAATAGAGGATTCAGAACTTAAAACGCATGGAATTGAAATTGGAAAAGCCGCAGCAGCTGCCGTTCTGGCCAAAAGAGCCGGGGATCCGATTTTAGGATTTGTCAGTTATTCCGGAGGAACCGAACCCGGCGATTATCAGGCTAACTACCCGCCCTTCCATACTGCTACACCAGCATGGCCGGCTAATGCTGTTTATGGCCCAAACCTGGGAGATCTTACTCCTTTTGGAATTCAGTCCAGCGACCAATTCATGGATGAAGCACCATATCCTTTAAATTCTGCAGAATATATAGCAGATTATAATGAGGTAAAAACAATTGGATGTAACAACTGCCCCGCGAGAACAGCAGAACAAACAGAAATTGGTCTTTTCTGGCTTCAAACCTCTTCAGGTATGCTGAATAAGATTACCAGAGATCTCATAGTTCAAAAGGACCTTGATGGCTGGGAAGCTGCCAGGCTAATCGCCCTTATCCAAATGGCGACAATAGACGCTTATATCGCTTCATTTGAAGAGAAGTTCCATTTTGACTTCTGGAGGCCCATTACAGCCATAAGAGCAGGAGATTCAGATGGAGTTGACGCAACAATAGGAGATGAGACTTGGACACCGTTCTCTCCCGTCCCAACTCCGCCAAATCCACAATTCCCGTCATCTCATTCTTATGCCGCTGGTGCTGCTGCCGAGATCTTTAAAGCCTTTTTTGGCAGCGACGAGATCAACTTAACAGTGACAAGTCCATTTCTACCGGGAGTGGAGCGCCAAATGACCAGTTTTTCACAGATCGCTCATGAAAAAGGAATATACGGAGTCTATATTGGATATGACTTTAGATACGGAGTAGAAGTTGGCGAGGAGCATGGTAGGGAATTAGGTATTTACCTTTACGAAAACAGTTTAGAGGAACTTTAGATTCTCTTTCAAAATTTAAGATTTTTTTGGTTTGTCCGGTTTGTCAAACCGGACAAACCTTTTTTTTCAAATGTTCAATTTCCAATCCCCAAATTTTTCAAATCAAGCAGAGCCTCCTCCCCTCCTTCCAGATCCTTATAAAAGAATTTTGCTTCCCCTTCAAAAAAGGTAATTTGAGAGATACTTTTTGTTTTCACAAAACCCCGATCCATGATCACTCCTTTTTCCTTATCCCCCTTCCCTGCGGAAAAATGGAAATTCAGCAGATTTTTCGGGGTAAGTTCAGCCTCTTCCTGAAGCTTTTGAAACCACTCTAGTCGCAGCTGCTTCATTTCTGAAGTATACAGCGGACTGGAGGACCAGAGGTGTGGTTGCAGCGGAAGCTTTTTAAAATGCCTGTGACTTCCGTCCCAGACGAATTCAGCAAAATAAAGACCTTGTTGCCAGTCGGCTGCCACAATGGTAAAAGGCTCTACCGCTTTTAGTTCATATGCTTCCGCAGCTAAAACAAAATCTTCAGCAGCGAGAAGATCCTTTACTACCACGCCCCTGCTTTTTCCGTAGGGCAGGTTGCGTTGGTGATTCTCAAATCCGCCGTTGAGCAGGCAGATCACACGCTTTCTTTCACTTATTCCCAGCCATGTACCACCTGCAAGAACATCCTTCGGAAATGCCATTTTTAGCCCCTCTATTTCGTATTGTTTCGGGGGCAGGGTTTCACGACCCGGGGCTTCGTCCCTGTTGGAGGTAAGGACAAAGGCATTTGTAGCCTTTAAGGGAGTTATGGTGACGGTACACATATTATGAAAAGATTAAGAATTTGGATGTTTTAGCTGCTGATTTTGAGTAAAGTTCAGGAAAAAAACGGGTAAGCAAAATTCTTTTAATTTTTTTACCTTTACGACCACTCATTTAGAAATTTTAAAAATCTGAAAAAAGTATGGGAAAAGGTGTATTCCAGGTTCCGCAGGCAGTAAATGAACCGGTAAAATCATATGCCCCGGGAACACCCGAAAGAGAGGCCGTTTTAAAGGCTTATAAAGAATTGTATAACAGCAAAGTAGAAGTGCCGCTCTATATTGGGAGCGAGGAGATCAAAACGGGCGATACCTCCCCTATGAATCCGCCGCACGACCACAAGCATCACTTGGGAGACTATCATAAAGCTTCAAAAGAGCATGTGGAAAAGGCGATAGACGCAGCTTTAACGGCTCGTGAGAAATGGGCAAATCTACCTTGGGAACAGCGCGCTGCAGTATTTTTAAAAGCTGCCGAGCTTATTGCCGGGCCTTATCGCTATAAGATCAATGCTGCCACAATGATTGGGCAGTCAAAGAATATTTTCCAGGCAGAAATTGATGCTGCTTGTGAACTCATTGACTTCCTACGCTTCAATGTTGAGTACATGACCCGTATCTACGAGGAGCAGCCGGAATCTACATCAGATGCCTGGAACAGGTTGGAATACCGTCCTCTTGAAGGTTTCGTTTACGCAGTGACTCCTTTCAATTTTACGGCAATAGCTGGTAATTTACCATCGGCTCCTGCCATGTTAGGAAATGTTGCTATCTGGAAACCAAGTGATTCTCAGGTATATTCAGCGCAGGTAATTATGGAAGTATTCAAAGAAGCGGGATTACCAGACGGCGTTATAAACATGGTTATGGGAGATCCAAAAATGATCTCTGACGTTGTTCTTGCCCACCGCGATTTTTCCGGACTCCATTTTACCGGAAGTACAACTGTTTTCAAGAATCTATGGAAACAAATTGGAGACAATATCCACAACTATCGATCTTATCCTCGCATTGTAGGAGAAACAGGTGGAAAAGATTTTATCATAGCACACCCTAGTGCCAGACCAAAGCAGGTAGCAACAGCGATCTCCCGCGGAGCTTTTGAGTTCCAGGGTCAGAAGTGCAGCGCTGCTTCCCGCGTTTATCTTCCAAAAAGTATGTGGGAGGAAGTGAAAGAGCAACTTGTGAAAGATGTGAAATCCTTTAAAATGGGATCTCCCGAAGATATGAGCAATTTCATTACTGCGGTGATCCATGAAGCTTCCTTTGATAAGCTTGCGAAATATATTGATGCAGCCAAAACCGATCCTGAAGCAGAGATCGTAGTTGGCGGGAACTATGATAAATCCAAAGGATGGTTTGTGGAACCAACAGTGATCCTTACAGACAATCCGCGTTATAGTACCATGTGCACCGAACTTTTTGGTCCGGTAGTTACTATTTATCTTTATGAGGATGACCAATGGGAAGCGACCTTAAAGGAAATAGACCAGGCTACAGAATATGCGCTTACAGGAGCCATTTTATCACAGGATCGATATGCTGCAGCACAGGCTACTGCATTGCTTCAGAATGCCGCCGGGAATTTCTACATCAACGATAAACCTACGGGTGCAGTAGTTGGCCAGCAGCCATTTGGAGGAGCCCGAGGCAGCGGAACTAATGACAAGGCAGGATCTATCCTGAATTTGTACCGATGGATCTCTCCAAGAACTATTAAGGAGACTTTTGTTACTCCTACAGATTACAGATATCCATTCTTAGGAAAAAAGTAAAATCAGATCTTCAAGGATCCTGAATTTTCCTACAAGATCATTCAGAGATCAATAAAATTGGGAGCTAAAAGTTAAAGAAGAACAAAATTTTTAACTTTTGGCTCCTTTTTTTATCATAATTTTCGCCAATACCCGTGGCAGCCATTCCTAAAATCTTCTTAAAATGTGTATTACAACGGGAATTTAGTGACAGTTATCTAAAAATCAGTCATTTACCATTTATTAGCTGTAAATTAGCTTGTTAAACAGCTCCTAAGGGAGTTGCAGAGTCCCCCTACTCTTAATACTGCTACTTATGGTAAAAAAACTACTCTCAAAGGTTATCACTTTTTGGGCTCTACTACTGACCTCGGCTTTGGGGTGGGGGCAGTGCCCGACTTCTGTCAGCATTTCTGCTGATCCAGGTACTACGATTTGTGCGGGGACTTCGGTGACTTTTACTGCAAATGCCAATGGAGGATCTGGAACTTTTTCTTATGAATGGAAAGTTGATGGTGCAGCTGTTGGATCAAATAGCAGTGAATTTACTTCTTCAAGTCTAGAAAACGGGGATAAAATAACTGTAACTGTAAGATCATCTGACAGCTCTACATGTAGCACGACCAGCAGTGCTTACACCATGACTGTCAATTCCAACAAAACCCCCACTGTATCCATTACGGCCAGTGATTCCTCTATATGTCCTGGTGACAGTGTTACCTTCACAGCCCTTAATACAAATGGAGGCACGAATCCGCAGTACGTCTTCTATTTAAATAGCAACACTACTCCACTCCAATCGGGTTCTTCAAATAAATACACGACCACTACGCTCAACGATGGCGATAAGATTAAAGTTGTTTTGACCAGCAGCCTTGATTGTACTACCTCCAAAACTGCCGAAGCAATTTCAAATTCAATTGAGGTAAGAGCAGGAACACCTGCAACTCCTGGTGCAATAGCAACATCTGTAGGATCATCAATTTGTCCGGGAACCTCCCAAACTTATTCAATTAACGCGATAACAGGTGCTACCTCCTATCAATGGACAATCCCCTCTGGATGGACAGGGAGCAGTTCATCTACTTCAATAAATGTAACTGCAGGCACAACAAGTGGTTCAATTTCAGTAAAAGCTATAAATGATTGTGGCACAAGTGAACCTCAAAGTCTTCAGGTCAATTTAAAAGACGGCACTCCTGCAATACCTGGAAACATTACAGGTAATGCAACTGTCTGTCCCGGAGTTTCACAAACCTACACCACTACTGCTGTGACAGGTGCAACAGAATATATCTGGACGTTGCCAAATGGATGGACAGGAACTAGCTCAACAAATACTATTGATGTAACCACAGGTAACCCTGGATCTGGGAATATTTCTGTGCAGGCAAAAAACGATTGTGGAACAAGTACAGCAAAAACCTTAGCTGTTTCGGTAAAACCCGGAACACCGGTACAACCGGGAGCAATTTCAGGAACAACAGCTGTTTGTCCCGGAGTTTCCCAGACCTATTCCATTACAGCGGTTAGCGGCGCCACGTCATACGAATGGAGATTACCCGATAGCAGCTGGGTGGGAACAAGCACCACAAATTCCATAACAGTTACTCCCGGAACAACAAATGGAAACATTTCAGTAAAAGCTATAAATGATTGCGGTACCAGTATTGAGCGAAATTTAGCTTTAACTGTAAAACCCGGTATCCCTGCACAGCCTGAAAATATTACTGGACCTGCA
The DNA here is from genome assembly GCF_012037645.1 of Salinimicrobium oceani. Classification (NCBI taxonomy): domain Bacteria; kingdom Pseudomonadati; phylum Bacteroidota; class Flavobacteriia; order Flavobacteriales; family Flavobacteriaceae; genus Salinimicrobium; species Salinimicrobium oceani. The sequence goes on from NZ_JAAVJR010000001.1 coordinate 696,301, forward strand.
GAAGTCTGTCCAGGATTATCTGGAACGTATACTGTGCCGGTTGTAAGCGGCGCCAGCCAATATATTTGGACAATTCCGTCTGGTTTTTCAGCTACAAGTTTGACCACGACTACTCCTATTCTTACTATTTCAGCCGGATCTTCAGGTTCAGGAAATATCACAGTAAAAGCGACAAATGATTGTGGTACAAGTGCAACCAGAACCATGGCAATTTCGATAGGAAAACCTGCTCCAGTGATGAGCGGCTCGATTACAGGACCCACAAAGGTCTGTGCTGCTGCTACAGGACTGGTTTATTCCTTGCCAGCAATTACTAATGCTACAGAATATAATTGGACTCTTCCAACGGGATGGACAATAACTTCGGGGGTTAATACAAGAAGTATAACTGTTTCAGCAGGTTCTACTTCCCCTTCCAATAATACAATTTCTGTAGCTGCAAAAAATGCCTGTGGCACAAGTACCCTTAAAACCTTAACAGTTACAGCCTCAAATAATGTACCTGCCCAACCAGGTGCAATCAGCACCAACCTCACGACTTCTGTTATTTGTCCGCCGGTAAACAACATCACTTTTTCAGTGCCAGAAACCTCTGGCCTCACCTACAACTGGACATTACCCGCAGGTTTTCAGGTAATATCTGGTGCCGGAACTGCTGCAATTACTGTAAACATTACAACTACTGCGGCCTATGGCAACAACATCAAAGTAGAAGTGGAAGCTGTAAATGCCTGTGGACCCAGCGCGGGAAGATCTTCATACAGTAATATTAATCTTGACAAATTTGTGGTCGCAAATCTGGGCGAGGATCTAATAGTGTGTTCATCGACCACCACTCTAAACCTGAGTGGATATATAGCTTTTGGAAACAACAATTCAAAACTAAAAATAGGTGGTATAACTACTACAGGAACAAATACGGTACAGGGACTTCCTAACGGCAATGTTAATGATTTCACCTACAATTATACCCCGTCAAATCAAGATCTGGCTGCAGGTAAGGTGACTTTCACCTTATCTACCGAAAAACCTGCGGGTTCTTGTAATGCTGGATCTGATGAAATGACTGTTTTTTTCAAACCCTTGCCCAGCGCAACTATAACGTCAACAGGACCAATCTGTAGTGGAAATACTTCTACTTTAACATTTACAGGCACTCCAAATAGTCGCGTAACTTACAAATTACCTTCAGGAACTAATCAAACAATAGACATCGGAGCTTCCGGAACTGCTAACTTGACAACTTCGGCCTTAACCGCTAATTCAACTTATTTTTTAGTAAGCGCGATAAACCTTGATACACCTGCCTGTTCTAACACTCTCAGCGGAAGCACTACCATTACAGTTACTCCAAAACCAACAGCAAACTTATCATATGCCGGATCTCCATTTTGCACCTCATTGACCTCAGGTCAGAATCCTTCCTTAACCGGCACCAATACTTATCAAGGTGGTACTTACTCCTCAACCTCAGGTTTGACTTTAAACGGTTCCACAGGAGCCATCACCCCGTCAACAAGTACACCGGGAACGTATATAGTAACTTATTCCACTCCCAGTGGAGGAGGTTGTGAACCAGTGATCACAACAACTCAGGTTACAATAACAAAGCAACCAACAGCTGCCATTAGCTATGATGGCATTCCATTTTGCACCTCAGATTCTGCAGCCAAAGCTGTTACTCTTACAGGGACAGATGGTTTTTCTGGAGGAACATATTCTGCGCCTGCAGGACTTACAATTAACACCAGTACAGGAGACATCACACCAGGAAGCAGTACGGCTGGAACATATACAATAACTTACAATACACCTTCGGCGGGAGGATGCAATCCTGTTACTGCTACAACAGTAGTAACTATAACAAAAGCGCCAACGATCACCAATTTCTCCTATCCTGGGGCACCTTTTTGTAAGACTGATAATTCTGAAAAACAACCCACTCTAGAAGGAACAGATGCTTATACAGGTGGTACGTATTCGGCTCCGCCTGGTCTTTCCATCAACACCATCACAGGTGCGATAAATGCTAGCTCAAGTGAATCTGGTATATACACAGTCATTTATACAGCACCCGCATCTGCAGGTTGTGAGGAAGTAACTGCAACAACAGAGGTGAAAATCACACTAACCCCAGCAGCAGAAATCAGCTACACCGGACCTTATTGCACCTCAGATTCAACAGCCTATACTCCAGTGTTTAGTAACACATCCGGAATATATGAAGGTGGAGTATTTAGATCAACTCCTCAAGGTTTGAACCTTGATCCAACATCTGGTGTCATAAATGCAAGTGCAAGCAGTCCTAATACTTATAACGTTTTTTATGAGCTTCCTGCAGGAGAAGGATGTAGTACTTCAGAAATTCAAACCAGCGTTACTATTAGTCAGGTGCCACAGGTAGGAATAAATTACCCAACCCCTCTTTGCACCTCAGACACTGCTTCTCACGCTGTTACGTTTTCAGAAAGTTCAAAGGGTGCTTATCTGGGTGGAAGTTTTTCTTCCACAAGTGGTTTGGCAATAGATAGTGCTGGAAATATAATAGCTGCAAACAGCACTCCGGGAGTGCATACCGTTACCTATACTACTCAAGAAGCCAATGGATGTGGTCCGGTTTCAGTAACAACAGAAATTGAGATTTTCGAGGAAGTCAGGATAACTACTGAACCCATTAATATCGGGGTGTGTTCGACTGAACCTGCTTCTTTTGAAGTAGTGGCTACCGGAGATGATCTGACCTATCAGTGGAAAAGAACAGATGGGGCAGCCATTACAAATGCTACAGGAATAAATTCGGCAAAACTTTCTTTCAGCAATGCGACCGCAACCAATGCAGGTGAGTATTTTGTAGAAGTTTCTGGTTCTTCCCCTTGTTCAATGGTGTCATCTGAGCCGGTTACCTTGAACATTGATGAAAATATTATAATAATAAAGCCCACCGAAGATCTGACCTTCTGTGACCAGGAAAGAGCAGATGTCACCTTCGAATTTATTGCCCATGCTAAAGGAGCGGCATTGACCTTTACCTGGATAAAAGATGGAGTAGAAATACCTGGAACAAATACAGATAGGTTTGAATTTGATTTAACTGGGCCGGTTGGTGCAAATGGCGAGTATACAGGTACCTTCAAAATAATCGAACCTAATCCCTCAGATAATGGGGTGTATGCTGTAAGAATTAAAGGCCCTGAATATTTCACCTGTTCTGATGCTACTTCCAAAACCTTCACACTTAACGTTACTGCGCTTCCAGAACCACCCACAGTTGAACCTGTAGTTCTTTGCCAGGGAGAAACCGCTTCTCCACTAACAGCAACAGGTGAGGCAGGAGCGACTTTTAAATGGTATGATGCAAATATGCAACCCATTGACGGTGTTCCTACACCTTCTTCCATAGAAGCAGGTGATACCTCCTACTTTGTGACTCAGACCACAGAAGTTTGTGAAAGTAATACAACTGAATTAGTTGTTACTGTTAAGCCAACCCCTGCATTACCAACAACCGAGGAAGAAGTACATTACTGTTTTGAGGAGGAAAATGTTTCATCCTTGAGTGCAACAGGAACTGATACAAATGCAGTAATTAACTGGTACGGCCCCAATGATCCTTCAGTTAAGCTTAGCACAGCACCAACACCTAGTACCACTACCACCGGAAATACAATATTTTGGGTCAGTCAATCCATCGGAGATTGTGAAAGTGAGCTTGTAGAGATCCTTGTAGTAATAGATCCTTTACCAGAAATTGAAGTCACTGCAGATGCTGTTTTACTTTGCAAGGGAAGCTCTACAGTTTTACACGCCACAGGAGCCGACAATTACAGCTGGAGCTTAAATGGAACAGAATTAGCAACAACAGCCGATTACGAAGTTTCTCCAGATCAAACTACCACTTATACTTTAACAGGTACAAATGACACTGGTTGTGTGAACACAACAGCAATTACCATTGAAGTAGATGAACCTACAGTTCCCGGTACTCTTACAGGCCCAGAAAGGGTGTGCGTAAGTTCCCCAACTGGAACTTTAAATCTGGCTGATCATACTGGCGCCATCCTGCGGTGGGAAAGTTCTACAGACGGTGGTGTAACCTGGACAGAGATCGCCTCAACTGCTCAAGTTTATGAATTCACAGGTCTTGCTACTGCCACCATTTTTAGGGCGGTTGTTAAGAATGGGGTCTGCAGTGAAATGAATTCCAACGAAATAGAAGTGACAATTGACCAACTTCCTGTGGGAGGGGAATTAGCCTTTGCAGGAAATGGCAGAGTATTTACTATTTGCGAAAATCCTGTAGGAGATTATGCCGTAGATCTCAATCTAACTGGAAGTGTTGGAGAGGTTGTAAAATGGGGTTACAGAAGTTGGGACGCTACAGGTTACACAGATCTTAAGATCAATGGTGAGCTTTTCACCGGTATAACTTTAACGGCTGCTCAGCTACAAAGTCTCAATTTCAATGAAACGACAGTATTCCAGGTAGAGATTTCAAATGGCGCATGTGCAGGACCTGCATATTCAAAGACGGCTATCCTAAGCGTTATTCCATCAGATATCACTCCGAGTCCGGTAACTGTAGATCCGGGTGTAGTGTGTTTGGGTGAGGAAGTGACTCTAAGCTCTGAAACAGGATATGAGAACGGTGGAACTATTCTGGATCAGGGAGCATTCGATAATGCTTCTATTACTAATCACGGGTGGAGGATAAGGAGAAAATTATCATCTGGACAGCAATCGGGAGATTTAGGATTCGATACAGACGCGAACAACACTGTATTTGATAGATGGAAACGAGCTACTCCCCGTGCCTTCACTACAGCCTCCATAAATTCTCCTTACGGAACTTCCGGGGTCGTCTTTGATACAGGTATCGAAGACGGGAATAAAGGTTTTGCTCTTGTTTCCGGAAATAATTCCTCCACTATGGAAACTCCGGTTTTCACTATTGGTTCGATGGATCAGGCAATTTTGACCTTTGATCAGGCTTATGTACTAACTCCAGGTGCGTCTCTTAGAGTGGAGATCTCTACAGATGGAGGAAATACTTATACAACTCTCTACATAAGGGAAGTTCCTGCAACTGCAACCCAAGGTATTGCTAGTGGGAATACTACAAGTTTTGGAACAGGAACAATTGATTCACATCCCGAAAATAAAATTTTAATAGATCTTGGCGATTACATGGGGCGCCCCAACTTAAGGATCCGTTTTAATTATACAGGCGCGCGTTCAGGAGATATCTGGGCAGTTGATAACATAGATATTCCTGAAGGCCCTAATGGCATTACAATGGAATGGAGAGATTATACTGATGAGAGTAATCCAGACGGTATTTTAATAGGAACCAACAATACCGAAAAATGGCCTCCCACACAGGTGGGACTAAATGTTTTCGAAATTAAAACAAAATTGGTGTACAATTCAAATGGAGATGCATGTGAAGTTGCCGAAAATGCTCAGAGAATTGAGGTGTTTGTATTTGATAAATATACCACAAGTGTAACTGCCGAATATGGAAGCTGTGGAAATTTCGATGTTCAACTTACTGCTATAGTCACAAATGGAAGAAATGAAGTAGTCAGTAATTATCCCACACCCGACGGGTATATTGGACGTTGGGAAATTGAAGGAGGCACTCTGGTAGATTCTGATCCCACTGACGAAATAGCAGCTGTGAACGACCCTAACGCCATTCTTGCCGCGGGTGCAACAGGAACTTATAGCGTGAGCTGGATTTTAGAACCTACTTCATTAAATGATAACGGTAATCTTTACGTAGTGCCTGAAACCTGTCCTATAACAGTAAATCCATTGGAAATAATAATTGAAGGCTGCATGGCCCTGGATTTTGATGGATTTGATGATTATGTTGACCTCGGTACCAATTATACAGGAAATAATTACAGTATAGAAGCTTGGATACGTCCTTTTGACCGCACTTTTGAGGGAGGGTCTACAGATGCAAGTACAGGAACCATAATTTCGGGTCCCGGATTTGAAATAAAAATGGAAAATTTACCAGTTCCTACGAATGGCAGGTGGTATCATATTGCATACACAAGTGACGGGAAACTATTTATAGATGGTATCCCTCAAGAAACTAATTCCATTACAGGAACCGGTGGTAGCCAAACATTAATTGGTGCCCGATGGAATTCCTCTACTAAAGAAGCAGAAAACCATTTTTCAGGATGGATTGAAGAAGTAAGGCTGTGGAAAAAACCCCTGACCGAAGGTCAGGTCCGTTTTATGATGAATCAACGTCTTATAGCAAATGGAGCACAAATGGGAGAACAGATCCCAATGAATGTCCCTGAAGGACTTACTTATACAGATCTTGAGGGCTACTACAGACTTATCTCCGCAGATCCTGAACCTCTGACAACAAGTCCTGTTACATATTTGGCAGAAGATATGCCTGCTAATGGATTGACTCCAGATCGTGCCACCACCAAAGTACCGGGACGGCTAGTTAATATGGAAACTAATCAGGAAAATACTGCTCCTTTACCCTATTATTCAGGAAATGACGGAGTTTGGGGGACCGATGCTACCTGGTTACGTCCCGATGTGTGGGATCCACCCCATACTGGTCCTATTGAATGGAATATTGCCAGAACTTCTCATAATATAACCTCTGGCAACAGAGACATATTTCTTTTGGGTCTTATTTCTGAAGTAAACACTTTAGATATGGAAGGAGTATTTCCATCGAATAGCTGGGCCTCAGGCGGAACGGGAAATCAACTTTTCCTTTCTCATTATCTATTGCTAAATGGTCAAATTGATCTTAATGGGGAATCACAACTTCTTCAGCCAATGAATAGTATAGTAGATTCAAATAGTAAAGGAAAATTATTGCGGGATCAACAAGGAACTGCTAGCAGTTATAACTACAACTACTGGTCTTCTCCTGTATCTTCAGGAGCCAGCAATTCTCCTTATTCAGTGGGGGCAGTAATGATGGACGGATCCTTGCCAACTCCTCAGGGATTAAATTTTGGAACTGCTTATGCTCATGCAGATGGAGATTTTTCGACACCCCGAAAAGTAAGTGAATATTGGCTTCATAAATTTCACGGAACAGCTAACAATTATTTCCAATGGGAACATATTGGAAGCGCAGGGACGTTGAATGTTGGGGAAGGATATAGTATGAAAGGAACTTCAGGTTCTGCACCAATTACCGCACCTCAAAATTATACTTTTCAGGGATTACCTAATAATGGCACCATCGAAATGGTCAATATGTCTGCAGCTGGTGAAGGAGAAAATTACCTGATCGGAAATCCTTATCCTTCTGCTATCGATGCACATAAATTCATTGACGACAACCTCGCGAATGGTAAAAATGTATTCAATGGTGTTCTTTATTTCTGGGATCATTTTTCAGGGGAAACTCATTACCTTGAGGAATATGTGGGAGGCTACGCTTATTATACAAAGGTGGGGGGAACAGAAGCTGTTTCAACAGATGAACGTATCAATGCAAACAATTCCAAGGGTACTAAAAGGCCGCGTCAGTTTATACCTGTGGGACAAGGCTTTTTTGTCATAACAAATTTAGATCCTGCAATAACTGGCACTACAATAAATGGCGGACAAGTAATTTTTCAAAATAGTCAGCGAGCATTTATACCGGAAAGTACTTCAGAATCAGTTTTCCACTCCCAGGAGAAAAAAGATCTCCCTGCCAGTTCCACAAGCAATAGTTATTCTGAAGAAGTTGAACAAAACAAGATCTGGCTGAAATTTAAATCTCCAAAAGGCTATCATCGCCAGATCCTCGTCGCTGCAGATAAAAGAGCTACCGACAATTTCGATTTGGGCTTCGATGCGCCACTTATTGAAGACAATGTGGAAGATATGTACTGGTACTTCAACAACTATCAGTTCGTAATACAAGGCGTACCAGATTTTGATCTGGAACGAGTACTGGATCTGGGAATTAAAGTAGATCAACAAGGAAGCTTAAGCATTTCAATTGATGATCTTGAGAATATTCCCGATGAAATGAACATTTATCTTGCCGATAGCTTGAAACAGGTAGTGCATAATCTGAGAGAAGCAGCCTACCAAACGGAATCTGAAGCCGGAGTCTTTACCGACAGGTTTAAACTGGTATTCCAGGATAAAACTCCCGATATCGAACCTGAAGATCCAGTGGTCATAGAAGAAGGTCCGTTTGAGGTGATCTATATCACTGGCACAAGAAATATTCTTCTCAAGAATCCGGAGCTGGTCGAAGTTGATCGGGTGTACCTCAACAACATGCTGGGGCAACAAGTGCATGTTTATTACAATGTGCCGCTAGATCGCGAGGTGGAACTACCTGTAAATCGTTTTAGCGCCGGAGTCTATATTGTCAAGGTTCACACGGAACAAGGCACCTTTACCAAAAAGGTAATTTTGGAGTAATAATCTTTCTGATTTTTGCAAAAAACGCCCCTTAAAACAGGGGCGTTTTTCATTTCAGAACCTGAAAGTTGTGTTTTTCATCTGAAAAAACTAACACTTAAACGTATAAATTTTTCTTAAAATTCTTTCCGGCTTGTTTTTTTTCCTACTTTTGAAGCTTATTAAGTTTCTAATAATTAGGCGTATGGAGAAAATTTTTACCTCTCTGAAAATTCCCGGTCTCTTCATTTTGCTGACTTCAGCAATGGCGTCCTATTGGAATTACCCGGTTCTCGAAACTTATGAATATCCTAAGATCCAGTCAGATGTGCCTTCTCCCTGGTACGAATCACCTATGGGAATTTTCACTGTCACTTTTGACGATTGTACTAATGATCTTGAAAAACCTTCTATAACTGCACCAAGTGCTGTAACGGTGTCAACAGATGCCAACAGCTGTTCTGCTTCAGGAGTTAGCCTGGGAAATCCAACTACTGCTGATAACTGTGGTGTCAAAAAGGTCGAAAATGATGCTCCTTTATCTTTTCCTTTGGGAACAACTACCGTCACCTGGACCGTAACCGATAATTCTGATAATACTCAGACAGCAACTCAAATTGTAACTGTCAACGATACTCAAGATCCCTCCATAACTGCACCAGATGCTGTAACGGTGTCAACAGATGCTAACAGCTGTTCTGCTTCCGGAGTTAGCCTGGGAAATCCAACTACTGCTGATAACTGTGGTGTCAAAAAGGTGGAAAATGATGCTCCTTTATCTTTTCCTTTAGGGACAACTACCGTCACATGGACTGTAACCGATAATTCTAATAATACTCAGACAGCAACTCAAATTGTAACTGTCAACGATACTCAAGATCCTTCCATAACTGCACCAGATGCTGTAACGGTGTCAACCGATGCCAACAGCTGTTCTGCTTCAGGAGTTAGCCTGGGAAATCCAACTACTTCTGATAACTGTGGTGTCAAAAAGGTTGAAAACGATGCTCCTTTATCTTTTCCTCTAGGGACCACTACTGTCACCTGGACTGTAACCGACAATTCTGATAATACTCAGACAGCTACTCAGATTATCACTGTCAACGATACTCAAGATCCTTCCATAACTGCACCAGGTGCTGTAACGGTGTCAACAGATGCTAACAGTTGTTCTGCTACAGGAGTTAGCCTGGGAAATCCAACTACTTCTGATAACTGTGGTGTCAAAAAGGTGGAAAATGATGCTCCTTTATCTTTTCCTATAGGGACCACTACCGTCACCTGGACTGTAACCGATAATTCTGATAATACTCAGACAGCTACTCAGATTATCACCGTTGAAGACAACCAAAAACCGACCATAACTGCACCAGGTGCTGTAACGGTGTCAACAGATGCCAACAGTTGTTCTGCTACAGGAGT